>JAKSLY010000016.1 GCA_024400955.1 Treponema sp.
AAGTTAAAACAAAATGGATGCCTCCTGTAAAATACAGGGAAGCATCCATTCGTTCCGCATAGTTCATAATATGTGTCCAGGATTATGGGTACATATCAATGATGAGCAGGGATTTTTTGTTTACATCTTCATTGGTAAAATTTACTGCAAGCCTACCACCTGCCGGAAGCTCCTCCTCCGCCAAAGGAACCGCCACCGCCACCAAAGCCCCCACCAAATCCACCTCCATCAAAGTGATCGTGATGGTAATTGTGGTAATAGTGTCCACCGTAATGATGGTGGTGTGGCCATCCAAAGAAGAAAGGCCAGAAGAAAATGCTCCTTCTCCTTGCACCGATAAAAACCCACAGCACAAAAATAAGGATCACCAGGGAAACAAGACTCGATCCCCTTTCCTCACGGCGGCTGTCCGTCACCTGTTCATTCCGTGACCAATACTTGCGGGCGTTTTCATCCACTAGGCTTTCATCATTTGTGATGACTGATGCCATGGCCTGGACTGCACTGTAGATTCCCTGGCCATATTCCCCCTTTCTGAAGGAAGGTACCAGTATGTTCCGGATGATGCGGGCACACAGGGCGTCGGTAAGGGCTCCCTCAGTTCCGTAGCCCGTTTCTATGCGCATCTCGTGTTCTGCAAGGGCAATGGTCAGGAGGGCACCGTTATCAATTCCCTTTTGGCCCAGCTTGAATTTTTCTGCATGGCGCAGGCTGAAGGACTCGATGGATTCGCCACCAAGACTTTTTACCGACAGGACCGCAATCTGCACGCCCTTGGTGTTGTTCAGGTTCAGGAGGAAATTCTCTATCTGGTGCTTTTCTGCCGAAGAAAGGATTCCTGCACCGTCCATCACCGGAGATGCCATTTCATAAGTTCCTTCAGTCCCCAAGGTTCTGACTGTGCCACTCCTGTCAGGTTCCGGCATGGCAGAAAGAAACAGGGAAGGAATTCCAACCAGGACAAAAACCATGACCAAAAGCCATGGAAAGGAAAGTCCCCTGCCGACCCGTGATTTTAGAGCCATGGCCTGTTCTCCAGAATTACAACTGCATTCGAAAGTTCATCTTCCGAACCTTCCGTAGCAGGAAAATTTTCTTCAAGAAGGTTTCCGCAGCGCTCAACAACGCCAAGAATCGCTTCCTTAGTTTTTCCGCTCCTCAGGTTTTCCGCAAGTTCATCGGCAACAAGGTTCCACAGGTCCTGGGAAATTTTCGTTCCGATTCCCCTGTCGGCAACAATCCTGACCTGACGCTCAAACCAGGAAATGTAAACCAGCACACCGGAATGATTCTTCGTAAGATACACTCCACTCTGGGCAAACTGGGTCATTGCACGCTCGCTTACTGCAGCATCCTTTGCCCCCTGGGGAATCACGCGGCTGTCAATTGCAGGTATATTATAGAAGAAATAAAGCAGAACCGACACAAGCACGCAGGACGCAACGCAAAGTGCCGACATGAACCAGGGCTTCATTCCCCAGATATGGGAAGAAAGGAATGAATAGATTCTATCCGACTCTGGAAGAATGGCGGCAAACAGAAGAAGGGCAACGGCCACTGAACATGCAAGTTCCCAAAAGGCATAGGAAGAACTTTCTGCAGCAATGGCCACGCAGATTTCACCGTCAGTTTTTTCTTCGGCTTTCTTTACGGCCTCTTCAATCTCGGCATAGTCTTCCCTGTTGAGGCCAAGTTTTTTCATCATGTATTTTACGGTCATTTAAAATTCCACCTTTGGAGCTGATGCTGCAGCCGATTCCGACCTGAAGTAAGCCTTCTTTTCAAAATGAAACATTCCCGCCGTAATTGATGCAGGAAAATGCTGGATGGCCTTGTTGTACTGGCCCACCATGTCGTTGTAGCGTTTTCGTTCCACTGCGATGCGGTTCTCGATTCCTTCCAGCTGGCTCTGAAGGTCAAGGAATGCAGTGTTGGCCTTAAGGTCCGGGTAATTTTCGGAAAGGGACAGGAGACGGCCGATGCCCATGCCAATCTGATCCTGGGCTGACTGAAACTGTGCAAGCTTTTCCGGGTCGTCCGTAATGGAAGAATCAATGGTCACGGTTCCCCCGAGCCTTGAGCGGGAATCTGCAATCTGGGTGAACACGCTCTCTTCGTGGGAAGCATAGCCCTTGACTGTGGCAACCAGGTTTGGAACAAGGTCCATCCTCTTCTGGTACTGGGATTCAACATTTGCCCACTGGGATTCCACGTTTTCCCTCATGTCCACAAGGCTGTTATAGCTGCAACCTGAAAGAACCAGGGCACACACTAAGACACACAATGCCTGAACTGTTCTATTTGACTTAAGATTGAATTTTAAATTCTTCACAAAAAAACTCCTTGTTTAGTAAAAAAAAGACCGTCATTCAGCCTATTAAAAATAGAAAATTCCGCTTAAATTTGCAACAACTTGAATTTTTAGCGATTAAAAACTATAATTTAGGTTAGTTTATATAAAACGAGGTTCCCTATGGCAGGTTTGAAATACGACTTTTCAGTTACAAATCTTGGTGAATGCAAGATAAAGTCACCAATCAGTCTTTCACAGCATCACGGTGATTTCCGTGCTACTTTTGTACGTGATGACGCTTATGTACGCCGTGTGGTAAATTCATACGATGAAAAACCGGAAGCAATCACTCCGGAAGCAAACCATCTGGAAAAGGCAGGTCCACGCGAATACATCTATTTCAACCCTGAACATGTAACGGCAGGTATCTGTACTTGTGGCGGTCTTTGCCCAGGTCTCAACGATGTTATCCGCGCAGTTGTTCGCACACTCTGGAACCGCTATGGCGTTCGCAGAATCAAGGGAATCCGCTTTGGATACCAGGGATTCTTTGAATCAAACAACTTTGAACCTGTAGACCTTAATCCTGATAACGTTGATGAAATCCACAAGATTGGTGGAACATACCTTGGTACTTCACGCGGTGGCGGAGACAGGACTGCAGAAATCGTTGACTCTATCGTAAAGATGGGAATCAACATGATGTTCATCATCGGTGGTGACGGAACACAGCGCGGTTCATTGGATATCGCAAACGAAGTTCAGCGCCGCGGCCTTGACATCGCTGTTGTTGGTATTCCAAAGACAGTTGACAACGACCTTCAGTTCATCGACCGCTCATTCGGTTTTGAAACAGCCGTTCAGCAGGGAACAAAGGCAGTTAATTCCGTTCACATGGAAGCACACTCCCAGATCGGCGGTATCGGTCTTGTAAAGCTCATGGGCCGCGAATCAGGATTCATTGCAGCATGTACAGCAATTGCCAGCCACGAAACAAACTTCTGTCTCATCCCTGAAGTTCCATTCGAACTTGACGGACCAAACGGACTCCTGGCTCACCTTGAGGACCGCCTTGCACGCCGCGGACACGCAGTTATCGTTGTTGCAGAAGGTGCAGGACAGGAACTTCTTGAAGCAACAGGTCAGACTGACGCTTCCGGAAACACAAAGCTTGCCGACATCGGAACATTCCTCCGCGACAAGATCAATGCATACTTCAAGTCAAAGAAGATTGAAATCAACCTTAAGTATATCGATCCTAGCTACGAAGTTCGCGCAGCAGTTACAAATGCAAACGACAGCCTCTACTGCGAACGCCTTGGTAACTATGCAGTTCACGCAGCAATGGCAGGAAAGACAAAGGTTGTAATCGGCCTTGTTCACGACAAGTACGTTCACCTTCCAATCAGCATGGCAACACTCAGCCGCAACACTGTTGATCCTGAAAGCTCACTTTGGCGCGACGTTCTTGATGCAACACTCCAGCCTGTTTACATGGTAAACAACATGGACACTGTTACTGCAAAGCTCAAGAAGGCTAAGGAAGAAACAGAAGCAAAGGCACTTGCCCGCCTTGAAAAAGTTAAGAACATGTAATTGTTGAAAATTTTTCCCGTACCTCTGGTTTTTTTGCCAGAGGTATTTTTTTTGCAGATTTTACATTATAATATACATGAAATTTGGCAGCGGCAGAATTTTGGTCTTCCGCAGCACTCATTGACTTTTAATGTTGAATTTCTATTTTATTATGGAGGAAATATGAACATGAAGAAAATTGCACTTCTTGCAGCAGTTTCAATCCTTTCAGTAACCGCAGCCCTTGCATCTCCGGTAACACTTACGGCTGCCGATGGAACTCCTGTCATTGTTGACGTACCGGATGATATCGTAGGTATCGTACTCGACAACCAGGGACAGATTAATGCAGCCCTCAAGGAGCACAATGTTTCTGCAAGCGACATCATGGAAAAAGCATCAAGCATCCGCGACGCATACGCAAACATTGGAAGCAGCCTTGGAGGAATCTCAAATCCTGTTTCAACCGTTCTTGACGGAATGGATGACATGAGCGAAAACCTGCTTAAGTCAATTCCTGTTTCCCAGTCGATGCAGACGGTTTATGCCGAGGCATGGATTGGCAAGCTGGTTCCAGGATGCCACTTTGGCGTAGGCGTAAATGTCAGTGCAGCAAAGCTTGACGTCAGCCCAATCAAGGAAGTATGCCAGGCCCTGGATGTTGACACAAAGGACCTTCCAGACACCCTTGCATTCCCTACGATTTGTGGAGACATCCGTCTTGGAGGAATCGTGTTCCCATTTGACGTTGGATTTTCTTTTGTAAAATTCGATGCTTCAAAGTATGATTCCATCGCTTCTGGCATTGATCCAATGACCTTCGACTACCTTTCTGTTGGTGGAGACGTTCGCTATGCCCTGCTTAAAGGCGGTGCATTCAGGCCTAAGGTTTCTGTCGGAGCTGGCTACTACTTTACAAAGGGTAACTTTTCCATCTCAGAAGACGAAGCTGACATTGACATCGGCTTCGATTCAAGCCTCTTCTTCCTTGAAGCCCAGGCCAGCATAAAGGCCCTGTGCTTTGTTCCATTCATCGGAACAAAACTCATGATTTCAAATGCAAGCTTCAGCTGGGATGCAGATGCAAACTGGGCAAGCATCCTTTCAAGCAAGGGAAACAACGACAACCTGATTATCGCACAGCAGTGGGGACTTTTGCCGGAACATCTTGGCGACAAGTACTCAAAGACAGCAGTTCATCCAATGATTTATGGTGGACTTGGTCTTGACCTGCTCATCCTTAACCTTACGGTTTCCGGGGGATTTGACCTTACAACACAGCTTCCGGTTGCAGCAGTCAGCGCACGCATTGCATGGTAAGCGAAATAACGCGCAGGTAAAACAAAGGGCCTGCCTGATAAGTACGGAATGCATTCCGAACTTATCAGGCAGGCCCCATTTTTTTTGCAGGAACACAATTCCTGCAGTTCAGTCTTTCAACTTGCTTTTACTTTATGTAGGCAACTGCCGAGTCAGCAGCAATCTTTCCGTAAATGCAGATGTCAGCCACGGCATTTCCACCAAGACGGTTGCCTCCATGGATTCCACCAGTAACTTCACCGGCTGCATACAACCCAGGAACAGCCTTTCCTTCGGCATCAAGAACTTCTGCCTTGGTGTTGATTACGATTCCCCCCATGGTGTGATGGATTGCAGGTCCGATTTCAACGGCATAGAAAGGTCCCATTGTAAGAGGACGCGGCATTTCACTCTGCCTTCTTCCAAGAGGATCATTACCACTTGAAACAATATGGGCGTATTCAACCATTGTTGCGGTAAACACTTCAGGATCAATGCCAAGCTTTTCTGCAAGCTCCCTTGTAGTATCAGCAGTGGTAAGCAGGCCATTCTTTACGTAACCTTCAATTGCCTTAAGGGACTGACGTACATCCTGGTCAAAAACAAGATAAGCAGTCTGACCTTCCTGTGCAAGGATCGCCTTTGACATTACGTCGCGAGTTGCCATTTCAGGACAGAATCTGGTTCCCTTGCGGTTTACGATGATTGCACCGTTTCCTCGCACAGCCTCCGTAATCATGGTTCCGTTGCCTGGAACAACCGTCGGGTGAGTCTGAATCTCGTCCATCTGTGTAAGGGCTGCACCAAATTTTTCTACCATGGCAAATGCATCACCTGTTGCTCCCTTGTGGTTTGTGGTTCCAAATCCCTTAAGGTTTTCCTTGTAGGAAACAACCATGTCAGGATTTGCACCAAAGCCGCCGGATGCAACGATTACAGCCTTTGCAGTGATCTTGTAGTCACCGCCCTTTGAAGAAACCATGACACCGCATGCACTTCCATCTGAAGCCTTAAGTATGTCAGTAACCCTTGAGCTTAACCTTATGTCAGCCCCTGCCTTTTTTGCAGCCGATTCAAGAACCGGAACAAGATGAGCACCAACTGCAGCTCCGCCCTGAGGCCTGTGTGTTCTCTTGTTTGTAGAGCCGGCCATCTTGCCAACATCCGTAAGGTCTGCACCGATGCTGATGAGCCAGTCAACGGTGGCTGCCGATTCTTCAACCATCTTGCGGACAAGGTCAGGATTGTTCTTGTTGTGGCCACCCTTCATCGTATCCCTGAAGTATGACTCGTTTGAATCCTCAATTCCAAGGGCCTTCTGAATTGAAGTCTGGCTTGCATTGAGACCGCCAGTGGCACTGATGGTGTTTCCACCACATGAACCCATTTTTTCAAGGACGATTACCTTCTTGCCAAGGGAAGCAGCTTCCGTGGCGGCAGTAAGACCTGCTCCACCTGCTCCGATGATGACGATGTCGCATTCTTCATCCTTTGCAGCTTCCACCTTGACGGTTTCTCCACGAGCAAGTGCAAGTGCTCCTTCAAGGGCCTGCTTTACGGCATTTGACGTGATTGTTGCACCAGACACGGCATCGATTCCGGCAGTTGTACCGCGCCTTGAAAATTCTTCCGCAATCTTCTGGGCTGCAGGCTTTGCAAAATCCGTTTCCTCTTCCTTAATAACCCTTGAAGAAACAACCTTGCCACCCTGAACCGTGATTTCCACAACAACAGGACCATTGCGTCCTTCCGCCTGGGCAGTGTAAGTACCATCATTAAGGGTTCCACTCTGAGGCCTTGCCTTGTGGGCAATAAAGCCAAGGGAAACGGCAGATGCCACGACAAAAAGCAGCATGACAGCCATCTGCTTTTTTACAAAACTATTCATAAATACCTCTTTATAAAAAAACCGAATCCCTTTACGGATCCGGTCTAATTCACGTTTACAATTCAGCCTTGTGCATCCTTAAGCTTCTTCATCAGCAAGCTGGCTGTAGTCCGGATTGTTGCGGCACCAGCCCTCTGCGTAGGAACCCTTGTGGCAGTAAACCTTAACGTTCTTGTCAAAGGCACTGTTGTCGATGTAGTCAACGGATTCAGGAAGGATTACCTTAGTTTCGCAGCCAACGTCTACAAAGGCCTCGTCGCTGATGCTTGTAACACCTTCGCGCACGCGCACCGACTTAACCCCGGAATTAGAAAATGCCCTGAAGGCGATTCCCTTGATGTCCTTTGGAGTCTTTACTTCCGTTGCCTCGCCCGTGTAAAAAAGCAGCATGTTGTTGTAGGTGTTGATCATCATGCCGTCCTGGTACTTGTAGTTCTTGTTGATCGGCAGGTACTTGCGGCTGTTTGGAAATGCAGTTGCGGAACAGCTGATGAGGTTGTCCGGAAGAACCAGATTCTTGATGCCGGTGCAGTTCTTGAAGGCACGGTCCCTGATTGCAGTTACGTTTTCCGGAAGAACAATGGATTCAAGTCCGCTGCAGTCTTCAAAAACACCTTCTTCTATAGTAGAAACCTGTTCAGGAATGTTAACGGATTCAAGATTTGCGCAGTTGTAGAATGCACCCTTTGCAATTGCCATGATTCCCGCAGGAAGTTCAATCTTCTTAAGGTTCACACAGTCGGCAAAAGCACGTTCCCTGATTACAAGAACACTGTCAGGTATCTTAACGGAAGCAACCAGCCTGTGATTGTGAAAAGTTGTCTCCGTTATTTCTATGGTTCCCTCTGGAATTTCAACGTCTGTCAAAAGCAAATCCATATATTCTTCCCCTTTAATTATTTTCGCAATTATAACCGCCAGATTTCAGCGGCCTAAATTCAGCAATCTTAAAAATACCTCTATACATTATAGCATCACTTTTGCCTGTTGTCTAATTCAAGTGGGAATTAAAATCATATTTATGACAGGACAAGAGCCCAATAGTGAATTATAATTAATTCCGGCGTATAGGAAAAAAATATGCCCCGACATAGAAAATCAGTATTTCACCTTTTGCGTGAATAATTCTATGCTGAACCATAGGAAAGCAGGAGCCGCACCCCGGCAACTGCCTATTAAGGATAAAAGGGAGTAAAATTTATGAAGAAAATCATCATCGCTGCAGCTGTTGCACTCACAGCACTTACTGCTTCTTTTGCAGAAGGATGGACACTCAAGGGCTATGCAAGAGCCGGTGCAGAAGGAAACTTCGATGCAAAGGACCTTGAGACAAGTCTTTACAAGGATGGAAAGTACTACGGAAACGGAAAGTCCCGCGTTCAGATGAACTTGGACTACAACCAGCAGTATTACGGATTCAACTTCCGCTATCAGGTTGACGGATTCGGATTCCAGAACACAAAGGTTAAGGACTCTGTTACTGGACAGGTCAAGGAAGAAAAGGCATCTGAAGTTTGGTTCACCCAGACAAACCTCAAGTACGTAATGGCCTATGCAAAATTCATCGATGAGATGGTTATCGTGGAAGTCGGAAAGCTTGGCGACAACTACACTGCATCAGAAGGACGCGAAGCATTCAACATCTGCAGCTACAGCTCACAGCAGAGCTTTGGCGTACGCACCATCATCAACCCTATCGAAGGACTTTACTTTGCAGTGGGTGCCAGCTCATACCGCGCAGACAGGTTTGAAGAGGACGATGACAGCGTAAAGGACAATAAGGTAAAGCTTGGAGACCTGGAACTTAACCAGAAGGTTCTTGGATTCAGCACAAAGTACAAGAACAAGAATTTCTGTGTTGCAGGCGGATACAATCTTGGTGGTGAAGGATTCGGCTACCTTGGACTTTCTGCAGTTCCAAACCTCAAGTTCTACATTGAAGGAAGATACATCGACAAGGAAATTTCTGGAAAGACAGACAAGAACGGTGACAAGACATCACACACGGTTCTTTCAGAAAACCTTCTGTACAACTTCACGGAACCTGCCGGCGTTCCTCTTGAAACAGGTATCATGATGTACCAGACAATCCTCAAGGACAACAGCCAGTTTGAATTCTATCCTTACGTTTCTTACGGATTTACAAAGTCAGTCTTTGGTGAATTTGAAGTTGGCGTAATCAAGTACATGGAACCTTCAAAGCACAAGGACCGCGAAGGTGACGACCAGAGCGTAGTGTTCAACGTAACTCCTTCCGTAAAGTTCAAGGCAGGACCTAAGGCTACGGTAAAGGTTTACTACAACTACGACAAACTGGACAAGCACGCTGCCGGTTGTACAGCAAGAATCAATTTCTAAACCTGATTCAATTTTTTACGCCATGATCCAAGAGAAAATCATGGTTCTTGTAGCCGGCCTGAAGGTAGTCAATGGGACGCTTACCGTTCCATTCCTGATTTAGGTCAGCTCCCCTGTCCACAAGTGCCTGGATGCCGGAACACTTTTGGGACCTGTCATTTATCACAACATAAAAAAGCAATGGCAGTTCTTCCGGATATCCATTCCTGTCATTATATATCATGGTGTCAAAGGTCATGCCCCTATCCCATGCAAGATTAATGCATCCTTTAAGTGCATCCTCGTTATAATAAATGGAATGCTTTATGAAGCAATAGGAAACAAAATCATGGTTCCATTTACCGTCACCATTTATTAAATCCATGTATGAGCAAAGCTTTTCTGAATATTCTGTACCATAAGACTTGGAGGAACTGGAAGATCTGGAGAAGCTGGCCTTCTGTAAAAGACCGTCATAGATGGTTTCATAATCGGGCCTTATTCCGGCATCAAGCAAAAGCTGCATGGTCTCCCTGGAATTTTCAAGCTTGCCTACAAAACCCAATTCAAGCAGGTCCCTTGAATTTTCATCCACCTTATAGGTTTTAAGAATTTTCCTTACGGCTTCAACATCACCACAGGCAATGGCTTCGCCAAGGGATTTCCTGTATTTTGGATTGGGATGCAATTCATAACCGCATTGAAGAAGTTCCAGGAAATTGCTGCTTTGGCTGGGGCGCTTGACAAGCAGCTTGACCGCCAGCTGAAAGGCATTATCCCCTTTTTCATCCTTAAGATATGGATCGGCACCAAGCTCAAGGACTTTCCTTATGGTTCCAGACGGATAAACCTTATAGCCGCGGTCGTATTCCTTTGACTGCAACAAGCCCTGCAGGATATGGGTCCTATAGGAATTCCCGTAAAGAAAAAACGGCTTGTTGATGTCATCACCATGCTTCAGGAGATATTCAGCAACTTCAAAATCCCCGAGCCTGATTGCATAAAATGAAAGCGGAGGTGCATCCTTACCTGCATCCGACGGCTTGCATCCCCTTTCAATGCAATATTGTATGATCTCAGGACTTCGCCAGATTACCGCCCTGGCAAGTGCGGATTTTTCATGGACATCATTTGTCGTTTTTAGGGAAGCCCCATGTCTTTCTAGGAGCTTTATCAATTCAAGGTCCTTTTTACAGATGGCTTCTAGAATGGGTTCATAACCTGGGGCCTTTTTTACAAAAGCCGGAGCTCCCCTTTCCAGTGCATGTTCAACTTCCTCCAGTGGGAATTTCTTGCACACCATCAGATAAATGACCGACCTTCCGTCTTCGTCTACCCAGGACAGATCTGCACCTGCATCCATAAGCATTCTTGTGGCCTTATAATCCTTTTCCTGAATTGCATACCAGATGGCAGGATTGGTTTCGCCTTCCCTGGTGCAGTTGGGATTTGCACCGCCTTCAAGAAGAACTTCCGCGAGCTGGCCGCCTTTATAGTAAATGTTCTTAATGAGGACTGGAGCACCATTATCCATTGCATCAGGATTTGCACCGGCTGCAATAAGAAACCTTGCGATTATTTCTGCACGCCTAAGCTTTGATTCCTCATATCTTTCATTACAGATTTCAACAAGCTTCCTGTCCTTTTCTTCCTGGGATAAATTAAGGTAGGGATTGCTGCCCCCTGTATTATCCTTGATTTGGGAAAAAGCCCCTGAAAGGGTAAGCAGAACAAATGCAAAAGTCAGAATCTTCTTCACACGCGGCTCCTTAAAATCAGCGTCCCATGTCTTCCACATAGTCTGTATTTTTTTCATCCGTTTTATAGAAAACCATGTCACCTTCAAACCAGGTGTAATATTCCAGATGGCTTCCTTCTTCTATTACACCATCATAATTCAAACGATAAGATTCTATCTTTTCTGCAACCATGCTGCCGTCTTTGTTTTTGTTAAGTTCCAGATAACATCTTCCAAATGTATCTCTGCCGTCGTTTGACCAATAGTATCCAGTTGCAGCCAATGACCTTGCTGCCACTTTGTCCGTAATGGAATATACCTGGTAGAAAGTTTCATCTTCGCCCATCTCTCCCATGCAATATGTGTAAAAGCAGATGACCTTAACGTCAGTCTTTACACCTTCAGCTGGACCAATGGTGGCCGTAAACTTAAACGTATCCCTCACGTACACAATGGGGTAATCGTATTCATCCGTGCGGGGATTATACCCAAGGGTGAAGGCAGAGGGTTTGCCATAATAGAGTCCTCCCTCAGGTTCCGTAAAGTTGTATTTTCTTGTTTTTTTTGTATCAGTATTATATTCAAACATTTCTGCATATACACCATATCCTTTATTGAAGGAAAGAAGGTATACAGAGGTTTCGTCAGCTTCATCATTAATCGCCGTATGGGCAAGGTTTAAGCCTGAGGTAAAGCCCAGATGGTTTTCCTTATCGCGTACAATGTAATAAGGATAGTTAACAAATCCGCAGTTCTCATAACTTTCCAAGTCAGGATTAAATGCATAGAAATCAAGCTCCGTATTTGGATTGATTGAATTCCGCTGGGGAACTGCCTTTATTATTTCAAGAGTATCATAAACCTTTACAGGATATGTTTTTCCGTCTTTGTCGGTAATTAAAGTGTCTGCACCGGCAATGGCATAGGAATGATGCGGAAATTCCAGCTGGGTAGACCAGTGATGACATTTTGATTCAATTATTTTTTTACAGTTCCTGTTCTCAAGGGCAACGACAAGGAAGCCTCCAAAGCACCAGCCCTCTGCTTTATCGGTTTTAATCCTATACCAGAAGTCAGACACATCTCCGATTACTTCCGGAAATTCTGATTTTTCAAGAACCGTGACCTTCGTTCCATATTCAAGAAGTCCTACTTCCTTTCCCTGGGTTGAAGGATTGTCGCGAACCCTAAGCTTCATTTCATAATTTATGTCGCCCTCATCATCACGTTCAAAAACAAAGGCAATGTTTGACGGCAGGAAAATGTCAGGAAATTTATCTTTATCCGGTTGATCCGCCTGACCTGACTGATTCAGGCCCGCCTGCAATTCCCGGTCTTCGGTCACATTTTCTTCTTCCGGTATATTTTCTTCTGCCGCTAAAGCATCTTCCCCTTGAACGGATACATCAAGTTCTGCAAGAAGATTCATTTCTTCCTGAACTGCAAGTTCCGAAAAAAACTCCTCCCTTGAATTTGCTTCAATATGTAAATTTTTAGAAACAGCCCTGGTCCACAACGTATATGGAACTTCAAAGGTCTTGAAATCAATTGCAATAAAATTTTCCGACATCTGTCTTTCCACTAAAAGAGGAAGGAATGTCGGAACAAGTTCATCGGGATTAATCTCAAATATTGAGAAAAGATCCCTGATGACCTTGTTGCTGCTTTCCCTGCTGTAGTCAACAAAGGTTTTTCCGCTGTCATCCTTTACCAGAGACTTGGCATAATCAATGTTATAAAAAAACCTGCAGGCCTCAAGATTGCCCTTAATGACTGCACGGGTCAAGGGAGTTCTTCCATTTTCATCAAGGCTGTTAAGAAAGAAGTAGCTGCTAAACGATACATCCCTCATGAACTGCTCGTTTGCTTTTTCTGCGGCAAGATGAACGGGAGTTGTAAAACGGTTATCCCTGGGATCTCCATCCCGGTTGTAAAGATGGAAGATCTTCTCAAAGATGCTTCCAATAATGTGGCTTTTAGAGTCATTCCTATTATAAGTTGACAGAAAATCCGGTGGAAGTTTTTCCATGAAACGGGTATACAGGTTAAGAACCTGCTCATTGGTAAACTGACAGTCAGGATTGGAGATTACTGACCTGGCATATCCCTTTGCCTCTGCTGCATCTGACAGGGCGATTAAACAGGTTTCATAGGAAAACAGAAGATGGTCCAAATCACCTTCAATTATGTGCCTCTCATCATTAACAATGGTCTCTGCCCTATAAATTGATGAAGCATCAAAAAGACAGATGATTTTAATGTCCTGACCTTCAGGAACCGTTATGTAGGAATTGGATTCAACATCAACTGCAGTGATGCCCGAACCATCATAGGTCTTTACGGCAATTGTACATCCAAGAAGCCCCATGGAAGAATCTTCGGACACTGCGGATTTTTTCCCGCAGCCAGACAAAATAAAACAGGAAACAATTAGAAACAAGGAAGTCAACTTTTTTATATTCATGCCTTGAGTATAAAATGAAACTGCCAAACTTTCTAGAACTTCTGTCCCCGGCGCCGGGCCTCTGTTCATTTTTAACCAAACTGCTATAATAGCCCCATGGAAACCATTCATCATGTAAAGGCCAGCACGCAATACAAGAGGGAAAACAAGCCCGACTATGGCCGCGAAAAGATTGAGATTCTCTACGAAGACAAAGACATAATCGTAATAGACAAGCCAAGCGGAATGCTGTCCGTTCCATATCCGGGAAGCAAGGCAAGAACCGCCCTTGACGTCCTTGAAAAGATAATGCGCAAAAAGGGAACATGGTCCCAGACCCACAGGCCCTTTACCGTTCACCGCCTGGACCGCGACACATCGGGAGTAATGATGTTTGCCCTGAACGAACCGGTGCAGAAAAAAATCATGGCACAGTGGCATACGATGGTTACGGGAAGAATCTATCACGCCGTTGCAGAAAACCCAAGCCGCAAGCACGAGCCATTGCCCGAAAGCGGAATCATCGACGATCCACTTGCACAGAATGCATTCCACGTGGGCTACGTAAAGAACCGAACTGATGACAGGGCGCACACCGTTGCAGCACGCACCCACTTTCATGTTGTATGCCGCGGAAAAACCCACACCCTCTTTGAACTTGAACTGGACACCGGAAAGAAAAACCAGATCCGCGCACACCTTGCCTCAAGACATTATCCTCTTGCAGGAGATGAAAACTACAGGGCAAAGTCGGACCCCTTCCACAGGCTTGCACTCCACGCACGCACATTGGAATTTGTCCATCCGGTTACAAAGGAAAAGATGAAGTTTGAAGTTCCTGAAAGCCCGGAGTGGATGGAATACGTACAGAAGGGCGACCCACATCCTGCAGCCCCAGTCTGGTCAAAGGATTTTGGAATGCCGGCAGGTCACGGCAAGCGCGGAAACCAGGCTCCATCAAATGCAAGCATACAGACCCACGGGTCAAGGCGCAGCGCACGCAAGATGGACTTTATCCAGCGCGGCAAGATGATGGGACGATAGATGCGTTAGCGCTGTGCAGGGCGCGGCAGCGTTGCAGAGCGTAGCGGCGCAATGAGCGTAGCGGAACCCGGAACATAGCGACCTGACTTGAGCAGGGTGAAAGGCAGGCAACGCCCCCATTAAGAACATGGGCTCACAAAAAAAACCCCGGAGCACAATCAGCATAACTGAAAGGCCCCGGGGCTTAATTATTTTTTAACGGTCTGCCAGAAGCAAATGCCCCCGGCAAGACGGTCTATTTCATTTCCTTGATACGCGACTGAACGTACTGGTAAAGGATTTCTACCGAAGCATCAACGCCAATCTTGGAAACATCAAGGCACATGTCGTAAGTTCCGCGCTCACCCCACTTGCCATTCTTTGCAAAGAAGTCATGGTAAGCTGCGCGCTTCTTGTCGTGCATTGCAATCTTCTTGATGGCACCGTTACGGTCAAGTCCTTCGTGGCGTTCCATAACGCGGTTGATGCGGAATTCCATGTCTGCAGAAAGGAAAACGTTGATGAAGTTCTCCTTGCCGTGAAACAGTTCGTCTGCACAGCGGCCAACGATTACAAAAGAGTCACCGTCAGCTTCCTTTGACTTGAGAAGGGCAAACTGCATCTCTGCAATGTTTTCCTCAGGGGAATTGCTGTAACCGCGGACAGTCCTTGAAAGGAACCTGAGCCTTGGCTTTTCATCGTATTTCTTAAGGTTGTTCGTATCAACCTTTACAACACCGGCAACTTCATCAAGAAGGTTTCTGTCAAGAACTTCAATGTCCAGTTTTTCTGCAAGTTTCTTTGCTACAATATGACCCGCACTTCCGTACTGACGGCCAATAGAAATGATGATCTGTTTTTCCATAAAGTCCTCTCCCCTTTTCCTACAGGTACCTTACAAAGATAACCAGTGTGGAAATAATCATGACGATTACAGTTGCAGGAACAGCGGTCTTGCAGTATGCACCCCAGCTAACAGGATGTCCTGCCTTTGCGGCAACGGATGTTCCAACAACGTTTGCACTGGCACCGATTGGAGTTGCACTGCCACCAATGTCCGTTCCCATGGAAAGAGCCCACGTCATTGTGGTAAGGGCAACACCCTGCGATGCGGCAAGGCTCTGGATAACAGGAATCATTGTAGCGGCAAACGGAATGTTGTCCACGAATGCACTGGCAATGGCGCTTACCCAGATGATGATTGCTATCATCAAGTATACATTGCCTCCGGAAATTTTTCCAATGAAACCTGCAACAATTTCAAGAATTCCAGTCTGTTCAAGTCCGCCTACAACCATGAAAAGTCCTACAAAGAAAAGGACCGTCTTATAGTCAACCTTCTTCATGATTTCTGGAATGTACTTAGGTGCAGTTACAAGGGTGATGATGGAAATGCCAAGACCGATGGTTGCAACGCTAAGATGGGTCTGGGCGTGGGTTACGAGGAGAATGACTGCAAGGCCAAAGATTCCGCAGCTGATTCCGAATCCCTTCCTGTCAAGAATTGCACTTTCCGGCGTAGGGAAAGATGTCGTGTCTACGGCTTCGTTGTTCTTGAATTCCTTTCTATAAACAAGGAAGAAATAGATGACTGTAAACACAAGAGAAATTGCAGCAATCAAGCCCGTGTTCATTACAAAGTCAGCAAAAGAATAGCCGAATGAAGTACCGATGATGATGTTTGGCGGGTCACCGCACATTGTTGCACTACCGCCCAGGTTTGCACAGAAAACTTCCGACAGGATCATTGGAACAGGATTGAACTTAAGGAGCTGGCTCAATTCAACAGTAACTGCTGCAAGGAACAGGATGACTGTAATGGAGTCAATGAACATTGCAAGAATTGATGACATGAGCATGAAGGATACGAAGATTGGAATGACCTTGTACTTAACCGATTTTGCAAGAAGCATGCACAGCCACCTGAAGAAACCGACGCGAGCCATTCCTTCTACCATGATCATCATGCCGGCAATAAAAATGATTGTTGCCCAGTTGATTCCGCTTGAAGATTCTTCAGCTTCCTTTGCATACCAGAAGCCGACTGTGAAAATGTTCCTTACGTTGAGAGTTTCCATGACGGCCTCCCAGGAATGCATTCCCAGCCCAAATACCAAAAGCAGTGTAAGAGCACCGCAGACCAAAGTAATCCACTGACGTTCGAAAATCTCAAGGATGATCATCACGAACATTACAATGAATATTGAAACAGCTAAAATTTGTGCTAACATGGTACATATCTTACCGTTTTGTAGAAAATATCGCAATGAGTAGTAAAATTTGGGGCTGTCCGGCCAGGGCCGGCCGGGCTTTGCGTACTTCGCCGCCAACGCGGCTCATCCCTCCGTTACACTCCGGGAGTTCCGTACTCCAATCCCTCAGCCAAAAAATACACGCTGTTCTTCTGTTAAAAGGCTTACACGTCAGCATTAAACCTCCGCGGATGCGGAGGTGGGGCAGTAATTTAGTGCAGATAGGGAGGCTCGAAGCTGCCATGCTGCCCACCCTGGCAAATGCTAGTTGGCGGTGCGACAAACACGGAAGCCCAGGATATAGCCCTGGACGAACGGGTTACTGCCACTACGGTAAAACACGGCACAACGGCCCGAGGCGTCGCGATAACTACCACCACGGCCGACGCGGCGGGAGCCCAACGCGTCACCACGAGGGTCAGTTACTGCTCCTGCAGAATATGCTCCGCTTGCCGGCCACCAGTCCCAGCACCATTCAAATACGTTTCCGCTCATATCATAAAGTTTTTTAGCATTTTCACTCTTTTTCTTTACTTCATGAGTCTTTGAGCCTGCATTTGAAGAATACCATGCATAGTCTCCAAGACTTGCTTCTGCATTGGTTCCGCTCCATGCAAGGGCATCAACTGTTGCATCCCCTGCTCTTGCAGCATATTCCCATTCTGCCTCTGTCGGGAGTCGGTAACCGTTTGCAGTCCAGTTGCATGTTACTGCATCCCATGCTGCATCACTTGAATTTGGAATTGAACCCCACTCTGCAGGATCTGTTTTTCCGCCGATTGTGTAGCATGGTGTCAAACCTTCTTTAATAGAACGTTTGTTGCAATAAACGATTGCCATATACCAGCTTACCTGTTCTACAGGACGATTTTCCTGGACTTCTCCAGCTACAACCTTTTTATCTGCATCTTCTCCAACAAAGTAGCTTGGATTTGTTCCCATTACATCTTCGTATTCTTTCTGTGTTACTTCGTGGTCACACATATAGAATGCCTTTGTAAGTGTTACAGTATGAACTGGCTTGTTGGCATCATATCCCTGGTTGCTTCCCATCTGGAAGTTTCCTGCTGGAACCAAAACAAAATCTGCTGCTACAGCTGGAACTTTTATTGTATAGCTTGCACTTGCAACTGCACTATCATTCATTCCGTCCTTTACGGCAACTGCCTTAAGTGCTACGGCAGCGGTAATGTTGATTGCAGATGTGTACTGTGTGCCTGCTGCTGTTGGTGCAGTACCGTCAGTTGTATAATAGATTTTTGCCCCAGTTGTTGTACAAGAAATTGTTACTTCTGTTCCGGTTGCAACTTCACCTGCGGCAACGCTGAATGTTGGTGTTGCTACGGTTTCCTTTACAGGCACTGGCGTTTCTACTACTACTACAGGGTCATCATCACTGTCATGGGAGCAGCCAAACATTCCAAATGCAAGAGTTGCGGCAACTGCAATTCCTGCGGCTTTTTTCAAAATACTTTTCATCGTATTCCTCCAATTAGTATTAGATTCCGAATCAAGGTCGGAATGACAGATAAAAAAAAGGCACAGCCCTTCACGCAAATTTTTTCTGCGTAAAAAACTGTGCCTTATTATTTCCGTAAATAGATGCTGAAATTAATTCAGCATGACATGTTATTGATGAAAGACTGTTATACCACGAGCGAGTTTTTACGTTGCAAAAACTCGGTAGCAAGCGCCAGCTTGCGCCCAAATGAGCAAATGAGCAAATGAGCAAATGAGCAAATGAGCAAATGAGCAAATGAGGGTATTCTTTGATAGAACTTTAGTCAACATCTTTACAATTTTAACATGAAATTTTCAATTCTTCCACAGAAATCTCAAACACACCAACTCCACTCACTTGAACAGTATACAGGTATACGGTATAATTAAACTATTGGAAATGCCCTTACAGGCGCGTGCGCAGCATAGCTGCTTCGAGACTCACTAAAAACAGTCCACCGGACTGTTTTTGCCTTTTCAAGGCCGTTCCCTATCTCCCGACTCAGTCGAAAAGTTACAATGTAATTTTCTGAAATTTGATTATGGGAGGCTTGCATTTAAAGACTGCGAGTTTTACTGTTTTTTGCGAAGCAAAAATGGGAGCATTGCGACCAAAGTAAAACTCGGAGAGCAAGCGTTAGCTTGCGCCCAGTTCTTTCCTACCTTTACAAGTAGAAGAGAAAAAAATGACCGCCCCAGTCTGACACACTGTAGCGGTCTTGTGTCCGTATAGGACCCAAAAGCTAAAAGTGGAGATGACCAAATGTTTGGGCATTTCCTTTCTTTTAATATACCACAACAACTTTTTTCCGTCAAATAATCTATCTAATTCTCTGACTTTTCCCGGAGATTATTGATTGCTGCCGGTTGACAGGAAAAATGAATATCATAAATACGTTAGGGTATGGAACACCTGCGAAGCAGTCCCGCAGGGATGGAGCGATAGCGGAAGTGTGGAACACCCGACCCGCTTTAGCGGGGAACGCCCTTTGTGTAAGATTCCACAGCCATGCCTATCAAAAAGAATTGTAAATTCCTCCAAGGTGAATTATAATTAAAATAAAAGAAACAATTCTCACCTTGCCTAATTCCTTTGCACATCTAGATTTTTGGAGTATGACCATGTCCCTTTCACGTAAAATTGCAGTTAAAGTTGCAATCCCAATGCTTGTGCTGTTCGTCCTGATCTTCACCATGCTTAACAACTCCCTCCAGACGTACATCAAAAAATCTGAACAGGACATCCTTCTGAAAAAAGCCGATTCCATTGAGCTGCAGATCATGCAGGAGCTTAACACCATCACGAGAGTCATCAAGGATGCCGAAGTTTTCATCCAGGGAAACTTCAACAACAGCGAGGCTATTCTTGATACCCTTACAAGGCTTTCGGGCCAGTTTCCCGATACCAACGGATTCTACGCAGGCTTTGAGGACGGAAGATACATTGACGGCGGCGGATGGATTCCTGATGAAGGATGGAATGCAAAGGAACGCGACTGGTACATCAGCGCAAAAAATGCCGGAGGAACCGTGTTCTTTACGGAACCATACCTTGACTCCCAGACAAACTGGACCTGCATAAGCATTGCAAAGGCATTTAACGGCCCTGACGGAAAACTTGCAGGCGTAATTTCCTTCGACTACTACTTCAACCTGATTCAGGCAATAATTGAAGACAAGCTCAAGGCAGACCAGTCCGGATTCATCATCAACGACAAGAGCGCCTTTGTTTACCACAAGGACTATTCTGTAGAAAACAGCCTCAGCACCATTGAAAACGGTAAGTACAGCGACTTTTCAAGAGACATCACCAGCGGCAGCCTTTCCTTTTCTCCAAGGGAATTCCTTGGCAACAAATTTTACTTTACTACAAACAAGATTGACGGCACCGACTGGCATCTTGTGTTCGGAATTACAAAGGCTGAGATGGAATCCAATTCACACAAGATAATGAATGTGCTTCTTGTTGGATTCATCATCCTGTTCCTGATTCTTGTAGGATTCATATTTGTTTCCCTAAACAAGTCCATAAAGCCGCTTAAAAACACGGCTGTTTCCTTCAAGGACATTTCAGCCGGAAATGCAGACCTTACTAAACGCATTGAAAGCCTTAACTCCAAGGATGAGATTTCCGATGTTGTAAGCGGCTTCAACCAGTTTGTTGAAAAACTCCAGGCCATCGTCAGCGGAATCAAGACTTCCAATGGTAACCTCATTCAGATGGACAGGAACCTTCAGGACTGCACAAGAAACACCGCAGGTTCCATCGATGAAATAATCGGAACAATCAACGAGGTGGGCAAGCAGATTGTACTCCAGTCGCAGAACGTTGAAGAAACCTCGGGTGCCGTTGACATGATTTCACAGAACGTGGAAGTCCTTGACAGAACCGTCAAGAATCAGTCAGAAAGCGTTTCCATGGCATCTTCTGCAGTTGAGGAAATGATCGGAAACATCACAAGCGTAAACACTTCAGTTTCCAGAATGTACCAGTCCTTCGAGGAATTCAACCAGCAGGCCCAGACAGGCGTTAAGGTTCAGGCCGAAGTTGACCAGTTCATAAAGCAGATCATAGACCAGTCAAAGATGCTTCAGGAAGCAAACTCGGTAATCGCATCAATTGCAGCCCAGACAAACCTTCTTGCCATGAATGCCGCCATTGAATCGGCTCATGCCGGAGAAGCAGGAAAAGGATTCGGTGTAGTTGCCGACGAAATCCGCAAGCTTTCAGAAACATCAAGTTCCCAGTCAAAGACAATCGGAGACCAGCTGGCCAACATTACGCAGACTATCGAAAACATTGTCGAGGGGGCATCTTCTTCAAGCAAGATTTTCAGTTCCGTAAGCGAAAAGATCCAGTTCACCAGCGAGCTTGTACGCCAGATTAAGGCTGCCATGGATGAACAGGAAATCGGTTCAAAGCAGATTCTTGATTCCCTAAGAACCATGAGTGATGCCACCACCGACGTTCAGAATTCTTCTTCCGCCATCATAAAGCAGCAGACCGAAATTGCACAAAAGGTATCAAGCCTTCTTGAATCAACTTCGGTAATAAGCAGCAGCGTTGATTCCATGGGAACCGAAGCCCAGGAAATTGAAAAGACCGGAAACATGCTTTCAGAAATTTCTTCAAAGATGCAAAATTCCATCAGCATCATCGGAGAACAGATAGACGAATTCAAGGTTTAAAGATAACACTAAGAATCCCAGTAAAAATCAGGCCGGCCGCTGCACTGAAGTTGAAGTGAAATGCACTTCACACTTCACACAACGGTCGGCCTCTTTATTTTCATTCCGCAGCCTTGCGGACATTGCTCTGCTTAACGAAAAAATCCATGTTCATTCCGATAAAGAGCATGCAGTAAACCGTGATGATGAAGGCAACAAAAATGCATCCAAGGCTCTGCAGTTCCGGAAAATATTTTCCTGCAAAAAAAGTGGAAAGCACCATGCATGCAACAAGGATGATGCCTATGACGAGCCAGTAAAGGATAGGTACCTTCTTTTCCCTCGTGCTTCCGGGATAAAGCTTTTCCTTTACGTCGGAAATGGCTGCATAGACAAAGGGATTTTCCTCGCTGCTTTGTGCAGAAAGAATTTTCTCTGCCTGGGTAAAAAGCCTGACGCTGCTCCTGCATTCGCTGCATGTCATCAGGTGCTTTGTAACCCACAAAGGAATTCGCTCATGCCTGTCCAGCTCCAAAAAGCGGTCCATCACTCTTGAACATTCTTTCTTCTCAGCCATACCTTACCTCAACTCCTTAAGTTTTTCATAAAGCATTTTCTTTGCATTGAATATGTGGGTCTTGATCGTATTGACAGGGATTCCCGTAGCTTCGGAAATATCCTCATAAGTCATGCCGATAAAAAAATGCATTTCCACGCAGCGAGCGTATTTTTCCGGAAGTTCTGCAATGGCATCGTTTACGGCCTGACGGGTGACTTCCCTGATTCCATGTTCTTCCGAAGTCCCATAGGGAGATTCAATGGCCTCGCTGTCTTCGTAAAGGAGGCTTTCCGTTGGCTTTGTCCTTGTCTTCAGGTTAAGCCCCGTATTGAATGCAATTCTTGTAAGCCATGTGGAAAATTTACTTTCACCCCTATAGCCTGCAAGGTTGTCAAACACTTTCAGAAAGACATCCTGAACAAAGTCATCCATGTCATTCCGGTCAAAGAAAAAACGCCGTCCAATAGCCTCCACCCTCTTCTTGTGCAGAAACATCAGGGTGGAAAAAGCGCTGGAATTCCCGGCAAGGGATTCCCTTACAAGATATTTGTCACGGGCAATAACAAGTAAATTTTCCAGGGGGGAAAATTTATTTGACATTGGATACCAGTTTATAGAAAATCAGGATCATTATTCCAAGGGCCAGGGGAATCAGTCCGCCAAGGAGGGCATAGGAAATTCCCGAGACGATTGCAAAGACAAGGGAGATGACAAATCCCACTCCAACAAGGCAAAGGCCCGTAAGAAGGGAAAAAATCTTCCAGTCAAAAACCGGAGGATTGTAGGTGTTCTTTGTAATCCTCAGCTTGATTTCGCCGTGCTTCCAGAGGAGTGCAAAAAAGACAATCACTGCCGAAAAAAAGATTCCGACAATGGGAACAAGTGAAATGATTACCTGTGCTGCAGGATATGCCTGGTTCATAAAATACCTCTCTATTTTTTTTAGTCCGCGTAGAAAAGCTCGCATTCAAAGGAATTTTCCATTTTTCCCTCCGAATCCGGAACATCTTTCTTGCCAACGACGACAATCCGCCTGTTCTCGTCATCAAAGGCTCCGTATACGTGCATTATCTCATTTTTCCTGATTTCTTTACAGAAGTTCAGGCGAAAATCACTTATGTTCTTATGCTGATATTCTTCCGGCAGAAAATCCAGGGCAAAGTTGATGTACCTGGCATTCGTAAGATGCTCGTTTGGATCCAGGTGGGAAAGAAGAATTTTCTGGTCCCCGAGAAACTGAAGGTTCTCCACAAGCTTTATCTTTCCCGGCTTGCGTTCAAATTCCGAAGTCCTGTCGGTCCTTGCAAGGCACTGGAATTCACCGGGAACAACTATGGCACGGGTCCTTGGTTCAACAATTACCCACAGGCTTTTTCCTTCTATTAATACGTCTCCAGTTTCCGAAATAAATTCATAATGCCGCATGAGCTGGACGCCTTCCGGCTTTTCTTCCCTCACTCTTACGGTCATTACCTGGTTTTCTGCAGGCAGGCTGTTTATGTGTATGGAAGCCCTGGACACCATCTGCACGTAGCCCATTTCATTCATCTTCTTCCTGTCAAAGCCCTTCTGGGCATACAGGTCTATGGCATAATCGGCGCAGTATTCCATTATTTCCGCAAGATGAATAGCTCCATTTGCACCGCACTGTCCAAAAAGAACCTTTGTTTCTGCGCAAATTTCAGTTCCATCGTCTGTCAAATAGTTCTTGAATTCCTTCATGCAAATTTTGACACTAAAAATGAAAAAAAGTTTTAAAAAAATGAGATTTTATGTAAAATAACGGGTATAATGGAATGAAGGCATAAAAATTCATTTTTTTTAGGCCGAATTTAAAACCTTTTTGAGCTATAACGCATCTAAATTCATATAGGAAGGGGCAGCCTGACACCTTGCTTTTGGAGCATTCCCCGATTCCGGTAATTTTTTTGGAGAGCACAATGGAACTTAGCCACGAATTTTTAGTTGACGACAGAGAGTATAAGGACTACGACGACTTCAACAGGAACTGCAAGATCAAGACAATTCCTGACTTTAACTTTGCATACGACATTGTAGACCGATATGCCAAGGACGACCCAAACAAGCGCGCCCTCGTATGGATTGACGATAATGGGGAAGAAAAGACTTTCTCTTTCAATGAAATTTCCCTGGAGTCAAAGCGTGCTGCATACTGGCTTGCATCAAAGGGAATCAAGAAGGGTGACACCGTAATGCTCATCCTCCGCCGCCGCTACGAATGGTGGATCCTGATGCCTGCCCTTCACAGAATCGGTGCCATCGTAATTCCAGCCACTGACCAGCTTCTTCAGAGCGACATCGAATACAGAACAAATGCCGCCGACGTAAAGATGATCATTTCCTACGACAACCCGCACATTCAGGAAGAGATAGAAAAGTCCATGGCAAAATCGCCTACGGTAAAGAATCTTGTTACAGTTGGAAAGGTAATGCGCGAAGGATGGATTTCATTCCATGCTGAATATGAAAACCTTCCTGCTGAATTCCCACGCCCTGTGGGAGATGCCGCAACCCACAACAAGGATCCAATGCTCCTTTACTTTACGTCAGGAACTTCAGGCTATCCTAAGATGGTTCTCCAGGACTTTGACTATCCTCTCGGCCACATCATGACTGCAAAATACTGGCACGGAGTTATCGAAGACGGACTCCACCTTTCAATCGCAGAAACCGGTTGGGCAAAATCAACATGGGGCAAGCTCTACGGTCAGTGGATTGCAGGTACAGCCCTCTTTGTTTACGACATGAACAACTTCAAGCCTACAAAGATGCTTGAGATGATTTCAAACTTTGGGCTTACGACATTCTGTGCTCCACCTACAGTTTACCGCTTCCTCGTGCGCCAGGATTTGAGCAAGTACGACCTGAGCAAGTGCGTCCGCTTCAGTACGGCAGGAGAAGCATTGAACAGCGAAGTATTCAACAAGTGGCTTGAATTTACTGGGAAGAAAATCTACGAAGGCTACGGTCAGACTGAATCAACAATCATCTGCGGTAACTTCATGGAATACAGCGAGATCAGGCCTGGTTCAATGGGTAAGCCAAATCCCCTTTACAAGGTTGAAGTTCTCAATCCAAACAACAAGCCAGTCCCTGCAGGAGAAATCGGTGAGCTTTGCATCCACGTTGAAGACGGAAGGCCTTTCGGACTTCTCATGGGATACCACAAGGATGTGGTTCTTACAGCCAATGCCTTTGACGGTGGAGTTTACCACACTGGTGACAACGTTTACATGGATGAAGACGGATACGTTTGGTTTGTCGGCCGCAAGGATGACATCATCAAGACTGCAGGTTACCGCGTAAGTCCTTTTGAAGTTGAATCAATCCTCCAGCAGCATCCTGCAGTTTTGGAATGTGCCGTAACAGGTGTTGAAGATCCAAAGCGCGGCATGTCCGTAAAGGCAACCATCGTCCTCTCTCCGGGATATGAAAGCAAGGATGCAAAGGAAATGGAAATCGAGCTTTCCACATTTGCAAAGGAAAACACTGCAATGTACAAGTGCCCGAGAATCTTTGAATTCGTAAAGGAACTTCCAAAAACAATCAGCGGTAAGATCCGACGTGTTGAAATCCGCGAGAAGGACAAGGGCAAGGATACAAACCAGATCAAGCAGGAATTCTAAAATTCCATCCTGAATTGAATAGGCATCTCTAAAAGGCATTTTTAGGGATGCCATTTTTTTTGCCCGCCTGACCGGTTGCAGATAAATCCATTAATCCATAGAATAGGGGAATGAAGACCATCATCATTCAGCCGCCGCTGGTACAGCTAAATTCCCCGTACCCATCAGGAGCCTATCTTTCATCTTTCTTCAGGCTGAATGGAACTGACACCCTGTGGCTTGACCTTAGCATACGACTTGTGCGCCGCATTTTTTCCAAAGCCGGCCTTGAAACTCTCTTTTCAAAATCAGAAAAAAAAGCCCTTGAACTTGCCCAGGAATATCGCCGTCAGGGAAACGAGGAAGCAGCCATAACAGTAAGGAATTTTCTGCTGCAGTCCGACCTCTGGATCCGAAGCATCGATTCCATCTTTTCCATACTGACCGACGGCTCAAGGGAAAGCGGCCGTGAGTTCTGCCACAAATTCATATCAAGCCCCTTCAGTCCTCGTGGCCCCCGCATGACTGCCCTCATGGAAAACATGGACCACGACCCCACAACTGACGATGCAAGAAACATTGCCTGCATGGCCATTGCAGACCTGGCAGACTACATAACCTTTACCTTTGACCCAAACTTTTCCCTTGTGCGCTACGCAGAATCCCTGACCGTCAGCGAAACCAGTTTTTCGAGCATTGAGGAATCGGTGGAAAGCCCTGTGCTAAAGTCATTCTACCAGCCCATCCTTGAGGAAGAATTTTCCGGCCAGACAAAAGCTTCTTCCATGATGAAAGCAGCAACGGAAGATGATCCGGTCCTCATCTGCATAAGCGTACCCTTTGCAGGAACATTCACTCCCGCCCTCTTTACGGGAAAATGGCTCAAGGAAAAATTCGGAAAGGTAGTACGCATCTCCATGGGCGGCGGCTTCATCAACACTGAACTTCGCACTGCGGAAGAAACTGCCCTATGCAGGTACACGGACTTTTTCAGCTACGACAGGGGCTACGGTTCCTACAGGGCAATAATGAATGGCGGCCTTCTGCGCAATTTTTCCGGAAAGAAAGAATACAAGCTGCGGCAGTTTTGCGACGACACCATAATTCCCCAGGAAGAAAAAAATCCGGAATACGAGCACTACGAAAACGACCTTACGGCAAAAATTGTGCCCGACTACAGCGACATAGATTTTTCACTCTACCCGCGCCTTGCAGATGACACTAACCCCATGCAGCGCCTCTGGTCAGACGGAACCTGGCTCAAGGCATACCTTGCCCACGGATGCTACTGGCACCGATGCGCCTTCTGCGACACAACATTGGACTACGTAAAATCCTACAGGATGACGGGAATCGAAAACCTTTTTAACGGACTTGTCCCCCAACTGAAGGAACACGGCCTGGTTGGAATTCATTTTGTAGACGAAGCCATGCCGCCCGTTGCCATGGAAAAATTTGCACTTCTTGCAGCAGCCAGAATGCCTTCCTTGAGCTGGTGGGGAAACATACGGTTTGAAAAGACCTTCACCCGGGACCTGGCAGACATCCTGTCCTATGGCGGCCTTACCGGAGTTTCCGGCGGAATAGAAATCGCAACGGGCTCGGGCCTTGATTCAATCAACAAGGGAACCGACATCCATTCCATCGTGGGAGCCTGCTGTGCCCTTAAGGAAGCCGGGGTCCTGATCCACGCATACATGATCTACGGATACTATGGGGAAAGCGACCAGGACACCATCAACAGCATGGAAACCCTGCGACAGTTTTACCAGACGGGACTCTTGGATTCCTGCTTCTGGCACAAATTCGTTCTGACAAGGCATTCGACAGTTTACGATGAATGGAAAAATGGAAAGCACAAGGACCTTTGCCCCTACGAACCCAAGAAGCAGGGCATACTTGCAAAAAACGGACTTCACTTTAAGGGTGAGGAAAAATCGGAAAAATTCGGTCCGGGTCTCAATGCAGCCCTGCAGGCATGGATGCACGGAGACAAGCTTAACATGAACGTGACAAAATGGTTTGACTTCAAGGTTCCTTCTCCAACCGTTCCCCAGGATTATGTGAAGCGTGCAGTTGAAGAATATGAAGAACGCCGCGACAGTCTCCTTGGCCGCATCATTGGAAAGGAAATCGACCTGGAAGACTGCTGGTGGCTTGGGGGAAAAATTCTTGCAGAAAAAACAAAGTCTGGAGTGCGCCTTTCATGGAGCTACATGACGGAAACCATGGAAGAACTGATTCCCCACGAAAAGATTGAAACCATGCAGGAATTAATTGAAGGGCTGTACTGCCTTGCTCCAAAAAAACATGGCCCTGACCGGAAGGACAGAGCCGTAAAATTGAGAAACGCTATCGGACGCCATCAGTCCATTGCCACAATCCTGCAAAAACTTCGTGGACGTGGACTTGCCTGTGCAAGACTCGGCATTTAGGACTTGATGTTCCTCCTGTAGAAATTCTTGACATGGCTTTCAAGAACTTCACGTGCGTACTTTTCCCTTGAGGGATCCCTGTCGCAAAGGTCTATCATGACAATTACCGGGGAAACAAATTCAACTGCAAGGATGTATGCATCGCCTTTTTCCATTCTTCCGGCTTCCATCAAGATCAGGAAAAGGGCCTCATTCTGCTCGTACTGGCTAAACACGTAGCGTGATGAATAAATCTCTGCAAGTTCCTTAATGTGATACTGCTCGATGTTCATGAAGTGACGGAAAGCACTTGCCATGGGATTTGAAATTGCATGGTTAAAGATGCTGATGATGCGGTCGACAAAATCCTTTTCCGTCATGGATATGATCTTTTCCCGTTCTTCCAGGCGGTCCTTGTAGTCTATCTGCATTTTTTCCATCACCTGGTCAAAGTTCTTTTTGCTTTCCTCAAGAATGACGGCAAAGAGTTCCTGCTTGTTCTTATAATGCTTGTACAGTGCCGGAGCCGTGCATCCAACTGCTTCTGCAATGTCGCTGATCCTTACGGAATCGTAACCGCGCTCACCAAAAAGCTTAAGCGCCTCTATGACAAAAAGTTCCTTCGTGTTTTCCTGACGACCCATTAGTCTCCTCCCATGAGAATTGCGCCCGACTTTTCGTCAAGTGCAAGTTCCCTTTTTCCATCAGGGCGTTTTGCTTCTATGAGCTGGCCCGAAAAAAGTTTTTTTTCAGTAACAAAAAGAACAAGCCCCATGTCGGAGCATGCGTAATATCCCGTCCTGTTGCCCGGAAGCCTTATGGGGTCACTGGCAATACGGAGCAAAAGTGTAGCATCAGTGCTACCGGCAGCACCGTCCACACCTGCATCAGTCTTACCTACCATCTCCGTGCCATCCGCTGCCCCGCGCCTGACCAGCACAAAGGACAATACGGCCCGTTCCTTTGCAAGGTCTGCCTTCTCGGAAATCTTCTTGAGTCCGGCAGGTGCATCATCCGTTGAAAAGGCAAAGTTGCACCACTTGCCACCCTTCTTCCCGTCCATGGGACATCCAGTGCAGTGACAGCACGGAGCCACGGGAACAAAACCACGACGCATGTAGGCATCGCGCATAAGTGAAACAAGGCGGGCTGAACGGGGATCCCCCGGTTCAATGGTCAAGACCCTTGCATCAGGATTTGTTCCGTCAGCAAAGGAAAGTATTTTTCCGGTATAGCTTTTTGCAAGAAAATCAGGAGGCATGTCGGCATCATCGTGCAGCTCGTTGAACACGTTTGCAGAAGTGACAAATGCGCACTTTTCCTTAAGCTGGCTGTCAACGCTTCCCTTTACGCGGATGATCTTCCACGGTTCTGCTCCCAGGCGAGCGGCAACGGAGAGAAAAATGTCCTCCCCAAAGGCAAGGGCATCGTGGGAAAGGTCAACGCAGTACCAGGTAAGTTTTTTATTCCTGAGTTCAGGCCGGGCAAGAAGCAGGGCTGTCACCACAGTAAGTGGGCCGCTTCCAATGTCTGCACAAATGTCGCCGTCCTTAAGGCAGAAGGCACTTTTCTCCATGCCGGAAAAAAGCTTTACAAGCCTTACAAGATTCCACCACATGTAGTAGTGGACGTATGCCGTCAGCGCCGTCTTCTCGTTCATGTAGCCAAGGCGGCGGCTTGACCTTTCATCAGTCAGGTTGTGGCTCAAGGCGCGGACCTGCTGGGGCAATAGAACCTTCTGCTTTGAATTCAATGGATGGGTTGAATATACGATGGAATCAAAGTTCCTGATTACGTCTGCGGCATCCTGTGGAACCCTTGCAGGATCAAAGAGCGAGGAAAGAATTTTATAGGATGTGATTCCGCGCTGGCTGCGGTTTGCGGATGAACTGCGGCTGGCAGGTTGCCTTGAGCCGCCGCCTTTAACAGATGCAGCTCCGGTTTTCCTGGAGCCACTGCGGTCCGTAACCTGATGTCCACCACGATTGCCTCGGTCATCCGAAGTGCGGTTGCCAGAGGCTCCATTCTTTCTTGCCTCCTCCTTCCGCTTTTCTCCGGCAATCTTTGCCTTCAATGTGACGCCGCGTTTTTTTTCATACCATTTGAGTTCAATTTTTTCTGACAAAATTTCCCAATCCTTCTACCAAAAAATAAAGCTCGCTCAGTTCACTCCGCATCTGACGGATTTCCATGACTGCATCGATGTTATTCTCAATGTTCCGTGCATCTTCAATGATCTGCCGGCGGGCACCTTCAATCGTGTACTTCTTAACGTTGATCAGATACTTAAGGCGCAGGATGATTTCAAGATCCTTGGCTGAATAATCACGTCGGCCGGACAATTCCTTTCGCGGGGCAAAGGAAGGAATCACTTCTTCCCAATACCTGAGAACATGGGCTTTTACACCGGTGATTTTTTCTATCTGTCCGATCGTATACATGGTGACTCCAAAAAATTCCAGCAGCAAACCGGCAGCACAACTACTGCCAGCCGACTTTCACAGTGCCTAGTGATTTGTCTTGGGATCCACATCCTGCCACTTCTGGCGGCTTGCCTTCATCTCAATCTGAACCGGAATATGGTCAAAGCCAAGATCCTCGCGAATCCTGTTCTTCAAATAGGAAACATAAGTCAGCGGAACATTGTCAGGCCTTGTTGCAAAGATCAGGAAGTTCACGGGATTAACGCTGGTCTGCGTCATGTAGCGAATCTTGAAATGAATTGACTTTGTTGCTGGCGGCGGATAGTTGAACAGCCAGTCCTTAAGAGCCAGGTTAAGGGAAGCCGTATCGACCTTCCTTGTAAGCTGACCGTAAACTTCAAGGGCTGTGTTCATCAGGTTCTTAAGTCCGTCGTGATTCTTTGCACTCATGGTAACTATGGGAGCCCAGTTCATCTGGCCAAACATTGTCTGGATCCAGTCCTTTGTCTCACGGATGGCCCTGTTGCTCTGGTCTTCCAGAAGGTCCCACTTGTTAAGGATGAATATGACGCCACGACCACGCTCAAAGGCAAGGGAAGTAATCTTCTTGTCCTGCTCGGCAAGTCCTTCCTTTGCGTCAATCATGATGAATGCAATGTCGCACTCGTCCAGGGTCTTGATGGCGCGGTTAACGGAATAGTATTCAACGTTTTCCTTAACCTTTGCCTTGCGCCTGATTCCGGCAGTATCAAGAATCTGAATGTCGCGTCCGTTATAACGGAAACTTCCCTCAACAACATCGCGGGTGGTTCCTGCATAGTCGGAAACAATGGAAGCTTCCGTATGGGTAAGGGCATTGCTCAGGGTAGACTTTCCAACATTAGGCTTGCCAAGAATTGCAATGCGGATGGGGCGTTCTTCATCGCTGCCTTCCGTAACCTTGCTAAAGTCCAGTCCGTCAACCATCTTTTCCTGGAGGGCACCAAGTCCGTCTCCATGGCTTGCGGAAATCAGGGAAATCTCTTCAAAGCCGTACTGCATGTAGTTGTATGCCAGGTGGGAATTCTTTCCGCCCTCAGTCTTGTTTACGGCTGCAATAAGCTTGTCTGAATATGGACGCAGGCGGTGAATCAGCTCTTCGTCTTCCGCAGTGATTTCTGTTGCATCAAGCAAGAGAAGGATGCGGTCTGCGCGCTCAATCATCTCAACCGTCTTTTCAACAACAAGGTCGTCCATCTCACTTTCACGGCTGGCCATGTCACGGGTAAGCTTGTATCCGCCAGTATCCATCAGGTGAACCGGATAGCCTGCAAGAAAGCATGTGCCTTCAACAGGGTCGCGTGTTACGCCTGGAGTCGGATCCGTAATGGCACGCTTTGTATGGGTAAGGGCATTGAACAAGGTTGACTTGCCAACGTTAGGGCGCCCTGCAATTACGATGAGGGGCAGGTTGTTGTAAACCTTATCTGGATAGAATTTATCTGTCCTTGACTTGCGCTGGCTCCTGATGTCCAGCTGCGATTTTTCCTGGAGCTGTTCTTTTTCTTCCTGCTGAATTGAATCAGCACCCGAGACCTGAGCCTCGGCAGGAACCGCGGCCTTGACAGGCTTTGGCTTGGAAAAGTCAGGCTTTGCTTTTTTCTGCTTCTTCATTTTTACTTTTTACTCCAATTAGAATACGGAACGCTTGGACAGATTCTCAAGTTCGGAAATGGAAAAATGAGACAGGGTCTCCTTGATGACCGGAATCTGCTTTGGTGCCATGCTCAGGCTCCTGATGCCAAGTCCCGTAAGAATGATGGCGCTTTCCTTGTTGCCTGCCATTTCTCCGCAGACAGACAGCGGAAGGTTAAACTTGTCGGCGTTAAAAATCGTGCTCTTGATCATGCGCAAAACCGCAAGGCTGAATTCATTGTACAGCGGGCTGACGGCAGAATTTTCCCTGTCGACGCCAAGGATGTACTGGGTAAGGTCGTTGGTTCCCAGGGAAAAGAACTTTGAATGGGGAGCCAGAACGTCGGCACAAATTGCAGCGGCGGCAGTCTCCACCATGATTCCAATGGGCACGTCCGGGTTAAATGGAATGCCGTCTTCTTCCAGGGAATTCCTGATTCTTCCTGCAATGCCAAGGGCCGTCTCAATCTGTGAAACATCCGTAATCAGCGGAAGAAGAATGCGAAGGTTGCCGTAAACGCTTGCACGATACAGGGCCCTCAGCTGGGTTCTGAAAACCTGGGGACAGAAAAGGGACATGCGGATTGCACGAAGACCCATGAGCGGATTCTTTTCCTGCACGAGGGGAAGTTCCCCGGAATCGATGATCTTGTCTCCGCCCACATCAAGGGTCCTGATGGTAACAGGCTTGTCTCCCATGGTTTCAAGAACCTGCTTGTATGCCTGGAACTGTGCCTCTTCGCTCATGGAATTTGAATAGGCTCCGGTCTCGCGGTTCTTCTTCTTTATTTCATCCATGAAAAGGAATTCCGTCCTGAAAAGCCCGATTCCGTCTGCACCATTTTCAAGGGCAATCTGGGCTTCCTGTGGAGTTCCGATGTTTGCATAAAGCTTGATTTCAACGCCGTCTTCAGTGCGGCATGGAACGTCGCGGAATTTTTCCAGCTGGCGGCGGTATTTTTCTTCATTAAGAATCTTGGTGTTTGTACCGGTAATTGTTGCAGTGTCAGGGGCAACGATGATCTCGCCAATGTTACCGTCAACGATTACTGTCTCGCCATGGGTAACCTTGGATGCAACATCTTCAATGCCGACAACAACGGGAATGCCAAAGCTCTTTGCAAGGATGGCAACGTGGCTTGCGTTGGAACCTTCCGTAAGTGCAAGGCCGGCGATTTTTCTCTTGCTAAGAATAACGGTGTCGCTTGTCTTAAGAGTTCTTCCGACAATAACCGACCCGTCGGGAATCAGTTCAATGTCAAATGCGTGGTAGTTAAGGAGAATGTCCAGGACACGGTTGAACACGTCCTCAATATCCTGGGCGCGTTCTGCAAGATAATCGTTTCCGCTGTTCCTGAGCATGGACGCATAATCCTGAACCTTAAGATTCAGGGAGTATTCAATGTTGTAAAGCTTCTTGCCGCAGTAGTCCTCAAGTTCCTTAAAGAAAACGGGATCTGAAAGCATGAGGAGATATGACTCAAGCACATCCTTCTGTTCCTTTGTGGCACCCGACTCCTCAAGATGGGCCTTAAGTTCTTCCGTCACCGTATCGCAGGCGCCCTTAAGCCTTTCCCACTCGGAAACAAGCTTCTGCTGGTCAATGCGGTATTTGGGGATTTTTCTTTCCTGTTCCTCAGGAAGAACATAAGCTGTGCCGATTCCAATTCCAGCAGCTGCTGATACACCTAAAATTACGTCCATTGTTCCATTTTATACGAAATCTTCCATATAAACAATAAGCATGGACAAAATTGCAGGGTGTTCCCGTCTGCAGGGCAGCCGGTCGTGCGTTCCACCCTTCGCTATTCGCTCATCGTCCTCGTCCGCTCGCAAGCTCGTTCCCTGCGGTCGACTGCTTCGCAGGGGTTCCATGCACTAACACATTCTAAATTTTCCCTGCAAGATATGATTCCATCAAAAAATCATTAACCTTGGTCTGCCAGCCTCTTCCCATACTCTTAAAATGATCAACAAGAATTGAATTAAAACGGATAGAAATCTGCTCCTTCTTTGCCTTGAAATATTCAGGATGCAAAGGTTCAAACCCCGAGAAATCATTTATCTCTGGAATATCAGAAGTATCTATCTGTTCATCTGGAATTGAATTTGATTCACAAAGAGCTATAGATTTTTCTAAGTCTGTCATAATAAGCCTTCCTTTCATTTGAAGTTGCATATCTTGCCGAAATTATCCGCCTTTTTTCTCCTCGCGGAGTATACACAACAAGCGTAACAACTTGGCGCTTTATTCGACCGATGACAATGTATCTAGATTCTTCAGCCGTTGAATGCAACCCATCATACTTTTCCAGAGCAAACGGATCATCAAACACCTCTGCTGCTTCCTCAAAAGTCAAGCCCTCATGTTTTTTTTCATTTGCATCTGCCTTGGCATTATCCCATTCGACCGATTCAACACCCATACTAATAATATATCACACTTTTGTATCACAGACAAATCATTTCCAAAGCCCCGTAAGAATTCGGCCTGACCAACCGTTGCCCAATTTTGAAGCATGCCGTTAACAAATGGGTTCAGACATGGTATAATTATGCCGATTTTTAAAAGTGGTGATATTATGAATTCTAACATTTTACAGGCCTACAAGGCATTTTTAAGCAACAAGACTGAACGCGAGTGTACTGCAGCCATTATTTCCATGGCGGAAAAATCCGGATACAGGAACATTGATTCCCTTAAGTCCCTCAAGTGCGGTGACAGGGTTTATGTCTGCAAGAATTCCAAGGCAGTGGCCCTTTTTAAGATCGGTTCCCAGCCGCTGGAAAATGGAATGAACATTCTTGGCGCCCACATCGATTCCCCGCGCCTTGACCTTAAGCAGAACCCCCTCTACGAAAGCGACTTTCTCCTGTACCTTAACACCCACTACTACGGCGGCATCAAGAAATACCAGTGGGTTACCATTCCCCTGGCCCTTCACGGCGTAGTGTGCCTTAAGGACGGCTCAACGGTAAACATCAGCATTGGCGAAAATGAGGACGACCCGGTTTTCTGCATTTCCGACATCCTGCCCCACGTGGCCCAGAAGCAGATGGACATGACTGCACGCGAATTCATTCCCGGGGAAAGTCTGGACATTCTCTGTGGCAGCGGCATAAAGGCGGAAGCTGATGCGGCAAAGGAAAAGGCCGATGCCGAAGGTGATGGCGCCGATAGTAACGAGGACAAGAAGGACAAGTTCAGCGTAAAGAAGGAAGTCCTCAGGATCCTGAAGGAACGTTATAATATAGAAGAAAAAGACTTTAATTCAGCAGAAATAGAAGCCGTGCCGGCAGGAAAAGCCCGCGACCTTGGCTTTGACCGCTCGCTTATCCTGGGTTACGGCCAGGATGACCGTTCCTGCGCATTCACTTCGGCCCAGGCCCTCATGGATTCAGCAGACAGCTCAAGAACCCTTTGCTGCCTCTGCGTTGACAAGGAAGAAATCGGAAGCGTCGGATCTTCCGGCATGGCAAGCCACTTTATGGAAAATGCCGTTGCGGAAGTTGTGGCCCGCCTTGGTGACTACAGCGAGCTTACATTGCGCAGGTGCCTTAACAACAGCAACATGCTTTCGAGCGACGTTAACAGCGCATACGACCCACTTAACCCGGGACTTTACGACAAGGACAATTCTTCCTTCCTCGGTGGCGGCATAGTGTTCAACAAGTACACCGGGGCAAGGGGCAAGTCTTCTGCAAGCGATGCAAATCCTGAATTCATTGCAAAGGTTCGTGCTGCATTGGATGGTGCGGACATAAAGTACCAGATGGCGGAACTCTGCAAGGTTGACCAGGGTGGCGGCGGAACAATCGCATACCTTGCTGCAAAGTACGGAATGAACGTCCTTGACGCAGGTGTCTCGGTTCTTTCAATGCATGCCCCTTGGGAAATCACATCTGCATACGACATCGATACGGCCTACAGGGCCTACATTGAATTCCTTAAGATTCAGTAGGCAAAGGGAACTCGGGATGTCCAGCAACCGGTCTTTACGGTGGATTCCCGGTACGGCCCCATTCAAAAAAACTGGAGTAAAAAATGTACGACTATATTCTTTTTGATTTTGACGGAACCCTCATGGATACTTCCCGCGGTGTTTTCGCATCCTTTGACAAGGTTGTGGAACACTACAAGCTGGACATAGACAAGAGGATCTACAACACCATGATCGGGCCTCCCCTTCTGGAAAGCTTTTCAAAAACCCTGCACCTTCCCGACAGCGAAATCAGGAATGCCATTGCAGTCTACAGGGAATACTACGTTGCGGAGGGAATGTACCAGGCCGACGTATATCCTGGCGTTGTTGACCTGATCAAGAAGCTTAAGGCCGACGGAAAGATGATCTGCACGGCAACCAGCAAGCCTGAAATCTACGCCCGTGCAATCCTTGAACGCAAGGGAATGCTTGACCTATTTGACTTTGCAGGCGGTGCCGACACAGATGAAAAATCCCGCGTTACAAAGCTTGATGTGGTAAACTACGTCCTCAAGACCCAGAACCTGGAAGACAAGAAGGACAGGTGCATTCTCATTGGAGACAGGCACTACGACATAAACGGAGCCCATGCCGCCGGAATCAAGTGCGCAGGAATCCTCTGGGGCTTTGGTGACAGAAAGGAATTTGAGGAAAACGGGGCAGATTACATCCTGGAAACCCCGGAAGAGGTATACAGTTGGTTAAAGTCCTGATTGCGGTTCTTGCAGTCCTCATACTGCTGAACATTCTGCTGCTGATATTCTTTCTCTGCCGCCTGAAGAAAGCAGGAAAAACTGCCGTCCCGGAAGAAATTCCATCCCCAGTTCCAGCAGGCGAAGGTTCGTCGCCGATGGAAAAACTGCTGGTCAAGTCCATGCTTGCATTCAGCAAGGCCATTGAGGCAAAGGACAGCTACACCAGCGGACACTCAAAGCGAGTTGCAGAATACGCAAGGGAAATTTCAAGGCGCATGGGATTTTCGGAAAGGGAACAGCGCCAGATTTACTACGCAGGATTGCTCCACGACATAGGAAAGATCCGCGTTCCGGACAAGATCATCAGGAAAAGGGGAAGCCTTTCCGACATGGAGTTTGAATACCTTAAGCTGCATCCGGTGATTTCCTACAACATCATCAAGGGAATTTCCGACAGCGAGGAAATAGAGAAGGCTGTAAAATTCCACCACGAGCATTATGACGGATCCGGCTACCCGGACGGCCTCAAGGGAGAGTCCATCCCACTTTGGGCAAGGATCCTTTGCGTTGCAGACATTTACGATGCCATGACCTCCAGCCGCAACTTCCGTCCCCTGTTCCCGCAGAAATTCGTCCGCGCAGAAATAGAATCCCAGTCAGGCAAGCAGCTTGACCCGGAAATTTCAAAAATCATGCTCCAGATCATCGACGAGGACAAGGACTTTACGCTTAAGCAGAATGATACGAGAAAACTCAAGGTTCTTGTGGTGGATGATGACGTAATCCTCCTCAAGCTTGTTGAATTCATGCTTGAAGCCGAACCAAACTACAGCTTTGCCGGTACACGCACTGCAAAAAGCTGCCTGAACATGATAGAAGAAGACAAATATGATATAATTCTCCTTGACATCTACATCCCCGACATGGACGGATTTGCCCTGCTTGAAGAAATAAGGAAAAGGACCAAGGCAGCCGTGGTATTCATGTCGTCGGATAAAAACATAGAAACACTTGTGCGGGCAGACAAAGCGGGTGTAAAATATTACCTTATAAAGCCTTTCCTTAAACAGGAACTTACGGAAACCCTGGGCAACATAACGCGCTCGATCCAGTAGGCCTTTTGTTTACGCAGGGCAAGCTCACACAGGTTCATACAGGAGAAACATGAAATTCACCCTTGAGGACATAAGAAACAAACTATTCTCTTCAAAGATATCTTCCCAGCAGATTCTTCTAAGCGGAATTGAAATTGCAGGCATCATCGGCAGCCTTTCCTCGTTTTTCTTCCTGCTTTCAGACCCGGGCATGAAGATCCAGTGCATTGTGGACATTGCATGTGCCGTATACCTGGGCATAGCATTCTACCTGACAAACTGGCGCGGCATGGTCAAATCCATGTCCATAGGAACAATCTCCGTAGTTTCGCTGGTGATCTTTCCATTCATGTTTTTTTCAGGCGGAGGGGCTGCAAGCGGAATGGCATCCTGGTACACCCTGGGGATAGTCTTTACCTTTCTTGTTCTTGAAGGAAAAACCCTCTTTTCCATCCTGTTCCTGCAGATTCTTACAATCATAGTCTGCTACTACATCGACTATAAATTCCCGGAATCCATAATTCCAATTTCTACAAGCAAGGGCGTGACCATAGACATCCTCAACGGAATCATCTGTTCTTCCCTTGGAATCGGGGCCGTCAACAAATTCCAGACCCTGATCAACAAGCGTGCATTCAGCGAAATCCAGAAGGCAAACGAGGACCTTAAGAATTCGGAAATAAAGGCAGAAAACGCAAGCAACGCAAAGTCGGACTTCCTTTCCAACATGAGCCACGAAATCCGCACGCCTATCAATGCGATCCTCGGCATGAACGAAATGATCCTGCGCGAGTGCCACGACAAGCAGATCCTTGAATATGCTTCCCGCGTACAGACTTCCAGCAACGCACTCCTTTCGCTGGTCAACGACGTCCTTGACCTTTCAAAGATTGAATCGGGTAAAATTGAAATCAAGAATGAAGAATACAAGCTTTCGGAACTTATCCTCAACAGCTACGGCCTCGTCATGGAACGCATGGAAAAGAAGGGGCTGCGCGGTTCGATTTTCTGCAACGAAAACCTTCCGTCGGGTCTGGTCGGAGACGTCCAGCACCTTAGGCAGATTCTTGTAAACTTCCTGACCAACGCCGTAAAGTACACGGAAAAGGGAAACATCGACTTCTTCATCCTTGGCTCCGTCAACGGTGACGAGGCAAACATCATATTCTCCGTCAAGGACACTGGTATCGGAATCAAGGAAGAAAACCGCGTAAAGATGTTCAAGAAATTCGAGCGCTTTGACCTGCAGAGAAACAGGAACATCGAGGGTACGGGTCTTGGACTTTCAATTTCCAAGCAGCTTTGTGACCTTATGGGCGGAAAGATTGAAGTCAAGTCTGAATACGGCAAGGGATCCGAGTTCATCATCACCATGCCGCAGAAGATTTTCGACAAGACTCCAGTCGGCAAGGTTTCTCCAAAGCAGAAGAACAAGGAACAGGAAGTCCAGGTTTACCACCAGTCCTTCGAGGCTCCGGACGTAAACGTTCTTGCAGTTGACGACGTTGAACTCAACCTCATCGTTTTCGAGAACCTGCTCAAGGAAACAAAGATGAAGATCGACCTGGCAGAAAGCGGTGCCAAGGCTCTGGAGAAAGCTGCGGAAAAGCACTACGACATAATCTTCATGGACTACATGATGCCGGAGATGGACGGAATCCAGACACTGGAAAACCTTCGCAAGATGGAAAGCCTGAATTCCAATACACCGGTCATCGTCCTTACTGCCGATGCCCTTGCCGGCGTCCGGGAAAAATACATCAAGGCCGGATTCATCGATTACATCTCAAAGCCAATTGACGGCGCCGCCCTTGAAAAAATGCTTGTCCGCTACCTTCCAAAAGAAAAGGTATTCCTCAAGAACGGAAAGCAGGACACGCCATGTGGAGAAAAGATTTCCCGCCTAAAGAACACCCTTTCAGAATTTGATTACGAAGCTGCCCTCAGTTACTGTGACGAAAGCGAAGACTTCTGCATAGAAATCATCAGCGAATACTGCACCAACAACCACATAGCTGACATCAAGCACTACTTTGAAGAATGCGAATGGGAAAACTACCGCCAGCGCCTGCACTCCCTCAAGAGCACGACACGCACCGTGGGACTTCAGGGACTTGCAGAAGATTTCCGCATCCAGGAATCTGCTGTAAAGAAATGCGAGCTTGACTTTGCCCGAAAAAACCACAAGCACCTGATGAACCACTACGAACTGTGCATTTCAAGAATGCAGGCTGCGGGATTCATTCTTGAAGAAGAAGAGATTGATGACTTTGATGATTCTTCGATGATTGCCTCTGCTGACGCCTTTGCATTTTAACGCTATACTTTTGAGCAACAAAGCTGAACCATGAACATATTTGATAAATTCAAGGAAACCGTCATGTCCGTCGTTCCGGTCATGGCAGTCGTCATCATACTTACACTCATCGACAGAACTCTTGTGGGAAGAACCGGCCATGGCGTTGACCTGCTGCATTTTTGCGTGGGTGGACTCCTGGTAATAATTGGCCTGACCTACTTCCTTATGGGTGTTGATACAGGCATCATTCCCATCGGGGAACGAAGCGGAGCCGCCCTCACTTCCAAAAAGAATCTTGGTCTCCTTCTTTCCGTTTCCTTTGCCATAGGAGTCATCGTAACCATTGCAGAGCCGGACGTGCAGGTTCTTGCAAAGAACATCGGTTCCATTTCGCCAGCAGTCAACCAGTGGCCCCTTGTCATCATGATTGCCCTTGGCGTCGGATTTTTTGTGATGCTGGGTCTTGCAAGAACCGTCCTTTCCCTAAAGCTTCGCAGGATTCTCCTGATTGCATACATGCTTCTTTTTGCACTTGCCTTTTCATGCCCGGAATTCCTCCAGGGTGCGGCATTTGATGCAGGAGGAGCCACCACAGGCCCCATGACCGTTCCCTTCATCATGGCATTGGGAATGGGTGTCGCTTCCGTTCGTGCAGGAAAAAATTCCGGCGACGACGCTTCCTTTGGCCTTACGGGAATTGCAAGCATCGGACCCATTGCCGCAGTGTGCATTTATGGAATAATTATTTCTTCAAGACTATGCGACAGTTCACAGGGAGCCATTGACCCTTCCCTGATCGACTCGACAAATTCAGAGGCGGCAGAAATCGCCATAGGCCTTGAGATTTTCATCCGCCATGTTCCACAGGTAATCAAGGATGTCTTTTATGCACTGATGCCCCTTCTTGCCATGTTCGTGATTTTCCAGGTCACCCTCCTGAAGATGCCGCCTGTTCAGCTTAAGAAAATGTTCCGCGGTGTAATGTGGTGCTTTGCAGGGCTCATCCTCTTTCTGACTGGAGCCGAGGCAGGATTCATGCCGGCAGGCCTTGCCCTGGGAACAACCCTTGGATCCAACGCATTCATCCTTGGCGGATTCTGGAAGTTCCTCATCGTTGCATCTGCCTTTGTCCTCGGAGGAATTACAGTCTGTGCAGAACCTGCAGTCTGGGTTTTGACACAGCAGGTTGAGGAAGCTTCGGGCGGAACCATCAGGCGCAAGACCCTTCTCGTTTCCCTTGCTGCAGGCATTGCCTTTTCCATCGGCCTTTCCGTCCTGAGGATTCTCTACGGCTTCAGCCTATGGTACATACTCATTCCAGGTTACGCCCTGGCTCTCCTGCTTACATTTGTCTGCCCGCCACTTTTTACAGGCATCGCCTTTGACTCGGGTGGAGTTGCATCCGGCCCCATGACCAGCACATTCATTCTTTCCTACACCATGGGAATCGCCCAGTCATCCCCGGACAAGTGCTCGGATCCCTTTGGCGTCATTGCCCTTGTTGCCATGACACCACTAATTGCAATTCAGATTCTTGGAATCATTTACAGAATAAAGACCAGGAGGCAGAAATGAGCTGTTACAAGGTAATAGGGGTGCAGACTCCATACTGCAAGTCATCTGTCGCTTCAAACGCCGCATTGAAGGCAGGATCCTCAGGTGGAACCGTCTTGCAGGCAAGAAAGATTTCAGGCAATCGCTTTGCCCTGGCTTTTGGCTTTGGGGAATCAAGGTGCGACTTTCTCCTGATTCTTTCGGAAAAGGAAAAGGCGGAAAAAATCTATTCGTCCATAATTGAAGAACTTAATAGCCAGCATTCAGGCTTTGGAACAATCATGATGCTCAACGCGGGCAACCTTATTAAAACGGGAAACATCCAGGGGGAGACGACAGCCATGGCAGACAACACACAGAGGGAACTTGTTGCAGTTATCCTTAACAGGGGATTTGCAGATGATGCGATGGAAGCTGCAAGAAAGGCAGGCGCCGGCGGAGGAACTGTCGTCAACGCAATGGGTACAGCCCGCGAAGGCGATGCAACTTTCTTTGGGGTACACATTGTCCCGGAAAAGGAAATGCTCCTCATTGCAGTTGATTCCGACAAAAAGGAAAGCATCCTGCAGACCATAAAAAGCCTGGACTGCCTTTCTGAGCCGGGATCTGGAATCGCTTTCACCATGCCCATAGAAAACTTCAGCGTCCTCGGAAAGAAAAAATGACGGCGCAAAAAAACGGCGGTGACTTTTCAGCTGAATCCTTCTGGAAATTCTTCAGGGAATCCACTGCAGCCCGGCTTGGACTCTTAAGGGAAGAAAAAGTTCAGGTGCTCATGGAAACGGAAAGCACCAATTCAGTCTTGATGAACCTTGGAAGCAATCAGGTTCCCCTGCTGGATCCATCGGGAAACCTTACGGAGGCAGTAAAATCCCTTGACCTTAATCTTTGTGCAAGCGCATGCCAGACAAAGGGACGGGGCCGCCTTGGAAGAACATTTGTCTCCCCGGATTCAACAGGCATATACTTCAGCCTATCCGTTGTTGCCCCGGGAGGAATTCACGATCCCGGAATCTACACGGTAACATCATGCGTTGCAGTCTGCCGTGCCATCGAAAAACTCTACGAAACAAAGTGTTCCATCAAATGGGTCAACGACATTTACTGCGGCGGAAAAAAAATCTGCGGAATCCTTACGGAAGGAATCGTCAACAGCCAGGCAGCAAGAATCGAAGGGGCCGTCATTGGCATCGGCATAAACATCCTTTCTTCTGCTGAATTTTCAGGCGACCTTAAGTCAAAGGCTGGAGGCATCCTTGATGAAAGAGCAAATGGCTCCGGCCAAAGTGCAGTTTCTCTACAATTCAACCGAAGCCAGCTTCTTGCAGAATGCATTAACCAGATACTCCTTGCCATGAGTGCAGAAGGTCTTATTCCCCATGGGGAATCAAGCATCGACGGTCTAAAGACAACACCAACTATTCAGGCAACGCGGACATGGCCCACCGTTCTTGAAGAATACAGAAGCCGCTCCATCCTCATGGGAAAAACCGTCACCGTAACCCAGGTCATTGGCAGCGAGGATTCAAGGTACAGTGCAACCGTTACAGGCATAAGCGACGACTACGGGCTTTTGGTAAGGCTTGCAGACGGAGAGTGCCGCACGTTGCATTCCGGGGAAGTAAGCCTTCACGAAACAAAACTGTAAGGGCGCACAAAAAAACTTAAACCCAAGCAAAAAATCCCTAAAACCGTGCAAAAAAAATAAATTTCATACAATCATATATGTATGAAAGAACCACTAATTAAAGCATTTGCACTGATTATCGCCACCGTCCTGTTCCTGCTGTTTTCCTGCAAGGGAATTGAATCAGGTGAAGGTGATGAGCCGGCCGCAGCAGCAACTTCCGCCGAAGGCCTTGCTGAACTTAAGGCTGCCACCTGGAACGTCCAGACTTTTTTTGATGCCGTAAATGACGGTACCGAATACACTGACTTTCAGAAAAGCAAGACCTGGGGAACCGCAGCATACACTGAACGCCTTGTACGGCTGTGCGCTTCCATACGTTCCATTGATGCAGATGTAATTGCCCTTGAGGAAATCGAAAAGCAGGAAATTCTTTACGACATAAGCAACTTTCTTGCCGGAGAATGGAACCCGCGGAAAAACTACACCTACGCAAGCTTTTCCAGGGAAGACGGAGCTTCCATCGGCATCGGGGTCCTGTCACGCTTTCCCCTTGGCCAGATTACGGTCCATTCCCTGGATGTACGCTCGGAACCGGAAAAAATGCCATCCATGCGCCCAATCATGGAAGTGCCGGTTTACGCAGGCGGCCGGGAACTTGTTCTGTTCCTGAACCATTGGAAGAGCAAGAGCGGCGGCGAAGAAGAAACGGAAAAATGGCGCAACATGGAGGAAGGAGTACTTTCAGCCTGCGTGGAGCGAAGCCTTGGCCAGAACAAGAACCTGCTCATCATGGGAGACTTCAACAGGGACATAAGGGACTTTACAGTGCAGGAAGACAACACGGTGCTGCTGAGAAAATTTTCGGAAGGCATGATTCTTCCCCAGGGAATAAAGGTATCATGCCCATGGTTCAAGGAAGATGGAAAGCTGGTGCGGCCGGGATCCTACTACTATCAGGACAGCTGGTCACGCATCGACAACATCTTTTACGGAGGGAACACCAAGGTGGTGAATTTCATGCCGGAAACAAGGGGACCATGGTGTGACAGCAGCACCCAGATTCCGGAGCGGTATTCAATCTGGAGTGGAACAGGATACAGCGACCATCTGCCCCTATCCTGCACAGTATGCTTTTAGAAAATGCCGGCAAGAAACTGCCGGTCCAGGAAAAAACTATTCTTCTGCGGAATCCTGAAGGTAAAAGGCATAAAGGTCAGTGACACCTTCTTCCATCATCCTGTTAAGTGAAGCGGCTGCCTTTTCTTCCGTATCGATTTCTGCAAAGGAACCGGTCCTGTCCCTGCGTGAATTAAAGACGATCTTATAAGGAACATTGTGGGCCTTTTCCATTGCAAGACGGATGCGGTCACAGCACCTGTAGAAAGCCACGGCCGGATAGACGTTTTTTTCATCAGGGAAAACTGAATAAACGGCAGTCATGACCCCACGGTAACCTTCAATGGTAGACCTCAATGTAACTTCTTCCTGCAGGGCAAGGGTTACCTTTGGACAGTTGTCGTGAAAATTGATGACAAACTGCTGTTCAAGATTACCCTTCCTGGCCGGAGCCTTCTGCTGAACAGGCTGTTCCTTGGACTTGGAAGCCTTTGAACGCTGAACAAGTTCCTCATGCGGACTGACATCTTCCTTGGCCTTCTTGGCAGTTGCCTCAATGGCAGAAGAAAACATGAGAAGCCCCATAAAAATTCCGGCACATTTTTTTGCAGAAAAAATCATATTACTATTCTACACTTCACTTATCTTATTTACAAGTTTTAAAGGCTGATGGCACAAATAAAAATTTGAGAATTCAAAATATGTGACTTATAATATAAGAGAACAGTTAAAAACTCAATAAAAGCCCTCCTAAAATGACTGAGTTTTCTTCACCGGGGGCAAGGTTCAAACCACACAGCAATTTTTTGAAGGAGGACGCCCATGGCAGTTACAGTATATTCTCTCGGCGCAGCACAGGAAGTAACAGGAAGCAAGCACATCCTGGAGATTGACGGACGCAGTTTTATGATCGACTGCGGTGCCTTCCAGGGAAGACGAAACGAAAGCGACCAGAAAAACAGGGACTTTGAATTTGCCGCAGACAAGATTGAAAGCGTAATCCTCACCCACGCCCACTACGACCACTGTGGACTTCTGCCTGTCCTGACCAAAAACGGATACGGCGGTTCCATATACGCAACACCTGCAACCCGCGACCTTGCAAACATCGTCATGATGGACAGTGCAAGGATTCAGGCCCACGATGCGGAATTCCTTGCAAAGCAGGCAAAGAAGAAGGGGACCAAATTCACGTGGAAACCCCTTTTCAGGGAAGAAGACTGCGTTAAGGCTGCAAACCAGATCATCACCATGGGGTACAACCGCAAGATGTACATAGCCCCTGATGTCCAGCTTGAATTCTTTGATGCAGGACACATCCTTGGTTCTGCCCTGGCATGCTTTACCATCACCGGCCAGAGGAAAAACCGTGCAAACTTTGAGTTCTCCAAGGGAATGGGCATAAGCGGAAGAAGGCTCTGGCACTGGTTCTTCGGAAACAAGTCAGCCCAGGCCAAGCCGGCAGAAAAAAGCGGCACTCCTGCATTAAAGGGAGCTCCATCGGATGAAATAAGAATCCTCTACACTGGCGACCTTGGAAGACGCAACAAGCCGATCATCAGGGATCCTGCAACAAACATGCCGGCTCCGGACTACATATTCCTGGAAAGCACCTACGGAAACAGGCTCCACAAGGAAGCTTCCACAACGGGAAAGAGCCTGGAAAAAATAGTGCGCCGCGCCATCGACACCAAGGGAAAAATCATAATCCCGACCTTTGCCATAGAACGCGCCCAGGAACTGGTTTACCACCTGCACCTTCTCATAGACAACAAGAAGATACCAAACATCCCAATCTACCTTGACAGTCCAATGGCAGTCAACGCAACAGGCATTTACCAGCTCCACCAGGAATGCTACGACGATGCCACAAAGGAAGCTTTCCTTTCACACCACAAGAATCCCTTCGGCTTTAATTCCATGCAGTTTGTAACAAGCGTTGACGAGTCAAAGGCCCTCAACAAGATTCCAGGTCCGATGATCATCATGTCTGCCGACGGCATGTGCGAAGCTGGAAGAATCCTTTATCACCTGGCAAATGAAATCACGGACCCAAACAACATCATCTGCATAGTCGGATACATGTCGGAAAACACCCTTGGAAGAAAGATCCTCGACGGCCAGAAGGAAGTAAAGATCCTCGGCGACCTTTATCCAGTCAGGGCACAGGTGGAAACCATTGATTCCTTCAGCGCCCATGCAGACTATGAAGAAACCCTTGAATGGCTCAATTCCATCGACACAAGCCGCCTCAAGAAAATATTCCTTGTCCACGGTGAAAAGGATGCCCAGGAACACATGGTAAAATTCCTTGCAGACAATGGATATAAAAACGTCCAGGTGGTAAAATACGGGGAAACCTACGACTTGGAATAGGAAAGCTTTATGGATAAGGAAACAGAAGAACGGCTCATTGCAGCAGAAACAAAACTGTCTTACATGGAAGATTTTGTAAACCAACTGCAGGCCGTTACGGTTGAGCATACAAATCTCATTGAAAAGCTGCGGGAAGAGAACCGCATTCTTGCCCAGAAACTCAGGGACATCTCCGAACAGGTGGAAGGCGACATTCCAAACAGAAGGCCACCCCACTACTAGGAAAATTATTTTTCATTCTTCAGCAGAACCTCATATTCTTCTACAGGTATGGGACTGCTGTAATAATATCCTTGAATGGTTTCGCACCCAAAACTACGCAGCTTGTCAACCTGGGATCTTTTTTCTGCACCTTCAGCAAGGCATTTTAGATTAAGGTCTTTTGCCATTGAAATAATGTGCTTAATTACTGCTCGCTCTTTATAAGTTTCCTTTTCCGTTCCAATTCCATCAACAAAAGACTTATCTATTTTAAGAGTGTCAATCGGCATCATGGTTAAAAGGGACAAAGACGAAAAGCCTGTTCCAAAATCATCCATTGAAATTTTATAGCCGGCAGACTTCAGGTTAGAAATAACAGTAATCATATAGTCTTCATTGTTATAGGCAGCCGTTTCCGTCAATTCAAAATCAATCAATGAATGGTCTATTCCATAGGAATCAACTATGGCAGTCAGGTGTTCCACAAGCTTTGGGTTTTCCATTCTTCTTCGAGAAAGATTTACGGAAATAGGATGCAAAGGCAATCCAGATTCACGCCAATGAGCTAAACATTCACAAACCTTTCTCAAAACAATATCATCAACCTTGCTTATTGAACCTTCCTTTTCAAGAACAGGAATAAACCGTTGGGGTTGAATCATCATGTAGCCCTGATAGTGCCAGCGGACCAAGGCTTCCGCCCCTTCAATTTTCTCCGTCTCAATATTATATTTTGGCTGAAGGTATACCATAAACTCATCATTATCAATGGCAGTATCAATATATCCCTTGATTTTTTTTGCCCAAAAAAGTTCATTGTGCATGTCATCGGTATAAAACAGAATTTCCGTTTCATTCAGTTTTGTACCCATGCTTTTTGCAAGTTTAGCACCATCTGCCACACGGCTTCCAAGCTCCATTGCTTCACGCATTGGAACTACTCCACACCTGTAATCAATTTTATAGTGCGGATCTTCATCCAGTGTTGAAATATGGCTGAAAAACACTTTCAGCTTTTCCTGAAGCTCTTCATTGGACATGTCTCTTGCCATTAAGGCAAAATTATCGTTATCACATCTGGCACTGCAATATATCCAGTCCTGCTTTTTAAGATGTTCAGTAACCTTGCTTAAAGCCCTGTTACCTGCATTATGCCCGTAAATTTCATTAATGGAATTAAAATCCTTGATGTCAAACTGACAATAAATAAAATCCTGAATTCCCTTCAGACCGCAGCCAATAATGACGGTATTGATATAATTCCAGTTAAAGTGTCCGGTCACAGGATCATGATATGCGGCATTATATAAATTCCTCTCCTGGGGAGTAGAAGGATTCTCATTCCTAAAAAATTCTTCCCTGCTGATGCTGATGTCCCTGATAAAAATACGGCTTTTATTGCTGTTTGTAAAAACCTGAATCACATCAGGATTTTTATCCACATGAATTTTTGAATAAAAAATATCCGCATCCGCATTTTCAAAAATCTGGTTCACACATTCACTGACCGCATCATCACCCGAAAACATCACGTCAGTTGTGATGGCAGAAGTCATAAATCCACCGTCAAGAACAATGGAATCCAGATCCTGCGGATAGTCTACCAGAACATCGTCCGGCCTGAATTCAATGCCAAAAACTTCCTTTTCAAGACCATCCTTCCTGATCTTAAACAAGCCTGGATAATCGTATGTACCAAATTTTCCATTATGCTTTAACAGTTCTTCCGGCAAATCACCTCTAAAAAAACCATCCTTCAACTCCTTTGTTGCAGGAATATAATAGAGGATTCTTTTTGGTCTATAAATGTGATTTACCAGCAAGCGCATGATTACCCCTTTTTACTAAAGCAAAACTCCCGGAATTTTGCTGCAAGAAAATCAAACCAGATTATATACTGCAAAAAAACAGACTACACTGCCAGCCAATGCAAGAACATGAAAAACGCTGTGGGTCCACTTGTACTTCCTGAACAGATAGAAAAGTCCGCCAAGAGTAAACAGTGCCATTGCAACAACAAGCAGCCCCCTTGAGGGAGCAGCATAGCAGGTTGCAACAAACCATCCGATTACCACAAGAACCACCGAAGACAGCGCAATTACCTTCTTGTTGAACACGCCGTAAATTGCGGCTGCAGCTGCACAGATGATCCAGATAAGGCCACAGGCAGCAAGGGCATTTTCCGCATGCGACAAAAGTGCAAATGGCGTCATGATTGAAGCTATCATCAGCACGAGGCAGATGTGGCTCATGATCTCAAAGATGCGTCTTGCAGTCATGGCATAGATTGCATGTGAAAGAGTTGAAAACAAAAACACTGCAAACATGAGGATTCCAAAAACCGTGCATGATGCCAGGAACTGGGGTCCAAGTCCTTCAGGGGCATGCATCACAGCCTTGATGACAAGAAGAACAATTGCAGCAACACTAAGGCCTGCACCAATACCATGGCAGATTGAATTGAATACATCCTCACCAAGGGTAAAGGGACGAGGCTGCCTTGCATTGTAGGAAACACGGGCATTGGCCTTCTGGGCACGAAGTTCCTTCTTCTGTTCCTTTTCTAGAAGCCTGTCCTTCTTCTTCTGTGAATCAAGGGAATACTCCATCTTGATCTGCTTTATCTTTTCTTTAGTCTGGGCCTTGATAGTCTTAATCGCAGTCTTTCTTTTTGCATTCAAGGACTTGCGTGTAATAGAACGTGAAATATCAGCCATTTCATTCCTCCAGTAAAACATTATATCACAAAAGAAACCCGGTGCATACCAACGGTACACACCGGGAAAAACAATAAAAGAAAAAAACTTTGGGAACAATCTGCAAACTGAAGTTCTTGAAAGCACCCTGTATTCATGCTCCCGGCCCGGAGGTATTAGGCCGGAAGTTCAAATAACCAAACTTATTTTCCAAACTCGCGGGCTGGAACCAGTTTATTTTCCACTCTTTCTCTTCTTAGATACTACATCGAAGATAACTGCGAGAAGGAGAACAAGTCCCTTAACTGCGCGCTGCCAGTTGCTGTCTACACCAAGGATAGACATACCGTTGTTAAGAACACCCATGAAGATGGCACCGATAACTGCACCGCCTACTGTACCTGTTCCACCGTATGCAGAAGCACCACCGATGAAACAAGAAGCGATGGCATCCATTTCGTAGCTCTGACCTGCTGTTGGAGCTGCAGAGTTAAGACGTGCTGCACAAACAAGACCTGCAATACCTGCAATAAATCCCATGTTTGTATATGCAAACATCATTACGTTGTCAGTGTTAACACCAGAGAGGCGTGCTGCCTTTTCGTTACCACCAATTGCATAGAGGTAGCGGCCAGGAACAGTGTTCTGTGTGTAGTAAGAGTAGATTCCTACGACAACTCCGAGGATGATGAGGATAACTGGAAGACCCTTGTCCTTTGCAAGAAGTGTACCAACGATCATGATTACGGCACAGAAAATTACCTGCTTTCCGATGAAAGAAGCAAATGAAGGAACTGTGTAACCCTTAGACTTTCTTGACTTGCGTGCGAAAATTGCTGCAATTACAACGATTGCACAAAGAACAACTGCAATAACCATTGTCACTGCAAATGTGATTGCTGCATTCTTGTCTACAAGAGCATAGTAAGCATCTTCAGAAACATCCCAAAGTTCATCAGTTGGTTCTTCAAGGAAAAGTTCTGGAAGGTAGCTGTTAAAGATATTCATGTATGAAGAAGGGAATGGAGAAATTGTCATGCCACCGAGGAGGATGAGGGCAACACCACGCCACAGGAGCATACCTGAAAGTGTACAGATGAACGGTGGAATGTGAACGTAAGCGATGAAGAATCCGTGCCATGCACCAATCAAAGTACCAACAATAAGACAGATGAGGATTGAAGGAATTACAGGCCAGCCCATGTTGATGATGAGCGTACCGGCAACGCCGCCAACAAGACAAATGATCGAACCAACGGAAAGGTCGATGTTACCACCAGTAAGGATACAAAGAAGCATACCTGTTGCAAGGATAACAACCCATGCGTTCTGGTTGATAAGGTTAGTAATATTTTCCGGAGCAAAGAGGGAACCCTTGTTGAATCCTACAATCAATGCCTGGAAAAACAACATAACAGCAAGAAGGATGAAAACCATTGTGTTACCCTTCAGCGTCTTTTTAATGCTCTGCATGTTAACTGCCATTTTTTATTATCTCCTATTTATTTTCAGAATTGATGATGCAAGCCATGATCTTTTCCTGGGTAGCACCCTTTGCATCCATTTCAGCAATCATGCGTCCTTCATTCATAACGTAGATGCGGTCGCTCATGCCAAGAACTTCAGGCATTTCAGAAGAAATCAGGATAACTGACTTTCCTTCGGCAACCATCTTGTTGATGATGCAGTAGATTTCATACTTGGCACCAACGTCAATTCCGCGTGTAGGTTCATCAAGGATAAGAATATCCGGATCGGCAAAAAGCCACTTTCCAAGGAGAACCTTCTGCATGTTACCACCAGAAAGGTTTCCAACTGCCTCGTCAACAGTTGCACACTTGGTATGCATTTCCTTTGCCGACTGCTGGGCTACGCGGCGACATTCCTCAAAGTTGTAAACCCAATGCTTTGAAACCTTTTCAGGCTTTGCTGCAACAGTATTCTGGGTGATTGTCTCTGAAAGAATAAGTCCATTGCCCTTGCGGTCTTCCGTAACGTATGCAATCTTGTTTTCAATTGCGCTCTTAACGGTAGGGAATTCAACTTCCTTTCCATTAAGGTAGATCTTTCCGCGAATGTTTGCACCATAAGACTTACCAAAAATTGACATTGCAAGTTCAGTACGTCCGGCACCCATAAGACCTGAGATGCCAAGAACTTCACCCTTGCGGAGATTGAAGTTTACGTTATTGCAAACCTTGATGCCGTCGAATACAGGATGGTCAACACACCAGTCCTTTACTTCGAGACAAACATCTCCGACCTTGGATTCGCGCTTAGGGAAGCGGTCAGTGATGTCGCGGCCAACCATTGCTGCAATGATTGCGTTTTCGCTGAAGCTTTCCTTCTTCTTGTCCATTGTCTTGATTACGGCACCGTCGCGGATAACCGTGATCTTGTCTGCAACGTAAGAAATTTCGTTAAGCTTGTGGGAGATGATGATGGAAGTCATTCCCTGCTTCTTGAATTCAAGCATCAGGTCAAGAAGATGCTTTGATTCGTTTTCGTTCAAGGAAGCCGTTGGTTCATCAAGAATAAGGAGACGAACCTTCTTACCCAGTGCCTTGGCAATTTCAACAAGCTGCTGCTTGCCGACACCGATGTCCTTGATCAATGTATGTGATGATTCCTTGAGGCCAACTTCTGCAAGAAGCTCGTCAGCCTTAGTGAATGTTTCTGCCCAGTTAATTTTTGACTTTGTTCCGCGTTCATTTCCGAGGAACATGTTTTCTGCAATTGTCAAAAGGGGAACAAGTGCAAGTTCCTGATGGATGATTACGATACCCAGCGATTCGCTGTCCTTGATGTTCTGGAATTTGCAGACATTGCCGTCATAAATGATATCCCCGGAATATGTACCGTATCCATAGATACCTGAAAGAACGTTCATCAGAGTTGACTTACCGGCACCGTTCTCTCCGCAGAGAGCGTGAATCTCACCTTCTTCCACTACAAGTGAAACATCGCTGAGAGCCTTTACGCCCGGAAACTCTTTTGTAATATTCCGCATTTCCAATAATGCTTTTGCCATTGGAATCTCCTGTTTTTTAGTTGACTGTGACCGCCTTTCGCAGTCCCCATGTTTTTTAACTTAAAAAGTTTCGAAAAAAAAAGCGGGGACAAACAAAGTTTAATTTATCCCCGCATCTAGAATCAGCTTAGACTATTTAAGCTGTGCTTCTGTGTAGTATCCTGAATCGATGAGGAGAGCCTTGTAGTTGCTCAGGTCACCGTATACTGGATCACAAAGGTATGAAGGAATTACACCTGTACCGTTGTTGTATGTCTTGTTGTCGTTGATTTCTGGCTTTGTTCCCTTCATGAGAGCGTCAACCATACCAACAACCTTTGTTGCGAGTGTACGTGTATCCTTGAAGATAGACATAGCCTGTGTACCAGCGATCATGTTCTTTACAGAACCGATGTCACAGTCCTGACCTGTGATGAGTGGGAAGTTAGCTGCTGTGTAACCTGCTGCCTTAAGAGCGTTTGTGATACCCATAGCGCATGAGTCGTTTGATGAGTAAACTGCATCAAGCTTTGTTCCCTTTGGACCGTATCCGTTAGATGTAATAAGGTTTTCCATTCTCTTCTGTGCTTCTTCTGTTGACCAGTTGAGTGTTGCACACTGAGCCTTTGATGTCTGTCCTGAGCGGCAAACGAGAACTCCCTTGTCGAGGTATGGCTTGAGTGTATCCATAGCACCACCGAAGAAGAAGTTGATGTTGTTGTCATCTGGAGAACCTGTGAAGAATTCGATGTAAGCTGGATCATCCTTTGAGCGTGTCTTAAGGTTGAGCTTTTCTACGAGGTAGTCACCCTGGATTGTACCTACTTTGTAGTTATCGAATGTAGCGTAGTAAGAAACAGCCTTTGAGTTCATGATAAGGCGGTCGTAAGCGATTACTGGAATCTTCTTCTTCTTTGCATTGTCGAGAACGCTCTTGAGAGCTGAACCATCGATAGATGCGATAACGAGAACTTCACACTTACCTGTTACCATGTTTTCAATCTGTGAAACCTGTGTTGCAATGTCGTTGTTTGCATACTGAAGGTCAACTGTGTAGCCAGCCTTTTCGAGCTGTGACTTCATGTTTGAACCGTCCTGATTCCAGCGCTGGAGATCCTTTGTTGGCATTGAAACACCAACCTTTGTCTTTGCAGCAAATACTGGAAGTACCATTGCAGCAGCAAATACTACAGCTAATAATTTTTTCATAAGATAATCCTCCTTTTTTGATATCTTAATGATTTAAATTTTAAGTGAGAGCAGGCACCGGCACTGCAAGCACCGGCACGCACTCCTGTTCTTAGGATGATTATATCTTATACCAAAAGGGGCTCCGCGGATTATCGAATTTCTTGAATTTTTTGCTAATTTATGTGAATTCCCCAAAAAATTCTGGTAAATTTTGAATAATTTTGGGATTTTTCTAGATTTTTTTGTTATTCAGGCACCAAATTTAACAAAATTTTGCTATATTCCGGACCTGGAAAACCGGACAGCTCCAACTTTCCACATCAGGGCGTTCCATTATTTATGGATGCAGTTTCGGCAGGCCTTAAAACCCTGATCCTAAAAAAAACAACCCAGCCACAGAACATCGATGGCTGGGTTATATGCTGAAAGCATTTGAAGTTTACTGATAAATGCTATTCTTGCGGTAGGGTCAGTCCATGCTCCTTCATGTATGCCTTGTATTTCTCAAGTTCAGCAATTTCTGCATCCTTTTGGCTTAACTGCGAGGCCTGCTGGTCTATGATGGGCTGCAGGCGCTGCTCGGTAAAGTACACGCCGTCTTCAAAAAAACATCTGTGGGCAGTTTCCTCGTCGTATTCCGTCATTCCCATATATTTTACCTCCGCCTGTTCTGCTCGGAAAAAACCATCCAGCAGGTTGTTCCTTACGGCATAATCAAGGGCCCTGTCCGTTGACTGGTCAAGGTTCTGTCCTTTCCTCATGCCTTCCTGAACCATTCTAACATAGGTGCAGTAGTCCTT
>JAKSLY010000017.1 GCA_024400955.1 Treponema sp.
TCTTGATGAGGGCTGGGCGGAAGAGTTCCTTCTTGATCATTGCCCAGTATGGTTCATCGATTTCCTTGTCGATTACGATGAGCTTGCCGGCCTTGACAGCTGCAGCCTTGCTCATTGTCTTTACGTCTTCAACCTTGTTTACTTCGTCGATGATTCCCTTGTCATGTGGCTCGATAACCTGGGCACCGTCGTCCCAGTAAGCCTTGTATCCGTTGTATTTTGGTGGGTTGTGAGAAGCTGTAACTACAACACCTGTCTGTGCCTTGAGCTTTCTGATTGCAAATGAAAGTTCTGGAGTTGGGCGGAGTGACTTGAAAAGATATGCAGTGATTCCGTTGGCTGCAAAAATGCGTGCTGTTGCTTCTGCGAATTTGTCAGAGTTCATGCGGCTGTCATAAGCTACAACTGCCTTGAGTGCGCCCTTCTTTGCCTTTGCAGGGAATGCCTTGATTACGTAGTTTGCAAGACCCTGTGTTGCCTTGTTGATTTCAAGTGTGTTCATGCGGTTTGTTCCGCCACCCATGACTCCGCGAAGACCACCTGTTCCGAATTCAAGTGTTGTGTAGAAACGGTCTTCAAGTTCCTTCATGTCCTTCTTTGCAACGAGATCTTCTACTTCCTTGCGGAATGCAGCGTCTTTTTCTTCTGCAATGTATTTTGCAGCACGTTCAAGAATTTCTTTTGCTTCCATGCAAATCTCCTATAATGCTCCACGCGGCAGTGAGCCATGTATGTCGTGGTATTGTTCTTTTATTATAGAAAATAAATTTATTTAGGGCAATGTCTAAACTTTAATGCGGAGTCCATTTTATATGCGGCCGGTTTCATGAAAGATTGCTGATGAAAAAAAAATTGCAGTGTGGTATACTTGCGCCCATGGTCATCGTTTTAAAGAAGAACAGTACGGAAGGCGAAGAGAAGGAACTCCGGGCTTTCCTTGAAAAAAAGAATTTCAAGTTGAACACCGTTTCGGGTGAAGAAAATACGATCATAGCGGCAGTTGGAAAAAGTTCCATCGACAAGGCGGAAGTCGAGCACATTGCATGCGTGGAAAAGGTGATTCCGATTTCAAAGCCATACAAGATGGCAAGCCGTCAGTTTAAGAAGGAAGACACCGTTGTTGAAGTTGTAAACAGCCGCGGACAGAAAATCAGGATTGGCGGGCAGCACATTGTAACCATTGCAGGTCCTGGTGCTGTTGAAAGCCGGGAACAGATAATGCAGATAGCGGAACAGGTTGCAGCAAGCGGGGCAGTAATGCTTCGTGGCGGAACCTTCATGCCCCGGTCGTCTCCATACAGTTTTCAGGGGCTTGGAGAAGAAGGCCTTTCTTATCTACGCGAGGCCGGCGACAGGTTTGGGCTTCTTGTTGTTTCGGAAGTTACGGCAGAGCATCTTATTCCCATCATGGCTGACAAGGTTGACGTGTTCCAGATTGGATCGCGCAACATGCAGAACTTTGACTTGTTGAAAAAAGTTGGGGCCACCGGCAAGCCTGTAATCCTCAAGAGAAGCTACACGGCAACCTACGAAGAATTCCTCATGAGCGCTGAATACCTTCTTGCTTCTGGAACTGATAATGTGATTCTTTGCGAAAGGGGAATCAGAACCTTTGAGCACACGACAAGAAACACGTTGGACCTTGCATCCGTTCCCGTCCTAAAGTCCATGACCCACCTGCCGGTAATTGTTGACCCGAGCCATGCTGTTGGTATCAGGGACAAGGTTCCATCCATGGGGCTTGCATCCATTGCTGCCGGTGCAGACGGGGTTGCAGTTGAAGTTCATACGGATCCTGTAAACGCATTGTCAGGCGGAGCATTCAGCATGGTTCCAGAGCAGTTTGACAAGCTGATGCGCGACATCGAATCCCTTGCTCCCGTCATGGGAAAATCTGTTGCCCACGTGATGCTTGTTCCCCATGTGGAAAGAAAAAAGGCAAGCCGCACTTCTGACAGCATCATTGTTTCATATTGTGGAAAACCCGGATGCAATGCTGAGGCTGCCCTCAAGGGATATTTTGACACCAGTGCCGAAAGTCTTCCTCTCGATTCCTTTGAAGAGGTCTTTCAGAGCGTGATAGACGGTAAGGCTGACTATGGAATGATTCCAATTGAAAATTCCCTGGGAGGAAGCGTCTACCAGAATTACGACAACTTCAAGAGGTTTCAGGATGTGATGATCAGCGGGGCCATTGCCATCAAGATCAGCTACTGCCTTCTGGGAGTCAAGGGTGCAAAGATTGAAGACATCAGGAAAGTCTATTCCCACCCGCAGGCCCTTTTGCAGACCAGCAGGTACCTTAAGGGACACAAGGACTGGCAGCAGCTGGAAGCATACAACACTTCGGGGGCTGCACTCTTTGTTTCTGAAAACGGTTCAAGGGAAAATGCTGCCGTTGCAAGCGCCATCAATGCCCAGATTTATGGACTTGAAATTCTTGCCCAGGGAATTGAAGATGATGCAAGCAACTTTACACGCTTTGTGGTCATAAGTGCGGACAATGTTGAATCAAAGGTTTCCAGGGAATCCAACAGGACTCCTAACATGGCAAGCTTCATGTTCAAGGCAAAGAATGAGCCGGGTTCTCTTTACAGCATACTTGGGGTTCTAAAGGATTTTGACACGAACCTTACACGCCTTGAAAGTCGTCCCATGCCAGGCCGTCCCTGGGAGTACCTTTTCTATGCAGATGCAGACTTGAAGAGCATTACCGGCGATCCTGATGAGTATGTAAGAAAATTTGTCGGCAAGCTTCAGGAAAAGGCAGATGAAGTAAGGCTTCTTGGCGTTTACTCGGAGGTGGGCCGTTACTAGCGGCTGTTCCTTTTTAAAGTTGATCTTAAAAATTGCAATTTTTAGAGGTTACCGATATAATTAAGGGGCTTATTGGAGGAAATTATTTATGGAAGAAAAATATGTTTTGTCAGTTCTTGTAGAAAACCATGCCGGTGTACTGAGCCGTGTATCTGGTCTTTTCAGCCGCCGTGGTTACAACATTGACTCCCTTGTCGTATGTGAAACTGCAGACCCGAACAAGTCCCGCATGACAATTGTCGTACGTGGTGATGAATACATTCTTGAGCAGATCAAGAAGCAGCTTTCAAAGCTTGTTGAAGTAATCAGTATCGAGCACTGTGAAAAGTCTGCCACATGCCAGAGGGAAATGGCCTTGATCAAGGTTAAGGCTTCAGGCCAGCAGCGTGCAGTCATCATTGAAACATGCAGCATCTTCCGCGCACACATTGTTGACGTTTCAGAAAATGCCCTCATCGTTGAGGCAACAGGTAGCGAGGACAAGATTGATTCCCTCATCCGTCTTCTTGAGCCTTACGGAATTCTTGAACTCCTTAAGTCTGGTCTTGTTGCAATGGACCGTGGAGACAAGATCATCATCTGATTTTACTGGCGCGTGGTGTGCCACTTTTCTTCAAATACATTCCAGCCGTTGTTTTCAAAAATGACGCTGGCGGTTTTAAACGAGCGTTCTCTCTTGGGGAACGCTTTTTTTATTTCTTCAACAAGAGAACCGTCGCGAAAAATCTTTTCCATGTCCAGGTCATCTTGAATTATGTCAGGGCATGAGATTCTTGCAAATGGAATTTCAGTCTTGACAAGGCCTTCAATCTGGCATTCAACAGGAAAAAAGAGAATGCCTTGTTGAACTGCAGGTTCCATTATGGTGACTTCGGCAATGTTAAAGCCTGCCTCTCCGAAGCCTTCTGGAAGCGGTGCAAAAAGTGGATACTGGGGAATTGCAAAACAGTTCTTGTCGGCCATGGCATTGCCAGAGCCAAGGTATAGGTTCAGTTCCCTGATGATTTTCTTCTGGAATCTTGCAAGAAGGAGGATCGTGTCTTTTCCCGGAATCAGCATGTTCATAATGTCTAGTGTAGAGTAAAAACAGAAAAAAATGTACTATAAAAGAATGAAATTGACTATTGCAGTTGCAGCTGCTCTTGTTTTTGTTTTGTCTTCATGTTCATTCAGGGCTAAGGATTCGGTCCTTGGCATGAGCGGAGAAAATTTCACCGCCCTCAACAGGAACGCACTTGATGCACGTATTGTTGAATCCAGGCGGGATCCTGCAATGTATTTCATGTTTACGGAAAACCAGCGGGTCCACATTAAGAACCTCATTTACAAGAAAAATACCGGTGCCCTGGTGCTGACTGTTTCCAATGAGGATGTGCGAAAGAAGGATCAAACCTGTCCATTTTCCGTTGGCTTCATTTATCCGGAAGATTTTCATGATGAATCTTCCACTTCCATTTCTTCTATTGACGAAAAATCTTTAGACCGCCAGAAACTTTTGTCGGGCAGCATTGTTACGGGAGACTTTGCAGCATTGAACCAGCCTTCCGTAAAAGTGTCCCTTGCCTTTTCTCCATACGAAGAAATCCCCAGGGGCTTTTTTGTCCGGGGAACCAAAAGGACCAGCGTTTCCAAGGTCAGTGTGGAAGAGACTGTCATGGGATGGAGCCTTGAGGAAGAGGTTCCTTTCTTTGCATTTGGACCTGACGGGGGAGAGGTAAAGCTTCCTGATGAGTCAACGGATTTTTCTTCCATAGGTAAGGCCTTCCCGGAGCGAAACCTGCCTGGATCCATCATGCCATGCATTTCCATTTCCATAGAAGAACAGGAAGATGTCGGTGACTGGAAGAACCAGAAGCGTCTTGGCATAAATGTTGGCGGCGAGAATGTTTCCGTAAGGCTTGCAAAAGGCCAGAAGGAAGTGGTTCTTCAGACCTGTGCGTTCAAGTCCATTCCCCAGGAACTTTCATTTACGGAAAATTCCGACATTGTCAGGTCAGTTATTGTCAGGTCCAACAGCAGGAAGCTTGTGGCAGACAGGAAGAATCATGTTCTCTATCCCCTAAAGACTGATCTTGGCCTTGTCATGAGTTGGCCCCAGAAAAACTGGCGTACATCCGATTATGAGCTTTTTGAATGGCAGCAGTTTCCGGGGGTTCTTTTCTTTGATTTTGCCGACTATAAGATTCAGAATGGATTTTTTACCCGCCTTGCATATTTTGCAGAAAAGGCAGGATACAAGGGAACCCTGGTTAGTGATGAGATCGTGCGTACAAAGCATGGATACAATGCCCATGACTACAAGGCCGACGATCTTGCAGCTTTTTTCAACCTGGCACGGGAAACGGATTTTGCCTTGAGCAGGTATGAGAACCTTCTTCTTGAAATTCTTCTGGCCAATGGAGTTGTCCTTAAGGCTAAGGATGGTTCCTATACGGCAGGAAACGGAGCTGTAGTTTCTTTCTCCAGGGAATCGCCGGATTACCTTCGCCGCACATTCCTTGCCCACGAAAGCTGGCATGGAATTTATTTTACCGACGAGGAATTCCGCAACGTCGTGTTCAGTTGCTATTCCATGTTTGATCCTCGTTCCATGAAGTTCATAAAGACTTTCTGGGTTACCCAGCCGGGCCTTGGTTACGACACAAGCGATGAATACCTGATGCAGAATGAGTTCATGGCCTACATAATGCAGCAGAGCCTTCCTAATGTGGAACCGTATTTCCTCCAGGTTGCAGGGCGTGGTTCAGTAAACAGAAACCAGAAGGAAGATGCGGAATACATCAGGAACACCAAGGCCAGCGCCTTTCATGACGCAGGTTCGGTGCTGAACGATTACGTGTTTGACAGATGGGGCCTTGCATGCGGAAGGGTTTCCATGATCAGCCGTCTTGACTAGCCCTTTCCCTTAAGAAATTTATTTTCCAAGATCCAGGTTGTACATCTTCTCGCTTTCTATGGAACCAGGTGCTCCGTGGCCCGGGAAGATTATTGTCCTGTCCGGCATGGTGAGTATCTTGTCGCGGATCTTGCATGCAAGCATTTTCTTTGAATAGTGGCTGGATGTGGTTCCGGTCATTCCGGGAATCAGGCTGTCACCGGTAAAGAGGGCGTCACCGATTTTATACACCATGCTGTCTGGCGAATGTCCCGGTATGGAAAGGAATTCGACGGAAAATCCTGCAATGGTTGTCATTCCGTCTCCATTGAGTATGACGGAATCCATGCCGTAGGATTCTGAATCGGCTCCGTATACCGTTGGCGTGTATATTTTCTCGAGGGTTTTCAGTCCCTGGATGTGGTGCGAATGGTTGTGGGTTATGAGAACGGCAGTAAGCTTGTAGCCCCCGCTTTCTATGAGTTCAATCAGTTCCGTTGTCACCATTCCCGGGTCAACGATTATTGCTTCCATAACGTTTGGGTCGTCGTTCAGGATGGTATAGCTGTTTGTAAATCCGTCGATGCACAGGTGAAAATAGATTTTCATGGCTTACAGATCCCCCTCTTCCATTTCGTTTCCAAGTTCATCAAGGGAATTGGTCTTGTTTCTGTCAAAGAGGGCTTCCCTGGTATTTGACAGCTTGAACAGAACCTTGTCCCTTGCAGACTCAAAGAAGATGGTCTTCTTAAGGTTGCAGTCCCTGATGGAAGTGTTCAGGAGTATTGCCTTGATGAAGCGGCTGTTGTACAGGTCGGAGTTGTCAAAGCTGCACTGATAGCATGTGGTTCCGTTGAAGTTGTTGTGGATCAGGTCGCTGCCCGTAAAGCTTGTATGTACCAGCTTTGATCCGGCAAAGGATGAGAACTGTATGTTGCTCTGTGGAAAGTTGCAGTCCGTAAGGGTGGAAAAATCCATCATGCACATCCTGAGCCTTATGTTTTCCGAGTGGACGTTTGTAAAGGTTACGTGCTGGAAGTTGCATCCGTAAAAGCGCTTGTTGGAAAGATCCATGTTTCGGACGTAAATTCCGCATGCGCAAAGGCCGACTATCTTTTCATGGCTTTCGATGTATTCCTTGAGGGAGCGCATGTATTCTTCCTTGTTCTCAAGGTGGTCATAGCAAAAGTTGTTTTCTTCTGTAAAAAGCTCGTTGTCCCTGATTGTGGTCAGGGCCGGGTTGTTGCATTCAGGACAACGGCATTTGTTTGTGGTGAACATTTACGGTTACGGCTCCCTTATGATTTTTTTACTGCGATGAGGGTAAGGTCATCGTACTGAGGGTCTTCCTTTACTCCGCACCAGAAAATGTGGGACGGATTGTTTTCGATTTCCTGCCTGTCAGAGCAATATGTCGAGTACTGCATGAAATGCTTGCGAAGGAATTTGTCTATGTTCCTGTCGGCCTTTACCCTGTCGTTCTGGGTTGCGTTCTTAGGCTTTGTTATGCGGAATATTTTTTCCACTGAAACAAGGGCCATGATTGCTTCTGCTGCAGTGCCTTCGCATTCAGTAAAGTCGAACTCAAAGTCGGCCTGTCCTTCAGGAGCATGGAACTTGTGAAGTGCATATTTTGAACGGGCAAAGACGGCCTCGATTATGTCAGTTACGCGTTCCGGGGTCATCTCTTCGTTGTCGTCGCCGGCATTGTGGGTCTGATGGATTCCGTCCTTTACATCAACGGTTTCCTCGCACTTGCAAAGCTGTCCCTGGCCGTCGCGGAAAAGCCTCTTTGCTTCTTCGATGCCGTCAGTAAAGAGGAACAGTACGTCGTCCTTCTTGAGTACGAGCTTTGAAACCTTGTAGCCGCCCTTCATGTCAACGAGGTCGGTGCTGAAGATTCCGGCTGCAGGAGTTTCCTGAAGGGTGATGACCTTTTTCTTTCTCAGCTGGTTGTCGTAGATGTGGACAAGATTGTCTCCGGCGTTGCAGAACCAGCATTCTCCCGTTTCCGTGTTCATGATGCAGAGGGTAAAGGCTGCAAACCTTCCCTTGAATCCGCGGCTTTCCAGAAGGTCGTTTATCTGTCCTACGACAGGAGCAATGTTTATGCCCTGGCCTGGCTTGTTCATGCTCCAGTTCTTGAAGCAGTTGAGGAACAGGGTTGCAACTTCAACCATGATGAGGGCTGCAGGAACTCCGTGCCCTGAAACGTCGCACTTGATGATGGCATAGTGCTTGTCATCCAGCTGCTTGTAGTCAAAGTAGTCTCCGGAAAGATCGTCTGCACCTGCATAGTAGCTGAAGAAATCAGCACCCTTTGTCCTTAGGCTTCCTGTTGTCTGCGTGATTCCATCCACGACTTCGAGGGGAATGAATTTAGTCTGGATGTCCTTTCCAAGGGTAAGGTTCTTTCCCTGAACGGCGGCTTCAACAAGGCCACGGGTCATTTCGTTTACCGTGTCACCAAGCATTCCTATTTCATCCTTTGAATCAACGGGAATCTCCCTGCCGGAAAGTTTTTCCTTGTCCTCCGTATCCCTGATCATTGCAACGTGTGCCACAAGCTTGCGGATAGGGCGGACGATTACTGATGCCATGATGTAGGTGCTTGCAAAGGCCATGAGGAGGGCAACTGCAAGGATCACGAGGCATGTGATGATGATGATTTCCATCTCGCGTTCAATCTGGGCCACAAGGGTCTTTGTGCTGGCCTTGATGAACACTGCCCCGTGAACATAATCCGTGTCGCTGGCGTTCTTATAGAGGATCGGCTTGTAGAAAATGTAGTCGGTGTTTTCGCTGTCGATGCTGTCTGTCCTGAAGCCTGGAATCGATCCTTCTGCTCCGGTTGAGATGCCGTCGAGTATGTTATCCAGTCTCTGTGAAAGCTGGTTTCTTATGGTCTGAATTTCTGCACGCCTTGCAACGGAACGTTCATCCGTAAGAAGGGCAAGGTCAAGACCTTCCTTTGTGAGTTCCGCAATGCTTTCCGAAATGTCGTCTGCCTGAATCGATGCGGTCCTGTTCAGTTCTTCAAAGGACTTGCATATTGCTTCCAGGGATTCTTCTCCGATAGCCGTTGTTCCCGGAATGAATGCATCGCCTTCCGTGCGGCTGAGTATTTCCATGTCCGTAGTTGCCCATATCTTGTTCAGGCCTGTCCTCTTTCCGTCCTGGCTTGTTCCCGTGATGGTTGCCCAGTTGCTTTCTGAAAGGGCTGAAACCTGGCTTGCAATATCCGTGAGGGAAAGGTTGTCTTCCGGCGTTGTCTGCGGCAGGTATATTTTTGTTCCGCTTGCGATGGAGTTGAGCATTACGCTTACCCGCTGCTGAAGGCTCCTTGCAAGGGTACGTTTTTGGTTCTTGATGAGGTAGTAGCCGAATCCTGCAAAGATCAGGATGTCCATGACTGCAATGAGGATTGTGGAATGAATGACAAGCTTGGACTTAAGGCTCATTCCCTTCTGTTTGTACATGAAAGCTTTTCTCTTTTTTTCACCCGGCATAATATCTCCTTCCAGAAGCGCCTTGACTTCTGCCCTTACTTCTTTTGTTTCAACCGCCGTCTTTACCAAGGCTGCAGAGGATGCGGCAAATCCAGCTGCAAAAAGAACTGCCACCAGAACAAGGACTGCAATGACTGCGCTGGTGTGGGTTCTGCAGGTCCTGATCAGGCCCTTCCAGTCAGGCTTGAACAGGTAACTGAATTTTTTCTTGACCGTACCGTGTTCTTCTATTGTAAGGTTCGGCTCCCTTGTCATGTAGGTTCCCCTGTCAGTGTGAAGAAGTCCGATGCAATAGTCACCGGCATCAACATTCTTAAGCTGCAGGGAAATCTTTCCGTTGGACTTTATCTCATAGTCACCTGACGAAAGATGGAATGAATAGTCGTATGGAGCCTTTCCGTCCCTGTCAAGATAAACTGCCGCGATGGTTCCGTCATAGGTGAATCCGCCGCCGTTGATCGTAAGTTCAACATCGCCAAATTCGTTTTCATCCTGGCTTACGGAATTTACGAAAGTCGTTGGAATGAATTTGTTCAGGACCAGTTCCATGGATTTTGCCTTTCCGATGTTTCCAACCTGGTCGATTGGAGCTACGGAAAAAAGCCACAGTCCGTTGCGGATGTTTTCCACTGGGAATGAAGATTCCCTTGTCATGACATAGTGGGGCAGAACCTGTTCCTCCGAAATGGCATCCCTGTTTCTTTCGAGAAGCCCCTCGGAAAATTCCAGAAGTTCCTCTTCCGTTGCTGCCGTAGGATGTCGCGGGTTTGTCATGTACCTTCTTGGAATCAGGTCGATGAATTTAAGGGCATAGGTATAGCCTGCCACGTCATCGTCGTTTTCATCAGGCGTCCATGAAATCTCAAACCTGTTTGACGATGCAAATCCTGATTCGTCCCAGTCTATGTCTGCAATTTTTACCTGTCTTGGTGGAGTTGAGTCATACCAGCAGGTTACGGATGAACTGTCTGACCAGTTGCCTGCGTAGTCCTGCTGCCTGACCTTGAAGTACCAAAGGCCGTCCTTTTCCATGGTGCTGTCGACAAGCCTTTCCTTTGTTGACATGGTGATGGTTTCAGGCGGCTGTTTGGAAGGATCCTGTGTCCAGATCCATGAATATCCCCTTACACCGGAAGAGTCTTCCGTCTTGAAGATGTTTGTGGAAAAATCCTTGAAAGCCACACGCTGCTTGTCCCTGTAGTTGACTGGAGCTATGCGTGGAGCCGGGCATGAATGGTCTGCCGAAAGGAATGCAATGCCTGTGGTGTTCTTCCTGTAATTGATTTCTTCCCAGACAAAGTTCAGTTCCCTTCCGTTTTTGGTAAGCAGGTAGCATGGGGACTCTCCGTTGCCAGACGAGATGACTTCTGCATCGTCCCAGAGGATTCCGCGTTTCTGGGTAAAGTAAACCTTCTGGTTGCCCAGGATTGTGGTAAACCACAGGAGGTTGACTGCACCGTCAAATTCAAAAAGTGAAGGCTTTGAGGTAAAACCCGTGGTGCTGATCTTTTCAGCCTTGCCGTCCACTGCACCCGCTGCATTCAGCTTGCAGAACCAGATGTCGGAGTTTGTTGAATAGAATGGCGATCGTTCCCATGTAAGGAAAGTCTCGCCGTCTTCCGTTGTTATCATGCTTGGGTTCTGGTTTGACCAGTTGAAGAAATCCTTTCCGTCATCCAGTGAAGATGCCCCCGTGACGAGAACAGGCTTTGTCCATGTCTTTCCGTTGTCCTTTGTGAACACGGAATAAAGCTGAACCGAGATAAGGTTCTGCTCCGTATACTGGGCCTGGTAAACCATAAGGTCTCCCGTTTTTGTCGGAACAAGAAATGGAACTATGGGGTTGAAGGAATTCCTTATGGTTTTTGGGGAAGTGAATTCCACAAAGGCAGTCCAGTTGATTCCATCCCTTGAAGTTGAATAGTGCAGGCTGAATGCATCTTCCTGGTTCTGGGATACAAAGAGTGTAAATCCCCCGGACTTGTTTCTGAAAACGCGTGGTGCGATGAATTTGCTTCCGCTGGCTATTACCCTTGTTTCCGAGGTTTCAAAGTTGTCCTTTGTCGCGTAGATTGAAATTTCATCATCGGAAGAAAGGCATGCAAGGACCGTTACCGAAGAATTGGATGCAACCGTGTATATTGGTGGAATTTCTCCCGAGTAGGAAAATGGGCCTGCTATGCGCGGCCTGTAGTTCCATGCAATTCCATCCGTTGTGGACTTGAGGCTGATCCAGATCTGCTTCTGTTCTTCGTCAGCTTCCTGCCAGAAAACAAGGGAAGGGGAATCATTTTGTTTTGCGGTGGAACCGGCCGGGGCAGTTTTTGCTGAATTGGTTCCAGTCTTTGCCGAGCCGTTCTTTGACTTTGAGTTTGAGTTTGCCGGTGCTGCAGCGGACGTTTTTTGCACTGCGCCGGAAGATATGGTCATCGGGAAAAAGCAGTTCGTCCTGGCTTCGTCAATAAGGGCAGGGTTTTCAAAATAATATGTTGCAGCCTGGGCTTTCTGGCTGAATGTCACCAGGGAGAAAAATGCGGATAATGCCAAGGGTGCAAGTGGGGCAAGTGCCGATAGTTTTAATAGTTTCACAGGCGTGCCTCTATACGTTTTTTAAGTTTCAAAACCTTTGCGGAATTGGAATTATTTGGGTTTGCAAGAATTTTTGCAATCTTGGAATTTGCGTCAAAGACCTTGTTCTTCTGCAGGTCGGCCAGAGCACTTTGATAAAGCATTTCGTCTTCCTGGGACAGAACTATCCTTGAGTCTCCACCCTGCCGCATGGCAATCTCGTCAAGGACTGCAATCGCCTTTGCGCATCCAGGGTCAAGGGAAAATGCTTCCTGTGCCTTCTGCTTTGCCTGGGCAAGGAGAATCTCATCGCGTCCGGCCTTTGCAAGAATTGCCTTTGCCTCCGATGCAAGCTTATCTGCCCTGTCGATCTTTGACCTGTCCGGTGCCTGGGGCTTAAGTCCCAGCTGAACTTCTGCCTTTTCAATAAGTTTCTTCATGCCAGGGTAGTCCGGGTTAAGTTCCCTAAGGTCAAGGAGGGAACCGTAGGCTTCCTGTGCCCTTGCGCTTTTTGTCGAATAGTCGGTTTCCGAAAGTTCCCGGAATCTTGCAGCAAAAACATTGTCAAAATTTTCAGGGTCCAGAAGCTTGTCTATCTTAAGGCCCAGGACGCCTGCAGCCTTGTTTCTCGGGTAGTATATCTTTACGTGGTTGATCCTGTCCTTTGCCTTCTGGAGGATATCCTGGGCTTCGGATTTTTTTTCTTCTGCCATGAGACGGGATCCCGATTCGTAGTATTTTTCTGCAAGGGAAAGGTTCTGCCTCATCTCCGGTGACTTTGCATCATAGGAATGGATTTCCCTTCCTTCCTTGATGGCAATGGCCGTGTTTACGTAGTCCTTGAGCCTTTCAAGTTCTTCGTCGGTTTCCATTTCGTTATCCAGAAGCCTTGACCAAAGTTCCCTCTTGCTTTCCGTCATGGAAATGCAGGATGCAGCCTCCTCAAAATTTCCTGCGTAGTATTCAGTGCGTGCCCTGTTCTTAAGGCTCCTGCTTTCGCCTGCAAAAATCGGCTGCTGGGTGGTGATGATGTTTTCCCTCAGTTCAGCAAGGGAAGAATAGGCCCTGTCCCTTATGTCGCCGTCGTTTTTCAGTTCCTCGGAATTCCTTGAGTAGGCATCCTCCGCCTTGAGGAATGTCTTTATTGCTGAATCAAAGCTTCCGTCCTCGTTTGCATCCCGGGCTTTCTGTGAAAGGTATTCAACTTCATCCGATGCAATTTGCGCTGCAAGAATTCTTTCCTTTGCCTTTTCTTCAAGGGATTCAAATTCCCCCTTCAGAGAAAGGATCAGCTTTGAGTTTTCGCTGATGGTTTCCTGCTGGCTTACAAAGTTTGAGCGGTAAACGTAACCGTTGTTAAGCTTGACCTTGCAGTCTTCCAGGGCGGCCGTGTCCTTGAGGATGTTTGACCTTAGGACTGCCATTTCTTCCAGCGAGCGTGAAGGGTAGTAGACTCCGTCCGTTCCTTCCATGTACTTCTTTATTTTTTCGCAGCCCGTCCTGTCGTCTTCGTAAAGTTTTTTTCCGGCTCCTGCATAGTAGTCTGCAATGGCAACCCAGAGTGCGATGGCTTTCTGGCGGCATTTGGCTTCTATGTTCCTGCAGTTTTCCGAATAGGCTGGAACGAATTCATTCCATGCAAGGTCTTCGTTCTTGATGTTCCTGAGGATGAGGATGGACTGTGACTTTGCGCATGAAGATGCAACCTTTTCCCAGGCCGTGAATTTCTTTGCGCTTTCTACAAGTGAATGTGAATATTCATCCTGCTCCGACCTGATGGCGGTTACCGGATCTGCCGGGGGAACGATTTCTTCCCTTAGGCCTTCCTGAATTTCTGAAGAGATGGAAAGGATTTTCTTTGATTCCTCGCAGATTGTGGCAATGGCATTCATGCTTGAATTGAATTCAACCTGGCGTGATTTTGCCGATGCGTTTTTCTGCTTAAGCTTTGCCTGGAATTTATTGATTTCCCTGAGCTGTTCTGCGAGGGCTTCAATCTGGTCCGCTGCCTGGAATGCCGCCCTTATGTCTTCTGACGTCCTGCTTCCAGAGTCGATGTTGAGGGTTTGGTTGATGGACGAAGCAAGGGGAATGCACCTTGCATAGACCGACTGTTCCACTGATGCCGTCTGGCTCTTGTACTGCAATTCCAGCACGTTAGCAAGACCCGAATTTTCCAGCTCGGAAATTCCAAGGATGAACCTTGAAAGGTAGTATGGGTTTCCCGAAGAGGAAGCCGTCTGGATCTGGGTTCCAAGTTCCCTTACGCGGTTTGTGATTTTTGAAAGGCCCTCGAAGTATTCTTCAAGGCGAGCCATGTTCTTCCTGTCCGTGTAGTCCTGGAAATTTATTTTTTCGGAAGAAGACTGCAGCGTGCCGTACTGTTCAAGAAGTGCCTTGAGTTCTGCTACGGGTTTTTCGATTCTCCTGAGGATTGCAGCGGAAGATTCCCCCTTTGCAAATTCAATTGCTGACGAATCAAGGTCGGCCACTGCAAGGGTAAATTCATTCCGGTCTGCATGGTCCTTCATGCTGCTTATCTTGACCTGGAATTCTTCAGGATAGAGTGCGAGAGGATTGTTCTTGTCCGTTTTTTTCTGCTTTGGTGCGGCTGCAGGTGCAATGGTCATGGAAGCAAGTCCAAGACAAATGGCCGTCCAAAATAACGCTTTTTTAATTGTAAACTTCACGCATCCATTTTACACGAAAATGGATTTTTTGTCATATAAAGGGGCTTCATGGGGCCCTTTTGTCAAACAGTTCAAAGGCCCCGGAAAAAATTACTTCTTTCTTGCAAAAACCCTGTAGTTGAGCCAAGGGAAAAGTGCGTTCTTCTTTTCGCATTCCGTAAGCCATTCAGTGCTGACGGTGTTGCTGGCAAGTGCGTCAAAAACCTTTGTAAACGAAAGGATCTGATTCTTGAATTCTTCCTTTACGTATTCTGGAATTGTTCCGTCATGAATCATTTCTGCCCACTGTCCGCTCTGTGCAAGAAGAACCTGCTTTGCTCCCATATTCAGAAGGCGTTCCTTAAGGGAATCTTCCTGGGGGAACCTGTCCGTAAGGTCAACCATTCTTTCCGTGGCCTTCCTTACGTAGCGGATCATCCAGCTGTTGGAGTTGTCCATAAGGTCTTCGCCGTAGCCAAGACCGTTGGAAGAGCATGGGTAAGGCATGATCTTTGGCAGGGTGAATTGTCCGGCGATCCTGTCCTTGAGGAGAACAAAGTCAAATCCCTGCTTTGAGGCAGTGCAGCGGAAGACGTTCTCAAGCCACTTGATTCCCTCGTTCCAGGTCTGGCCCAGAACCCTTGCAGGAATGGCGCATACGAGGAGCGGTTCCCCGTCTGCCATCTGTTCCTTTGCCTGCTGGAGTTTTTCAAGCTTTGAGGAATAGAACTGGATTGCATCCTGCACGGTCTGCTTTTCAGCCTCGGCCGCATCGTAGGTAACCAGGTCATCTTCCTCGCTTTCGTTGTTCCAGTACTGGAACCCCGTCTGTATGCGTGCATCGTCCTTTCCAAAAAAGGAAGCTATCTTGTCCTGTTCAAGCTCAAAGCCGATGTCATGGCTGTTGGAAAGGTAAACTTCATTTTGTGCAAATCCCTCTTCCCCGCAGATGTCTTCCGGCGTGTCGGGATCCTTTCCAAAGAGGACAAGTGAAGTGCGGGTTCTGACCGGTGCAAAAATCCCCGTGTCAGGGCAGTCCTTTGAAAAGAGGATTGAGCGTGCATCCACCACAGTGTAGTTCATTCCGTAGGAACGCAGTGACCATTCAAGGCCCTTTGCCCATCCAAGGTAAGGAATCCAGAATCCTTCCCCAGCCTCGCCAAAATAATTCTTCTGGCTGTAGATGCCCGTTTCAATCTGTGCATTGAGCACTTCCGGGTAGTCCTCGTAGTGGGGCATGTAGGAATATGTTGCGGCAGTCGGAATCAGTTCAACAAAGCCCTTTTCCTGGTATGCCTTGAACTGTGCAAGAAGGTTCTGTCCGTATTTTTCTGTAAAGTCTTCCCTGTTCTGTTCTGCGGCCTTAAGGCAGCGGAGGGAATTTTCGTAGCTTTCGGTTTTTGCGCAGCGTTTTGTCTCTGCCTTTCCAAGCTTTATCAGGTTGTCCAGGTGGTCGATGTACTGCTTCTGAATCTGCGGGTCGTCAAGCAGGAAGCACAGTACCGGAGAAATTACGAGGCCCACCTTGAATGGAATGTCTTCGGATTCCAGCCGTGAGAACATGTTGAGCAGCGGAATGTACGTGTTTGAGATAGCGTAAAAGAGAATGTTGTTCTGTGATGAAAAGCTGTCCTTGCCTGACACGTTCCTGATGTATCCCTGGTCAGCTTCAATGATGAGAGCAAGTTTCTTGTCTGCCAATTTATGTTCTCCTTTTAAATCTGCTTTTTTAAATGGTGAATGACTGCCTGTGGTTCAGGAAGTGGTCGTGAAGGATGTGCTTCATTCCCGAAAGCTGCACCAGCGGACTGTATTCAATTTTCTTGCCGGGCTGAATGTTCTGTATGTCTTCACGCTCCTGTGGAAGGGATACAACCCTTGTGGAAGCAAGAAGGTCCGGCTGCCTGTCTGTAAATGATGCGGCCAGGTCAATCTTGAGGAATTTCTTTTCCGGCGGAAGGAGAATGTACTGCTCCCTGGTGTCAAGGTCCGTCTTTATGTCAAAGGAATCCGTGCTCTGTTCGTCGTCTGCGTATTCAAAGAAGGAAACGTGCAGGAAGATGCCCGAGAAATTCCTGTTGGAACTGAGTTTTGCCAGGTCCGATTCCTTGATGTCCCAGAATGCAAAAATCCACGCAGGGTTTCTGAGGAGGCAGTCAATGCAAGTGTTGTTGTAGGAAAGGGGCAATGTGTCTGGAACAGGCTCGTCCGTGTCTACAATCTGCACGCTGGTTTTCTTGTTTTCTGCTGAATAGTATTCTTCCTGAATTTCCAGAAGTTCGCCAATGATAAATGCACGGTTCAGGTTGTCCGGAATGTCGATCCCGTATTTGTCTGCCAGTTCAATCAGGTCAGCTGTCGTCATGGATTCCAGCTGCTGTCTGGACATCTTGTCCTTTTTCATAATGCCGTAATAATCGCTAAAAACCGAAAATGTGTCAATGCTGGCATGTAGTGATTATTTTGAAACTTTCTGTTAAAATTATTTGTTTACTATATAGGATTTAAAATTGGGGATTTCTTTAAATTTTTTTTGAGGAACCCTTTTTTAGCCGGTTTGGTATTTTAAGGAAAATGAAGTATTCAAGACTGTCCGCAGCTGTCGGAGCCCTGATATTTGCCATAATTCTCTTTGCCTCAGCCTTTGTCCTGCTGCCAGTGTACAAGAAGGCCGATGGGGAACTGCGCGCTCTTGAATCCAGGTATCTTTCCCTTGCAGAACAAAAGACGGGCCTTAAGTTTTCATACAGGTCCCTTTCCCCTTCAATCCTTTCAAATTTCACCATGAGGGGAATTTCCGTAATTCACGGGGAAACCGGCGTTGAACTTGCATCGATTAAGAAAGCCTCCCTTTCATACAACCTGGCAAAGATAATTTCCGGTGACTACGAGCATGCCTTTTACAATCTGACGGTCAATTCAGTCAGGATCGATTATACCAAGGAAGCCCGGATGCTTTTTGAAGGCTACGGAAAGGGCAGGAACCAGGCAGCTGCTTCCAAGCCGGAATTGGACCTGGACAGGATTGAGGAAACCATAAGGAACTTTGCAAGATGGGTTCCCTTTGACGTTTCATTCAAGAATCTCACCCTTTCTTCTCACCTGGAAGACGGGCCCAAGGTTCTCGCAGTACGCTACTGTTCCATTAAGAAGGATTCCGAGGGGCAGGCTGAATTCATTCGTGGCGAGGGTAATGTCTATGTTTCCCTCAAGTCTGGAAAGACTGCGGGCTTTGTCTGGAAGATGGACGGAAACATGCCCTATTCCGTGTCGGGTTCATCCTTCCGCATAAGGCTTGACGACTACCAGAAGGCGGATTATTCCATCAGACGCCTTGACTTCATTCTCAGCTACAGGTACAGGAAGGCCATGGTGCGTGCCATAGGAAGCAGGCATCCCCTGAACCTTGCGGCCACCTACGACATACAGGATAGGAATCTTGAAGCCCAGGTCAAGACGGAAAAGTTCAATCCTCTGGCCATTGTAAGGGCTCCTGTTCTTCCGGGGCAGGTTGATTTTTTCAGGGGGATGAAGGTTACGACGGATTCTTCCTTCGCCATGGACTTTGACACCATGGACTACAGGTGGAACACGGATTCGGAAATTTCCCTGCCAAAGGGAAAGCACTTTACAAAGGACGGCCAGACCGTTGGCCTGGATGCATCTGGCGACAGGACCGATGTGACGGTTAACCTGCTTAATGCAGAGGGTGGCATCGTTAACGGCACTTTTAAGGGCGGGTTTAACATTCCGCGCCTTCAGCCTTCCGGCACCCTTGATGTCAGGGGATATGTCTTTGGCAACGGCAATGTGCTTTCAGTCCGCAACATAAAGCTGGTTCCCCGAAAGACAAAGGGCTTTGACTTTTACTTTGAGAATGCAGCCTTTGGTTCATGGTGCACATATTCAGACTTCAAGTGCTATGCTTCCCTTGGAAAGAACATAGACCTTACCCTGGAAGCCTGGGATTATTCCCACGAGGAATACGGAGTTCCCGGCCACATTACGGCAAACGCAACGATGCAGCTTGGCGAAGGAAGGAACCTTGAAGCCTATGCAAACCTGGACAACTTCTTTGTGGACACGGGGCTTAAGACCGCATGCTTCTTTACGGATGGAACAAGGCCTGTGGTGGCTCCGGTGCTTCCAACTGCCGAGCCGTACATTTCCCAGGTTGAAGCATATTTTTCCACGGACTTCAAGGACTTTACATACAATTCTCCGGCAGCCCTTTTTGCCAACACAAGAAAGGACAGGGAAGTTCTCGTCGTTTCCTTTGACGGAACAGACACGTCCCTTTCCTTCAGCCGCATAGAGCTTATTGCGGGGCAGAACAACCTTGTGGCAGGCGGAACCCTGGACATAGATCCAAAGTCAAGCCAGCTTTCATTCTTTACGGACCTTACCTTTAACAGCCTGCCGTACACCCTTAACGGTGTCTATGCCTTTGGTGATTGGCTCAGTATAACTGGAAGCTATGGCCTTGATGCCCAGCTGAATTTTGGAAAGCTTAAGAACGGAACCGTGCGATTTGAGGAATTTCCGGCAAGGATTGGAAAGTACATGGTTTCCCTTTCGTCGGATTTTTCATACATCTACTCCGACAGCGAAAACTGGAGCGGAACCATTTCAAGGCTGTCAGTCATGGAACTTACGGACAACATGATTGCCCGTCCGGCCATAAGCCTTGAGGGGTCATTCACCCAGGACAGCCTCGTTGCTTCTGCCATTTCCTACACTGACAGTTTCTCTTCCCTTGATGGAAGCGGATATGCCCTGTGGAATTATGCCGGCGGAATCTTTGACAGCTGCACCTTCAGCATGAACATAAGGAATTCCCTGGGTGATGAAGACATTGAGCTTGGAGGGGAAGTCCGAAACCATTCCGGCCTGAGCCTGCGCAAGTGCGACATAAGGTCCGACCTGTATTTTAGTGCAGGCGCTTCCGTCAGGGACTTTCCCCTTGGAAGATTCCTCGTTGGGCAGGGAAGCGGCAACACTGTTTCCTTCAATGCCAACGTTACGGGAACCATTGAAAATCCCCTTGTTTCCGTTGACGTTTACAGGTCCTCGGTTTTGCTCGGGGGATCAAACCTTAACTCAAGGCTCAACCTTTCATTCATCGACAGCGTGATGGATGTTTCGGATGTAGACATACGGTGGAAGAACTTCAGGATTGACGGTGTTTCTTCCCACATTGACCTTGGAAATTTTGATGGCGATGCCGAACTTCATTTCAAGTACGAGACGGAATCAAAGAAAATCGATACGAGGCTTTCACTTCAGCTGGCAAATCTTTCCGGTAATGATGGCGGCAGGATTCCCGAGGAATTTTCCGTTGATGCGGAGTGTTCCCTTGAGTCCAGCAACTTCATCAAGAAGTTCGAGCCCTTCCATGTTTCATTCATCCGTTCCCTTGGGCGTCTCGACATTTTCACTGACGAAAACCTTGGTGCCTACGGGGAAATCATCGATGACGGAAGGCTGTCTTTTTCCGTTGCAGAAGGAAAACCCCTTTCATTCCTCATGAACGGAAACGTCCGGGAACAGGTCCTTGATCTTGATGTAAGGGATTTTAACTGGGACATCGGAAAGATTTCCTATACCTTCAATTCCAACGTTTTCTCACTGTATTCCGGTGTCCTCAAGGGTGATTTCAGGATTCATGGTAATGTAACTGATCCTGTCATAATCGGAAATGTTTCCATGCTGGACAGCGACTTTAACCTGCCGCAGTACATACCGGGCCACTTTACGGCTGATGAAATTCCAGTCTGGTTTGCCCAGGAAGAAATATCCGTTCCCGAAACCCTTTTTTATGTAAACGGCGGTGAGATTTCGGGCAATGCCTTTGTTGTTCTTGACAGATGGTCCCTGTCAACAATTTCCATCAACCTGCGTACCCTGGACGAAAAGGACATACCTATAGACTCAAAGGTTTCCCACTTCAGGATAAAGGGATATACAAGTGCGGACGTAAACATCGTCATTGAAGACAGGAACGTAACCCTGGGCGGATCCATCTCCCTGAGGAATTCGGAACTTTCATATTCCATCAATGACTATGCCCTGGAAAATTCCCCGGTAAAGGACCTGGCAGAATTAAGCGACCCAAGGAACCTTTCAAAGAAGGCAAGACGTCAGAAGGCGGAGGAGAAGAAGGCCCTAAAGAAGGAAAAGAAGAACAAAAAACATCCGTCCGATGAAAGCATTATAATAGAAGAATCTGATGCACCTTCACCGGGAATGGCACCTGCCCTTGACTTTAACATCAACCTTGACATCATGGTCGGCCAGAAGGTTCAGATAGACATCAACCCTCTCCTGAGAAGCCTCATCGCCCCTTCAACGCCTATTTCCCTTGTGGTGGATACTTCTACGGGACTTTGGAGCGTAAAGGGTGACATTGTCCTTAAGGGTGGGGAAATTTCCTACCTGAGCCGAAACTTCTACCTTAAGCAGGGCCGCCTTGTCCTTAACGAAACCCAGAGCCGCTTTGACCCTGTCGTAACCGTTCGTGCGGAAACCCGTGAACGCGATTCTTCCGGCGAGCAGGTAATCATCACCATGACTGCCATTGCCCAGAACGTATCCACATTCCAGGCGGTTCTTTCTTCAATTCCGGGTAAGCCTGAACAGGAAATCATGGAACTTTTGGGACAGGTGCTTAAGGGAGACTCTACATCTGTCGGGTCTTTCGTAATTTCCGGCGTGGACTACGGTGTTCAGATGACTCTCCTAAGGAAAGCAGAGACAGCATTGCGTGATTTATGCAATTTTGATATATTTTCCATTCGAACGACTGCGCTGCAGAACACCATCATGCAGGGGCTTGATATCGACAATCGGGCAGAAAACAGGTCCGTAATCGGTAACTTGTTTGATAACTCAACTGTTTATATCGGTAAGTACTTCGGTAACGATATTTATGTAGACGCCCTGCTGCACTGGTCTTATGACAAGGATAAGGCTTCGTCCGGAGAATCCGTTGGCAGTGGACTTGTTTTCCAGCCGGAAATAGGTCTTGAATTTGAGGCTCCATTTGCAAACATCAGGTGGAACTTCTCGCCAAACCTGTCGGATCTTCAGGAATCATGGGCTAAGGCCAATTCAGTGACACTGTCATGGCGTCTTGAGTTCTAAAAAAAAGAGGAATATAAAAATGAAATTTCTTAAAGTAAAAAATATCCTATGCACTCTTCTTCTGGTCCTTGTTTCTGCAGCAGCCTTTGGTCAGGACAGCGACTGGTATTATGACAAGCCAATCAAGAACATTTTTTTCCAGAACCTTGACAACATCAAGAAAAGCGACCTGGAAGGCGTTACCTCAAGCTTCATAAGCAAGCCTTTTACCGATGACCTTGTTGGCGAGCTTTATGAACGCATCCTTGCCCTTGAATATTTCGAGGATGTTGAAATCAAGTGTGCAAAGGGAAACGACAACGGAAAGACCGTTAACATTCTTGTGGACGTAAAGGAACGCCCCGTAGTAACAAAGATTGTCTTCACCGGAAACAGGCAGCTTCACAATTCGGACCTGCGTGCAAAGATTTCCATGAAGGAAAGGGACATATTCCTTGAAAGCAAGATGCTTTCTGATGAACGTGCCGTAAGAAACTACTATATAGAAAGGGGATTCACGACTGCTGAAGTTTCTTCTTCCGTTGAAGAACGCGGCAACGGATTTATGGTCGTGTTCAGGATTGAGGAAGGAAAGCAGTCTGTCGTAAAGAAGATTGATTTTGCCGGAAACACCCTCGTTTCATCAAAGACCCTCAAGAGCAAGCTCAAGATGAAGGAGGCAGGCCTTTTCAGCAAGGGTTCATACCAGGAATCCCTCATGACCAACGACTCCAGGGCAATTCAGGGATACTACATGGACCGCGGCTACATTGATGCAAGGGTTGTCAACGTTTCCATGGATTCTGAATTCAATGAAAAGAAGCACCGCGAGGAACTTACCATAACCTACGAAATCGTCGAAGGAAACCAGTATACATACAGCGGCCTTGAATTTGACGGCAATACGGTTTTCACCAATGATGAACTTTTCGCCTTTGTTTCACTCAAGAAGGGTTCCGTTTACAATGAAACAAAATTCCAGGAATCAAAGTCCGGAATCCAGAACAAGTATTACGAAAACGGATACACATCCAACCAGTTCTATGCAGAACCCCTTAAGGATGCGGAAGCAAGGACCATCGGATACATCTTCCACATTCAGGAGCGCCCGAGGTCACACATTGAAAACATCATCATCAGGGGAAACGAAAAGACCAAGGAATACGTTCTCCGCCGCGAAATCCCAATTGATGAAGGCGACATTTTCTCCAACAAGAAAATTTCCAACGGCATGAGAAACCTATACAACCTTCAGTTCTTCTCAACTGTAACTCCAGAAGTTGTCCAGGGTTCGGAAGAAAACCTTGTTGACATCGTTTATACTGTGGAAGAACAGAGCACCACATCTCTTGACCTTGGATTTACATTCCAGGGTGTTTCGGATCCTAATGACTTCCCTGTTGCCCTTTATGCAAAGCTTCAGGAATCAAACCTTTTTGGCGAGGCACGCTCTGCTTCCATCGGAACAACCCTTTCTACAACAGAACAGTCCGTGACATTGGGTTATGGCCAGAGATGGATTTACGACCTGCCAATGAGCTTTGACACTTCCCTTACTTACGCCCATTCCACAAACTATGCCTTGAGAAACAGGCCCCTGCCGGATGGATTCATCAACGATGACTACTACTACATGAGGTATGAGCAGAGTTCCTTCGGACTTTCAGCAGGTGTTGGAAAAAGATGGAACCCTCTCTTTGGTATCGTAACATGGGGCGGCGGAATTTCCACAAGCATCATCAACAACATTTACGAAGACGATGTGTTTGTTCCGTATGATGCTTCCATCAGCATGTATCGCGACAACTGGGAACCAAGAAACTGTGTGTGGACATCCCTTTCCCTTGACGGAAGAAACATTGCCTACGATCCTTCCACAGGATGGTTTGCAAGCCAGAAATTCTCATGGTACGGTCTTGTAAAGAAGGGAGCCCTTTCCTTTGCTCCTGAATGGGGTGAAACCGAATTCTTCCTTCGCACGGATACAAAGGGAGAAAAATATTTCACGCTTCTTAACAAGCCTGTTTCGGAAAAGTTCTCCCTCAAGGCTGTCCTCATGCTTTACTCAGGACTTTCCCTTCAGTTCCCGACTCCGACTACAAACATAAAGAGGTCAAGCAAGCTTTACATCGACGGCATGTTCAACGGACGCGGATGGACGGTTTATAACAAGCAGGGTGGACGCGGATGTGCAATGCTTTCTAACACTGCTGAAATCAGAATCCCGGTTCTCCCTGGAATCATTTCCTTTGACATCTTTGGTGATGCCGTTGCAATCAAGGACACTCCGGATGCCATGTTCTCAGGCCTTACCAAGGAAGACTGGTACTTCAGCTTTGGTCCTTCACTGCGTTTTGCACTCCAGCAGTTCCCTCTCAGACTCATCTTTGCCAATACCGGTAAGTACCGCGACGGAAAATTCGTCTTTACTGATGGCGATGGAGACGGAGACCATGACTGGCGTTCAAACTGGCACTTTGTACTCACATTCAATATGACAAACCATTAAAAGACAGGTGGCTATACCATGAAAAAACACATTGCAGCTTTTTTAGTTATTTCCATTGCAGTTTCTGCCCTCGGCTTTGCCCAGCAGATTACGAAATTCGCTGTTGTTGATACGAACAAGGTTTACCAGGCATACTTCAGGAATTCGGCACCTGTTAGAAACTACGAGTCAAAGAAGGAAGAATTCCAGAACGAGCTGGACAAGCAGATTGTGGAACTTCAGCGCCTTAACGACAAGAAGATTGAATACGAAAGAAGCGGCAATGAAGCCGAGGCCATGAAGCTTGAATCACAGATTACAAAGAAGACGGACTTCATCAACGAATATACAAATGCAAAGAACACGGAGCTGGATTCCCTCAAGAAATCCCTTCAGGACAATAACGCTTTCTACAGGCAGCTTTATGACACCCTTGCCCGCGTTGCAGAATCGGGTGGTTACAGCATGATCATGAACCTTCAGGAAGCAAACGCAGTCTTGTGGTACAGCCCTTCCGTTGACATTACGGACCAGGTAATTTCCCAGCTGGGACTTTAGTTTTTCCGGCGGCTTGGAATCACCATGGCAGAAGAAACACCGGTTATTGCCCAGTACAACAGGTTAAAGAGCGAACATCCAAACGAAGTCCTTTTCTTTAGGCTTGGGGATTTTTATGAAATGTTCAACGAGGATGCTGCAGAAGTTTCCCGGCTCCTGAACCTGACCTTGACCCACAGGGGAGACAATCCCATGTGTGGAATTCCCTATCATGCCTCAAAGGTTTACATCGCACGACTTCTGCGCATGGGCAAGAAGATTGCCATTGCAGAACAGATTGGGGAGATTGCAAAGAAGGGCCTTACGGAACGCAAGGTTGTTGAAGTCATCACTCCGGGAACGGCAACGGAAAGCGAATATCTTGACGGCGGTGCAAACAATTTCCTTGCATGTGCAGCCGTAACCGCAAGCAGGGGAGCCCTTGCATACATCGATGTTACCACCGGCGAATTTCGTGCCACAAGTTTTCCCAGGGAGTCGATCCATGAAAATTTTTCCAAGGAACTTGGGCGTGCAAATCCCCGGGAACTTATTCTTCCAGAAAACCTGAGGAATGACCCAAAGTTCAACCTGATCCTCGAATCATATCCGTCCCTTACGGTTTCATATTATCCTGACTGGCACTTCAATCCGGACTTATGCCATGACCGGCTTGTAAAGCAGTTTGGCACCGTGAACCTGAGTCCCTTTGGTCTCGATAAGGTCAGTGCTGAAGTTCCCCCTGCGGGATTTTTGCTCGACTACATAGAAAAGACCACCAACACCCTGTCGCCACATGTGACCGGCATCGAAATCTATTCCGACAGCCAGTATGTGATAATGGACGATTCTTCCCGCCGAAACCTTGAGATAACTTCCAACCTTAGGGATGGGTCTGTTCAGTATACTCTTCTTGAATGCGTCAACTGCACTGAAACCGCCATGGGAAGCCGCATGGTCAGGGACTGGCTTTCTTTCCCTCTGACAAATGAGGCTGCAATCAAAAGCCGTCAGAATCACGTGGAACTATTCTTTACCGATCATGGTCTTCTTTCCAACGTAAGGAACCGCCTTGAGGGAATACTGGACATTGAGCGTCTGGCCGGAAGAGTTGCCATGGACAGGGCTCATGCCAAGGATCTTGTTGCCCTTAAGAATTCCCTCGTCTTGTGGAGCAGGACCCGTGAGCTTTTGACGGATTCTTCCTTTGCCTTTTCGGAATCGGAAACTGCTGCCAGCATAATCTCCCTCATTGAAAATTCCATCACCGATGATCCTGCAACTGTCTTTACGGAAGGGCGAATCATCAGGGAAGGATGGTCGGAAGAACTGGACCACTGGAAGAAAATCCGCAGCGACTTTAATTCAGTCCTTGAAGATTATATTGAAGAAGAACGGCAGAAAACTGGAATCCAGAACCTTAAGATAAAGAACACAGGCAACTTGGGATATTTCATCGAGGTGACAAGGGGAAAACTTGACCTTGTTCCGCCCCATTTTGTCATGAAACGCACTCTGGTTAATGCCGACCGTTACACCACGGAAAGACTTCAGGAGCTTGAATCAAGCCTTAATGAATCGGGAACCAGGATAATTCAGCTTGAGCACGATCTTTTCCTCGAAGTCCGAGGCAAGCTTAAGGAATTTGTAACTTACCTGAGGCAGCTTTCCAGGGAGATTGCATACATCGACGTTACGGCATCCTTTGCCCAGTCTGCAGTCAGGCATAATTGGGTACGGCCCCAGCTGTCGGGGGAAGACCTTGTCTTTGACGTAAAAAACGGCCGCCATCCTGTTGTTGAAAACCATCTTCCCAAGGGGGAATTTGTTCCCAACGACCTTCAGCTGTGCCTTGATGGCAGTGAAGTTGCTGGCCACGCTGTTGGCAATTTTGCCGGGCATTTTGCCCTCATAACCGGACCAAACATGGCAGGTAAAAGCACTTTCCTCAGGCAGAATGCCCTCATCTGTCTTCTTGCCCAGACTGGAAGTTTTGTTCCTGCAGACAGTGCAAGGCTTGGCATTGCCGACAGGATTTTCTGCCGCGTTGGTGCCAGCGACAATCTTGCCAAGGGAGAATCCACATTTCTCGTTGAAATGTCGGAGACTGCAAGAATCTTAAGGAGTGCCACGGAACATTCATTGGTCATCATGGACGAAGTTGGCCGCGGTACCAGTACGGAAGACGGTCTTTCCATTGCATGGGCTGTAAGCGAACACCTGCTGAATACGGTGCGTTGCAAGACGCTTTTTGCAACCCATTACCATGAGCTTACCCGACTTGAGCATCCTGGCCTTAAGATGCTTTGCATGGCCGTAAGTGAAAGCGGCAGCGATGTCGTGTTCTTAAGGAAGGTCATTGAGGGTGCCAGTGAAAACAGCTATGGAATCCACGTTGCACGCCTTGCCGGAATTCCATCGACGGTAATCGACAGGGCTTCAGAAATCCTTGAGCAGATTCAGGCAAAGGCTGGTGAAAAGACCAAGGTTGCCTCCACGGAAAAGCAGTCCCGCCAGAAGAAGAACCAGACCAAGTCCCTTTTTGGCGAGGAGGAACTTGTGCTCAACAGCATTCTGTCCGTTGACACCAATAACATCACTCCAATCCAGGCCCTGCAGATGATCTGCGACTGGAAGAAGGACCTTTGCGGGCAGTGATTCCTGCCGGAAGACTGAACTTTTTTTCAAAATTCTTAAAAAAATTCCTCAAAACCGTGCAAAAAAAACAGGATTCACACAATCATATATATGATGAATTTTTTCGGTGTTCTTGCGGTGCTTCGCTTTCGCCTTGGCTGCCTCTTTAATGAATGTTTTTCGAATGAGTCATGCCTTATATGTAATTGCGTTGGAAAGGTTTCAGTTTGTCGGAGTTGTTCACATAAGCATTTGTTCAGGGCGGCTCGCCTGGTGGACTGCGGGGAATTCTGTCAGGCATGCGGAAAAAGGCTTCTGTCGGAAAAAGGGTTATGCACTTCCTGCAGGAATGAAAGGGTGGTCCAGTCCCTGGATTGGGTTCATTCAATTCTTCCTTACAGGCTTTGGGCAAAGAATCTAATGTTTGCCTGGAAAATGATGGAGTCCAGGGATATTTCCTTTGTTCTGGCAAAGACTGCATACCTGGCCATGGATAAGTTGTACGGGAAGGAGCTGCCGGCTCTGGTACCCGTGCCCCCAAGACCCGGGAAAATTCACCACAAGGGATGGGATCAGATTCAGGATCTTGCATTTCTGCTCCATCACGTGTATGGGGTTAGGATTCTTGACATCCTGAGCCGCACCCAGAAGGTTCAGCAGAAGAAACTTGACCGTAACGGCAGGTTGCAGCAGGATGTTGACAGGTATGTTCTGTCGGGGAAGGGTAAAAGACTTGTAGAATGTATGGGAAAAGATTGGACTGAAGGCCAGGACATCCTCCTTCTTGATGACGTAATCACCACAGGAGGAACACTGGAATGCTGTGCAAGGGTCCTTAAAAATGCCGGTTTTGCAAAAATCTGTGCTTTAACACTTTTTATTGTGGACTAGACCGTTTTTATGGATTAAAATAGAAGGGTAACATGATTATGCCGGTGTATTTCCGGTAACAGGAGACTTCAGCATGGCAGATGATAATACATCTCTTCAGTTAGTCACATTTCAGCTGGGCGACGAACTTTACGGCGTAGACATTATGGACGTAAAGGAAATCGTTAAGATTCAGAATGTGCGTCCAATTCCAAATGCTCCGTTTTATGTAGAAGGCATCATTAATCTTCGTAGTGAAGTTATCCCTATCATAAATCTTCACAAGCGCTTTTACTTGAAGAAGCTTGCATCTACGAATCCTGATTTTGAGGAAGATGATGGTGGATTTATTATTCTTGATATTGAGGGAAACAAGATCGGTATCATCATCGACAGGGTTGCCCGCGTAGTTTCCGTGGAGACTGACGAAATCAAGCCGCCGCCACAGATGATCAGCGGTATCGGAACTGAATACATTCAGGGTGTTGTTCGCCAGGACGGCGGATACCTGATTATCCTCGATACCAGAAGAATGTTCAGCGCAAAGGAACTCCAGAAGATTCTCGAGCCTGATGCTGAATAGAAGGGATTTTTGTCTCCGGATGTAATGTCCCGACTTCTGGAAAGTGGCATCTAAAAAAACATTGCCGAGGATGCCCATCTACATGAATATTGCCCCATGACTTGGGCTGCTGGCATCCTTTGATGTCGCGGTTCTTGTAAGGAAACCTCTAGAAAATCAGTTCATTGAGTTTTTAGAGGTTTTCCTATATATTGAAAAAACAGGATATTTAAAATGATTCATACATACAGCAACACGATTCGCCGCAAGGAAATGGAAGCGGTTTTGACATGCATGGTGGACGAAAAGATCGGCCCGGGCGACATGAATACGAAGATGATTCAGACTGCAAAGGAGCTTATGGGATTTGATGGTGCAGTTGCCCTCAGAAGTCCGGCCCTTGCCATTGAATATGCCCTTAAGGCCCTGGATCTGCCAAAGGAAAGCGGAATTGTTCTCAGCGCATTGGCTCCTGCCTACCAGATTCTCACGGTTGAACGCCTTGGCTATAAGGCCTTTGTTGCAGATGTGGAAGAAGAAACGGGACTCATGACCCTTGAGTCTACGGAAGAATGCATAAAGAAGGGTGGCCGCCTGATAATTCTTGCTGAATCCATGGGTGTCCTTCCGGACATAAAGAAATTCATTGAGCTGGGTGTTCCTGTAATTGAAGACATATCCCACTCGGCCCTTGCATATTATCCCTTTGACGAAGCCGATGCATCTGCAAAGAAAGCTGCCCCTAAGCCGCAGGAACCGGCTGCTGCTGGCGAGGAAAACAAGCCTTCAGTTCCCCTTGGAAGAAGGGCAGGAATGTACGGCGTCTATACGATTCTTGGCATGGAAGACAGGGACATAATTACTGCCGGTGGCGGTGCCCTGCTTATTGCCCCAAAAAGAAATGAATGGACTGTACTCAAGCATCTTGCAGAAGCTGCACCTTCAACGGACTTTATGCCCGACATGAATGCAGCCCTTGCCTTTGTGGAACTTAAGGAATACAACCGTAACGAGAAGGTCCGCCGCGAACTTTTTGCACTCTTTTCCCGTGCCGTTATGGTGGGAAAGAACAAAACATATACCCGTGCTCAGGATGAAGGCTCGACAATATATTCATTCCCGCTGGTCTTGAATTCTGGATTCAAGGATGCAAAGGCCTACGCCCAGAAGAAGAACATCGAGATCCGCCAGGCCTATGAAAATTCCATCATCGCATTGAGGCAGGAAGAACTTTCGAGGGACTGCATGTGTGCCAATTCACTGCTTTTAAGATGTGCCATGGTTCCACTGTATCCTCTTCTTGGACAGAAGGATGCCGCCCAGATTGTAAAGGTTCTTTCAACAATCATCTAGGGAATCTGCAGGAAAGGAAAAAATCGGCTGATGAAAAAATGTCTTGTAGTTTCCAATTCATTTAAGAAGGATGCTGAATATCTTGCCGGCCAGATATGCCGCCTGCTTGAATCGCGGGGATATGAGCCGGTTCTCTTCTCTTATAACGGGCGAAGTGCCAGCCGGGAGGATTTTGACATAGATTTTGCCGGCAATGAATTCGTTGTGACCCTTGGTGGAGACGGAACTGTTCTGTATGCATCAAGGCAGTGTGCGCCCCTGGGCATTCCCGTTTTCCCGGTTAATCTTGGGGAATTTGGATTTCTTGCCGTGGTTTCAAAGGAGAACTGGGAAAGTGAGCTCAATTCCTTCCTGGATGGAAAGACGTACATAAGTGAAAGGACTCTGGTGGACTGCGAGGTTTTGCGCGGAGGCAAGACTGTCTTCAAGGGAACGGGAATGAACGACTGCGTGATTTCTTCAAGTCCCTCGGCCCACCTTGTAAACCTTAGGGTTGCCTACAATCATGCGGTTCTTGGCCCCTTCAAGTCCAACGGACTTATCGTTTCGACGCCAACGGGATCAACTGCCTATTCAGCAGCTGCGGGAGGACCCATTGTAGATCCTTCCATGCCGGCCCTTGTTCTGACTCCGGTCAGTTCCTTCAGCCTGTCGGCACGTCCCCTGGTTTTTGGACAGAAGGGTGAGCTTATGATTACATGTCTTGATTCAAGGTCTGGAATAGGCCTTGAGGTTGACGGGCAGATTTATTTTGAACTTGAAACAAACGACATAATCATTCTGGGAATACCGGAATACAGGGCTTTCATTGCAGGATCCACTCAGGAAAAATTCTATGCAGCCCTTCAGAGCAAACTCAACTGGTCAGGAGGCCCACGTGCTTGAGGAACTGGATATAAAAAACTTTGCGCTCATTGACAGCGCTCACGTTGACTTTACAAAGGGCTTTACTGTTCTCTCCGGGGAAACAGGTGCCGGTAAATCCATTCTCATCGGAAGCCTTGCATTCCTTCTTGGCGGAAAGGCCAGTGCGGAGCAGATCCGTACGGGATGCACGGAAGCACAGGTTTCAGGAACTTTCTGGCTGAAGAGCAGCGATGCCTTTGACTGGCTCAAGGAACACGGAATCGATGCAGAAGAGGATCGGGTTCTCATAAGAAGAATCATCCGTGAGACAGGTAAGTCTTCCTCATGGATCTCAGGCATTCCTGTCACACGTGCAGACCTTGCATCCTTCGGACAGTATCTGGTTGACATTCACGGCCAGCACGAACAGCAGTCCCTGATGAAGGTTGCAGACCACAGGCGTTACCTTGACATTTATGCTGAACTTACGGAAGAAGTCCAGAAGTTTACTTCCATATATAACAAGCTTGTTGCAAAGAGGGCAATCCTTCAGGAACTCAATTCCAATGAATCGGACCGTGCTCAGAAGATCGACATGCTTTCCTTTGCCGTCAATGAAATCAACGAGGCCAAGCTTCGTCCAGGCGAGCAGGAAGAACTTGAGGCGGAGGAATCGCGCCTTTCTTCCTTTGAAAAGCTTTATGCAGAAATAGAAGAACTTACGGAGCTTTTTGAAAATGAGGAATCAGGTGGTGCCCTTGCCATGCTTAAGCGTGCAACAGGAACTGCCGACCGGGCTAGCAGCCTTGATTCAAGCCTTGAAAACCTTTCAGGACGTCTTCAGTCTGCGTTTTATGAAATCGATGACATTGCAGGTGAATTCAACCGTTACAAGAGTTCCCTGGTTTTTGATCCGGAAAGGCTGGAACAGGTTCAGGACCGACTTGAACTCATCAGCCGCCTAAAGAAAAAGTACTGCACCGGTAATGGAGGCAATGCCCTTTTCTATACAGTGCAGGACATCCTCGATTACGGACAGAAGGCTTCCGAGCAGCTGGAAAAGCTAAGCGGTTCCGGAGCGGACAAGTCTGCCCTTGAAGCGGAAATTGCTGCCCTCGAAAAGGAAACCTATACCCGTGCAAAGGCTATCAGTGCAAGGAGAAAGGCTGCATCGGAAAAAATGTCTGCTGCAGTTGAAGAAATCCTTGCAAAGCTTGGAATGAAGGAAACACGGTTCCGCGTGAGCCTTGAAGAAAAGGAAGGCAATGCGGTCGAACAGAAGTGCGGTCCTTACGGAATGGACAACATCGAATTCCTCATTTCTGCAAACCCGGGTTCACCCTTGCTTCCCCTTGCAAAGATTGCTTCCGGTGGTGAACTTAGCCGCGTAATGCTTGCACTTAAGACCATTCTGTCAAAGGCTGACCTTGCAGACACCCTTGTCTTTGATGAAATTGACACGGGAATCGGCGGAGAGGTTGCAGTTTCCGTCGGTGACCACATGAAGAAGCTGTCCTCGTCAAAACAGATACTTTGCATTACACATCTTGCAAGTATTGCCGTTTATGCCGATAATCAGATTAAGATACAGAAAGGTGTTGAAAACAATACGACGGCAACGAATGTCTTTGCCGTTGAAGGTCAGGAGCGTGTAAAGGAAATTGCCCGCATGCTTTCTGGTGACAGTGTCTCGGCTGCTTCCCTTGAACATGCGGCCGCAATGCTTGCCAATTCCCAGTAAAAACGGAGGTGCATAATGGCTGTTTCAGATGAAGCAAGACAGGAATTCAATGAAGCTGTTCGCACAGCAAAGGAACAGATTAACGGACTCATAAAGAAGGACAAGGATGACAATTTGGCTCTTGCAAAAAATCCGGAAGGAAAGGAAATAAAGAAGATTGAACTTTGCGAGCAGATGATATACCTGGCCACTGTCCAGATGAGCATCAATGCTGTTTCCGAGGAAATGCTTGAGGTAAAGAACAATGATATCCTAAACGATGCCAGAAAGTCCCTGTACAAGGCTGTAATCTATCTTGAGGACATCGTTACAAACACCGTTGACTGTCCTTTCCCTGACCTGGAACCACACCTTGAAAAAATCAAGACTGTTCCGATTTCAAAGCGCCTTGACGTAATCAGGAAGCTTGGCCTTGCCATCGACATGCTGGTTGAAGCCTTTGGTGAAAATTCCAAGTGGAAGGAATCCTTTGTTGAACTCAGGGGCCGCCATGCTGTTGTTGCAAAGAATTTTGTTGACATGAAGCAGGCCGTAAAGGATTACTTTGACCACGAATCACCAGACATGGAAAACACCATCCTTTACATCAGGATGCTCCGTTCGATCCTGGACAAGTGTGCAACCGACTATCGCGACAGGTACGAGCTTGCAAGCCGCCGCGTTGACGACATGAGGATTGCAGTCAACATGCTCATTGCCTTAAGGCGAATTGCCATGGCCATGAACGACAAGGATGCTTCCGAAACCATAAGGAAGAAGGCCCTTGCATGGAAGACAAAGATGGAAACTGATGTAAAGGCCGGCCGTTCAAAATGAAGAAATCATTTATTCTCAAGATATTCGAGGGTTTTTCCATTAAGAGGTGGAACGACCTGGTGTGCCCCTTTGATGTCATTGAAATGGACAAGCATGCGGAAAAATGCGTGGTTGCCTACATCATTGCAAAATATGAAGAAAACCTTGGGGCAAAGATTGACTGGCAGTGGCTTATATACGCCAGCCTTTTTGACCTGCTCCGTAAGATTCAGCTTTGTGACATAAAGGCACCGGTTCAGACCCTCATACGCAACGAATATCCTGAGGAATACAGGAAGCTGAACGAATGGGTTCTTGAAAAATACAGGAATCATATTGACGACGAGGATCTTTTTGAAAAATTCCGACTGTACCTGGAAAACCTCTCAAAATTCAAGGCTGACAGTGAAGACCTTGAGCTTACGGTAAAAATCTTCAGGGCGGCCCACAAGTATTCCACCCTGCGGGAACTGGAGATGATTTCCCCGGTCAACGAGCCGGAACGCCTTGAAGGGATCCGTCGCGAACTCAATGCCGACCTGCAGGGCTACCTTGATCTGCGCGGACTGCAGCTTTTGATCACAAAGCAGAAGCCCTTTGACTTCCTCATGAGGATTGAACAGCTCAGGTTCCAGACAAGATGGAACCAGACCCCACGCGTGCCGGCAACTTCCGTACTGGGCCACTGCTTTTTCGTTGCAGTCCTGACCCTCCTGTTTACCCGTGAGACCGGAGTCAGGATGTGCCCTGCCAGAATCTACAACAACTTCTTCTCCGCACTTTTCCATGACCTTCCTGAAAGCGTAACCCGCGACATAATCTCTCCCGTAAAGCAGGCCACTGACGAACTTCCGGCCATTGTAAAGGACATAGAAGACAAGATCGTTCAGGCAGAACTTGTTCCGCTGATGGAACCCTTCTACCGGGACGAGATCCTTTACTTTACCAATGATGAATTCAGCAACAGGGTGTTGTTTGACAACTGCGTTCTTTCCATCGACTTTGACGAGATGAACGAAAAGTTCAACATGGACAAATACAAGCCTGTTGACGGACGCCTCGTGCGCCTTGCAGACCATTTTTCTGCTTTTCTTGAGGCAACCCTTTCCATCCGTCATGGAACCACCAGTGCCCAGCTTGAAAACGGCAGCAGAAACCTCCTCAAGGGATATGGCGAGGGAACGGTTATCAGCGGCATAGACGCCCATGCACTTTTCATGGAAGCATCCCTTTAGAGTTCTTCCATGGCTTGAACACCAGGAATTAGTCGGGTGAAAGGTGACCATAACCTGACGAATTTCCACATTCTTCCATTGAATTTCAGGCATTTTTTCTTTATACTCTTCGTGATAATTTACGCTATAATGCGGAAAAAATTCGTTTTTAGGAAATATATATCTATCTGGAGGATTTATGACAATCTCTGAAATGCTCAGCCAGAGTGGAATTCTTACTCTGCTGGGAATGGGTGTAGTTTTCAGCTTCCTTATCATCATGATTTTTGCAATGACAGCGCTTCATGCAGTAATTCATGCCTTGGGCTGGGACAAAGAAGAAAAGAAGGACGCTCCTGCAGCATCTGCAGCAGCTCAGCCGGCAGCCGATAACGGTGCAATTATTGCAGCCATCGCAGCAGCTGTTCACGAAAAAGAATCAAACTAAGATTCAGCTTATATATTATAGAGAGGATTAATAAATTATGGCTAAAGTTGGAATTTCAGAACTTGCTATCCGTGACGCACACCAGTCGCTTCACGCAACACGTATGACTACTGCAGATATGCTCCCAATCTGTGACAAGCTTGATAAGGTTGGTTACAAGTACATCGAAGGATGGGGTGGAGCAACTTATGACTCATGTATCCGCTTCCTTAACGAAGATCCATGGGAACGCCTCCGCAAGCTTCACGCAGCTCTCCCTAACAACAAGATCATGATGCTTCTTCGTGCACAGAACCTCCTCGGTTACAAGCACTATGCTGATGATGTTGTAGACAAGTTCGTTGAAACAGCTGCAAAGAACGGTATCGGATGCTTCCGCATTTTCGATGCATGTAACGACCCACGCAACATGGAACGCGCTACAAAGGCTGCAAAGAAGTCTGGTGTTGATGTTCAGATGGCTATTTCTTATGCCGTAACCCCATTCCACACAAACGAAAAGTATGCAGAACTTGCAAAGACTTATGCTGAATTCGGTGCAGATTCAATCTGTATCAAGGATATGTCTGGTCTCTTGAAGCCTTATGAAGCTTATGACCTGGTAACAAAGATCAAGAAGGCATGTGACCTTCCAGTTGAAATTCACTCACATGCAACAACAGGTCTTTCTGTTGCTTCACTCCTCAAGGGTATCGAAGCCGGTGCTGACATCGTAGACACTGCAATTTCTTCCATGTCTATGGGTACATCACACTCACCAACAGAAACGATCGTAGAAATGCTCAAGGGAACAGAATTTGACACGGAACTCGATACAAAGCTTCTCCTTGAAATCGCAGCTTACTTCCGTGAAGTCCGCAAGCACTACTCATCGCTTGAATCAGCATTCCTCGGTGCAGACACACGCATCCTTCTTTCTCAGGTTCCGGGCGGAATGCTTTCTAACCTTGAATCACAGCTCAAGCAGCAGGGCGCCGCAGACAAGATGGACGCTGTTCTTGCTGAACTTCCAAACGTTCACAAGGATGCAGGTTATGTTCCACTTGTTACACCAACTTCACAGATTGTAGGTACACAGGCTGTATTCAATGTTCTCTTTGGCCGCTACGAAAAGATGACAGCAGACTTTGCAAACCTTGTAACAGGTAAGTTCGGTGCCCTTCCAACTTCTGCAAATGCTGATGTTGTAAAGCAGGCTCTTGCCCAGAACAAGATGGACGAAGTTATGACATGCCGTCCTGCAGACAAGATTGAACCTGAATGGGACAAGATGGTTGAAGCTTCTAAGGCAGCTGGCGGAAACGGAACAGATGAAGATGTTCTTACTTATGCAATGTTCCCACAGGTTGCAGAAAAGTTCTTCAAGACACGTGCAAACGGTCCAGTTGATGCAGCAGCTACATTCGCAAAGAAGGAAGTTGCAGCTCCAGCAGCAGGCGCTTCTAAGGGCGGAAACTATACAATCACAGTTAACGGTGCTTCTTACAACGTTTCTTCAAACGGTGCAGGTGCAATCACGGTTAATGGAAACGCTTACAATGTAAGCGTTTCTGCTGGAACTGCTTCCGCAGTTCCAGGGGCTACGTCAGTAGCACCAGCCCCAGTTGCAACAGGTGGTGTTGACATCACAGCTCCAGTTGCAGGTACATTGTTCAAGCAGTGCTTTACAAACGGAACAAAGGTAACAAAGGGACAGACAGTAATCATCATCGAATCAATGAAGATGGAACTTGAAGTTAAGTCCACAGCAGACGGAACAATCACATACACAGTTGCTCCAGGAACACAGATCCAGAACGGTCAGGTTCTTGCAACAATCGGTGGTGTTGTTCAGGCCGCACCTGCTGCCCCAGCTCCAGTTGCAGCAGCACCAGCAGCCGCTCCAGCTCCAGCACCAGCTGCTGGAAACGGAACAAAGGTAAATGCTCCTGTTGCAGGCGTATTCCTCCGCACGGCAGTTCCAGAAGGATCTTCAGTAAAGAAGGGTGACAATGTTGTAATCCTCGAATCAATGAAGATGGAACTTGAAGTAAAGGCTCCATGTGACGGTAAGGTTCACTTCCTTGCTAACCAGGGTGACCAGGTTACTAACGGACAGCCAGTTTGTGAAATTGTATAAAAATATTGCTCCGCAATATTTTTAACTCGGGTTTTTCCTGTTGGAAAAACCCGTAGCAACTATAAAAGAAGACCTAACATTTAGGAAACTATTATGCCATTTAGAACTAACATTAAAAATACAAAGATTGCCATGGTAATGCTTGCAATCATGGCTGTTGCTTCGGTTCTTTCGTTTACAAAGCCGGCACTTGCCCAGGATAAGGCAGCACCAAAGACAGGCATGGACCGTGTTATTGCCAAGACAGAAAACTGGAACGGAAAGTATGACATTTCCGTTTCAAAGTTCCTTGGAAATATCGGTAAGTCAACCGGTATCTACATGATGTTCCACAAGCAGACGGAAGCAGAAATTGCACAGGCAAAGGCAGAAAAGGCAGCCCAGCTTGCAGCAGAAGAAAACAATCCTTTTGAAGATGCTCCACAGGAAGCAGGATGGAAGTACATCGTGATGATTGCCATCGGTTTCCTTATCATCTACCTCGCCGTAGGAAAGGGATTTGAACCTCTTCTCTTGATTCCAATCGGATTTGGTACTGTTCTTGTAAACATCCCTGGAGCTGGCATGGGCATGGCTCCACACGGCATGCTTCACATCATCTACAGTGCAGGCGTTGGAAACGAATTCTTCCCGATGCTCATCTTCATGGGTATCGGTGCCATGACAGACTTCGGTCCACTCATTGCAAACCCTAAGATGGCTCTTCTTGGAGGAGCAGCACAGCTTGGTGTATTCTTTACGCTCTTTGGTGTTGCACTTATGAATGCATTCCTTGGAACTGATTACACAATCCTTCAGGCTTCAGCTATTTCCATCATCGGTGGTGCAGACGGTCCAACTTCAATCTACGTTTCGGGTAAGCTTGCTCCAGAAATGATGGCGGTTATTGCCGTTGCAGCTTATTCTTACATGGCTCTCGTTCCAATGATTCAGCCTCCAATCATGAAGGCCCTTACAACCCAGAAGGAACGCACAATCAAGATGGAACAGCTCCGCTACGTTTCAAAGACGGAAAAGGTATTGTTCCCAATGCTTCTTCTTGTTCTTGCAATCCTTCTCTTGCCACCAGCATGTCCGCTCATCGGTATGCTTGCTTTCGGTAACTTCGTAAAGCAGAGTGGTGCTGCAGAACGCCTTTCAAAGACAATGGAAAATGAATTGATGAACATCGTTTCAATCCTTCTTTCCCTCGGTGTAGGTTCACAGATGACACCGGAAAAGATCATGAAGAAGGAATCTCTTGGAATCATCATCCTTGGTCTTGTTGCATTTGCAGTTGCTACAGCAGGTGGTCTCATCATGGCCAAGATCATGAACCTCTTCCTCAAGAAGAAGATCAATCCTCTCATCGGTTCTGCAGGTGTTTCTGCTGTTCCAATGGCAGCCCGTGTTGCTAACAAGGTTGGTCTTGAATATGATCCATCAAACTTCCTTTTGATGAACGCCATGGGACCAAACGTTTCAGGTGTTATCGGTACTGCAATTGCAGCCGGTGTTTTCATCGCAACTTATGCCAACTAAAAAGTTTTCCTGAATCCGTGAGGTTCAGGAGTGCATAAGAAAGCCTTCAGTTTGATGACTGAAGGCTTTTTTTATGAATGTTATAAAATACACGGATTCTAAGACTGACTTGATTTTACGTCAGTAAATTACAAAACTATTTTTTGCCTGAGCACTGAAATCCTGCTGTCGGTAAAGTTTTCTTTTTCTACCATGGCTTTGATTTCCTCTTCTGAATAATGGTCCGGGTATACAACAACAACTGCATCGTCTCCGTCGGCAAGAAAGTTGTGCTCGCCAAAGTCGGTGTAACGGGTGGCACCAATTGATACCATCACCTTATCGGGGCAGCCGCATTCCACAAGATATGAATGGATGTCTTCTGCCGGGCCTTCGTCTTTCTGCTGGTTGAACTTTTCAATGCACCAGTCCAGCAGTTTACCGTAGATGTAGCTGTAGCCGCGGACAGGGCTGTCTTCTCCGTAGACATTTGCAGCTCCATGGCGTACAAGAAAACTTGCGATCCTGTAGCTGTCAAGGATTCCCCCTTCTTCAAACCTGTCGATGGCAATGAGGTTTTCTGAAAGTCCCTTGCTTGACGGTCCCCAGTTTTTCTTGAGGCTGATTTTCTTTGCACCTTCCTTTCTGATGGAGCAGTCGTTGGAAGCGCCAAAGAGGACGGGCTCAATGGATGTCACCTGTTTATTGTTCCACTTGAGGTTACAGATGACTGCGCATTCAGGTTCTATCTGAAGCTTTTGTTCATTCTTGGGGAATATGATTTTCTGTGCATCGAATGGAAAAACGTGAAGGAATTCCGGAGTGACATTTTCCGTTCCATGGGCATCGGCTGCCGGAATGTAGGTTGGAAACATGGCTTTTGGAGCATTTGCTTCCTTAGTCTTTACGTTTGAAAAATCCACTGCCTCGCCGGCCTGCTCAAGATGGCCCGTAAAATTTCCTGCCACGCCAAAGGTTGGCATGTTCTTAAGTTCTGTGTTCATGGCTTGAGTATAGTGCCGAATTGTAAAAAGTGGAACAGGCAACGGGTACTATTTTACAATGAGGCCCTCCTGTGGTATATTATGAGTCGAAAAATTGTAATGGGAAACTTCTAAAAATTACAATTTTTAGGGCTGTCCTGATTTTCAGCATTCAAAATATCCCGGCATCATAGCATGCTGTTTGCAAAAAAAATTATTGGAGATAAAAAATGGCACTTTACATTCCAAAGGATTACAAACCTCTTCTTTCCGTAAAGGAAACGGAAAAGGCAATCATCCTCCTGAAGGACTTTTTTCAGCTTGCACTTTCAACTGAACTTAACCTTACACGCGTTACGGCTCCTCTTTTCGTAAAATCAGGAACTGGCCTTAATGATGACCTTAATGGAATTGAGCGCCCTGTTTCCTTCCCTGTTAAGTGCATGAACGAAACAAAGATGGAAATTGTTCATTCCCTTGCTAAGTGGAAGAGAATGAAGGTTTCTGAGCTCGGCTTTGCAGAAGGTTTTGGAATCTACACTGACATGAACGCCATTCGTGCTGATGAAGACCTGGATAACCTTCATTCCCTTTATGTTGACCAGTGGGACTGGTGCATGCGCATCGACCCAAAGAATCGTACTGTTGCATACCTTAAGGAAATTGTTGAAAAGATTTTCCGCGTTTTCAAGCAGACTGAATTTTTTGTTTACGACCGCTATGAATGCATTAAGCCTATTCTTCCTGACCACATTACATTTGTTTATGCAGATGACCTGGTTAAGGAATTCCCAAAGATGTCTCCAAAGGAACGCGAAACGGAAGTCTGCAAGAAGTATGGCGCCGTATTCATCATCGGTATTGGCGGAAAGCTTTCTGATGGAACAATTCACGATGGACGCGCTCCAGACTACGACGACTGGATTACACCGACAGGTGACGGACACATCGGTCTTAACGGAGACTTTATGGTATGGAACCCGGTTCTCAACAGCGCCATGGAACTTTCTTCCATGGGTATTCGCGTAAGCAAGGAATCCCTTGTTGCTCAGCTTGCAGAACGCGGTTGTCCTGAAAGGGCAGAGCTTGAATTCCACAAGAAGCTTTTGAACGGAGAACTTGTTCAGACCCTCGGCGGCGGTATCGGCCAGTCAAGGCTCTGCATGTACTTCCTCAGAAAGGCACACATTGGAGAAACTCAGGTAAGCACATGGCCTGATGACATGCTCGATGAGTGTGCAAAGAATAACATCGCAATCCTGTAATATGAGCGGCAGCCAGAACAATTCCCCTGCGGAACAGAATTTTACCATTGACCAGATTTTCTCTTCTTTGCCGGAATTCAAGTCCCGGGGAATTACTGAGCTTACCATTGCCGATAGAATTTTTTCTTCCGATAAGAATGGAATTTTAAGGCTGGCTGCCGGAATAAAAAAACACTGTCCGGATCTTTTCTTTTCCCTTCTGGTTGATCCGCAGGTAATCGACCCAAAGTTCATCTCCGTCATGCAGGAGCTTTTTGTTTCCCTTGAAATGAACCTTGAAGGCTCCGTTAAAAATGGGAAGCTTCTGTTTGACAAGAAGCTTTTTTCCAGAAAGTGTGCCATGCTTAATGATGCAGGCATGATTTTTGGCTTCAACATGAACTGGGGCGAGCAGGAAGGGGACACCTTCAAGTCATTCCGCGACAGGATTGATTTTGCCGTTTCCCTTTACCCAAATCACATTGATTTTGGCCGCCTTGAAAACGATCCCTATTCAGATCCTTCTTCCACCGGAATCTATTCTTCCAAGGACCTGGACTTTAGCCGCGGCATGGCCTTTGCATGCAGCACCTTCTATTCTGAAGGGCGTGCTGTGCCTTGGTTTAACAGCGTAATGAAGGCCCTGAAGATCAATCCTTCCGCATTCTTTTCAGACTTTGAGGAATTTCAGCTTTGCAACAACTGTTCCTTTGAGGTTGGATTCAATCCAAAGGAAGCTGGTCACAAGGCCATTGAAAAACTTCAGCTCATGTTTTTGGGCCAGAAGTTTGCAGAAAAGCAGAAGTCCCATTATATGCCGGCTGTTCGCGACATGGTTCAGCTTAACGGGGCTTTCAGCCGCGTAATGGAAAGTCGCACTGAAGAAACCATTGAAACTTCCTATCACCCTGATGACCTTCTTTCTCCCTATGCATTCAGCATCCAGGATTTTGTTGAAAACGTTACCATGGAATCTTGCCAGGTGACCGTGTTCGACACTCCCGAAGGCCCCGACTACAGGTTGGGGTAGAATATCGGATTTTACCGCACTTTTTGAGTTCGATTTCAGGGCGATAAAGGTCGATAAAAGATCGATTTTTTATGCAGATAAAAAAAAGCTCCCGACCCCGGGAGCTAAAAATAGGAGGTAAATGAAGAAAGCTTATTTTGCAAGCTGCCTTACATTAAATAAACCATCCTATGTAAAATTGGTTACAGGGGAAATAAAAAAAACTTCACATTTTGTGAAGTTTTTTTTTGTTGCTAAGGAACATGCCTTATTTCTGCAGCTTATAGTGGACTGTGCTTACAACATGGCCTTCGCGGTATACGTCAAACCAGATTTCCTTCTTGTCAGAAATGTCCAGCTCGCGGTAGAACTGTTCCACTGACTTGACGGGCTTGTCGTTTACGGCGCAGATTACATCGCCTTCATCAAGCTTAAGGGCTGCTCCTGGAGTTTTTTCCATAAGTCCTGCAACGATAACACCCTTTACGTTGTCGTTGTTCAAGCCGATGCGTTCCTTGTTTTCCTTGGTGAGGTCTGCTGCAGTAAAGCCAGGCCAAAGCTTTGTATTGTCAGAAGTTGTTTCTTCCGTTCTTTCGCCGATGGTAACCGTTACAGTTTTCTTTTCCTTTCCGCGGAGAACTATGAGTTCAGCCTTTTTGCCGGCAGGAATAGCTGCAATGTCGCGAACAATCTGGTCCACGGACTTGATGTTCTTTCCGTTAAGTTCAATGATGAAGTCTCCTGCCTGGATTCCAGCCTTCATTGCAGGGCTTCCCATGAACACGTTGCTTGCAAAGGCTCCTTCCTGCTTCCTGTCGATTCCAAGGGCATCCTTAAAGTCTTCAGAAATGTCCATGAGACTGATTCCAACCCAACCGTAGACAACCTTTCCCTTCGTGATGAACTGGTCGATGGCGTCCTTTACGTTGTTGATCGGGATGCTGAATCCAAGTCCAACGGATCCGCCGCTTGTAGATGCAATCCATGTGTTGATGCCGATTACTTCTCCGTAGATGTTTACGAGAGGGCCGCCGGAGTTACCCTGGTTAATGGCTGCATCAGTCTGGATAAAGTCCGAGATGGAACCAATCTTTCCGCCGCTTCTTCCTGTTGCACTGACGATACCCTGTGTAACGGAAGCAAAGTATCCAAGGGGGCTTCCGAGGGCAAGCACGATGTCGCCCTGCTGGATGAGTGAAGAATCTCCAAGGGTTACGACAGGAATTTTCTTGTCGTCAGATTCAAAGGAAACAAGGGCAATGTCCATGCGTTCGTCACCACCAACAAGCTTTCCTTCAAATTCCCTTTCGTCGTTAAGCTTGATGCTGATCTTTTTTGCATGGCCTGCAACGTGGAAGTTTGTGAGGACATAGAATGTCTTGTCCGTTTTTCTTACGATGACGCCGCTTCCGAGCCCTGAAACTTCACGCTCACGCTTTGGGCGTTCCTTGCCACCTTCCTGTGGATTTCCAAAGAAGAATGGAAGGTCCTTGAAGAAGTCTGGAATGGATGGTCCTGCCTCAACCGTTTCCGTTACATCGACTTCAACGACTGCAGGGAGTACGTTGGCACTGATGGCACGGAAAGTGTCCTGGAGTGACTGGGTTACCTGAAGGGAATCCTTTGGAAGGTTTACTGCTGGAGATTCCGCAAAGGCTACGTTTGCAGACCCGTTGTTAACCTTGCAGGAAAGATTGAATATGCCGAAGGAAAGTGCGGCAACTGCTATTGCTGTGGCAATGTTTTTAACTGGTTTTTTCATAATTCCTCCATGGAGAAAATAAATTGGAAGCATCCCGGCAAGTTGGTAATTTTTTTTCGAGGTGCCTATATATATAATAATCAAAAGCGAAAAAAATTACAAAAAAATTGCAGGAATTTTTGCGAGGCGGATTGAATGTTGAGAAATTGCATTTGCGGCAGGCTGGGATCCTTGCTTGGACTCAGTCTTCAAAGGAGCCGGTGCGAAGCTCTTCCTGAATTCGGTTCCAGCTGTCGTAGCGTATAGGGCTTATTTTTCCTTCCTCTACGGCCTGGCAGATGGCGCAGTTCTTTTCTCCAAGGTGGGAACAGCTCATGCCGAAACCGCACTTGCCGATGTAAGGCTTAAAGTCCCTGTAGTAAAGGGCAAGGTTGTCCGCATCAATGTCGTGGAGAAGAAAGCGGCGTACACCCGGGGTATCGATGATGCTTGCACTGCAGTCCTTGATTCCCCCCATGAGGGCTTCGTTGAGCTGCAGGTGGATCAATGTTCCCTTTGTGGTGGTGTGGCATCCCTTGCCGTATTTTTTTGAAAGGCTTCCTGTCTTGAGGACGACGGTATTGTCAAGGACGTTGATTATGGAACTTTTGCCGACACCGCTTTGGCCCACAAATGCACACAGCTTGTTTTCGATTAAGTGTGCAAGTTCCTCAATGCCTTCGCCTGTGCGCGCGCTTGAACGGATTACCTTGTAGCCTGTCTTTTCCCATACGTCAAGCTGGTCCTGGAATTCGTCGGATTTACCAGCCGGCAGGTCATACTTGTTGCAAACGATGACCGGGGTTATGTTCTCGTATTCAGCCTGTGCAAGGGCGCGGTCTATGAACCTTGGCCTGAATGGTGGCTCGTCCGGAGTTGTGACAATCAGTAGGTAGTCAAGGTTTGCGGCCAAAAGCTGCGGTTCACGCTTCTTGATGTTCCACCTTACGAATTCATTCCTGCGTGGAACCAGGGAGAGTATCTGTCCCTTTTCTTCTTCCAGGGTTTCCTCGTCCAGCTGAACGATGTCACCCGGGGCAAGGGGATTGTAGTATCCCTCGATTCCCTTGAGAATTTTTCCCTTTATGGAACAAAAGCGCGTTATGCCGTCATCGCATTCAACTTCAAAAAGATTCTTGCTTCCGCTGATTATCAGACCATTCATATTCTAAAATTATAGCATGTATTTTTTATTTCTGCTAGAATCATGTCATGTGCACCTTGAATGAAAATTCCCAAAGGAGATGGATATGACCAAGAAACGTGTTGCAGTCCTTGTATCGGGCGGAGGAACAAACCTTCAGGCCCTTATCGATAACCAGAAAGCTTCGGCTGACTGCCCTTATGAAATTGTTGTGGTGATTTCAAGCACCAAGAATGCCTATTCAATAGAACGTGCCGCAAAGGCGGGAATCCAATGCATTGTAAAAAGCCCCTTCAGCGTAATGGGAAAGGAAACTGCCCAGGCTTCCTCAAGGGAAGAAAAGAACATCGCCGTTTCCGATGCAATACTAGAGGAATGCAAGGCCCGCTCCGTGGACATAATAGTTCTTGCAGGGTATCTTTCCGTCTTGACTGGCAGAATCATCGATGAATACAAGGGTGCCATCATAAACCTTCATCCGGCCCTTCTGCCAAAGTTTGGTGGAGTTGGAATGTGGGGACATAACGTTCACGAGGCCGTTCTTGCAGCAAAGGAAAAGGAAAGCGGCTGCACCGTTCATCTTGTTGACTCTGGATGCGACACGGGAAAAATCCTTGTGCAGAAGAGGGTTCCCGTAATGGAAGGTGATGACGTTGATTCACTTTATGCGCGCATTGCCCCGGAAGAACACAAGGCCATCATTGAAGGTCTTTTGATGCTGTGCAAATAAAAAATGGAGATTGATATGAGTACAAGTTTTTCAGATTATGGAATGATCCTTCCAAGGATTCTTCTGCCAAAGGAAAAGGACATAAAGACATGGAGCGTCGTTGCCTGCGACCAGTACACCCAGGATCCTGAATACTGGAAAAAGGCTGCCGAAACTGCCGGAGAAAAGCCTTCCACATTGAACCTGATTTTGCCGGAAGTTTATCTTGGTGCCCCGGACAGAAGGGAACGCATCGAGAAAATCCGCACTTCCATGAAGGAATACATGGCCGGCGGAGTCTTTGATCCGGAAGAAGAGCAGTTTATTTATATAGAAAGAACAAGCGCATTCGGAAGAACAAGGTGCGGTCTTGTATGTGCCATTGACCTTGATTCTTACGACTGGAAGCCCTTCAGCAAGAACCTTGTGCGCGCCACGGAAGCAACCATCGTTGACCGCATTCCGCCAAGAAAGGAAATCAGAAAGAACGCTCCCCTTGAACTTCCCCACATCATGCTCCTTGCCAACGACAGTACAAGGCTCATCGTGGAAAAGGCAGGCCAGCTTGCAAAGAAGAACGCCCCGGTTTACTCTGGGGAAATGATGATGAACGGTGGATCCATTAAGGGATGGAGCCTCAAGGATTCGTCGGACTTGAACGTGCTCAAGAATTCCCTTGGGGAATATAAGAAGCTCAACACGGAAAGCGACGGTTCAGTCTTCATGTTTGCCGTTGGTGACGGAAACCATTCCCTTGCAACTGCAAAGGCCGTATGGGACGAGTACCGTGCTGAACTTGAAAAATCCGGCGCTTCAAAAGAAGAAATCGAAAATTCCAGCGTGCGTTATGCCCTTGTTGAAATCGTGAACATCTATGACGAAGGCCTTACCTTTGAGCCGATCCACAGGGTTCTGTTCAACGTTGATGCAGAAAAGCTTGTGGCATTCTGTGCAGAAAAGCTCGGTGCCCAGGTGGAGGATGTTGCATGTCCAAGGTGCATGGAAAAGGCTGTCAAGTCAAGCCATGCTGATTTTGCCTTTGTCTACCAGAAGGATGGCAAGGAGGAACACAAGGTTCTCCACACCCAGATAAAGGAACTTCTGGTAAGCCGACTTCAGCCGGTCCTCGATGAGTTCATTTCAGAAAATGCCGGAGTAGAAATCGACTACATTCACGGTACTGAGGAACTTCTGCGCCTTTCAAAAAAGGAAGGGGCTGCAAGCATCATGCTTCCGCCTGTAGCAAAGGATTCATTCTTCGAGACAATTGGAAAGGGTGGCCCGCTGCCAAGAAAGAGCTTCAGCATGGGAGAGGCAGATGAAAAGAGGTTCTATCTTGAATGCCGCCGCCTCTTTGACTGAGGGAATTCTTTAACCTGAGATAGATTTTGCAATTTTCTTTGCATACCCTGCCGGAAGCCTCAAGAGCCAGACTTCATCGGGCGGGGTAATTTTTTTTATGAGGGCAGGGTTAAGGAATTCAAGGGTTTCTTCATCCAGTTCTGATGCACGGGCTATCTTTTCAAGGCTTATGCTTCCCTTTACCTTCAGGTAGCTGTATTTTTCCGGCTTTCTGTCGCGGACAAATTCGTTCTGGATTCCAAATTCGATGAGGCCGTAGTATTCGGCATTTTCGCAAAGTTCAGCAAGGGCACAAAGCTTTGGAATGTACTGGGCCGTCTGTTCCGGCAGAAGGTTTTCCCGGCACAGCTGCCAGTAGTCCTTTGACGGATTTGCCTTTGTTATCTTCATCAGTGCACCGGCTCCCATGTTGTATGCAGCCACGGCCATGGTCCAGTCTTCAAACATCCTGTAGTTGTCCTGCAGCTTTTTTATGGCTGCATCAGTTTCCTTCCATGGGTCAAGCCGCTCGTCGTACCATTCGCTTTTCTTCATGAAGGGTTCCATGCTGTTTTCCATGAACTGCCACAGGCCCGTTGCCCCGGAAGTGGAAACTGCATTGGGCGTGTAGTCCGATTCCACCAGGGGAAGGTACTGGAGCCACAGGGGCATCCTGTTTTTGCGCAGGGAAGCAACGATGTATGGCCTGTAGTCCCGGGCGCGGTAAAGGGCTTCTGCAATGTGTTCGCGCTTGGTTTCCGTCATGTAGTGCCTGATGTATTTTAGCGTTGCCGGCTGGCGGATTCCCAGAAGTCCTGTGCTCTTGTGCTTTGGAGGAGGAAGGATGTAGGTTGAATCTGCGTAGTCCATGTCCAGTGGGGCAGGCTGAACAAGTTCAACCTCAAGGTCCATGGAATCAAAGAAGTCGCTTTCCAGGGTGAAGTTTGCCACCGGTTCCGAAAGGGCTGCATGCATTGCAAGACACAGGAATGCGGCCGCTGCAAGAAGATTTCTTTTCTTTGCTGGAGGAATTGAATTGTCCCTGAAAAATCGGTTCACCATGTAAAAACCTGAAAGGGGCTACAGCTTTTCGCCGAAGTAGATTCCGGCCCATTCCCAGCGTCCGTGGATTTCCGGGTCTGCCGGGAAGTTTACCTTGCGGAAGTAAAGGTACCAAACGTTAACGTAGGTGCTCCATCCTGTTGTCCTGAGGTATGCTTCCGTCGGAGAAGATGAAGGGTCAAGCTCTGCACTGTAGCGGATTCTGTTTCCGCGCATGAATGACCTCATGGAAAAGCTTTCCTGTGCGTTGACGTCCGTCTCGATCTGGCGCCATGACATGGCAAAGAAGTTGACCTTTGACTTGTACTTGTCCAGGGAGCGGTAGTTGTAGTTTGAGATTCCATTCTTGACTGCGGAAACGAGGGCGTCCAGGCTTTCGAAGGTCCAGTCCTTTGAAGAATTTGAAAAGTCGATGAACTGCTTTGTGCTAAGGTATGCGTTTGGGTAGCCTTGGATCTGCAGGGTGCTTGCGTCGTCCTGTTCCAGGTACTGGGTGTAGGTGCGGACGGCCTGCTTCCATTCGCCTTCCTTTTCGTATTCCTTTGCAAGTCGGTAGAAGAGTTCCGTGGTGCTTACGTTGTTTGGAAAGCGGCTTATGAGCTGGTTGAAGTAGGTGATTCTGTTGGCCGGGCTTTCGCTGATCTGGATAAGGTGTTCCAGGCAGATGAAGTGGATGGACTTGCCCTGAACCATCAGGTCGTTGTAGTTGTTGATGATTCGCTCAAAGTAGTATTCGGCCACCGGTTCCGCCTCGTTTTCCAGGTAGGCGTAGGCTGTCATGAGGAGCCAGTATGCATTGTAGGAATCGTCGGGATGGGTTTCAACCCAGTTTGTCAGGAAGTATATGAGGGAATTGTAGTCCTTGACGGAAAGCATGTTGTTGGCAATCCTGTTTACCACTGCATACCTGGTTTCCGGCGTGATGTTTTCCTTGTTCAATATTGAATAAAGCATTTCCTGTGTCTGGGCGTGCCTGTCTTTCTTTTTGCATGAGAAGGTTGAAAAACACAGGATGGCTATGGCTGCCAAAGCAAGAATTTTTTTCATAATAAGATGAATAAGATTTTACCATAAGTTAAAAGTTATTGGCAAGAATTACAACTTACTGTATTCTATATGGAATATATGGAAAACGATACAAAAAATACCCTCATCATAGCCTTTGGATTCATGCTCATTTTTGACGGGCTTCTTTTTGGCCTCATTAACTCGCCATACTGTTCCATGGGGATAAAGGGGCTTTGGCCGCTTCTGTTCATCCTTGCGGGGCTTTCCTTTTTTGCGTCGGACTTTTACATTTTCAAGAGGCTGAGGACGGTTTTCCTTTTTCCATCGGTAATGCTCATTGTGCTGGGCGTTTTCTTCCTCATGTTTTCCCTTCATGTAATTCCTGTTTCCTTTAAGCGGTTTATAGTTATTTCCTGGCCCTACTGGCTCATTGTGCTGGGCCTGATTCTTGTGCTTGTTTACGGAATGCAGCGGATAAAGGACAGGAAATTCCCATACATGCAGGATGATTCTCTTGAAGACAACCTTTAAAACAGCGGCAGTTTTTTTCTGTTCTGTTTTTGCCATATTCCTATCCTCATGCGGCAGTACGCCGGAAGCTCCCGAGGCGGTTCCTGAATTTGATGAATCCCAGGCTGTTTCCGTTTCCGTCATTTCAACAAAGAAGCGAGATTTTTTTTCTTCCATAGATAGGTCGGTCCTTGACCTTGTGGCAAAGGGTTCCCCGGATTCCTTGAGGGCTGCATATTCCCAGCTGCATAAAAGCGTGGAATCGGACTATTCCGAGGCGGAAAAGACCCTGCTCAAGATGATGAAGTCCTTCATGACGATCCTGTGGCCATCCCAGAACCAGAACTGGACGATTCCCGACGTGGGGACAAACCTTTACACCGGATGCATCGACAGCGTCAACCGGGGCATTTACGACCTTAGCCTTGGTTCAAGTGCAGCGGCCGGGGATGGAGGGGCAGGAAATTTCTTTGCCCATGCAATGCCTCCCCTCATAGTTGTGGAGCACTCCCTTTCTGCAGAATATTATGGTCGTGCCGAATCAAGCCTGCGCAGTGCCCTGAACCTTTATGGCGACAGCGTCATGGCAAACTACCTTCTTGGTCTTGTCTATGAAAGGCAGGGAAAGAACCAGCAGGCCATGGACTGCTTTACCGCAGCCAACAGCCTCTGTCCTTCCGGGGTAAAGGAAATACAGCTTCATCTTGCCCAGGTGTGCTACAATCTTAAGAATTACGACATGGCCATTGCGGTGGGGGAGCAGATTCTTCTTGCATATCCCCAGGAAGCGGAAGTCTATAAGATTTGTGCCCAGTCCGCTTATGCCATAAATGACCTTGAAAAGACGGAATCCTTCATTGTTCGAATTCTTCTCCTGGAGCCTGAGAACATCGACTATGTACTCATGCGTGCAAAGATCCTCATGGAAAAGCAGGACTACATACGAGCTTCTTCCCTGCTGGATGTCGTCCAGAGAAAGAGGCCTGATGCAAGAAACTACTATCTTTTGCGTGCCCGACTGCAGCGCGAGTGGAACAAGAACAACAATGCTGCCGTGGAAACCATGACAAAAGCCCTTGTTTCCTGGCCAAAGGATACGGAAATCCTTGTACTTGCGGCAGATGTGGCAAGTGCTGCAGGAAATTCCATCGGCGGAAGGTCTGCATTGGACCTGGCCCAGATGGCACTATCCCAGGATCCGGGCAACAGCCAGGCCTTAAATATCATGGTCAGGGAATTCCACAAGGCAGGAAATTCCCAGAGGGCTTATGAAATCAGTTCAAGGCTGGTTGCAACGGGAGACGCAGGCAAGGATATCCTCTACACCCATATAGATATCTGCATTGCATTAAAGCGCACGACAGAAGCTTCGGCCCTTGCCCAGAAACTTTACCAGCAGGATTCCTCAAATGAAGAGAACTGCATGTACTATGTAAAGGTTCTTGCTGCATCCGGTGATACTGCCACTGCCGCCACCATGATCAACCGGTTCCTTGAGAATGCCAACCCAAAGATGAAGAGCTTTCTTCTATATGAAAGAAGCTTTTTGCAGCCAACGGAAGACCTGCAGCTTGCCGACTTGCGTTCAAGCCTTACATCAAACCCACGAAACCGCGATTCCCTCTACAGGCTGTATCAGATTTACTACAGGAAAAGCGACTGGCGCCGTGCACAGTACTACCTCAAGCAGGTCGTTGCCCTGGAACCCAACAATGGTGACCTTATGCGCCGCAATGGGGAACTGGACAAGCTTCTTGGCCGCTAGATGATGCTTTGTTGGTTTTCTTGTAAATTTAAAAAAATGTATTATATTTGTAGGGGCATATAAAAGCTGAATTTTTGTATGCCCTCAGTTGGAAATAATGAAGAAGAACCGGGAATACCTTGCATTTCAGTTTTTACGAACATACCTCAAGCCATTCAGCCTTTTGGAGATGAAAAAGGTTCTGGAAGCATGTGGAATTCGTGCGGACAAGGACGAAACCAGGCTTTTTCTTGAAAGCAGTCCCCATGTTCTTTCCCTTACGGATGGAACCTACGTTACAAAGGCGGGGGCTTTTACCGGCGAGATATTCAGCATGATGCCTACCGGTGCGGAAGCGGAGCAGGGTGTTCTTGTGCCTGGTGACAGGTGCCTTCCATTCATAGAATCCGAGCGAATACTGTCCACCCTGACCTTTTTTGCCAACGGAAAGCAGATTCCTTCAAAGAGGGGAACTTTTGAAACAGACGACGCCATAGATCTCTTCATGTTCTTTGGTGAAGAATATGCCAATCAGTACATTGCCTCGGATCCTGCCAATGAGGAGTTGAATCTTGCTGAACGGGAATTTGAGCTTCCTTCAAGGATCGGGCTTACGGGCATTGACCTTGGCTACCTTGAGCGCAACTACGGCTACAAGCTGGGTGACCGCATTCTATGCTGCGTAAGCGACTGGGACAAGGGGTACATCAACGTCATGGTGGTCCATTCCTCGGACAACAGGTTCAACCTGGGTGAGGTGGGTGAAAAGCGCCTTGAATGGTTTGATTATGCGGAAGAAAAGCTCCTTGAATGCTTTGACCTTCACGGTCCCCTTGCTTCCATTGAGGACCAGCTGGTGGATTTTTTCTATGACAACAGGAAGAAGCTTTGCGTTCCATATTGCGGTTCCCTCCAGGAGCTCATGAGAAAGACCCGGAAGGTGGGATTCCAGAATTACGGTGTGGAAACCAGGCTTTGGCGCAAGGATGAGGATGTACCGGCCTTTGGCCAGTGGAATAATGATGTCTTTGAGCTTACGGAACAGGCAAAGTCCGAGATGAGCTACACTGATTTTGTGGTGAGCATGTTCCCGGATTCCGCCCTGGATGCCTTTGTCATGGACTGCTTTTATTCCAAGTCTGATGACGTGTGCCAGCGTTTCTTTGAGTACGTTGAGCAGAAGCCCGAGACCATGTCGGATGCCATGGTGAGTTCCATTGCCTTGAGCCTTAAGAACAAAAGTAGTATACTTTCCCGCGATTACAACTGGTTTCGCGATCAGGGCATAGGGGAAATCAGGCATAAGGCTGTGGAGCTGTTCAAGGACGTGTTCCTTCTCAGCAAGAAAATCGACTATACGGGCAGGTCCATCAGTGAATTCCCCCAGCAGGAATTGATCATACTTTCACAGATAAGCAGCCACATCCTCCAGATGATGGATAACATTGCTATGGAAAAGGATGCGGAAGATTACAGGGAAGCCATGATTGCCTCCCTTGACGGAATGCAGTGGAACTTTGAGAACATTTCGGTGGTTCTTGATGAGGCCCTTGCAAAGGCAGAGCGCAGCCAGTTTAAGATCTTGAGGCAGACTTCGGAATGAAGGGGCCCAGGGAGATAAGATGATAGGCACTTTTGAAGTGGAATCCCTTGTTGGCAGGGGAGAAGTTCTTTGCAATGTTACCGGCGGAACTCTGGAAGAAATTTTTAAATCGATTTGCAGCAAGGCTAAGCTTCCACAGGGACTTGAAGCCGATGCTGTTGTGACTGAGCTTATGGACAGGGAAAAGGTCCTGAGCACTGCAGTTGGCAACGGAATTGCCATTCCCCATCCGCGCAAGCCGCTTTTTTCCAGGGAAGAGGATTCCATGATCGTTGTGGCATATCTGAATCAGCCACTGGACATGCAGGCCCCGGATGTAAAGAAGGTGTACGCCATGTTCATCCTGCTTTCAAGCTCATCACAGTTCCACATAAAGGCCCTGGCAAATCTTGCTAAGCTCATAAAGAACGAAGAGTTCAGGAAGGGGCTGCAGGTTAAGCCTCCAAAAGAGCAGCTTCTTGAACTTATCAGAAAGGTTACTCAGGGGAATTGAATTTTAAAAAACGGCCATTACCTGCTTTTTTGCGGGGCATGGCTTTTTTTTATTGCCATTTTGACCATAATGGTATAGAATGGAACAGAACACTTTAGGAAGTCCCAATCGTGTTTTTGGGGCAACCTTGCAAGAATTGATTTTTTAAGGAGTAAAATCATGAACACAAAGGCAATTGAAGCAACAGCTCTCTCAATCCGCAGCCTCTCAATGGATGCAATCCAGAAGGCAAACTCAGGCCATCCTGGACTTCCTCTCGGTGCAGCAGAACTCGCCGCAGTTCTCTACGGAGAAGTTATGAAGCACAACCCTGCTGATTCAAAATGGGTAGACCGCGACCGCTTTATTCTTTCTGCAGGTCATGGTTCAATGCTTGCTTATTCAATCCTTCACCTTTCAGGTTATGATGTTACAATGGATGACATCAAGAATTTCCGCCAGGTTGGATCACGCTGTCCAGGTCATCCTGAATACGGCGATACAGACGGTGTTGAATGTACATCCGGCCCACTTGGACAGGGTGTTGCAGCAGCAGTCGGAATGGCAGTTGCAGAATCAATGCTTGCAGCAAAGTTCAATACTCCAAAGCACACAATTGTTGACCACTACACATACGCCCTCGTTGGAGAAGGTTGTCTTGAAGAAGGCGTTTCTTCAGAAGCAAGCTCACTTGCAGGTAACCTTAAGCTTGGAAAGCTCATCGTATTCTATGATGAAAACAAGATTTCCATCGACGGAAACACAGACA
>JAKSLY010000018.1 GCA_024400955.1 Treponema sp.
GTTTCCGGCAGCTAGCTCAACTTCAGTTTTGGAGTTGGGCTTTTTAATTTTAAAGAATATTACAGTTTGGATCACGGAATCGAAGCATTCATTCCGCCGACCGACAGGGACTCAATTAAAATGTATTTGTACCTTGTCATAAAATTGAAACTTTCTTCCATAATCACTATAATGAAAAAATCATGAATGAAAAACTTTCCCTGCCTTCAAATCTTGAAGGCCTTAAGATACATTTTGTCGGAATCAAGGGAACTGGAATGGTTGCCCTTGTTGAAATCCTCAAGTCACGGGGAGCCTTGATTTCCGGATCTGACGTTGAAGAGCGTTTTTATACTGATGAAATTCTTGAAAAGCTTGGAATCACGGCAAAAAGATTTTCTGCAGATAATGTAACTGCTGAAATTCAGTATGTGGTATATTCAAGTGCATATAATCCGGAGACAAACCCTGACCTTGCCCAGGCAAGGAAACTTGGCATTCCCATGATGCTGTATACCGAGGCCTTGGGGGCTGTTTCCCGTACTGCTTACAGCTGCGGAATCTGTGGTGTACATGGCAAGACGACTACAACAGGTCTTACGGGAACCGTATTGAAGCATCTGCCCCTCAACAGCCAGATACTTGCTGGTTCAATAATTTCTTCCTTTGATAATTCCTGCACCCTGAACAACAGCAATTCCGGCAGTCCATATTTTGTTGCCGAAACATGCGAGTACCAGCGTCACTTCATGGCTTTCAGTCCTTCAAAAATAATCCTTACTTCCGTGGAAAGCGACCATCAGGATTATTATCCAACCTTTGAGGACATTCAGAATGCCTTTGTTGATTACATCTGTCTTTTGCCACAGGGAGGCCAGCTGATTTACTGTGCCGACGACAAGGGTGCTTGTGATACTGCAAATATTGCACACGGCAGACGGCCTGACATTCAGCTTGTTCCTTATGGAAAGAATGCCGATGGTGACTTCAAGCTCAATCCGCTCCGTGTAGAAAACGGAAAGAATTATTTCAATGTTCAGTGCCTTGGGGAATGTGCATTGGCAGTTCCCGGTGACCATAATGTACTTAATGCCTGTGCTGCATTGGCGCTTGCATGCGGTCTCCTGAAGGAAGATGGAAAGAACCCAAGTGATTATGTTCAGGAACTTAAGGAAGGTCTTCTTGAATTCAAGGGCGGAAAGAGAAGAAGCGAAGTAATTGGACGCGTTAAAAATTCAGCAGGAAAGGAAATAGTTGTTCTTGACGATTACGGACATCATCCGACTGCAATTAAGACGACACTTGCAGGTTACCGCGATTTTTATAAGGGCTATAGAATTATTGTTGACTTCATGAGCCATACATATACAAGAACTGCAGCTTTGCTTGAAGAATTTGCCTCTTCCTTTGGCAGTGCTGATGTTGTCATCCTTAACAAGATTTATGGCAGTGCCAGGGAAAATGCTTCTGCATCAAACGTCACGGGTAAAACTCTTGCTGAACGGGCAGGAAATTACCATGACCATGTTATTTACGCAGAAGAATTTGATGAAGCTGCAAATGTTGCGGTTGCTGAACTTGAAAAGCCATTGGAAGAAGGGAATTGCGGTTACCTGTTTGTTTCCATGGGGGCTGGGGACAACTGGAAGGTTGGAAAATCCGTGATCAGTCATTTTGAAAAATAGCAGAACACTTAGTTCTTTCTTTGGGAGGAAAATATTATGAACAGCATGACAGGATATGGTTTTAAGGAGGAACTCATTGGAACCACTCAGATCAGTGTTGAAATCAAGTCTGTCAATTCCAGGTTTCTTGATCTGAACATCTATCTTCCTTCATACTTGAATTGCCTTGAACCAAAAATAAGGAAGATTGTTTCAGAAAAAATTCTTCGTGGAAAGGTGGATGTTTCCATTCGTGTTCATGACAATAACTCCACTGCAAAGGTTACCGTTGACCCTGAGGCAGCACAGATGTACAGCCAGGCCATTGGCCAGATTGCAAGGGCATTGGGCAAGTCAGAAAGTGATATTCCGCTTTCCCTCATTGTGTCTCAGGAAGGCGTAATGAACATTTCCCATGAATATGATGTGGATGCATATTGGGAAAAGATCAATGGCGTTTTTGAAACCGTCTTTGAACAGTTTCTTGCTGACAGAAGCCGTGAAGGGGAAAACCTTAAGGTTGATCTTCTTGAAAAAATTTCTGTTCTTGAAGAATGTGCAGCTTTCTTTAAGGAATGGCAGCCTACGATGGAACAGAAATTCCGGGATACAATTACTGCAAAATTCAAGGACCTTCTTGGGGATCACGTTGATGAAAACCGCATCATGACGGAAATTGCAGCCATGCTTGTAAAATATACAATCAATGAGGAAATCATAAGGCTGCACAGCCATCTTAAGGCCCTTCGTGATGAAATAGCACAGAATCCTGTTCCCGGTAAAAAGCTTGACTTTATCTGCCAGGAAGCAAACAGGGAAATAAATACAATCGGCAGCAAGAATCAGTTTACGGAGGTAGGGGCTAAGGTTATTGCAGCCAAGGATGCCCTTGAAAATATCCGTGAGCAATCTAAGAATGTTGAATAGTATGGAATAGATTTGGAGGGAAGACATGGAATTGATTAAGGATGTACGCGTAGCAATAAGCGGAAAGTCAGGATGTGGCAATACAACCGTAACTACCTTGCTTTCACAAAAACTCGGGGTAAAGATGATAAACTTTACCTTCCGCCAGCTTGCCCAGGAAAAGGGATTAACTCTTGAGCAGGTAATTGAGAATGCAAAGACTGACGACAGCTATGATATTGCAGTTGATACAAGGCAGGTTGAACTTGCCCGCAAGGAACCATGTGTCTTGGGCAGTCGTCTTGCAGTATGGATGCTTAAGGAAGCAGACCTTAAGGTTTACCTGAAGCTTGATGATGATGTAAGGGCTGCAAGAATCTTTAACCGGGAAGGTGGAGACATAGAAAAGATCAAGGCCTTTACGGCAATGCGTGATAGTGAAGACAGCAGAAGGTACAAGAAACTTTATGATATTGATAATAATGACTATGGTTTCGTTGACCTTGTGATTGATGCAAGGCATACGCCTGATGAAATTGTCCAGAGCATTCTGGATGTTCTGGAAGAAAAAGGCTTTATCAAGCAGTAGCCTTTTTGTCCGGAGGATTTTTCTTGTTTTTTTAGGAAAGATTCTCCGGATTTTTTTTTCGCCATGAACAAAACTAACGGTAGTTTGTGGGTAAACTATCGTTAGTTTTGCCGGATTTAATTAACTACCGTAAGTTTGTCCCATTCTACGTCTTCGATGGAATCGGCTTCTTCTGCCAGGGCAAGTTCGTGACCTTTCCTGATAAAAATCACTACTTCATCAAGTGGAACATGAATGTATGTGTGACCCTTTGGCAGTTCCTCCTGTTCAATTACCTTTGTATCCTTGAACCTGACAAGCTTCATGTCTTCTGGAAGGTATACATGTCGTCCTGTTGCATTCTGCTCATAAATTGGGGCAATCATGATGCTTTTGCCAATTAAGAGCTGGTCCTCGCATCGTCTTGCATCTTCATCTTCCGGCCATACAAAGCCAAGGGGACTTCCATACATTTCATTGTTTTTTACTGCGTTCATGTAAGATTCATATAGGTATGGCATCAGACGGTACCTTAGCTTCATGATGGACCTGAGGGAATCAATGTGTTTAGCAAACTGATATGGCTCCTGGTCACGGCTTCCAAGGCATGCATGGTTTCTGAACAGGGGCAGGAAAATTCCCAGTGCATACCATCGCAACAGAAGGTCTGCAGTCGTGCTTGCACCAAATCCACCAAGGTCAGCCCCAGTATATATGAATCCGCACATGTTCAGTGAAGGAAGCATCTTAAGGTTAAGAAGGATGTGGGACCACCATGACTTGTTGTCTCCCATCCAGATGCCTGAATACCTGTGCATGCCTATGTAAGACGCACGCGAAAAGAGGAGGTATTTTTCCTTCCCAAGAATTCCTTCAAGGGATTCTGAAGCTGAACGGGTCATGTTGTATCCGTAAAGGTTGTGCACCGTGTGATGGCAGATTCTTCCTGAATCTGTTTCATGATAGAAGCTCTTGTAGTCTTCCACATTGTTGGCCATAAAGTTTACGGCATCCTTCATTGCAAAATTTGCATAGAGGCCTACGTTTGCATCCCTGTATTCCTTAAGCTGGTCGAATACTTCCATCTTATGCTTTTCGGAATAGAAAAGGGCCGGCTCATTCATGTCGTTCCAGAAGCCTTCAATGCCCATGTCTGTTAGGATCTTGTATTTGTCTCCAAACCATTTGCGGGCATCCTTGTTAAGAAAATCAGGAAGAACGCTTTTTCCTGGCCATACTCCGACAATGAATTCCTTTCCGTCTTTGTCCTTGCAGAAGTATCCCTTTTTAATTCCTTCGTCGTAGATGTCATAGCCTTCTTCAACCTTGACGCCGGCATCAATGATGGGAATTACACGGATCTTGTCTTTCTTGAGTTTAGTGATGCATTCCTTGAAGTCCCTGTATGAATCCCTGTTTACCGTAAAATCCTTGAAGTTATCCATGTAGTCAATGTCAAGATAGATCATGTCCAGTGGAAGCCTGTCTTTCCTGTATCCATCCTGAACCTTAAGAAGGTCTGCTTCGGAACCGTAACCCCAGCGGGACTGTCCGATGCCAAATGCCCATTTAGGTGGAATGTAGCTTTGTCCTATGAGGGCTCGGAATTCCTTGACTATTTCGGCAACGCTGTCACCTTCAATGATGTATATTTCAAAGTCGGGACTTTCTGAATGGAAAGTGAATTTTTCATAGTCAGTTGCACCGCAGTCAAATGTAACTTTTCCAGGGCAGTCAAAGAAAAGCCCGAATTTCTGTGGCCCGTCTGCGACAAAAAAGTTGTGGGCCCCATAAAGTGAATTCTTTTCTTCTGAATGTTCAAATTCATCAGTGCAGTAGCTTGAATAAATATGGCCACGCTTGTTGATGCCCCGGACGTTCTCCCCAAGCCCATATATTATGGTGCTGTCATCCATGAGGAATTCAAAGGTTCCGTTTTTTTCTTCAAGATGTGGAATTTTTCCAGTGCTCGGTTCAATCCTGTTGATTACAGCTTCAGTGTCGAAGGGTTTTCCAAATGTAAATCGTTTGATCATATTTTCTCCAATTAATGTACTAAAGTCAGTTTAGTCAGAATAAACAACAGCAATGCGTTCTGGCGGTACCAGTCCTTCAAGAAAACCATTTTTCACCTTGAACTTGATACCCCAGGCCCCGTCCTTGTAGGTTCCAGATGGAAGGCCGCACTTAAATCTGATTTTCTGGGTGGTGGTGGTCATGTTGATGATGGCAATTCCCCTGGATCCTCTCTTTATGAAAAGCAGTCCGGGATTTATTTTGTTTGCTCCATCGCCTTCAGTTTCTCCATTGAGGAACATGTTGGGTTCATCTTTCATGGCCTTCCTGAATTTGTTTACTGCTGCTACTTCCGGGTGGAAATACAGGTCGCTGCCGGCATCTCCAATCTTGCTTTCCCCGGGGAACTGCATTCCTTCTTTTCCCTTTGGCCGCGAGAAGAACAGTGGAATTCCGTCCCGCCTCGAAGCTATTACGGCCCATGCGGCGCGGATTTCAAAGTCGGTGAGGGAAGCCGATTCCCCCTTGTTTGCGTAGGTGTCATGGCTTTCAACCCAGGTTACGACTTTTGGCGAAGCCTTGTTCTGGAGGTTCACCAGTCCCTTTCCCGAAAGCTTTCTGTTTTTGACCGAGCTGCGAAGAACCTTGCCGTAGTTGGAAGCTGTCACCCAGATGTATTCACCGTAGGCATCTTCCCTTGATGTCTGGTCCTGCAAAACTTCCCCATATATGAAAAGGTTTTTTGCATTCTTAGTTTTTCCTGTTATTACAGGATAAAAATTGTTTTCCTGGTCTGGGTCATCCCTTGGATCGTCTGGAAGTCCAATGTGCTTTGCACAGTCAATGCGAAATCCGTCTGCACCGCAGTCAACAAGATCGTCCAGGTAGGATAGAAAGTATTCCTGGAACAGGGGATTTTCAGTGTCAATGTCAGGAAGTCCGCCTATGTTCGTGTTTGTATCGTAGTTTCTTAATCCGGTTCCCTTTCCCTGGTGGTAAAGTTTTTCCATTCCACCAACGGCATCAATAAGTTCCTTTGATACCTGGTCTTTAAGGGGAGTTGTATGGTTTGGAACTATGTCAACGATTACCTTTATTCCATATTCGTGGGCTTTTGCGCACATGGAGATGAACTGGTCCCTGGTGCCCAGCTGGTAGTTTCCAATCTTGAAATCGACAGGCTGATAGTGATAGTACCATTTGCCGCTGCTTGTGCTCATGAGCTCCATGCCGCCATTTTCTCCAATGAGGCATGTGTTGGCAGGACTTGTCTGTAGGTGGGTATAGCCGGCATCTGCAATTTTTTCCATGTTGGCTTCAATTGTTCCAAAGGACCAGCACCAGCAGTGGAGAATTGTGCCTTCTGCAAAGGTCCATGCTGCAGCAAGTGCAAGGACAATGGTAGTTAACTTCTTCTTCATACGGTGTAAATTTAACGGGCATGAAATAAAAAGTCAATATTTTTATAATTTTTAGGAATTTAATGAAGTATTTGATATATTTAGGATACTTTCGTCATAAAAAACACCCGAAGAACAGATGTTCTTCGGGTGTCTAAATTTGCTTTTAGCTAAAATCCTTGGTACACGGATTAGTACTTTTTGTCAGCGTAGCCAATCCAGCCCTCGTTTTCAATGAGTGCCTTTTCAAATCCTTCAAGCTTGAAAGGGTAGCTCTTTGAAAGGGAACCGGCAATAAGCTTAACCTTCCAGGTACCGTCTTCCTTTTCTTCAATCTTGCATTCAGTATCCTTGTCTGCAAAAGTGTGGAACATGTCTTCAATGTCCTTCTTGTTCATGTCAAGGGCAAGAAGTCCGCAGTTGTACATGTTCTGGCGGAAGATGCGAGCAAAGTTCTGGGCGATTACAACATAGATTCCGTTTACTTCAAGGGCCCATGGAGCATGTTCACGGCTTGAACCGCATCCGAAGTTTTCCCTTGTAATGATAACCTTTACACCCTGAAGGTCTGTCTTAGGGTTGAATCCGTCAAGCTTAAGATCTTCAAGAAGGTATGGCTGCAAAGCCTGTTTTGTATTTTCTGTAAGGTATTTAGCAGGAATGATTTCATCTGTATTGATGTCACTGCGATCAAGGAACAAAACCTGTCCACCAAACTGTTTCATATTAATCCCCTTTGTTTGCATCAGTCAAGGAAACCTTGGCTGATACTAGTATCATATTAAAATAACAAAAATTCAAGAAAAAAGTTACTTTTAAGGCTTTTTTTTATCAGCCCTTGAAGTTTTCTGAATTAACGATTGTACCAGCGATTGCAGTAGCTGCGGCTGTTGCAGGGCTCATGAGGTGAACCATTCCGCCTTTACCCATGCGTCCGTTGAAGTTGCGGTTTGTTGTGGAAGCACAAACTTCACCTTCTGCAAGAACTCCGTTTGACATGCCGAGACATGCACCGCAAGTAGGGTTTGTTACACAGAAACCTGCATCCATGAAAATCTGGATGATTCCTTCTTCCAGGGCCATCTTGTAGATGAGTGGAGTTGCCGGGCTTACGATTCCACGTACACCGTCTGCAATCTTGTGACCCTTGAGGATCTGGGCTGCAACACGAAGGTCTGTAATGCGTCCATTTGTACAAGATCCGATGTAAACCTGGTCAACCTTTGTTCCCTTCATTTCAGAAACCTTCTTGATCTGGTCAGGCTTGTATTCAACTGTACATACAGGCTCAAGGTCAGACAGGTCAAGTTCGTAAACCTTTTCATATTCTGCATCAGGATCATCAACCCATTTTGAGTATTCCTTGAGGGCAGCTTCCTTTGATTCAAATTCATCCTTGATGAAAGGCCAAAGGTATTCAACAGTGGTCATGTCAGGGAAGCAGATTCCGCTTGTTGCACCGGCTTCTACAGCCATGTTGCAGAGGGTCATTCTTTCTTCCATGTTGAAGTTGTCTACGATTGGGCCTGTAAATTCAGTAACGCAGTTTGTTGCTCCGTTTACGCCGATTTTTCCGATGAGGTGGAGGATGACGTCCTTTGCATAAACTCCAGCCTTAAGCTTTCCGTTGAGAACGAACTTGATTGCCTTAGGCTCGCGGAATGAGCAGACACCCTTGAGGATTCCAACTTCAAGGTCTGTTGTTCCAACACCTGCGGCAAAGGCACCAAAGGCACCGTGTGTACAAGTGTGGCTGTCTCCCATGATTACTGTAAATCCTGGGCGAACAAATCCCTTTTCTGGGAAGATTGCATGGCATACGCCGTTGGCACCGATGTCAAAGAAGTCCTTTACGTCGTTGCGGCGAGCCCATTCACGCAAGATTTTTTCCTGCATTGCACATTTTGAGTCCTTTGCAGGTGTAACGTGGTCAATTACGGCCTTGATTTTTGTCGGGTCAAAAACCCTGTCCTTGCCGCGCTCAACCAGGTCGTTGATGGCAATAGGAGTAGTAATTTCATGACAGAATACCCTGTCAAGTTTAAGGATATTGGTACCTTCAAATGGTTTTTCCACCATGTGCGATTCAAAAATTTTCTGAGCAATAGTTTTTCCCATGTTCTTACCTCTAACTTAAGTATAATTAAAATATATTTAATAATACTTAAGTTGTCAAGTCAAAAATTTGATTTTCTAGTTAAGCTTGAATAAAAAAGGGGATATGAGGCCATCCAGACCTTATATTCCCCTTATGTTTAGATTGTCAGCTGACTACGTTTTGCGGCTTGCCCTTTATCCAGCTTTCAAGATTTTTTACGACAACTCCAAGAAGACGCTGTCTTGTCTCTACTGCGGCCCATGCAATATGAGGTGTGATTATGCAGTTTGGGGCACCCAAAAGCGGATTGTCATCTTTCATCGGTTCTTCGGAAACAACATCGGCTGCATATCCGGAAATCGTTCCGTTATCAAGTGCCTCGCGAACATCCTTTTCGTTAACAAGGAGTCCTCGGGCCGTATTGATGATGATCGCCGTCTTTTTCATCAGGCAAAGGGTCTTTTTGTTGATCACCTCACGGGTTTTGTCCGTTAAAGGAGCATGTAGTGTTATGAAGTCGGATTCATTGAGGAGGGTGGAGAAATCAACCTGGTGTTCAATTTCCGGCTTTGGAGTACGGGTGCAAACGATAACCTTCATTCCAAAGGCTTTTGCTATGGCTGCAACACGGCTTCCGATGGAACCGAAACCGTAGATTCCAAGGGTTTTTCCTTCCATTTCTGCAAGAGGTGAATTCCAATAGCAGAAATCCAGGCATTTTGTCCAGTCGCCATTGTGAACGCTTAGGCTGTGTTCTGCTGTCCTGCTGCAAAACTGGGTAATGTATGCAAATACCATCTGTGCAACACCGGCAGTGCTGTAGGAAGGAACGTTTGTAACGGTTACCTTGTGTCTTTTGCATGCTTCAAGGTCAATGACATTATATCCAGTGGCCTGAACACCAATGTACTTAAGGTTAGGGCATGCTGAAAGAACTTCTTCCGTAATGTTTATCTTGTTGAGGAGAATTGCATCACTGTCACCAATCCTGGAAATTACCTGGTCGGGGGAAGTCCGGGGGTAAACTGTAAGTTCACCAAAAGCTTCAACCGGAGCCCATGACAGATCTCCAGGATTTAGTGCATTTCCGTCTAGAATAGTAATCTTCATTTTTTGACTGTTAAGATTGAATGAAATCAGCCCAATGCCATTACGCCGGTAGAATTGATTGCGTTGGTAATGGCATCTTCAACTCCAGCTGTACCTTCGTCAAAGTCTACGCAAACCTGGCATTTTGCAGCAGAAGCCACACAGTTTGTTACACCTGCAACACCTTTTACTGCAGCATCTACCTTTGCTGCTGTTGCATCATCATCCATACCTGTAACATAAATCTTCTTCTGCATATATATTCTCCTGATAAAAAGTTCTCATTTAACTTTTTTCAATACTTCTTTAGTATAAACTAGCGGTGTTTTTTTTTCAAGGATAAAAATGCAAATCTGAACAACTGTTTGCACAGTTAAAAATGTATTTTACGATTTAAGACTAATTTAAGAATTAAGGTCTTCCGCCTGGGATCTTCCAAGCTGACCGCAGGCCCCACCGATTTTTGTTCCTCGTCTTGTACGCAGGTTTACGTTGATTCCGTTGTTTTCAAGGATGGAAACAAAAGCGGAGCATTCAGCCGGGGTGGGAGTTTCAAAGCCAAGGCCTGGAACTGGATTCCATGGAATAAGGTTTACGTAAACATCAATGCCCCTGCTGAATTCAATCATTCTCATGGCGCTTTCACGGCTGGTATTTTGGCCGGCAAGGAGGGCTGCTTCCAGGGTAACCCTTTTTCCTGTCTTCTGGCTGTAATATGCAATGGCTTTCTTCAGTTCGGGAAGGGGATTTCCCCTTGTTACGGGCATGAGTTTTTCCCTAAGGTCAGGATCGGCGGTTGTCAATGAAACGGCAAGCCTCATGGCAGGCCCGTTGTCTGCAAGGTCGTAGATTCCCTTGGTAAGGCCGCAGGTGCTCAGGGTGATTCGTCTTGCGCTCAGGGCACGTCCCTTTGGATCCGTAAGAATTCTGACAGCCTTGCGGATGGCTTCCAGGTTCTGCATTGGTTCTCCCATGCCCATGAAGACAATGTTGTCCAGCTTTCCAGCTTCTTTTTCCATGTAAAGGAATTCTTCTACTATTTCGCCTGCTGTAAGATTGCGTCCCAGTCCCAGTTTTCCCGTCTGGCAGAAGGCACACTGCATTGCACATCCAGCCTGGCAGCTGACACATGCAGTTTTCCTGTTTTCCCTGTCAGTAAGAAGGACCGTTTCTATTGCACGTCCGTCGGAAAGGGTTATCTGGAGCTTTATGGTTCCATCGGGATCCTTCAGGACTTCAGAAACCTTTGACGACCTTAGGAGGGCATTGTCTTCAAGAAACTGACGTGTTCCCTTGTCGATGTTTGTCATCTGGTCAAAGGATTCAACTCCCTTGTAAATCCATTCATAAACCTGCTTTGCGCGGAAAGAAGGCTTAAGCTGAAGGCTTGAACTTATTTCATCAGGGGTGAGTCCGGTAAGAATCGTTTTTTCCATTTCCATAGGAGACTAGGATGCCTTAATCTGGTCCTGAAAGTCAAGTATGGTCTGGTTCTTGAAGCCAAGTTTCTGGTATTCAGAAAGAACATCAAGGGCTCCCTGCTTTTTGCCCATCTTTACATAGCAGTCGGCAAGGTCGATGTACAGCCTGTAGTTTTTCTGGTCTTCCTTTATGAGCTGCGACAGGCGGACAATGGCTTCATCGTATTTTCCTTCTCCCTTACAGATAAGTGCAAGTCCAAGGGCTGCATAAACGTCGAATTCAATGTCCATTGCACGGTTGTAGTATTCAGAAGCCAGGGCATAATCGCCGGTGTTTCTGTATGCATCTCCTGCACGGGTAAGGATAACCTTGTTTTTTGGGTCAAGCTCAAGAATCTTGTTCCAGTATTCGATGGAACGGTACTGCTGGTTCATGCCGCGGTAGCAGTCGGCAATGCCAAAGAGGGCATAGAAATTTGCAGGGTCCTTTTCCAGGGCTTTCTCAAAGAATGGAAGTCCCTTTTCAAAGGTCTTGAGCTTTCTGTGGCAGTTTCCAATTGAGGTAAGGACGCGAATGTCCACGTGTTCTGGATTTACGTCAACCATGCGGGTCCAGTAGAAGAGGGCATCCTTGTATTCCTTGAAGTCGTAGTGAAGATGTCCAAGTCCAATGAGGGCATAGGCATTGTTTTCTTCCATATCCAGAACCCTAAGGTACAGGGTCTTTGATTTCTTGAAGTCACGGATCTTTCTGTAGGCATCGGCCACGCGTGTAAGAACCGTAATGTTCCTGTCGTCATGAATGAGGTACTGTTCCCAGATTTCGATGGCTTTTGGATACTGGTTTATGGCCTTGTAGCAGTCTGCAAGACCAAAGAGTGCATAGTTGTTTCCCGGATGGAACGAGAGGCACCTTGAATAGTAGTCAATGGCGTCCCTAAAGTGGAACTGCTTTCTTTCGCTGTCACCAAGTCCAACCAGGGCGTAATTATTGTTTTCTTCAATTTCAAGAATCTTCTTGAATGAATTAACTGCATCCTCGACCTTGTTTTCCTTTAGGAACTGATAGCCTTTTTTTGAAAGCTCGCTGATTTCGTTTGAAGCATCGTCGGCCTTAGGAATTGAAATTTCCTGAACCTGAGGCATGGAGAAGTCATCGGTTTTGAATGTGTCGTTCATTTTAAATCCTTTTTTTTGTTATGGAAGCCTTAAATCAATGCTATGCGATTTAACAGCGGTTCCTGTTTTTTTTACTCTTTTAACAGAACTGACATGGTCTGAGAGATTTTTTCAATTAGGGGTTCGCTTTTGCGTTTGTTGTGAGCAAGGATGTAAAGTTTGAGGGCATCAATGTACTGGTGCTTTTCCGCATACTTATCGCCAACTCTTGTCAAACCATCAGAATAACCCGTTGTAATGAAGATGCGTTCCGCCATGGCAAGCTTTCCTTCATTAAAGAGGGCATTGGCTTTTCTGTTGAGCTGAACTTTTTGTGGATCGGAAAGACCTGTAACCGGCTGGTCTGATACTTTTATAAATCTAACTTCGCCTTGTTTTGAATCAATCTCGTTCTTTAAATTTTCATTCATTACCATATAAATTGTATTACGTTATTCCAATTTGTCAAGAAGAATCGGCGTCAAGGTATTCAGTCTTGGGGTATTGAACCTGTTTCTGCCTCTTTATCAGGCTTCTTCTGGGATTCGTCCTCTGCGTATGCGTAGAAGTTTACTATTGACCTGCCGTAAATCCTCTTGTCTACAAGAACCAGGTTCCCGATTCTGTCAGGCAGCCTGTCTTCTTCCGGATAGTGAATCAGGAGACGTCCGTTTTCAGTGAGTAGCTTTTTCTTGCCGGCAGTTTCAATGAGTTCCTGGCGGAATTTATAGGGGAAGGGAGGGTCCATGAATATGAAGTCGAATTTTTCCTTGCAGCGGCGAAGGTAAAGCTCGACAGCCATAAAATGGCACTTTATGCGCACCCCGACTTCTTCTGCCATCTTTACGTTGTCAAAAACGATTTTTGCCTTTGACTTGTCCATTTCGCACAGGGTTACGTCCTTTGCCCCATGACTTACGGCTTCAAGGGCAATGGTTCCTGAACCGGAAAACAGGTCTAGGAATGACTTGTCCTTTATGACCGGATCCAGGATGGCAAAAACAGATTCGCGCATCTTGTCCATGGCAGGCCTGATTGCCATTTTGCCGTAGGGAGTTGTCGTTACCCGACCTTTGAGGAGACCTCCTGTTATGCGCATGGCCTACTTCCTGGAATTGTTGAGTGACCAGTATACGTCATCGTGAGGAAGACGCTTGTTTGCCTTTGCATAGTCAAATGCAGTGTTTCCCTTTTCATCCTGAATTCCAGGCTTTGCACCTGCATCAAGAAGCTGGCGGAGAACAACTGTGGACTGGCTGTACTGGGCTGCATACATGAGGGGAGTCTGTCCCTTCCAGAGCCTGTTGAGCGGAATGTTCATGTCAAGGAAGAGCTTGACCTTTGCTGCACGCACGTGGTCTGAGCCTGAATTTCCAGTTATGCTGAAAATGAATGCCCTGTATACTTCGTCTTCCGTGTTTGTCCTGTTCTTGAGGAGAACGGAAATGATTTCCGGGTTTTGTGAATAGTCTGCTGCCATGAGGAGCGGTGTTGCATTGAACTTGTTCCTTACTCGGACATGGGCTCCCTTGTCCATGAGCATTTTTACGATGGACATGTTGTTCTGGTAGCGGACTGCATACATGAGGGCCGTCCATCCGTCAACATCACGCAGGTTTACGTCGGCACCGCTTTCGAGTAGAACGCGAACGTCCCAGTCGTTTCCGGCTTTTGCTGCCTTCATGAGGAGGGTTACGCCGTTCTTGTCTGCCTTGTCAGGGTTGTCAATCTTCTGAATTTCCTGCTTGTATTCTTCTATCGGTTCTTCTGCATAGTCCATGAGGAATACGCTAGAAAGCTCCTCAATGGCTTCCTTCTTTGATTCTTCTTCTGAACTTGCTGCCGGAACTACTGCTACAGGGGCTACAGCCATGGCTGCAGGTGCTTCTTCTGCCGGTGCAGGAGGAACCTGTTCAACAACATTTTCTTCTTCCTTGTCATCCTTGCGGTCTGCAATTGCGGCTCCAGTTCCAACGGTTGCGGCTGCTACCACCGGCATTGGGGCAACGGCGGCTTCAATGGCTGGGGCAGGTGCTGCCTGGGGTGCTGGAACGGAAGGTTCTGCAGCTGTGGATTCCGGTGCTGTTTCTGCTGGAGTTGCCTCAGGTTCCCCGGCCTTTCTGCTGTTACGACGCTGGGCATTGGGGTCTTCTGCATACTGTGAAAGAACATCGTATGCACTTGCGTTGGAATTCCTTGCTGCAAAGTCAAAGGAATTGTTTCCGTCCTTGTCCACTGCAAGAATGCGTTTTTTCTTTGCGTTCTTGGTAAGTGAGCCTGTCTTTATGATAAGGTCAACCACATCTCCGTCACAGCTTTCTGAAGCATACATGACCGGTGACTTTCCCGACTTGGACTTAAGGTTTACATTGGACTCGAAGTCGATGCACACCTGTACGATGTCTGTGCTGCGGCCTTCCTTGAGGACCATCATGAGGAATGTTTCCTGGTCAGTGCCGAATACCATGTCAACCAGGGCGCCGTTGCTCTTGAAGGCGGCATTTATTTCTTCTTTTGTACCTGAAGCTGCAAGCTTGTTGTAATCCACAAATGATTTTGTTTTTCCCGGCTTTGCAAAGGATGCAATGGAAACTGTTGCAAGCAGGATGGTGAAAATGCACAATTGTTTTTTAATGAATTTCATAATGCTTCTATTATACGAGACTTTAGGTAAAATAACAACAAAAATCTTTGACTTTTGAGGTAGTGTATGATAAAATTCGTAAAAATTTGACATGTGCCTTTCTGTTGCAGAAGAAGGGCAATGTGAACGAAAAAACACAATAAAAGAAGGAAAGAACATGGAATTCGGACATTTTGATGACCAGAACAGGGAATTTGTGATTACAAATCCTGCAACACCTTGGCCTTGGATCAACTACCTTGGCAACGAGGATTTCTTCTCGCTCATTTCAAATACAGCGGGTGGTTATTCATTCTATAAGGACGCTAAGTTCCGCCGCATTACACGCTACCGCTACAACGGTGTGCCAATGGATAATGGTGGACGCTATTTCTATATCAACGACAACGGAACAGTATGGAATCCTGGATGGAAGCCATGCAAGACTGAACTCGACAGCTACGAATGCCGCCACGGTATGAACTACACACGCATCACTGGCAGCAAGAATGGTATCGAAGCTTCGGTTCTTTTCTTTGTTCCTCTCAAGACATGGGCAGAAGTTCAGAAGGTGACACTCAAGAACACAACAAATGCAACAAAGAAGATCAAGCTCTTCTCATTTGCAGAATGGTGTCTCTGGAACGCTGCAACAGACATGGAAAACTTCCAGCGCAACTGGTCAACTGGTGAAGTTGAAATCGACGGTTCTACAATCTATCACAAGACTGAATACAAGGAACGCCGCAACCACTACGCTTACTACTCGCTTACAAACGCAAAGATTGACGGATACGATACAGACCGCGAATCATTCATCGGCCTCTACAACGAATTCGCTGATCCACAGTGCGTAATGGCAGGAAAGCCAAGCAACTCCCTTGCCCACGGTTGGTCTCCAATCGCTTCTCACTATGTTGAAGTTGAACTTAAGGCTGGAGAAAGCAAGGACTACATTTTTGTCCTCGGTTATGTTGAAAACGCACAGGAAGAAAAGTTCTCGGAAGCTGACATTCAGCGCAAGAAGAACGGAACCCTCATTTCTTCACAGGACAGCGATGTTACCCTCGTAAACAAGGCAAAGGCAGAAGCCCTCATCAAGAAATTCTCTACAGTAGAAGCTGTAGACGCTGCATACAATGAACTCCGCTCTATGTGGGATGCTCTCCTCGACAAGTACGTTGTCAAGAGCGACGACGAAAAGCTCAACCGCATGGTAAACATCTGGAGCCAGTACCAGTGCATGATCACATTCAACTTCTCACGCTCCGCATCATTCTTCGAAAGCGGTGTAGGCCGTGGAATGGGATTCCGTGATTCCAACCAGGACCTTGTTGGATTCGTTCACCAGGTTCCTTCCCGCGCACGCGAAAGAATCATCGACATTGCATCTACACAGTTCCCAGACGGCGGATGCTACCACCAGTACCAGCCACTTACAAAGCACGGTAACAACGACATCGGTGGTGGATTCAACGACGATCCATGCTGGCTCATCTTTGGTACAGTTGCTTATGTTAAGGAAACAGGCGACTTCTCGATCCTCGAGGAACCAGTTCCATTCGACAACAAGGCTGGAACAGAAGTTTCACTCATGGAACACCTCAAGATTTCTTTCAACCACGTTGTTGAAAACCTGGGACCACACATGCTTCCACTCATCGGACGCGCAGACTGGAACGACTGTCTCAACCTTAACTGTTTCTCTTGGGATCCAAACGAATCATTCCAGACAACAGAAAACAACTCTGAAGGCTCTAAGGCTGAATCCCTCATGATTGCAGGTCTCTTTGTTGTTACAGGTAAGGACTACATTGAACTCTGCAAGCAGGTTGGAAAGAATGATGAAGCTGCACGTGCTCAGAAGTGTGTTGACAGCATGATCGAAGCTGTAAAGAAGCACGGTTGGGACGGTGAATGGTATCTCCGCGCATACGACTTCTACGGAAACAAGATCGGTTCAAACGAATGCGAAGAAGGAAAGATCTTCATTGAATCACAGGGCTTCTGTACAATGGCTGGAATCGGTCTTGAAGACGGAATGGTTGACAAGGCCATCGACTCTTGTAAGAAGTACCTCGACTGTGAACACGGTATGGTTCTCAACAACCCGGCATATACAAAGTACCATGTTGAAATGGGTGAAATCTCTTCTTATCCAGCAGGATACAAGGAGAACGCAGGTATCTTCTGCCACAACAATCCATGGGTAATCATCGGTGAAACAGTTGCAGGCCGCGGTAACGACGCATGGGAACTCTTCCGCAAGATTTCTCCAATGTACCTCAAGGACCAGCAGCTCCACAAGGTTGAACCTTATGTAAACTGCCAGATGGTTGCAGGTAAGGACGCAGCAAAGCCTGGTGAAGGCAAGAACTCTTGGCTCACGGGAACGGCTGCATGGATGTGGCTCACAGTTAGCCAGCACCTCCTTGGAATCAAGCCATCTTACAAGGGAATCGTAATCGATCCATGTCTCCCAACAGACGTTAAGGGATACAAGGTAACACGCAAATTCCGCGATGCTACATACAACATCGAAATCGTGAACAATGGTGCCCAGAAGGGTATCAAGGAACTTTACATCAACGGTGCCAAGGCAGAAGGAAATCTTGTTCCTATGGCTAAGGCCGGTGAAACAGTCGAAGTCAAGGCTGTAATGTAATTTCGATTGACGGAAAAGGGATTGATTTGCCACGGCTTTTCGGCCCTTTTTCCGTTTTAGTTTGACACTATTTTTTTTATTTAATTTGTTTTATTTTAAAAAAGGGGTACAGGTTGATTTTTTTCTGCCGGTATCCCTTTTTTTTATATGAAAGAGGAAATTATGAACAAGCAGAAAGGCGCTACAAAGGCAACGCTATTATTGAGCATCGCAGGAAAGATTCAGAAGGGCAAGCTGGATAAGGCTGCAAAGGACGTACGTAAGGCAGAAGAAAGCACCTTGCGCGGAATCCTTGAATATGCAAAGGATACGGAATGGGGAAAATCCCATAATTATGCAGAAATTCTCAAGGCCAAGACTGCCGATGAGCTTTTTGCACTTTGGCAGAAGAATGTTCCACCGACGGATTATGAAGACATTCGTCCCCTTGTTGAACGCCATAAGAACGGTGAAGAAAACATCCTTTTCCCTGGAAAGCCAATGATGTATGCCACTACAAGCGGTACCACAAAGGCTCCAAAGTGGATTCCAATCACCCATGAATACTACAACAACATCTACAACAAGATGACAAAGGTCTGGCTTTATTCCATGATCATGCACAGGCCAAAGGTTTTCTGGGGTCAGATTGTATCCATTGTTGGAAAGTCCATTGAAGGTGAGGCTCCTGATGGAACTGTCTATGGTTCTGTTTCCGGCGTTACCCAGCGCGATTGTCCTCAGTTTGTAAAGGATCTTTATTCTGCACCGGCTGCAGTTTTCCGCATTGCAGATTATAAGGCCCGTTATTATGCCATCATGAGGATGGGAATTGAACGTGACGTGACCCTTATTGTTACTGCAAATCCTTCCACAATTGTTGAGATGCAGAACAATGTAAATGAATTCTATGACAGCTATGTTAATGACATAGAAAAGGGTACCCTTAACGAATCCCTTAATATCGACCAGGACATCCGTGATGAAATTCAGCCTTTTTTAAAGCCGAATCCAAAGCGTGCTGCTGAACTCAGGGCCCTTAAGGAAAAGCATGGAATGGTTCTTCCAAAGCATTACTGGCCTAACATGCAGCTTTTGAACACATGGTACTGCGGTAACACCCATGTATATCTTGACAAGTTCCGTGATTCCTTCAATCCGGAAATGCTCCACATGGAATTCAGCTATTTTGCCTCTGAATGCCGTGCAGGACTTGTAATGGACGGAAAGGACAACACGACGCTTTTTGCCCACATGCATTACTTTGAATTTGTTCGCGAAGAAGACCTGGAAAAGGAGAACAAGGAATTCCTTCAGCTTCACCAGCTGGAAGAAGGCAAGCGCTACAGCATTTATGTTACCACATACGCAGGACTTTACCGCTATGACATGAATGACCTTGTTGAATGCACCGGTCATTATGGAACCATTCCTACCATCAAGCTCATCCAGAAGACCAACGGCATCATCACCATTACCGGTGAAAAGCTTCACGAAAGCCAGTTTATCGATGCAGTCCATGAGGCAGAAAAGATCACAAATGTAAAGACTAAGTTCTTTGTTGGTTTTGCTTCTGTTGAAGAATCCAGGTATCACTTCTATTATGAATTTGCAGATGAATCCATCAATATGGAGACTGCTGAAAAATTCACCGGGGAAGTGGACAGGATCCTTAAGGAAAGCAACATTGAATATGCTGCAAAGAGGGATTCATTCCGCCTTAAGGATTCGGCAACCCATATCCTTCAGAAGGATTCCTTTGAGACCTACAAGGCCCGCTGCATTGACATGGGTGCCAGGGACGGACAGTTTAAGCTGAACCTGCTTATGCAGGATGAAAAGCGTCACGACATGTTCAAGGCCCTGGTCAGGGAGTAGGCTGAATCTATTCCAGTGTGGCCGGCCACATGTTCTGCGTGATTCCGGCCATCTGGGTCATGACCTTGTGGCACTGGTTTCTCATGGCAGCGCAGGCTTCCTTTCGCGGGAGGCTTGTGTCCGGCATGATTGGTTCCCCAATGGTAAGGGTTACAAGGGGATGTTTTGTCTTAAAGAGCCTGTAAATACCCGTTGGCTTCCTGTATGAGAAGACCATGGGGATTACGGGTACATTCCATCTGTAGGCAAAGGCAAAGGCTCCGCTTTTAAATGGCCGTATTGGCTCGTAAAAGTCCCATCTTGAGCTTTCAGGGAACAGGTGGATCCATTTTTTCTTCTTGTTCAGAAGGTCAAAGGCCTGGTTGAATTTCTTTTTTCCGCCCAGGGTGTCCGCAAGGGGAATTCCTCCAATGCCGCGGATAAGGTTTGCGTCTTTTCCCATAAGGTGCTGTGCCCTGACAGGAACCCACATTCTCCTGTATCGGCACGCATCAAGGATTGCAAGAAAGTCCCATCTGTATACGTGGTTTGAAACCGTTATGGCTCCGTTCTTGAAAAGCTTTCTGTTGCGGCGAATGTTGCTACGTCCCTTTATCTTGAGTCCGTACCTTATCTTGTTGGCTGCAAAGGCAACAAGGAAGGCCCCGGAATATATCAGGAATGTATTGAGCCTGGATTTGAAGGAGTGGTCAAGGTAAGGGTAGTTTTCGTCGAAGACGATTTTCTTTGTTTCCTCTGAATTTACCAGGAAAGTTTCAGGATCAGCAGGAAATGAATTGAGGTCATTAGGTATGTATACGCCATCATTTACGATGTGGTTTCTTGGGGAGAATTCAGAAAAGTCCATGAAATGATTATAGTGTGGGAAGGTTCAAAATTCAATTAAGGGCATGTTTAAGAACTTTTTTTAGGGACGTCCTGCATGCAGGATGGTGATCCAAGGTGACTAGATAGGGCTGAATATTTTGATTTGGAAAAAGGCGATTGATTTAAAATAAAAAAAGCCTTTGCAATTTGCAAAGACTACTTATTGGGGAGTGTAGGATTCGGACCTACGAAGGTAAAACCAACAGATTTACAGTCTGCCCCCTTTGACCACTCGGGAAACTCCCCATTCCCTTTTATGGGATAAAGCCGCCGCAGGGATTCGGACCCAGGACCTCGAGATTACAAATCACGCGCTCTACCAGCTGAGCTACAGCGGCTTGTTTTTGTTATCAACTTCGCTTTAGGCGTTGCTGATGTTTAAGACTATATATTAAATGGGATTTTGTGTCAATAGCAATTTTATTTTTTTTCAAAAAAAATTGAATTATTTTGGTGGAGGACAGTTTTTTATTATCCTTGCTATTCAGGATAAATGCAGTATAATTGTAGGAGAATTTTTGATGTGCGTTAAGGTAAAGGTCCTTGCAGAAATAAATAGAGTTTTTCGGATTCTTGTCCGACTAAACTACGTGCTTACGCGCGTTAAGGATTGGAGCACCTGCGTAAGCAGTCCTGGAGCGGGGACCCGTGGGGCCCTGCGCAAGGATGAGATGCGAAGACATCGAAGTGCGCAAAGCCTGACCTGCTGGCAGCCGTAGGATGGCAGCAGGGAACGCCCATAAATTTATTTTTCTAGGGGTATTGAAATGGCCGTTTCTAAATCGGTTTATGATCTGATGACAAGCAAGGGTGCCGGAGTTATCCGAAAGATGTTTGAGGAGGGTATAAAGCTCAAGGCACAATATGGAAATGACAGGGTTTTTGACTTTAGCATTGGAAACCCGGACCTGGATCCACCGGAAGAAGTTGTGAAGGCTGAAGTAAAGTATGCAGGCTGCAGGGAAAAGAATTTTCATGGGTACATGCCAAATGCAGGGTACCAGTTCTGTCGTGATGCCATGGCGGAAAAAACTTCCCTGGAGCAGGGCGTTAAGGTGACGGGAGACTGCGTGATCATGTCCGTTGGTGCTGCCAGTGCCCTTAATGTTCTTTTCAAGGCCATTTTGAATCCGGGCGACAATGTGGTGGTTCCTGCCCCTTATTTTACTGAATACAAGCATTATGTGCGCAATCACGGTGGGGAGCTTGTTGAAGCCAATACAAAGGCTGATTTTTCCCTCGATGTTGAATCCATTAAGTCGTGCCTTAACGAAAAGACGGCGGCTGTCCTGATTAACAGTCCAAACAATCCGACTGGGCGCGTGTATTCAAGGGATGAAATTGTTGCCCTTGCCAGGGTTCTTGAGGAACATGGTGCAAAGTGCGGAAGAAAGCCTTACCTTGTCTGTGATGAACCTTACCGTGCCATTGTCTATGACAACAAGGAAGTTCCAGGTGCATTCCCAATTTATGACAGCGCCATTGTGGTTACTTCCTTTGCAAAGAACCTGAGCCTTCCAGGGGAACGCATAGGCTACATCTGCGTAAATCCTGCATGTCCGGACAAGGATGATGTGGTTGCGGCATGCATTTTCTGCACGCGTGTTTTGGGATACGTTAATGCTCCTGCCTTTTACCAGAGGGTTGTTGCGGAGACCTGGAATGCAGACGTGGATTATTCCCTTTACCTTAAGAGAAGGGACATGATCATGGAAGTTCTTGATGCCGCCGGTATTGAACATATTGTTCCTGAAGGAGCATTCTACATGTGGTGCAAGGCTCCAGACTGCTTTAATGGGGATGACATGGCTTTCTGTGATTACCTTAAGAAGTATCTTATTCTCTGTGCCCCGGGAAGCGGTTTTGGCGGCAAGGGATGGATAAGGCTTGCATACTGCACAAGTGCAGATTCAATAAAAAACTCGAAGGAAGCTTTTGTAAAGGCAATGGCTGACCTTAAGAAATAGAAGGAGGTTCAACATGAAGATTTTAATGGTTACAGCGGAAACCGTTCCATTTGCAAAGACGGGTGGACTTGCAGACATGGTAAGTGCCCTCGCAATTCAGCTTGTAAAGATGGGTCACGACGTAAGGATTGTAATGCCACGCTACTACAAGATTGACAGAAGCAAGCTTACATTGCTTGAAGGCCCAATGGCCATTGCTGCAGGACAGAGCGAGACATGGTCGGCAGTTTACACGACTAACATGCCTGGCTGCGATAATCTTCCGGTATATTTCATTGATCATGAGCAGTGCTTTGGTCGCGACGGTGTTTATGGTGTTCCGACTGAAACTGACTTCCATGACAATCCGTATCGTTTTGCCGTCCTGAATCACGGTGCTTTCCAGCTTTGCCGCAAGCTTGGCTGGTATCCTGACATCATCCATTGCCACGACTGGTCTACTTGTCTTGCACCTGTTCTCCTTAAGCATGTATGCCGCTACTGCGGATTTGAACGCACGGCTTCTGTTCTTACAATCCATAACCAGGGATACCAGGGACAGTATTCAAAGGATAGTTTCCCAGCGCTGGGTATTGACTGGGGCCTTTACTATGGTGCAGGCTTTGAGCACAACGGAGGCATCAATTTCCTCCAGGCTGGTGTTTCTTCTTCTGACGTCATTACTACTGTCTCTCCAACCTATGCAAAGGAAATCCAGACTCCGGAAGGCGGTTTTGGAATGGACGGTCTTTTGAGGGTGCGCAGTGCCGTTGTCAGGGGAATCCTTAACGGTGCTGACCTTAAGCAGTGGAGTCCTGAAGTTGACAGGAAGATTCCTGCAAACTATTCTGCAAAGGATTTGAGCGGAAAGGCAAAGTGCAAGGCTGAACTCCAGAGGAAGATGGGACTTGAAGTAAATCCTGATGTTCCTGTCATTGGAATTGTTACCCGTCTTGCAGACCAGAAGGGTATTGCAGAGATTTTTGCCCCAGGCTACGGTTCGATCTACCAGATCTGTACCCAGATGAATGTTCAGGTTGCAGTTCTTGGAAGCGGCGAGGCATGGTGTGAAAATGAAATCCGCGCCCTTGAAGCAAAGCTTCCTAACCTTAAGGCATATATTGGCTATGACGATGCATTGAGTCATCTTATTGAAGCCGGAAGCGACTTCTTCCTCATGCCATCAAGGTATGAGCCTTGCGGTCTTAACCAGATTTATTCCATGCTTTACGGAACCCTTCCCATCGTCAGAAAGACTGGTGGTCTTGCAGATACTGTTGACAACTACAATCAGGAAACTGGTGAAGGTACGGGATTTGTATTTGAGCAGCTTACTCCTCGTGCAATTTACGATACTGTTGGCTGGGCTGTTTGGGCATACTACAACAAGAAGGATCACATCAAGAAGATGCAGCTTGCCGGCATGAAGAAAACCTTCGACTGGGATGAAGCTGCAGAAAAGTATCTTGCCGTTTACAAGGAAGCCTTGTACCACGGATGTGGACTTTAATTTTGGGCAATCATCTGTGAGGAGTTTTTCCGCATAATGAAGGGGCCTTCGGTTTTTCCGTTTGGGGTGGATGACACCCTGCTGCAGAAAACTGAAGGCCCTTTATTTTTTTGTGCTAGCCCTGTACAAGCTGCACTGTCTTGGCGCAGACTTCTTCTATTTCCTTTTTGAATCTTTCTGCACTGAATTTTTTTGCATGGACTACTATCTGGTCGACCTTGAAGGTTCCATTTTTTTCAAGTTCTTCAAATCTCAGTATTGAATTCTTTACGCTTTCAGTTTCCTGTTTTTCAAAGTGGACTCCAGTGATTCCGTCAATGACAGTTTCAAAGGTGCCGCCTTTTTTGTATGCGATTACCGGACGGCCGCATGCCTGGGCTTCCACTGGGATGATTCCAAAATCTTCTTCTGCGCAGAAAATCAATGCCCTGCATTTCTGGAGGTATTCCTGGACCTGCTGGTCGCTGATTCTTCCCGTGAATTCTATGCTGGCATTTTTGTAGCCTGCTGCAAGTTCCTTGAGTTCCTTTTCCTGGCTGCCTCCGCCGATGACTACCAGTTTTCTTCCAAGTTCCCCGCATGCAGAAATGGCAAGGTCAATTCTCTTGTATGGAACAAATCTTGAAAAGACTACATAGAAGTCTTCTGCAGGAAGTCCTGATGGCTTGAGTCTTTCAGTTTCCACTGGTGGGTAGATGACCTGGGAGTCGCGGTTCCAGAAACGCTTTATCCTTCTTGCAATGTATTTTGAATTGGCAACGGTTGCATCTATTCTCTGTGCGGAAACATAATCCCACAGGCGGATTTTTGGAATCTGCATTTCCATGAATTTTCCGACGATGGGGTTTGAACGTTTTTTGTAATCAAAGTAAAGGTCCCATGCGTATCTCATAGGCGTGTGGATGTATGCGACGAATGCAGATTTTGGGGAAACTATTACTCCCTTTGCACATGATGATGAACTTGCAAGAACAAGGTCATATTGTGTCAGGTCAAAGGATTCAAAGGCCTTTGGCATGAGGCTGAGGAATTTTGTATACAGCCTTGTTGCTGCAGGAAGCTTTTGCACGAAGGAGGTGTGGACTTTTTCCGGCGGAAAGATTTTTCCCATTTTCTTTTTGTCGTAGACAAGGGTGTAAATTTCTGCCTGGGGAAATACCTTAAGGAATTCTTCTACAACGCGTTCTGCGCCGCCATAGTTTACAAGCCAATCGTGGACGATGGCAACTTTCAATTCATTCATGTAAAAAGAATAAATGAATAATTCAACTTGTGCAATGAGTTACCAAGGAAAGTGAAGGCCGGTGGTTGGCAGCTACGGTTAGGGCAGCAGATCAAATCATCCTGTATTTGTTGGCGTAGATGTTTTTGGCTAGGGTCAAAAGTTTTTCCCTGTCATTCATCTCCGGGGAGTCGGTTACGGTCTCAAAGAGCTCGGCAAGAATCTGTCCTATGAGCTTTCCCTTTGGAATGCCCGAATTCATCAGGTCGTTGCCGTTGACCTTAAGGTCCTTTAGGCTGAATGCGTTCTTTGCCTGGGATAGGGAAGCAATCCTGTCCTTGAGTTCCACCAGGTTGTTCCATGATGGGCTTCCTTCCAGGGCCGGGGTGTTGTGCATTCCGTGAATGTCTGCAAGCCGCATGAATATCATGTCGTCAAGGTTTTCAAGTCCTGTTCTGATGACAAACCGTCTGACTGCTGCGTCGCTCCATGAACTTTCATAGAAGAACATGTGGTGCCTTACTAGATGGGAAACTTTTTTTATTTCTTCATTGGAGAACTTCAGGCTTGTCATGGACTTGATGCAGATTTTTTCCGAAAGGCTGTCGTGTCCGTGAAAGTGGATGTGTGGCTTTCCGTTTACAAGCTCCGTCGTTTTTGCCTGTGGTTTTCCCATGTCGTGGTAAAAGGCTGCCAGGCGGACGATGAGGTTGTCCCGAGGTGCTCCGTCGCATGCATAGATGATGTGGTCTGCAACGTCAAATTCATGGAATCCTCTTTCATCCTTCTGGAGGCAGTTTCTGCAGGGCTTGAATTCAGGGATAAACAGGTCAAGAATTCCCGTTGATTCAAGGATTTTTAAGCCAACGCTCGGTTTTTCCGTCTTCATGATCTTACAGAATTCATCACGGAATCTTTCAACGGATATTCCCCTTGTGCGTTCAAGGACCTTGGGATTGGAAATTGCCCTTAGGGTTTCTTTTTCAATGGCAAAGGAAAGCTGGCTTGTAAACCTTATTGCACGCACCGGTCTGAGTCCGTCTTCATCAAAGCGTTCCAGTGGATTTCCTACGGTCCTGATGATTTTATTTTTTATGTCGTCACGTCCGTTGAATGGATCTGCAATAAGGCCTGTGCATAAATCGGCTGCAATGGCGTTCATCGTAAAGTCACGTCTTGAAAGGTCTTCCTCAATGGTGGCTGCAAATTCCACGTTGTCCGGATGCCTGCCGTCCGAGTAATCAGATTCCGTCCTGAAGGTTGTGGTTTCAAGTTCAAGTCCCATGACATGAATTGTCACCGTTCCGTGGGCAATGCCGGTGGGAATTACTTTCTTGAATATGGACATTACCTGCTGCGGCGTTGCATTTGTTGCGATGTCATAGTCATGGCATTCCTGTCCCATGAGCATGTCGCGGACTGCACCGCCAACAAGGTAGGATTCAAATCCGTTGTCACGGAAAATGTTTCCAACCTTTACAAGTTTTTCTGGAATCTTTACATTTTTTCTTTCAAGCATGATACTGTATTTTACTCGGAACATCTAAAAATTGCAATTTTTATAAAGGGAACTATTTATGATGAATGTCTTGATTTTTACAGGTGGAAAATCTGCAGGAACTGAAAAGGCCTCACTTTTTTTTGCATGTGGATGGAAGCCTGACTACATAGTCTGTGCAGATTCGGGCCTTGATTCCTATGAAAGATATCGCCTTGCATTTCCGGATGTAATTTGCAGGGATCCTGATTTTCTGGTTGGAGATTTTGACAGCATATCCAATGAAAATCTTCTTGAAAAATATTCATCATGTCCAAGAAAGATTTATTCCCATGACAAGGATTACACCGACACCCAGCTTGCATTGATGCACGCAAGGAATGAATTTGGGGAAGACTGCTCCATTGCCATGGTTGGTGGTAACGGAGGGCGGACTGACCACTTTGTTTTTATCTTTGAATCCTATGCAGGGCCTTTCCATCCTGACATCTGGCTTTGCGAGGAAGAGGTTCTTTATTTTTTGGGGGAAGGAAGGACTGCAGCTCTCGGTGGACTTTCAAGGGAGGACAGGATTTCCGTAGCCCGCATTCCATCATGCTTTTACGGCCAGGGGCCTGTGTTCAGGGGCTTTGACTGGGAACAGTCCTATGGTGAAGGTATGGCAAGTCTTTCCAACAGAATCAGCAGCAGCTGGATGGAAGAAGGAAAATCTCCAGAGATTCAGGCAGTTAAGGGCAGCTTCATTGTTTTTGTTCCCTATGGAGGAAACATATCAGTCAAGATCAGTTCCGAGCGAAAGAATTGATACTGTCCTCAGGATGATGAATATTACTGAAGCAATGGAGCCTGTAAGAATGTAGGCAGCGGCAAAAGCTATGTATCTTTTAAGACGGTGGCGAGCAAGCATGGCAAGGCTTATCAGGGTTCCTCCTGCGCAAAGAAAGGCAAGAAAAACTGCGGTTGCCGAGGAAATGAACAGTATGAAGGACTGGGTGCTGTCAAGAAAATCCTGGTAGGTTCCGCTGACATAGAAAATCAGCAGAACTGTCAGAAAGAGGGAAAAAAATAGGGTGGTTCGGCCCGTCAGCTTGTAGAGGAATGACCTGTTGCTTTCCGTGAATTTGTTTTGACTTTCCATATTTTCAAATTTCGGGTATAATTGAATATATATGAGAAAGAAATTTTTTGCAAATCTTGTTGTCCTTGCCATCTTTGCAGGTGCAGTTTTTTATGCCGGATGGATTCAGTTTCAGGTTAAGGCTGGAACCTGTGCCATCATGACTTCAAAAACATGCGGCCTTCATGATGGTGTTTTTTCCTACGGTGAATTTGCATGGCGATGGGAACGCCTTTTGCCAACCAACATAACCCTTGAGTCTTTCAATATTGGAAACCGCGAGTATCAGTTTGAAATCAGCGGACAGCTTCCATGTGCTGGAGCCTATTCTTCTGTTCTTCCAGAGAAAAATGATTTTGCCTATTCCTATGTCATAAAACTGAACCTTGGCATTGACAGCCAGGCCATTCTTGACCTCTACAAGGGCAACAAAATCCGTACAAACCAGGACCTTGATTCCTATCTTGAAACTAAGGGAAGGCTCGCCGGCAGCCTCATTGCAGAATATCTTACGAAGGACACTTCATACATAAAGAAGATTTCACTTACGGAAGACGAGATGACCTCTCTTATTTCCGGTCATTCCCGTGATTTTTCCGGCATAGGAATTTCTTCCGTCAGTCTTGTTTCTGCAAAGTATCCTGACATTGAGCTTTATGAAAAGGCGAAGGCTGCCTATGACGGGTATTATTCTTCCGTTGGAATGAAGCTTGAAGAACAGTCCGCAGAACAGGCCAGGATTGTTGCCGAACAGGAACGGTCCATGAAGCAGCTTGAAAAACTCGGTTCACTTTTGAAGAACTATCCTGAGCTTTCGGAGATTTTCAAGAATTCCGATGCAGCTCAAATTGTAAACATACTTAATTCGATTAAATAGGATTCTGCCATGAAACGTCTTTACAGCATTAGGGGTGCAGTTTGCGCTGAGAACACAAGGGAATCTATCCTGAAAAATGTGGGTGACATGTGCCGTGAGCTTTTTAGGGAAAACAGCGTAAAAGCCGAGGACCTTGTTAACATTCAGTTTTCCATGACCCGTGACCTGGATGTGATGAATCCATGCTTTGCCCTCAGAAAATCCGATGTTGGGGTTGATACATCCAATGTGGCTTTATTTGGAGTTCAGGAAGCGGAGATTGTGGGCATGCTTCCAAAATGCATTCGTGTAATGGTCACTCTTTATCTTGAGGAAGGAACTGTCCTAAGGCATGTGTACATGAACGGTGCTGAAGTATTGAGGCCTGATTTCAAGAGGTAGGCGCTTATGAACATTTGGGTAGTTTCCAGGGAGTATGCAGGAATTGCGGAAGCCGGCGGTGTAAAGAATGTTTCCTGTTCGTTGTCTGAAAGTCTTGTAAGGCTTGGACATAACGTGACTCTTTTCATTCCGCTTTATGGTTGTACCGATCTGTCTGAAGTGGAAAATTTTTCGTGCTTCTGGAAAAAGCCCGTGACCCTGGATTTGCCTGGTGGAAGCGTGACTGTTTCCTTTGCCCATGGCATCATGAAGGGCGTGAACATTGTCCTTGTTTGCCACAAATCCTTTTCCGTAAAAAGGGCTGTCTACACATACACTTCAGAAGATGAGGAAGAAAATCCGGCCCACAGAAAGGGCCATGGACACGAAGACGTTAATTTTCTTAATACACTTTTTCAGAAAGCTGTGGCATGCTATGGTTCCCTCTGTCAGTTTGAAGAACGGCCTGAAGTGATCCACAGCCAGGATGCAGCCTGCGCCATGGTTCCGGTTTACGTTGACAGCTTAAGGAATTCAGATTCAGTTTTTGCAAGGGCTTACAAGAACACCAAATTCTGCGTGACAATTCACAACGCAGGTCCTGGATATCACCATCAGTTCAATTCCCTTGAGGAAGCAAGGATCTTTACGGGCCTGCCGGATTCCATTCTTGAGAAAGGACTTAATGACGGCTGTGTTGAACCATTCTTGCTTGCAGCCCTCTGTTCTGCGGTGACCACTGTTTCTCCAGAGTATGCCATGGAAATTGCTGAATCAAAGACTGATACGGCAGGCCTTTCTGAAGGGTATGGAAGACTTGGAACCAGGATCATTGGAATTACCAACGGAATAGATTTTGAAAGGTATAATCCTTCCGATACCAGGAAGTCTCTCTTGCCCTATGCATTTAATCCAAGGGTCAGGGACCTGGAAGGGAAGTATGAGTGCCGGCGGGTTTTCCTTAAGGAATTTGCAAGCAGGGAAAGGGCAGGCACCAGGTACAACGTTGATGCAAAGGATCCGACTAATTTTCTTGAGCAGTATGGCTGGCTTGATGAAGGGGACGACAGCCAGTTGGTTTACATTTCCTATCACGGTCGGGTTGTCTACCAGAAGGGCATAGACGTAATGGCCGAGGCTTCTGAAAAACTGCTTGCCGTGGATCCTGATGTTAGGTTTATATTCGCAGGACAAGGCTCTATTGAGCAGGAGAATGCATTGAAGAATCTTGCGGAAAAATACGCTGGAAAGTGCGTATACCTTAAGGGATACGACCGTTACGAAGCTCGCCTTTGTGTTGCAGCTGGAGACTTTTCACTCCATCCAAGCTATTTTGAGCCCTGCGGCCTTGAGGATTTTATTGCCCAGTCTTTTGGTACCATTCCAGTTGCCCACGCAACAGGCGGTCTTTGCAAGATAATTGATGATGAGACTGGGTTCTTGTATAAGCCCAATACCGGTTCTGAACTTGGAAAGACATTGCTATCCATCGTTCAAATCATGCATTCTGCTGGACGCGGAATATTTAAGCCGATGATTTCCTATGCCAGCAAGTACGTCCATCAGACATACAGCTGGGATAAGGTTGCCTTTCAGTACGAAAAGCTTTATTCGGAAATCTGATTCAAGTCTGTGAGCGACAGGAGCAGCACCTTGTTCTTGTCTGAAGTCACCATGATTCCCTTTGAGGTTATGGTGATTGGAGTTAGTTCATGGACTGCAGCAGCTGATCTTGCAATCAGGTTAAGTTCCCTGTCGTACTTTGCCACATGGAACTGTCCGCCTTCGTTGATCACTACATAGAAGCTGCTTGCACTTGATACTAGGACTGAATCCTTTGACACGTTTTCATTGCTTTCCTTCTGGATCTGCATGTTGTATGTGTCAATGAGGCACAGCTTGACTGCACCGTTTCCTTTTTCCTCGCCGCAGATGGCCATGAGGAGCGTAGGGCTTTCTGAAGATGAAGACGGCATTGAGGCACCTGTTGCAATGTCCTTGATGGAATCCTGAACTTCGATTACATTTCTTCCACGGATAACCTTTACTTCCGATTCGCGTACAACTTTTCCTGACCTTGCATTTATCTTGACCAGGGTGCTGAGACCTTTTTCTGCATCAACAAGCTTGAGCCCGATGACGGTACCGTCCTTGGCGTTCTTGATTTCTTCTTCCGTAAGTTCCTGCTGGTCCCTGGCTATCTCACGTCTTTCGCTCTGGGCTTCATCATTTTTCCTGTCGGATTTTTTCTGCTGCTCAGTGGCCTTTGCCTGGCTTTCTTCTGCCTGCTTTGAAAGTTCCTGGGCTTCGCGTGAAAGTTTTTCTGCCTTTGCCTTGGCTTCGTCAGCTTCCTTCTGCTTTTGTTCTGCAACCTTTCTTGCTTCGTCGGCTTCCTTCTGCTTTTCTTCGGCCTTCTTGCGGAGTTCCTTGTTGTTTGGATCGGCTTCTGCAGCCCTTAATGCTTCGTCGGCTTCTGCCTGTTTTGCGTCTGCATCCTTCATGGCCTTGTCAGCTTCAGACTGTTTTGCCTGGGCATCCCTGTCAGCTTCTGCAAGGTCTTTCTTTGCCTGTGCAAGGTCGCTCTTGTCCTGTGCTGCATCCTTTGCTGCCTGCTGTGCCTTTTCTGAGGCAAGGTCAGCTTCTCGCTCCTTAATGTCTACCATGTTTTTTCGTTCGTCGATACCGCGGTCGTCATCTTCCTGCATGGATTTTACAACAGTGCTGTCGCTGATGACGGAAGTATCAATGGCAGATAGTCCGCCTTCAGCATATTCCCCAAGGGGAATTACAATCTGGGAGGCTCCTGGCCATTCATTCCATTTTACGGAAAGGCCACACTTTTCTTCTGAAAGGTTTGAAGTAACAATGTCCTTGTATTTTGTCCTGAACATGTCCATGTTTTTTCTGTAAACGGCATTGTATACCGTAACAAAAGTTGCAATGGTTGAAGCGTCCCTTTCAGAGTAACCGTAGGCTTCCGCAAGATATGCAGAGATGATCCTCCTGAGGTTCTTTATGTGGTCGACTGATGCCTGTGGACTGAGTATGATTATGTCTGCATCCAGCTTACCGGCTGTGGAATCAACGGCATGGATCACAGAATATTTTTCCCCATTTCCCTGGGTTGAAGAATTTTCCATTCCTGCAGATTTCAGTCTTGAAGCAAGGCCCGTACCGATGGATCTGATGGCAGATGCCGATTCGATTTTTGAATGGGGGCCTGCATAGTTTTCAAAAACTATTATGTCTTCACTTCCAGCACTTTTAAGTTCTGATTCATTAACGGACTGGGCAAATAATGGAGAGAAACCCATCGTTAGGATTGCTGCAAATGACAAAACCAAAAACTTCTTCATAAATCCTCCAGAAATCGGTTCTATTATAACATTCTTTTTGCGGATTATCTACAATTATGGAGCCACTTTGTTTGTGCGTTTTATTTCCAGTTCTTCCATGGAAATTTCCTTCATGTGGCTTGCTGCAATTTCTTTTGCTTCCTGCGGAAACTGGGGGCGGAAAATGTATGACATTATGTTCTTTCCTTTTTCAAGATATGACCTTGATCCGTTGGTTCTGTAGATGGAAACCATGGCATCGCAAATCAGGGTGATGCGTTCCAGGTCCTTGGGATCAGTTTTTCTCTGGAGAACGAGGTCAAGGGAATCAACAAAAGAATCTCCTTCATCATAACCTATGTTTGCCATGGCCTTGATGCATCCGTCGATGACTGTCTTGTTTTCCGTTCCGGCACAAATCTTTACGATGTCCCGTTCGATGAAGGATACTCCGCAAAGGGAAGCAAGCTCAATTATGCTCTTGCAGTAGGACGGGTTTGAAATGTACCAGGTGACAACTTCTTCTGCCTGGCTTTTGATCATGGCCTTGCTGCAGTAGGATTGCACAATGTTTTCCATTTCTGAAGAAAGCATGAGCACGTAGTCTCTTTCCTTGGATCCAAAGTTTCCCTTCTTGAAGTCGGCGGAAATTTTTTCCCTTGTCCTTGAAGAATTCATTGACCCTTCAGCGTTATGCAATGTGCCAGCCATGGAGGTGTCGTCAATGAAGGTCATGGTGTTTTTAAGTTTTTTTTGCTGAACTTTTTTATCCTTGTAGGCAAAATTCATTTTAGTCAGGTAAAGTTCCAGTGACCAGTCTCCGTTACATAAAATCATGTATCCCGAATCGGAGGGCAGTGCAAACCTGAATTTTTTTCGTGGGTTGAACCTAGCTTTCCATGGCGTTGACAAATCCTGCTTAATGCAAAGTGCATGGCTTGAAGTGCAAATTATGAATCCTGCGGCAGAAAATCCAGCATACCTTGTATCCCTTAAATCAAGGTCCAGCCTGAGTGGGGCTGTCATTTTCCCGTTTTCCAAATTCAAGAACATTACTTCCCGTGAACTTTCATTTATGAGGACGCATCTGGTGCTGTTTTGGTCGCATACAATTCTTGCAGGAAAATTAAGGTTTTTTTTCCACAGGAATTTAATTTCCCTTGATGAGGGAGCAGCTGTGCAGTGAATCAGGCTTCCGTCTTCCAGGGATAGGATTGCCCCCTGTTGTGTCTGCTGGCAGCTATATGGTACAGAAGGAAAATCAATGTACTGGCACGGGGTTCCAAACTGGTTCATGAGAAACGCATTTTTTCCATCTGCTGTTGGTGTTCTGTAAAAGCAAAGGAGGGAATTGTCATTCATGACGATGGGGGTAAGTTTTTCTGAAAGTTCTTCCGTCTGCATGGACCACCTTGTGATTCCGTTTAAGCCGATGGATGCCACATTCTTTTTTCCAGTGACGTATATGCGGCCGTCCCTTGCCTGAATGGGTGCTGACATGACCTGAAAATTCATCCTGCATTTCCAGATTATCTTGCCGTCGGGGTTTACCATAAGTAGGGTTGAATCTTCCGTTACGCAAAGAATCATGTCGCATGCGCATGGGGTGATAAAGTTCTTAAGTCTGGAAGGGGATTTTGTCTGCCATAAGGTTTTTCCCTCGTCCGTAAAGCCGTAGATCTGTCTTCCTTCGCCGCAGGCTGCAAATCCATAGGAACGCTGTACAGGCTGGGTTGAAATGACGCCGCCAAGAACCTGGACAGACCATGGAAGCGTTTTTTCAAAATCTATTTCCCGTGAACCGTCGACCGCCTGTGCCACCGGACAAAGGCAGGTAAGCAGGGAGAGAATCAGGTTCATCAGGAAAAAAGGTAATTTCATTTTGTAAGGATTGCAAGGCTTTCTATATGTCCCGTCTGGGGATAGAAGTCAAGGAGGTAAAGTTTTTCAAGTCTGTAGCCGGCCCTCAGGAGGAACTTAATGTCACGGGCATGGGTTGCAGCATCGCAGGAAACGCTCCTGATGTTTGGAATCTCAGACTTCTGGAGCCACTGGCAAACTTCCTTTTCCATTCCGCTTCGAGGAGGATCGATGACGACTGCATCAAAGTTTCCGTTGGCCTTTATGAGGTTTTCTGCGTGGTATTTTGTCCAGACTTCACCGGAAAGTCCAAAGCTTTCATGCTTGAGTCCTGCCATGTTCTGTTCAGCGTAGACTATGGCGCTCTTGTTGTGTTCAACCAGGGTTACCTTTTCAAAGGAATCAGCAAGGAACACGCTGAAGGTTCCGGCACCCGAGTACATGTCGAGAACGTTTTTTCCCTTAAGGTTTCCTGTCACAAGGGGAATGGATTTTTCCAGGACTTCCATGTTTGACTGGAAGAATCCCTGCACGTCAAAGAGAATGTTCTTTCCGAGGATGTTTACCGTGCATCTGGTTTCCTCGTTGTTGGCGGTTCCCTCGTAGCGTGCCTTGATTTTCTTCTGCTTCTTGATTTTTGCGCCGCCGGGAGTACGCTGCTGAACTTTCTTCTGCTTTTTTTCGACTACGGTTTGGGCCATGGAAATTGCAAGCTTGTCGTATCCTTCGGGAATGTTTGAGATCCTGCTTGAACCAAAAACGTGAACACGGCCTTCTGGCCTGCTGTCAAAGGGAATCTCCCTCAGGAAGTGGTTTATTTCGTCCGTTGCGCATGGGCACATTTCCAGCGGTACGATGTCATTGCTGTGCTTGCCCATGAGGCCGCCGTTGTGAAACTGAAAGCGAGCCCTGTAGTTCTTTGGATTGCCGTAGACTGCCTCAATTTCTGGAACTTCAATTCCTTCACGGGCAAAGGCATCGCGCAGTATGCCAATGCGAAGTTCCCTCTGGTATTCTGAATCAATGTGCTGCATGTTGCATCCGCCGCATTTTGCGTAAAGCGGGCAGAAGGGTATGACCCTGTGCTCTGAAGGTTCAACAACCTTGATTACATTGCAGTTGCAGTAGTCTTTTTCTTCTCTTGTTATTTCGATTTCAAGTTTTTCGCCGGGAATGGCATAGGGAATGAAAACTTTCTTGCCGTCAAGTTCCCCGATGCAGTCTCCACCAGCAACCATTTTTTCAGCTGTAACGATATGTGTCATGGGGAAAGTATACATGAGGGACTATAAAAATTCTATATCAGGATTCCTTTTGTTCGGTCTTGCTCTTGGGCTGGCCTTGCGGACGCTTCTTCTGCTTTTTCTTAAGCTGCACGCCCTTGTCCAGGAGAATTTTTCTTACGGCAAAATCAAGTTCCGTTCTCTGGGGATTCATCGGGAGGACAAAGTTCCTGCATATTGCCCAGGTGCGCTTGTAAAGTTCTGCAGCAGGGCATTCCTTTTTTTCAAGATCCCAGTCCGTCAGTGCATTTACAAAATCCTTGAGGATGAACACGAGCTTTTCGCCAAGCCTTGCATCCGCATGGGCAGCAATGTATTCGTCCAGTTCCCTCAGGCTCTTGATGTAGGCCTTTGCATAATCCCTGTTTTCGAGCATCATGTTGGTTGCAGCAGGCTGAAGGTATGTGTAAAGGTCAGTGTCAATGCATGCCTGAACGATGTCATAGGAATGGCCGCCGTTGATTATCTTGAGGAGTTCTTCCGTAAGGCGGCTTGGTGAAACCGGAGACAAAAGCGGGGAAGATTTTCTTATGACTTTCTTGAGTTTTCCGGAAAGCTTGCATCCTGTTGTTGCACCGTATTTTACTGCGCGAATCATTCTTACGGGGTCTTCGATGAAAATGCGGTCCAGTGGAATTACGGGTTTTACGACACCTTTCTTTATGTCGTTTACGCCGTCAACATAATCGATTACCTGTTCCTTGAGGGGATCGTAGTAAAGGGCATTGAGGGAAAAATCCCTTCTCATTACGTCTTCATCCATGGTGCCGAAAGCATTTCCAACAGAGCCATCACAAATGGAACGGAATGTGCTTACCTCGAAAATCTTTTCACCAAAGAAAACATGAACGAGCCTGAATCTTTTACCGATTATTCTTGAATTCCTGAAGAGCTTCTTGATCTTGCTTGGAGTTGCGTCTGTTACTATGTCAAAGTCCTTTGGAGTTCTGTTTCCAATGAGATCCCTTACGGCTCCTCCGACAATGTATGAATCATAGCCTGCGCGCTTAAGGACTTCGATTATATAAACTGCATCGTGGTCGATCTTTTTAAGAGGAATGTTATGTTCTTCTTTTGTATATACTACTGCTTTTTTTACCGGACGACCCTTGTCATCCGTACCATAACGAATTAACACAATGGGCAATATTCTAATGGTATGATAATTTTTCGTCAATTAAGTTCCAATTAATTTGTTTATTCTATATAATGGGAGCATATCATAAGAACCGCTTTCAACTTTCCCATATAGTTGGGTTGTAATAGGAGTTTATTTCAACATGAACATGGAATGCTTCGTACTCGGTTGTGGAGGAATGATGCCTCTGCCTTACCGCCACCTTACCTCAGTTCTTTTGCGCCGTGATGGTGACCTTTTCCTTTTTGACGGTGGGGAAGGAACTCAGGTTTCATTGCGAAGGCTTAACCTTAAGTGGAAGAAGATCAACGCCATTTTCGTCAGCCACACCCATGCGGATCATGTAACCGGCCTTCCGGGAATTCTCATGCTGTCTGCTCAGGTTGACAGGAATGACCCCCTTTACATTTATGGTCCTCCAAAGATTGCTGAATACATTGAGACAAGCCGCAAGGTTTTGGATATGTACATAAACTATCCGATCATCGTCAAGGAAATTTCGGCTCCATGCGTCTGCTATGAAGGCGAGGGATTTCGTGTCCGTGCATTCCCACTTGACCATACAAAGGTTTGTGTTGGATATACCCTTGAAGAAGACGACCGTCCTGGTGAATTCAATGCAGAGGAAGCAGCAAGGCTTAAGGTTCCTCGAGGGCCGCTGTGGGGAAAACTCCAGCATGGAATTTCTGTTGTCAATGAAGATGGTGTTGAGATTCACAGCCATCAGGTTGTAGGAAAGAACCGCAAGGGCAGGAAGTTCAGTTTTGTTACGGATACACTTTACCTTCCCACAATCGCCCAGGAAGTCAAGGACAGCGACCTCTTGATTTGTGAGGGAATGTTTGCAGACGACTGTGAAGACCAGGCCAAGGAAAAAAAGCACATGACTGCACGCCAGGCTGCAACCATTGCCCGTGATGCAAATGCAAAAAGGATGGCAATGATTCATTACAGTCCGCGCTATAACGACAAGGAACTTGACCTTCTTCTTGCACAGGCAAAGACCGTATATCCACAGGCTGAACTGAGCCGTGACAGGATGCGTATGGAGATTCCTTATGTTGAATAGGGGAATTCGCGTTTCTGAATTCTCAAAAAAATACAATGAAAAGTTTGTCTGCAAGTCCATTGACCTTGTGGCCGAGGAAAATCAGGTAACTGGAATTCTTGGTGCCAATGGGGCAGGCAAGACAACTTTACTCAGGGCCATTGGCCAGCAGCTTTATGGAACTTGTGGAACGATAACTGTCAACGGAATTGACCACGGACCGACCATCAGGGGAATGACAGGTTTTGTTCCCGAGGTGCCGGATGTTGACTTAAACCTTACTGTAAGGGAAATCCTTTATTTTGAATCCATCTTGTTTTCTGATGACGGAAAAGCCAGTGAAGAAAAAATTGAATTTGCCGTTAAAACTTGCGGGCTTGAAGAACATCTTCCTGTAAGGGCATCAAGGCTTTCCAAGGGATACAGGCAGCGTCTTTCCCTGGCATGTGCCCTGTGTCATGATCCGAGTATTTTGATACTGGATGAATTTACGGATGGACTTGATCCAGTGCAGAATGCCTTTCTCCTTGAAAAAATTTGCCGGCTTAAGGAAGGCAGGACCGTTTTGTTTTCCACCCATCGTCTTGAGGAGGCGGAAGAAATCTGCGACTGCGTCTATGTTCTTTCCCATGGGGAAATTGCAGCCCATGGCAGTCCGCAGGAAATTGCAGCGTCCCTTGGATGCAGATCTTTTAAAGAGGCTTTTGTAAAACTTTCATGAAGAATCATTTCAGGCGCTGCCTTTACAGCATTGCCCATAATCCATTTTCCTATGCAGTCTCCCTGCTGATTCCGCTGTATGTTTTTTTCAGCTGGTTTTATGCTGGAAGAATTTTTTCATTTGACCAGGTTCCCGATCTGTTCCTGTTCTTCTCAGGCGTGGAAAGCATCCTTGTTTTCTGCATTCCATTTTTTGTTTCAACATCATGGGTTAAGGGTGAATGCCGTCTGAGCCTTGGGCCTGGGGAACTGTTTTTTTCTCGAAGTGCTGCAGTTTATGCATGGACATTTTTTTCCATCATGCTGACTGCCGCAATTCCTGCATGCTCATCCCTGTTTTTTTATGTTGACTTCAGCCGGGTGTTATGCGGATATGCAGGAATTGCCCTGTATCTTTGTTTTTCATGCTGCATGTGCGTATTCGTCTTTTCTTTCCTGCCTTGGGGAAGCCTTTCATATTTCATCTGCAGCTTTCTTTTGCTGGTGCTTTCAAGGATTCATTTTGTTCCAGCATATTTTGATGTGAATGATTTTATGTCGGATGCAATCCGCTGGTTTTCTACGGCCTTTCATCTTTCATCATTTTCAAAGGGAATTGTCAGTGTTGGCGACATCCTGTTTTTCCTTTCGGGTGCCCTGCTTTTTTCCTGTGGTTATTATGTTCAGCAGGAATTTAAGAAAGGTAAGCCGGTTAAAACTTCCCTTGCTGAATTAAGGCCTTTTATTGCCGGAGTTTTCTTGGTTGTTCTTCTGGCAGGAATTGTTCCTGTTAAAATTGATGTTACTTCTTCCAAATCCTATTCCGTTTCAAGGTACAGCAGGGAAGTTCTGGATCAGGTTGACGAGGTTCTGCAGGTTACGTACTACCTTTCCCCGCGATTGAAAAAATACTATCCTTCCACAGCCCTTGTAAGCGAGTACCTTTATTCCTATTGCGGAGGGAACAGAAAGATTTCCTACAGGCAGGTGAATGTTTCTTCCGATGAAACCGTAAGGAAGCTTAATGAAGCTGGAGTGTACGGGCAGAAAATCCGCACTGCAAAAAAGGGAAGTGAAACCGTAACGGAAGTGTATTCTGCAGTTTTCATTGAATATCTTGGCTTTCGAGAAGTCATTCCCTTCGTTCTTTCCCAGAATTCCCTTGAGTTTGACTTGACCTTGCGAATACAGAATCTTGTGGATGAGTCAAAGCCTTTGGTTCAGGTTGTGGCAGGAAACGGCCTTGACCTGCAGAAGGACTATTCCCTGGCATTGTCCTATCTTTCTTCCATCGGGTATGTTCCTGTTGAATGGAGCGGGGATAAAATTCTGCCCGCAGTTCCCCTTGTTGTATTTGGTGGATCAAGACTTACAAGCCAGCAGATAAAGAACATTGAAATGCACATTCTTTCCGGTGGCAAAGCCTTCATTGCATTCCAGCCCTATGAAGTCAATATTGGAACCGACTGGTCCGCCTTGCAGAACAGGAGCATCCTTGAATTCCAGAGAATGCTTTTTACCTTTGGAATATACTTTGACGAGCGCATGATTGCTTCCACCAATTGCCTTGAGCTTTCGGTCCAGCAGCAGAATTCTGCAAATGACACCAGGACTTTTGGATACTGCCTGTGGCCGATTCTTCCAGCCCAGGAAAATTCCCCTCATGGAATGACTTTGTTCTGGCCGGGATTTTTTGAAACCGATGATGAAGTTGCCGCCATTGCAGGCAAAAGCGTAAGGACATTTTTGAAAAGCAGCAGCAATTCTTTCCCCATGAAGAAGGGTGCTGACTGGTATGTGACCAATCCCTTTGAGGTGCAGAGGATTGTGGATGACCATGATGAAGAAGGTGATGGTGAAAGAAATATTGGGGCAAAGGTTTATGATGGGGATGGAAAAATTAACGCCGTTATATTCTCGGACCAGTATGCATTTTCCACTTCCATGATAAAATACAGCTCGGGTTCGGTTCCGGACATGAGGAGCCTTCAATTTTTGGGAGACTGCGTAATGGAACTTTCGGGCCGGGAAGGGCTCTCAAGGCTTAGGCAGAATGCATTGTCTTCTTCTGCATTTTATGCCATGGACTCACAACAGGTCATCAAAAACATTGAAATATGCCTTGCGGTCTGTCTCCTTGTTCCGCTTTTGTGTATAATGGTCGTGGCCATCTTGTTCATCATGATTAGAAAAAGGATTTTAAAATGAAAAGATATACAGGCAGGCAGTTAGCCCTGTTTTTCTATGGCTTTGATGCCATTTTGCTTTTGGTTGTGATTTTTTTGTTTCTGCCATTTTCAAGAAAGAACAAGGCAGAGACCCACAGGGATTATTTTCTTTCGCCCCAGGATGTTCATTCCGTGACCGTCATAAAGATCAGGGACTGTTCAACCGGCAACCGTGTTGTGCTTTCCAGGAAGGGAACTGTCTGGACGGGTACAGATTCATATTCCAATGAAACCCTTAACTGGCCCTGTTCTCAAGGTAAAGTTGAAAAATTTCTTGATCTGGCCTCACAAAAACACCAGTGGACACTTAAGGCTGAAAAAGTTTCATCATGGAAAAACCTTGGGGTTGATAAAAGGGATTGCATAGAGGTGGACTTTGTTTCTTCTGATCCGAGAACCCTTGCCGTTGTTTTCCTTGGCAAGAATAGCCTTGATGGGGATGACGTGATTTTCAGGACGGAAGAAAATTCAAGGGTATGGCAGTGTTCCTTTCCCTTCAGTCCTTCTGCAGAACCTGAAGCTTGGTGTGAGACTGCCATTGCACCTGGTGCCCTTGTTGAAGGTTCTGAAGCTGACGGCAGTGGGATCTTTACCGGTCTTACCAGGGGAAGGCTTGTGTATCTTACGCCGGGAAATCACATTGTTCCAGACTATAAAATCAGGAAGAACTTTGGCAACGGTTCTTCTGCAGTCTATTCAATTTATAGAAAGGAAGATTCATACATTGTAATTCCTAAGTTTACGGCTCCTGCCCATTTTGACGGGGAAACAAAAGCTGCCATTGAGGAATGTGACTACAGGTACGGAATAAGTGACCTTACGCTTGAGCGGATGCTTTCCGGAACTAAGGGGGAATGAAATGAGCTGCAACATGTCTGCCCTGGGGATTTTTGAGAAATTCGCAGATGAATACCTTAACTTTGAGCATACGCCAAAGAAAAACATTTTCTGGCTGGATTCAATGAAGTTCCTTTGCCAGCGCCTTGGGAATCCTGAGCTTTCTGCCGAGACTTTTCATGTGGCAGGTTCAAAGGGCAAGGGTTCTGTATCTGTCATGATGTCATCAATCCTGTCTGAGGCAGGGTATTCAACAGGCCTATACACGTCTCCCCATATTCTTGATCTTTCTGAACGAATAGGGACTGCAAGGGGCCCATTTGAAGAAAAAGTCTACGAGGAATCCGTAAGGGAACTGATGAATTCAATTCAGTCCGTAAAAACTGAGGAACTGCCGGGAGAGCGACCTATTACATGGTTTGAACTTCTGACGTTGCTTGGCATGCTGTGCTTTAAGAATGCCGGATGCCAGAAGGCAGTTTACGAAGTTGGAATCGGTGGCAGGCTTGATGCGACAAACGTGATTCTGCCAAAATGCTGCTGCATCAACCTTATAGAAAAGGAACACACAGAATACCTGGGAAACACATTGGCGGAAATTGCCGGGGAGAAAGCCGGCATAATAAAGGAAGGAATTCCTGTTTTTTCTGCAGGCCAATGCCAGGAAGTCAGGGATGTTTTTAAGAAGATTGCCCGTGAGCGGAATGCACCCATATTCTTTATTGATGAAATCTCGAAAACTTCTAAGGTTGTCTACAAAAATAGACAAAGTTGTTTTACCATTGACTCAAAATTCTTCAATCGTCCACTTTCTGTCCGTATTGGCATGTTTGGGGACTATCAGGCTTGCAATGCAGCCCTTGCTGCCTGTGCAATTAAGTATTCCTGTCCGGAAATTGACGAGGAAACGATTGAGAAGGGCCTTGAAAAAGCCATGCTTCCAGGTCGCTTTGAAATTTGTGACGGAATTGTTTATGACGGTGCCCATACCAGAACCAGCATTGAAAACACCGTAAGGACCTTTAAAACTGTTTTTGGGGAGAAGGTTAATGCTCACCTGATTTTTGGATGTGCGGAAGACAAGGATGTGGAGGATATGGCCCAAAGCTTTAGGGGAGTTTTTGAATCCATAACCCTTACAAGGCCTGGAAACGTTAAGGCATGCGACTTTGACAGGATAAAGAGAGCCTTTGACTGTGCCGGCTTGGAATACACTGCATGCAGCGATTTTCTTAAGGCTATCCCCATGGCCATCGAGGATGCACGTCAAAGCGGTGCGCTTCTCCTGGTTACGGGATCCTTTTATCTTGTCTCGGAGGTTAAGAAATATCTTCTGGCAAAATCCTGCTGCAGGGATTAAGGGTTAGGAGGTGAATGGATTGATATGTTCGGCTTAGCATAAAATGTCTTCGTTGGATGCTATCGTGTTGACACTTAAGTAGTTATTTAATAGAATGAATCTACATTTCTTGCCCGGGTGGCGGAATTGGCAGACGCGCTAGGTTCAGGTCCTAGTGAGGGCAACTTCATAGGGGTTCAAGTCCCCTTCCGGGCATAGAGACTGTCTTTTTTGGAAGGCAGTCTTTTTTTATTTGGGGACCATTATGCGAGCTACAAAAGCAATCATCAATATATTAAACCTTCGATTCAACTTCAGGAACATCAAGAAGACCGTTGCACCTGGTGTAAAAATTTGCTGTGCAGTAAAGGCTGATGCCTATGGTCATGGAGCGGTACCTGTTGCAAAAGCGCTTACGGAAGAGGGAGCAGATGTACTTGCAGTGGCAACCGTTGACGAGGGTATTGAGCTTCGTAACGCAGGCATTAAGGTTCCAATCCTCATGCTTAGCCTTTGTTCTCCTGAAGAAGTTGCAGAAGCCGTAAGGTATTCCATCACACCTTTTGTTTTTGACGGGGAATACATCCAGTTGTTTGCAAGCGTATGCAAGACTGTTGGCATAAAGAATTTTCCTGTTCACATTGCTGTTGATACAGGCATGGGAAGAATCGGATGCAATCCACAGGATGCAGGGAAAATTGCCGAAGAAATAAGAAAAACTGGCGTCCTGAGTCTTGCCGGCATGGGAACGCATTTTGCAGTAAGCGACGACCTCAGTTCCGAATCAATCGAATATACCAAGGATCAGGTAAAGAAATTTAATCTTGCTGTTGAAAGCGTCAGGGCAATTGGAATGGATCCAGGAATCCGTCATGTGGCAAATTCGGCAGCTGCAGTCTATAATCCTGAATATCAGATGGACATGGTTCGTCCTGGTATCATACTTTACGGCTATTATGCTGACCAGATTACAAGAAATGTCTTAAATGAAAAGGGAATTTCCCTGGAACTCAAGCCGGTCATGACTGTAGAAACCGTGGTATGTGCCATCCGCAAGTTTGAAAAGGGAAAATCCGTAGGTTACGGAAGAACATGGACAGCTCCCGAAGACACTTACGTTGCCATTTTGCCCGTTGGATATGAAGACGGTTGGTTCAGACGTTTTTCTTGTGAAAACATGGGCGTAACCATAAATGGAAAGAAATATCCAATCCGCGGAAGGATCTGCATGGATCAGTGCATGGTGGAATTGGGACAGAATCACGGCGTAAAGCGCTGGGATAAGGCTGTTCTCTTTGGAAGCCAAGAAGACGGAGCATTGCAGACGGCCCAGGACATTGCCGACTCCACAGGAACAATTCCCTATGAGATTACCTGTGGAATATCAAAGCGCGTGCCGAGAGTTTTTCACGATAAAGAATTATAGAAGCTGCAAAATGTAAATCACGCAGCCGTGCATCTGATGACAAAGACTGCACTTACGGCAATCAGTACTGCAAGACCAGCAGCGAGCATCCATCCTGGAATGTCATCGCCGTTATTTTTCCTGCTTTGTGTCCTGAATGCACTCTTGATGGCTTTTTTAGACTTTGGCGAAAGCTTGTGTTCCCTGCCATCAAGGGTAGATTCCTCGCTTTCCTGTGTGCCGTAGATTTCTTCCTTTGACATTGCGTAGTGGCAGGAAGGACAGCCGTGGATAAAGTTTTTTACGGTTCCCACATGGCCGCAGGATGGACACCTGACTGCTGCGAAAAATTTTCCGCACTTTGGGCAGAACTTTGCGTTTGCACCAACTTCAGAGCCGCATCCTTCACAAAAGTATTTTGCTTTTTTCTTGTCTGCCATTATTCTGTGCCCAGGTTGTCTACAGTGTAGTCATAGATTTCCCAAATGCCATTGCGCATGCGCACGTAATATGTGTAGCGCTTTCTTTCAAGGTATGTATCATTCTTGAACCATTCGAGAACCTTAACGGTTCCTTCAGTCTGGGAATACGAAGTATTTTCGATTTCAAACTTGTTAGGAATTGCAACAATATCCTTGTCCATTCTGTTAAGCATAAGGTCTGCCTTGAATGCCCTGAGCATGTCGGCCCTTTCGTCTGCGCTGATGGTGTTGTACTTGCGGCTTCTTGCAGGGTCTCGCTTAAGGATTTCCTCAAGATTCATGTAAAGGAAGAACTGGTCCCAAAGGGATTTCTGGCGTGCGATGATTGTCTGTTCAACAACCTTGTCCGGGCTTATGTCTTCCGGCTGGAGGAGAACTGCGCTTTCTGTTTCCACTGGGAGTGAAGTAGAGGCTGCTGCCTTCGGGCTTGGTCTTACTTCAAGGCTGAGCCTGTTGGAAGTTATGTTGTTGTCCTTGTTCCTGTAAAGTTCAGGATAGAACCTCATTTCGATGTAATAGATTGAAGGTTCCTTTATCTCAAGGTAGTCCTTCAGGTTTTCACGGAATGAATATTCCTCGCCAGGTTCCAGGGTCACTTCCCTGTAGTAAACGGTCTGGTTCGTTGTCCTCTTCCTGATGAGAGCCTGTGTTGATTCAAGCTGGGCCTTTTTTACGTTGAAGGCAATAAAATCCATGGAGAACATCTTGTCGTCTGCAATCTTGAACCTGTAGCTGGAATCTGACTTGTTTGACACGGTAATGTATACGTAAACGGGATTTGTTTCGCTGTCGCCTGGATAGTATACCGTCTTGTCATAGAATTTGATGGAAACTTCAGCCTGCTTTTCCGGTGCTGCAAATGCAGTATGGGCAAAAACCGCCAAAAGTGCTATAGTTGTCACCAGTGTATGTTTTACGTTCACGAAAATACTCCCGGGGTCTTCAGGACCTCTACTTGTATTTTAACTCTAGAATTCTTTATTAATTATCGGAAATATATGGAAAAAACATTATCAGCAAATTCAATTTACAGTCTGCTTTTGTCCGGCAGGAACCTTCATGACGGTGTGATTTCTGCGGCGGATGCAGCCCAATATCCCGTGCAGGTTACGGGCCTTAAGGGCAGCCTTTATGCTTTTTTCATCCGCATGTTCATTGAACGGGTAAAGCTTAACGATCTCCATGCCCAGCAGTATGAAAACAGGTTCAGCCAGTACCAGAAGGATTTTGTAATAATCTGCACGACCCAGAAGGAAGCTGATGAAATTGAGTCGGACCTGCAGTCGGTTCTCGAAGATTCAGCGGACATTTACAAGCTTCCCTGGTGGGGAATGATTCCATACAGACCCTGTGCACCTGGTGCTGCCGTCTTTGGTGAAAGGGCTGGTGTTCTTGCAAGGATGGCTTCCAGGAATTCTTCAAAAAACAGGCCAAGGATTTTCATTGTTTGCCAGCGTGCACTTTTAACGCCGGTTCCTCCTGCAAAATATACAAGGAGCCTTTCCACCGTATTGAAGAAGGGGCAGACTTTTGATGTTGAAGAAATTGCATCAAGGCTTTCCCAGATGGGGTACATGAGGGTTCCAAAGGTTAACATGAAGGGGGAATTTGCCCTTAGGGGTGAGGTGCTGGACATTTTTGTCAGCGGCGAAAAGGTTCCCTTCCGCATCATCTTCGATTTTGACACCATAGAACAGATAAAGACCTTTGAGGTTGAATCCCAGAACACCAAGGACAAGCTTGAGTCCATCCTGATTTATCCCATGAAGGAAGTCGTTTGGACCCAGGATCTGGTTGATGGACTTGAACAGTATTTTGACAGCGAGGACCAGAAGGGCATACGCAACGATTTTGCTTCCTTTGACAGGGCCAGGAAGAACAATGTTGCCTTTGAAGGCGAGGGGGAACATTCCAGTTCCGTGGAATCTTCTGGTACCCCGGATGCTTCTCTTGGGGAACACGGTGAACAGAAGGTGCATCTTGCCCTGACTGATGCTGCAAGAAAGGAAAAGGACAGGATAATCACGGAGCTTACGGTTCAGCAGGAAAGTGAGGGAGAAGAGCTGTTCTACCCGGTTTTATGGGGCCAGAAGTATAGCATTCTGGACTACATTCCATCTGACACCCCGGTGTTCTTTTTCGACTGGGACAGGACCCTTAATGCAAAAAAGATGCTGGACAACGAGTATGCCGTGTCCTACAGGACTGCCCGTCAGGTTTTGCCTGTTCCCGTTCCGGAGGAAATGCAGCTGGACATGTACGCCTTTGCCCGGGAGACCAAAACTGCCATTGCTTTCCGCACCCTTGAAACATTGAGCAATTCGGAAGCTGCCGACGATGGCACGGAAGAATCGGTTTTCCGCCTCCAGGATGGATTTGAATTCAGTTTCTGCAGGAACATAAACATTGCATGCGAGGCTTCCCAGAGTTATTTCGGAAATTTCAATTACTTTAAGGAACAGCTTGGCGACTACCAGAGGGAAAAGTGGCACGTCTACATTTTTGCCGACAATCCGTCTCAGGCCGTACGAATCAAGGAGATTGTCCATGATTTTGCCGAGCCTGAATACAATGATGTTTTCCCGGTTCAGGTTTTGCCCTTTGCCCTGACTTCCGGCTTTTCTGTTGCAGAAGAAAAGATTCTTGCAATCCAGGAAAACGAGATCTTTGGCCGCAAGAGAAGCACTCCAAAGGTAAACAGGAAGGTTAAGTCCCAGGCCATCAACACCTTTGTTGAACTGAATCCTGGCGACTACGTGGTTCATGTTAACTTTGGCATTGGACTTTTCCTTGGAATTGAGCGCGTAAAGACTTCGGACCAGGAAAGGGATTACATAAAGCTTGAATATGACGATAACGAGCGTGTTTTCATTCCTATTGAACAGGTTAACATGATCCAGCGGTATATCGGCAATGAAGGGGAGCATCCCCGTGTTGACCGGCTTGGGTCCAAGTCTTGGAATGCAAGGAAGGCCAAGGTTCAGCAGAAAGTACAGGAAATTGCAGAAAAGCTCATCGACCTTTATTCAAAGCGTAAGGCGAGCCGAGGCTATCCATTCCCCAAGGATAACGAGTGGAATGCAGCCTTTGAAGCGGCTTTCCCGTATGAAGATACTCCTGACCAGCTTACGGCAACCAATGAGATAAAGGCTGACATGGAAAGTTCCGTTCCCATGGACCGTCTTGTCTGCGGTGATGTAGGCTACGGTAAGACAGAAATTGCCATGAGGGCTGCATTCAAGGCATGCATCAACGGAAAACAGGCAGCCTTTCTTGCTCCGACAACCATTCTTGCGGAACAGCACTACGAAAACTGTGTGGAACGATTCAAGAATTTTCCGGTTAACATCGCCCATCTTTCCCGCTTTGTCAGTCCTGCTGAACAGAAGAAGATAATCGAAAAGCTTAAGGAAGGAAAAATTGACCTTGTTGTAGGTACACACAGGCTTTTGTCTAAGGACGTTGTCTTCAAGGATCTTGGACTCATGATCATTGACGAGGAGCAGCGGTTTGGCGTAAAGGACAAGGAAAAGCTTAAGGTTCTTAAGACCAACATCGACAGCCTTGCCCTTAGTGCAACACCAATTCCCCGTACGCTCCACATGAGCCTGCTTAAGATCCGCGACATGTCTCTCCTTACGACTCCGCCCCAGAACCGTCATGCCATTGAGACTGCCATTGAAGAATATGATGACGAAAAGGTGGCCCGTGCCATAAGAAACGAGGTGGCAAGGGGAGGCCAGGTATTCTATCTTCACAACAGGGTTGAAACCCTGGAAGAAACGCGCATAAAGCTTGAAAAACTTGTACCGGAAATGATGGTTGACGTGGCTCACGGCCAGATGACAAGCGACGAACTTGACGACATATTCAAGAGGTTCAAGATGGGAGGATTCCATATTCTTGTTGCAACCACCATCATCGAAAACGGAATCGACATCCCCAATGTAAACACCATCATCATCGACCGTGCCGACATGTATGGCGTAAGCCAGCTCTATCAGCTTAGGGGTCGTGTTGGCCGAAGCGACAGAAAGGCCTATGCATATCTTTTTTATCCGGAAAACAAGGTGCTTAGCGAAGTTGCCATGAAGCGCCTCAAGGTAATAAGCGACTTTACGGAACTTGGATCTGGCTTCAAGATTGCCATGAAGGATATGGAAATTCGAGGGGCTGGAAACCTCCTTGGCCGTGACCAAAGCGGTGAGGTATGCGCCGTCGGATTTGAAATGTACCTGAACCTGCTGAATTCTGCAATTGAGCGACTTTCCACATCCAACTGGCAGGCCCCTCATGAAGTCCTCCTGGAACTTGAATACACAGGCTTCATCCCCGATTCATACATTACGGATGCCCAGACAAAGATGGAGGTATATAAGAAAATAGCTTCCGTCCAGGCCCAGGATGAGCTTGATTCCATGTGGAACGAGCTTAACGACAGGTTTGGCCCTGTTCCAGACGAAGTTGCAAGCCTCTTGAGCCTGGCAAAAATCCGCATAATCTGTGCCAAGCTTGAAATCAATTCCCTTAGGGAAAAGAAGGGTACTGTTACCGTTGAATTTGGCCGTCTTGAAAAGGTCAACATTGACAAGGCCTTGAGGCTGATTAAGACAAGTTCTGGCAGAATCCGACTTGATCCTGCAAAACCAAACTACATGTACCTTCAGACGGGTTCCATAGACCTTACGGAGAAGGCGGATTTCATCAAGGAAAAGCTTGAACAGCTGATATAACCAATATTTCTACAATATAAATATGAATGAGGGCATTTTGAAAGATTATTTTCTTTAAGATGCCCTTATTTTTTCTCTAAAAATCGACATTTTGGAATTTCTGTCTTATAATATACGTGGGAGTTGAGTTCACAGGAGTTTTTTTATGGCTGGTAAAAAGAATAGGAAGGGCAAGCTCTTTGTCCTTATTTCAGTTGTCACTTTTGTTTCGATCATCGTGTTCAAGCTGGCAGAAACTGGTCTTGTTGTTGAAACTACGAAGGCAAGGCTTAAGAAGTCAGGCGCCCACCAGTATCAGCAGCTTGCCAATTCCTATGCGGCAAGTATTGCCACCCATCTGGATATGTACTTTGGGCACATGGACCTGTACTGCAAGAATGATGTCATGAGCGTAGGCACTGACGAGGAAATCATGGACTGGCTCATTTGCCATTCATACCAGCGTGACGAGGACTTTGCATATATCGGATATTTCGATCTTGAAGGCAAGATGATTACGGATCTTGGTTATGAAAATGATATTTCCGACCTTGATTTTTTTAATGCCATTGTTGAAGAGGAAGAAGACTTCTATATAGATGATCCTGTGATTTCAAAGGAAACGGGCGAGAAAATCATCCATGTAGTCCGTTCAGTTGTAGACGGAGCTGGAAACCTTAAGGGTGGAATTGCTGCTGCCGTTAACGTGGAAGACTTGGATGTCCTGCTTGAAAACATCGACCTTGGGGAGAAGGGGGCTGCTGTCCTTTTTTCAGGAAAGAATGACGTCATGACATCAAATGTTTCTGAAGAGAGGGAAGAGGAACTTACCACTGATCCTGAAATGAAGAAGGAATTGTTCAAGCAGATTAAGGTGCAGGGGGATTCTGGTTCTTTCTTTACCAAGGTTAATGGAAGTGAAATGCTCATAATCTACGAGCCTGTTGAATCCACTCCATGGAACATTTCAATGTTTATCCCTTCAGCTCAGGTATATGGAAGCATGTCTTCTTCCATCGGCTGGCTCATGACTGCCTGCGGTGTAGCCATGGTTGTTTTAGTGCTTATTGTAATCGGCATCATCATCTTCAGGTCACTTAAGCCGCTTACAGTTGTTGAAAAGACCATCCGCGGAATTGCAACAGGTGAGGCAGACCTTACAAAGAGAATAGACCTTAAGGCTGATAATGAAATCGGTCGCGTGGTGGAAGGATTCAATCTCTTTTCAGAAAAGCTCCAGTCCATTATCTCTACCATGAAGGAATCAAAGGAACAGCTTGTGAGTGCCGGCGATCTTCTTCAGGCTTCTACGGAGGATACTTCATCGGCAATTACCGAGATCATTTCAAATATTGAATCCATGAACAATCAGGTAAACTTCCAGACAGATTCGGTTCATCAGACTGCAGGTGCTGTAAACCAGATTGCTTCCAATATCGAATCCCTCAACAGGATGATTGAATCCCAGGCTTCTGCGGTTACTCAGGCTTCTGCTGCAGTTGAGCAGATGATCGGAAACATTAATTCAGTAAACAGTTCAGTTCAGAAAATGGGTCATGCCTTTGAGGAACTTGAAAAGAAGGCTATTATCGGCGTTCAGAAGCAGAATGACGTTAATGAAATGATTGATGAAATCGAAAAGGAATCACAGGCCCTTCAGGAAGCCAATGCCGTCATCTCGGGAATTGCAGCCCAGACAAACCTTCTTGCCATGAATGCTGCAATTGAAGCCGCCCATGCAGGAGAAGCCGGAAAGGGATTCTCCGTTGTTGCCGATGAAATCAGGAAGCTTTCTGAAGATTCAGGTGAGCAGTCAAAGACCATCGGTGACCAGCTTTCAAAGATTACGGGATCAATTGAATCCATTGTTTCTGCTTCCCAGGTTGCCACGGACGCCTTTAATGAGGTTTCTTCAGGAATCAATTCAACGACAAACCTTGTCCGCGAAATCACTAATGCAATGATGGAGCAGAATGAAGGTTCCAAGCAGATAGTGGAAGCCCTCAACAGGATGAACGACACTTCAAATGAAGTTAAGACTTCTTCTTATGAAATGGCTGAAGGAAACAAGGCAATTCTTGGGGAAATCAAGAATCTTCAGGATGCATCATTCCAGATTAAGGATGGAATGGAAGAAATGTCAGCCGGTGCAAAGAAGATTAACGAAACCGGAGCAGCACTTTCTGATCTTTCAAGCCAGATGAAGGAATCCATCGAACAGATCGGAAATGAAGTAGACCAGTTTAAGGTTTGATTAATTCTGGACATAAGCTCAGTTCCTGCATCAAATGGGACTGGGCTTTTTTTATTTGCTTAAAGGTGGTGTCTGGATAGCTCATAGGGGGCTCAAAATTGACGGACGCGATATTGAATATTACATATAACATCCTATAATCTAAATTCTGTCTACTTATACGCTATAGAAATATACGCCTATAAATTGCCGATAGAGTTTAATCCATATTGTCATAACAGCAATTATCGTAAAATCTTCCAAAACAATCTCTGTATAAGTGTGTTCCATATGAGCCATCTTCACGAATTTTATGGTTATAAAAATCGTATGCTGGAACAAATGGAACATATGAATAATCATTTGATATAGATATTGAATATCTCTTTTTGTTATTACTTCTTTTTTTTAATGCTTTTGGTTTTGTTAAATTATTACAGGTCGATTTTTCGTTTTTAATTTCTTTTGTATTTTGAATAATATTCTCTTTTTTTTCATTTATAAAAGTCACTGTAAACAAATCTGTTGGTTTTATAGTTGTATAAGAAAACTGAATCATATTTAATACTCCTTGTACTATAATTAGTAACAAGAAGTGATTGAGTTGATATTTTATCAGATTTTTTTTTAATTTTTTTAGTGAAACCAGTACCCCTAGACATTGAAACTTCCTCTTTTTTATCTATATGCATAAAATTCTCTATCGCGATGTTTGAATTGTTTTGCTTCAAATACATACGCTTTTAAGTGGCTTACATGGTAAAATCCGCAGGCTTTACAATAGTATTTACGCATAGGCTTGTACTTCTGTCCTACTCCTCAACTACTATAGTTATGACGTCTACATGCATTCACAATAGTCCCCGATTCTCTTTCTGTGTAACATATCTTGTGTTCCTCGAAACAAATAATGTCGTTCTGATTCTGATCTTTCATAAAAAAATCCTCCTGATACTATAACTAGTACCAGGAGGAAAATGAGTTGATATTTTATGCAAAAAAACAAGAATTATTTTTCGTCTGTAATTGATTTTCTTACAAATTTGCTGGCAAATCATGTATTTTAATCTTATGAATCTGTTCCACAAGATGCCTGTTAGCTTGTGAGTTATTTGCATCATAAACCCAACTATGATTGAAAGAATTCATTGCGGCATTGTTTCCAGAGTTTCCAATTACCAGGCTATGGAAAATTACATTTTTCTCTTGTGCTGACTCTATTTGTGATTTTATGTCGTTATCCAACGTCTGCATTACAAAATCAGAAATCATTAGCACGTCTGCATTTTTCCACTCATTTTCAGAAAGCATTTTTACAGCTTGTTTAAGTGCAGGTTCTGCATCTGTTCCGCCATGAAATGACATTCCAAGGAATTGAACTAGTTTGCCAATTGGGTTAGCTAAAAAATCGGTCAAATCAAGAGTTTCAATATCAGTTGAGAAAGAAATCAAATAACACTTTCTTTCTTCTTCAATGGCAATTTTTGAGAGTGCAAAAGTTATTGTTTTTGCTATATTTTCAGGAGTTCCTTGCATAGAACTGCTTGTATCTACACATATAATGATAGGTCCTTTGGGTTCTTTCTTTTCAACAGACACTTCCTCTTTTTCTTTTGATTCTTCTTGATCTTCTTCCAATCTCTGATAATCATACGACAAGAGTTGTTTTTGAGCAAATTTCAACTGAAAAAGTTTTTTTGCAGTTGGGTTATTCATCAAAGATAATTCACTTGGCAAAACAGTAGAAACATCATTTGAATAACGAAGCCCATTTATTTCACCTTTATATGCATTCTTTGGTTGCCAGCTGGATTTTATAACTACTTTATCACGCAATTCTTTTTCATAAGAGATTTGTGCACGAGTTTGTTTTCCTAAAAGGTCAGCAAGTTCTTTTAATGATTCATCATTTTCAAGGAGTTTTG
>JAKSLY010000019.1 GCA_024400955.1 Treponema sp.
AGTATATTCTCTGTTCGACTTCAAAGATTTTAGAGAAAACATGGATGCAGAAAAACGTTATCTTCAGGGTAGATTCGGTGCAGTCCCTTATATCAAGTGTAATTAAGTTTTTTTAGGAGAAGTTGTAACAATAAAAAAGAAAGCCGCTGTGGTGATTTATCAACACTTAAAAGATAGCCATGACTTTTTAGCCGGGCGTTGCGGGCCGGCGATTGAGGCCCGCAGAAGGGGTAGGGGGCAATCGGAGATTGCAACCGTAGGGGAAGGCTTTCCCTCTTGCATTCTTTTATGCACTTGCCACAAGTAGCAGTGAGAACACGATGAGTGCGACGATAATTTCAAGGCTTATGACTGCGGATGAAAATTCCACTGCTTCCTTCTTCTTTGAATAGATGGAGATGAGGAAGCTTGGCGGGCAGCTGAAGTACATGAGCAGTGTCACGAGGAGTATTTCGTTAAGGCCGATGGTAAGCTTGATTGTTGCAAGCACAATGGCTGCTATGACAAGTTGCACCGCATATCTTACCAGCGTGAACTTGATTCCCCTTGATAGAACTGCCCTGTCAAAGACAAGCCCTGCACCGATGGAAATCAGGATCAATGAGGTGAGTGGAGCCGTAAACATGCTGATGATTTTTGAATAAAGTTCTGCGTATTTTGAGCCGTCAATTGTTTTTCCAAGTCCAAGGGCAGCTCCCCCAAATCCCAGGACGACTGCAATGATGAGGGGATTCTTTACGATGGAAAGGGCAATCTCCTTTTTTGATGGGGATTCTCCGTTGATCATCTTGTAGCCCACGTACATGACTGTAAATCCAAAGACGCCGCTAAAAATGTCCATGCTTACGATGTAGTAAAGGTTCTGTGCACCCACGAGGATTGAAATCAGTGCCCAGCCAAATAGTCCGCCTTCGTAGGTTCCCATGGCGTATGGAACGTAATCCCTTATGGACTTGTCAAAAAATCTTTTTAGGGGAAATCCGATTGCCCAGGCAGAAAAGAGCATGAAGAATTCAAGAAGAATCAGGATGATGGAATCCCTTGAGTACTTTCCGTGGATCAGGGCATCAAAGGCCATGACCGGCAGAAGGACTGTAACGCAAAGGTTCTTTATGTCTGCAATTCCGCCGTCGGTTAGGATTTTTTTTGAGCGAAGGATTTTACCCAACGCAATCATCAGGAAAACTGGAATTATTGTCTGTAAGATCTGCATTTCTCAATTATATAGGAATGAAACCAAATATGGTAGGCAGTCAGTGAGTTTCCAATTGAAAAATCACTTTCTTCCATATATACTAGTAAAACTCAAACTTCAAATTTTTTTCGAGGCAATATTATGGCAAAGAAATCAGACAACGCATGCAAGGGTGTTGCTCGCGCTCCACATCGTTCCCTTTATTACGCATCAGGCTACACTGATGAAGAACTTGACCAGCCAATGGTTGGTATCATCTGTGCAAAGAATGAACTTATTCCTGGTCACATCGAGCTTGACCGCATTGCAGAAGCCGTGAAGGCAGGCGTTCGCATGGCAGGTGGAACTCCAATTGAATTCCCGGCCATCGGTGTTTGTGACGGTATCGCCATGGGTCATGAAGGAATGAAGTATTCCCTTGTAACTCGCGAACTCATCGCCGACTCAATCGAATGTGTTGCAAAGGCACATCAGTTTGATGCCCTTGTCATGATTCCTAACTGCGACAAGATTGTTCCGGGCATGCTCATGGCAGCAGCTCGCCTTGACCTTCCTACCGTATTCGTTTCCGGCGGTCCAATGATGCCTGGTCACCTTGCAGGTAATGATCCTTCAAATCCATATAGCGGAAAGAACCTTTCACTTACAGACATGTTCGAAGCTGTTGGTGGACTTGCAGTTGGCAAGGTTACGGAAGCTCAGCTTAAGGAAATGGAACACCGTGCATGCCCAGGTTGTGGTGCATGTTCAGGCATGTTCACAGCAAACTCAATGAACTGCCTTACAGAAGTTCTCGGTCTTGGACTGCCAGGAAACGGAACAATTCCAGCCGTTACCGGTGAACGCATTGCCCTTGCAAAGCACGCAGGTATGGCAGTAATGAACCTTTACAAGAAGGGAATCACTGCACGTGCAATGATGACTGCAGAAAACTTCAAGAACGGACTTGCAGCCGACATGGCCCTCGGATGTTCTTCAAATACAATGCTCCACCTTCCTGCCATTGCCCATGAAGCTGGAATCGACATTGACCTTCACGAAGTAAACGAAATTTCAAACAGGACTCCAAACCTCTGCCATCTTGCTCCTGCAGGTCACACATTCATGTGCGAGCTTGACGATGCTGGTGGTGTTCAGGCTGTTCTTGCTGAACTTGCAAAGAAGAACCTCATCAACACAAGCCTCATCACTGCAACGGGAAAGACAATTGCAGAAAACATTGCAGGCGTTAAGAACCGCAATCCTGAAATCCTCCGCCCGATTGAAAATCCATTCAGCGACAACGGTGGCATTGCAATCCTCTTTGGTAACCTTGCTCCAAACGGAACTGTTGTAAAGCGCTCTGCATGTGCAAAGGAACTTATGCTCCACACAGGTCCTGCCCGCGTTTTCAATGATGAATCGGAAGCAATGGAAGCCGTACAGAAGTCACAGATCAAGGCTGGTGATGTTGTTGTTATCCGTTACGAAGGTCCAAAGGGTGGTCCTGGCATGCGCGAAATGCTTGCAGTTACAGCAGCCCTTGCAGGTCAGGGACTTGATAAGGAAGTTGCCCTTATTACGGATGGCCGCTTCTCAGGTGCTACACGCGGTGCTTCCCTCGGACACTGTTCGCCTGAAGCAGCAGTTGGTGGTCCTATTGCCCTCGTTGAAGAAGGCGACATGATTACCCTCGACATCAACAACTACAAGATTCACCTTGATGTTAGCGATGAAGAACTTGCTGCAAGAAAGGCAAAGTGGGTTTGCCCAGAACCAAAGGTAAAGACCGGCTACCTGGCCCGCTACGCTAAGCTTGTATCAAGTGCAGACCGTGGAGCAATCTTACAGTAGTCATGTCCTTCATTTTTCTGCTTAACAGCATAATGCTTGGCATAGGTCTTGCAATGGATGCCTTTTCCGTGTCCATTGCCAATGGCCTTAACGAGCCCAGTATGCCTGCTGCCAGGATGTCATTGGTGGCGGCAACCTATGGATTCTTCCAGTTTGCCATGCCAATGGTGGGCTGGATATGCGTCCATACCATTGTTGAACATTTCACTGTCTTCCAGAAGTTCATTCCGTGGATTGCATTGATACTGCTGCTGTACATCGGTGGCAAGATGATTTTTGAAAACCTGTTTTCTAAGGGCGAGGATGGAGAGGAAGAGTCTGTGGCAAAACTTACGCCTGCAATTCTTCTCCTTCAGGGAATTGCAACAAGCATCGACGCCCTGTCGGTAGGCTTTGCCATTGCAGATTACACTCCGGCTCTGGCACTAGTCTGTGCCCTGATAATCGCTGCCGTCACCTTTGCAATTTCCTACTCGGGATTGGTCATAGGAAAAAAAGCCGGCGGAAAATTCTCAGGCAAGGCAGAAATTCTTGGCGGCCTGATTCTGGTTTTTATCGGAATCGAAATCTTCGTCCGCGGGATTTTCTTCTGAAGCAACATAATGGCATCTTTAAATTAAATTTTAGTGGTGTCTATGATGTTGTTTAATTTCACAATGAGTTTATCTCATTGTGAAATTTGAAAATTTTGTTGGCAGTTAATTTTTGGTTATTGAATTATTTGCAATCCATTCCTTGCACTTTTCTTCAAGCAATCTGAAATCGCAGCAAAATGGAATTATCTTTCCTGTTTCCATTTGTTTTTCATAAAGTTTTGTAACTTTCTGAATGATTTGATTCATTATTTTTAAGCAAAAATTGAATTCCAAATTCAGTAAGACTTTATACTTTTTTACTTCATTTGTGTCATTTTGGTTTGGATTTAAATCTACAATAGAATATAGACCTGATCTTATAGGAATCATCTTTTTCAAATCCATTACTGATAAAATATGTTTTACGGAACCATCTTTATTGTCTACAAAAATATCTTTTGAAGTTACACTTGTTTTTTGGCAGATTTCATAAATAACAAAACGGTCTGCTCCAATATTTTTCCAAGATTTGTGTTTTTCCTTTGCTGATGAAAGGGGGATAACATATTCGTGATTTTCGCTTGATACAAGTATTCCTAAATATGGTTTTGAATCATAATTTGTTGGTTTGTAATAGACTTCAGAACAAGAATCATGCAAGTATTTTAAGTAGTCTTGATTTATGTTAATGAATTTAAGAGTGTCTTTCAAAGAAAACATTTTTATCCTCAAAAAAAATTAGGCCGTCCAAAGTTGAACGGCCATGCTTTAATCTTCATCTCTTTATGATTTTCATCAAAGGTTAATGGAGACCTTCTTTAATCGCCATCTCTTTACGGATTTAAACCGCTGGTTAATGGAGACCATCTGTATAAATAGTATAAATAAAAATTCATAATGTCAAGTAAATAGTATTCCTCTAAAACATATCTTCCGGCAAGGCAGAAATCCTTGGCGGTTTGATTCTGGTTTTCATCGGAATCGAAATCTTCGTCCGCGGGATATTTTTCTGATCACGCCCAAAAAAAAGGCTTCAACTTTAGTTGAAGCCTTTTCATTTTACCCACTGAACGGGTTTTGCATCCAGTTATTATTCACCAAACCTTATTTCCTGCCAGATTTCGTTGTATTTGTCCAGGTTTTCCCCAAGGTCAACCTTAAGCACGCAGTTTGCCATCTGGTCTGCCTCGTACATTGGCTTTGTAGTCATGAATTCTTCTGCATACTTGTTTACAAAGCAAGGGAAGTGGAATGCGTCAAGGAACTTTGCATAAACTTCCGGGCGGTGGATGTAGTTGATGAATTCGTTGGCAAGCTCATAGTGCTTTGAATCCTTAAGGATGCAAAGGCTGTCCATGTAGGAAGGACCACCTTCTGCAGGAATAAAGAAGTCGATGGTATCCGACCACTTGTCTTCCGGAACTTCACCGTGTGTTACTTCAGCATATCCCTGGCAAAGCCAGAAGTCTCCGCTGGCAAATGATTTTCCAAATCCCTCGGCATCAAACTTAACCAGGTTTGGCTTCCACTGCTTGAGGATAAGATCCTTGGCTTCGGCAAGCTGTGCATCATCGATGGTATTGATGTCGTAACCAAGCTGTGCAAGGGCATCTCCCATGACTTCGCGCATGTCGTCCATCATTGTGGCGTGTCCTGCAAACTGCTTGTCGGAAAAAATGTTCCAGTTGCGCTCGTACTCTCCGGAAACCTTAGTCTTGTTTACGGAAACTCCTGCAGCACCAAAGTAATATGGAACGCAGTACTTCATGTCAGGGTCGTAGGTTGCCTTTGCAAGAACTTCAGGGTTGATGTACTTCTTGTTTGTCATCTTTTCCTGGTCGATTTCGCGGAACATTCCCTGCTTGATCATGATGGAAGCATAGTCCTGGCTTGGAACAACAATATCGTATCCCTTGGCACCCGCACGGAGCTTTGCATACATTTCTTCGTTTGAAGCGTAATTGTCAAGCTTTACGGTGCAGTTGAATTCCTTTTCAAAGTCACGGAGAACTTCGTCAGGAGTGTAGTAGGTCCAGTTGTAAAGGTAAAGGACATTGTCATTCTTCTTTCCGCATGAAGAAAGAAGGGCAAGGCTTGCAGCCAGAAGGGCAGCGAAAGTTTTTTTCATGTTGTTTCCTCTGTAATATGGTGTATTTTTTTGGAACCAGCCCGGAACTGCATGGGGAATGCAGCGTGGGTCGGACTGATTTCTTGGTATCAATGTGAAGCAGCAAAAGTCTTGAGACGGCTTCTCAGGAGAACTGCAATTGCACAGATGGCAAGGATGAGAATGAACGAAAGGGAATTGATTACCGGGCTTACCCCAAAGCGAATCATTGAATAAACGTAAAGTGGAAGGGTTGTGCTTCCAGGCCCCGAAACCAGGGCTGTGATTACGTAGTCTTCAAGGGACATGGTGATGCTCATCATGAATCCCGAGATGATGCCAGGGAAGATTGCCGGAATGATCACCTTGATGAGGGTCTGCATTTCGTTGGCCCCAAGGTCGTGGCTTGCCTCAATGATGGAATAGTCAAATTCATCAATGCGGGCGCTTACCATAAGGTACACAAAGGGAAGGCAGAAGGTCGTGTGGGCAATGAAGATCGTAAACAGTCCAAGGCTCAGCTTGATTCCGCTAAAGAAAATCAGGAGTGAAATACCCATGATGACTTCCGGAAGAACCATTGGCAGAAAGCTTACGGTCTGAATGTAGGAACGTCCCAGGAACTTGTACCAGCTGACGCCGATGGCAGCAAGGCTACCGAGAATTGTTGCAACCAGTGCCGATGTAACTGCCACAAGGAAGCTGTTCAGCAGCGAAACCCAGAGGGGCTTTGAGCTAAAGATGAGCTTTTCGTACCATACGAGGGAAAATCCCGTAAAGGTGGTGTCCTTTGATGCGTTGAATGAAAAGAAGGTGATTACAAACAGCGGCAGGAACAGGAAGAGTATGGCCAAAAGAAGAACCGTGTTGGAAAAACCGAACCTGGCCTTCTTCTTCCAGTTTCTCTTTGCGTGGCGTGCATTTTCCGTGTTGGATTTCTTTGTAAGTTTCTTCAATAAATAAAGGGCTGGATGTTTCATTTTTCACCTGCTGTAGAAACGTTTGCTGCAGCTGCCGGAGTTGTTGCGGCTGCCACTGCCGAAAGGGGAACCGTATTGTCTTCCTTGCTGGACTTTTTGTTGAGGGCGGCTTCCTTCTTGCCTGAAGAAAGCATCAGGAGAACACCGGCCATTGAAACCAGGGTTATTACAAGGCTGAATGCAGAAGCCAGAGGCCAGTTGCGCACCTTCTGAACCTGGTCAACGATGATGTTACCGAGCATGTAGCTGTCCTTTCCGCCCACAAGCTGAGGAACCGTGTAGTTTCCAAAAATCGGGATGAATGTAAAGATCACCGCACTTATGATGCCGCTCTTGATTCCCGGAATAAGGATTTTCGTCATGGACTGGGCCTTTGTTGCCCCAAGGTCGCGCGATGCTTCAAGAAGGGTAAAGTCAAACCTGTCCACGGCCGTAAATACCGGAAGAATTGCGTAAGGCAGGTACATGTAGATGTTTACAAGAATTACTGCACCCTTGGTGAACATGAACTTATGCGGAACAAAAGCCTCCGAACCGCCGGTGATGGCGTTGGCAATGTTGTGGAATGCTGTCAGAAGCTGGTTCAGGATTCCGTTGTCGCCAAGGATTGTAATCCATGCAAAGATGCGGATGAGGCTGTTGGTAAGGAACGGAATGACTACGAGAATAAGCAGGGTAGTCTGGTGCTTGCTCTTGGCCATGGCATATCCGCAGGGGAGTGCGATGAGAATCGTGATGAATGTTGCAACCACGGTAATCCACAGGGTCCTCAGGAATATGATTCCGTAGGCCGGGGAAAGCATCTGCTGGTATGCCTTGAGTGAAAACTGCCTTACGACACCGCCGTAGACATCGCGTTTCATGAAGGAATAGCAGACGATGATCACCAGCGGAATTATGAAGAACAGGGAAAACCATGCTCCCATCGGCCATGCATAGGCAGGTCCCGGGTTTGCCTTCTTGAATTTATGGTTGTATGCTGCAGACGCAATCCTGAGGTCTGCACTTGGTTTTTCTGCCATATAGACTCCTAAAAAGAGCGCTCTTATTTTTCAATGTCTTCTACGATGTAACCGTCTTCAGAAGACCAGGAAACATAAACTTCGTCCTTCCATTCGATTTCCGGACCGTCATCCAGGTAGTTTGTATGCTGCTTGAACACCTTGAGCACGGCGCCGTTTTCAAGCTTTACATAGAACTTTGACTGGAATCCCGTGTAGACAGGTTCCTGGACGAATCCCTTGAATACGTTGATGTCCTTTCTTCCATGGACGTCGGGAATGTCCTTTGAGATGCGGATCTTTTCCGGGCGGATGGTGAAAGCAACCTTCTGGCCTGGTTCAGTGTGGTCGTAGTCTGTAACCATCATGAACTTGTCGCCTGCAGCAACTTCTGCCGTGTCTGTCGGAAGGGGAGCCTGCTTTCCAAGGGCTGGAACGGAACAGGTAACCATGTATTCATCAAGTCCCTTTGAGTTCTTGTATGGAACGCATTCAGAAACCGTGGCCTCAAAGAGGTTCGTCTCGCCGATGAACTGGGCAACAAACTGTGTGGCCGGACTTTCGTAGATTTCAAAGGGAGTTCCAACCTGAAGGACCTTACCCTGGTTCATTACTGCAATCCTGTCGGAAACTGCAAGGGCTTCGCTCTGGTCATGGGTAACGTAGATGAACGTGATTCCAATCTGGTCGTGGATTGCATCCAGGTCAAGGAGAAGGCTTGCACGGAGCTTTGCATCAAGGGCGGAAAGCGGCTCGTCAAGGAGAAGAACCTTAGGCTCGTTGATGAGGGCACGTGCAATGGCGACTCTCTGGCGCTGACCGCCGGAAAGCTGGTTTGGCTTCTTGTCCATGTGCTGTTCAAGCTGTACAAGCTTAAGATATTTGCGTACTTTTTCGTCGATTACAGTTTTGTCTTCCTTCTTAAGGCGCAGAGGGAATGCAACGTTTTCATAGACAGAAAGATGCGGAAACAGTGCGTAACTCTGGAAGACCGTATTTGAATGCCTCTTGTTTGGCGGAAGTGGAACAACGTTTTCATCGTCAAAGAGAACCGCTCCTTCATCCGGGAATTCAAAGCCTGCGATAATGCGGAGCAAGGTTGTCTTTCCGCAGCCAGACGGACCGAGAAGAGAGAAGAATTCTCCCTGCTTGATGGTAAAATTGACATCATCAAGAGCATGGAACGAGCCAAAGTGCTTTGAAACGTGGTCAATAGAAACTGTACTTCCTTTCACTGATGTACAACTCCTGCATGTTGAAATTTAGTTAGTTTTTCCGTTATATACAAAATTGTCAATAGAAATTTTTAATATATTTGTAAATATTTTTGGGGTCTCAAAAATTGCATTTTTAGGTTGAAAAACTGCGTTTTATTAATTATTATATATATCATGGCACTTGTGACATCTCAGGTAATAAATAGATACTATAACGATTACCAGTCAACAGAGGTAACATTCTCAAAGGAAATCATGCACGTCCTCAAGATGGACCCGCGTCAGATTTACATCAAGAGCGGTGGTCTCCAGTGGCCTTGCATCATCAATTCAACTTCTTTCATTCAGGCAAAGGTTATTCTTGGTACAAAGAGTGGTGCCTATAAGGTGATTTCACAGAAGAATCCGGCCCCCGTAAGCTTGAGGTTCAGCTTCTATCAGGCTGACGGCCAGCTCATGAGCTTTTTCGTTCAGGCAAAGGTTCAGCTTGTACAGCCATACATGAACAGTTCCGACCTGTCCATCGTAACCCTTTTCTATACACAGCGTCCCCCGGATGACTTGATCTCCATGATGGGAACCCTTCTTGATGCCAATGTAAATGCCGTACGCCGCAAGGAAGAACGCATCCTCATCAACCAGGAATCCATCAGAAAGCTCAATCTTTCAAGAAAGGAAGTAAAGGCTGCCATCCAGAACGTTCCACGCAACTGCATCCTTCAGGACCTGTCTTTCAGCGGATGCCGCGTAGTTCTTCTTGGTCTTGCACAGTATCTTCTTAACAAGGAAATACAGCTTCAGTTTGAATTTGAAGAACCCCATGAAGTCATCAATGTTACCGGCACGATCGTTCGTGCCAACTTCATTGAAGGCCGCAAGGACATCATTTCTGCCAGCATCCAGTATGCCGAAGGTACGGTTTCCATTCCGTACAAGATTCGCATCAACCATTACATAACCACTGCCCGCAAGAACGAGCTTGAAGGTGGTGCTGGAGAAAACCTGCCGGAACTTGCCGGGGAAAAGGCTCCTGAAGAAAAGACTGCACCTGCGGCAGCAGCGGCACCAGCACCTGCAGCTGAGGCTTCTGCCCCTGCATCGGAAGCTCCTGCTCCAGAAGCAAACTAAATTTTTAAGGAAATCATCATGGCCTCATCAAACCCGTTGGATTCGATTTATTTTGTAAAGATCCCGGAAGGAAAGGTTTTTTCTTCTGCAGCAATGCAGATTGACCCTTCTGTAGAACTTCCAGTCCAGAAAAAGAATGTGGACGATCCCATCGAAAAGGATTTTGCAGCCCTCACGGAAGAACAGGTTCTTTCAGGAATCCTTACGGTTCTTGCCTATGACAAGAAGAATGCAAATGCTGCCTATTACCGCAAGCTGATTACGGACGTACGCCCAAACATCAAGAAGGAACTGGCAGAAGCCGCAATCCTCAAGACCCGCAACGAGGAATGGGACCTGGCAGAGGAAATCTGGCTTGCCGTAAACGGAATTGACCCGGAGGACCGCGCCGTAATTCTGAACATGGCCGTTTTCTACGACCAGAAGGCAGACAGCTACAGGAAGAATTCCCTTGGGGAAGATGCCGACGCCTACGATGACCTTGCCCAGCGCTACTACCGCGAAATCCTTGACGGAGAGAAGGACATGCCCGACGCCTACTTTAATGCGGGATTCTTCTATCTCAAGAAGAGGGACTACAGTGAGGCAAAGGCATGCTTTGAGACGTTCCTTGCCCTTACAAGCGACCTTAAGGATGAAGACCTGGGGGAAAACGGCCTTTACAAGAAGGAGCGCGCCCAGGAAATCATCGACAAGATTTCAAACAGGAACCTCGAGAACGACAGGTTCCACGATGCATACAACTTTATCGCCAACGGCCAGGAAGAAAAGGGGCTTGAGGAAATCCGCAAGTTCATCGCAGACAATCCGGCCGTATGGAATGCATGGTTCCTCCTTGGATGGGGATTGAGAAAGCTTGGAAGGTTTGATGATGCAAAGAAGGCATTCCTCAAGGCACGTGAATGTGATGGTGGTGATGAAAATGCCGATACCCTCAACGAGCTTGCCATCTGCCAGATTGAAACCGGCGAGGAGCATGCTGCCTTTGAAACCCTGCGCGAAGCCCTGACCATGGACGGCGAGAACACAAAGATAATCAGCAACCTGGGTTACCTGAGCCTTAAGACTGGAAACCTTGAGGATGCAAGAAAGTACTTTGAGGTTGTGCTGGAAATCGATCCTGAAGACAAGATTGCCCGCGCCCAGCTTGAAAGCCTGAGTTAAGGAAGCGTAACCCTGTCGCCCGGGGCTATGCCGTTTTCTGCGTACCATCCCTGGGGTACTTCCAGGGCATACCTTACGCTTCTGGTGCTTTGTATTGAAGACAGGCTGTAGGGGGTCATGTCGAATATGTCAACGATTTTTCCCCTGGAATCTATGTATGCGATGGAAAGGGGAGTTGGTGTGTTCTTCATCCAGAAGCTCAGCTGCTGGTCGATTTCAAACACAAAGAGCATGCCGGTTCCTGCGGGAATCTTCTTCCTGAACATGAAGCCGTAGTTGCGTTCCTCGGGCCTTGATGCAATCTCCGACCTTACGGTTACCCTTGTTTCATCAGCTTTTGTTATTTCTATGTCGCGCACGGGAAGCTTGTATTTTCCCTTTTCTGCATGGGCATTTGATGCTGTTCCAAAAAAAATGGCGGCAACAAATGCTGCGGCCATGAGTGTTTTCCTAAGGTTCAATGCTGTCATTTTATATCCCGCTACAGGCTGTCGAGAAAGTCCTGCCTGTTCTTTTCTTCATTTGTTTTTTCCACGCGCACCTTTGACCTGAGTTCCTCAAGGACTGCCTTGTCCGTGTACTTTATTACAAGGGGGCGCTCAAGGGACATGATGGTGTCGTCGCTTTCCCACTGGATTTTTTCCGGGCTAAGGGAAGATGGCTTTCCGTATTTTTTTTCCAGGGAAGAATAGATCGAATAGTGGTCCAGCTTGCTCTGGCGGAAGTTTATGGTGATGGTGTAAAGCTTGTCCTCGTAAAACTGGAACCAGCATTTTTCCAGGAAGGAATCGGGGGCGGTGCGTGTCGTGTCAGTTTCTATCAGGGTGCGGTTTTCTCCGGGAAGAAGGGAAACGTCCCTGTCGCCCCTGTAGCCGAAGGACTTGTCCTTCTTGAGTTCATCCTTGACTGTGCTTACGGACATGCCAAAGGAGATGTTCCTGTAGCCCTTGGGCAGAGATTCTTCACTGTGGCAGAAAACTGCGGCGGCTGCAAGAACTGCAGCCAAAAGCCATTTACGAACCATGCTTTGTACTCTGCTTCCTGTAGAATCCGGCCTGGGCAATGAGCTGCCTTGCATCGGGAACGATAATCTTGTTGTTGACGATCTTGATGGTCTGGTCGCGCTGGAGCTCCTGGTAGGCCTGGTTCTGCTTTTCTGAAGGAATTGCACACATTTTCATGACGTCAATTACGCTCAGACCCGTGTTGTATGCTTCTCCGCGGGTGACGTTCTTTGCCTTTTCCACATGGAGGGCAATCATGTCTATGAGCTTTTCGCGTGGTTCCGTAAGGAGCGTGTTTGCCAGCTGGCGGTAAACGGACCAGAGGCGTTCTGCAAATGTGGTGGTAAGCTTTGAGATCATCTGCGGCTGGGTCGTTACCATCTGGTTGAAGTTTGCATGGTTGATGACCATAAGACGGCAGTCTGAATGGGCGATGGCACATGCCGAACGCGGCTTGTTTTCAAGAAGTGCCATTTCGCCAAACATGTCCCCCTTCTTGAGGATGGCAAGGGTAATCTCGCTGCCGTCAATTACCTTGGAAATTCTTACGGTACCTTCCTGGATGATGAACATGTCGCTTCCAGTCTGGCATTCCGAGAAGATCATGGTGTTTATGGGGTATGTGCGCACCGTATCTGCAGAAGGTTCCAGGTATACGGCACGGGACCTTTTGCGAAGGGCTTCAAGGGCTGTTCTTGCAGGAATTGCATTGATTCCCGTTGGGCAGTGCTTCATGTACTGGTAGAATCCGTAGGCTGCAATGTCCGTAAATCCTTCCCTGTGAAAGTAGTCGGCAATCATGTAAATTGCTTCCGGCGAGTCTATGCTTGCCTTGAACAGGGTGAGCTTTGCCAGCTGGTCGTTGACCTTCCTCATGTCGCGGGCAAAGGACTTTACGATCTTAAGGGCAACCGGCGTGTTGTTTACGATGAGTTCCGGGAACTGGGCCTTTGTAACCATGATGGCAACAACTGGCGTCATGGTAATCATGGTCTTTGTCTGGGAATGGCCCGAGAAGCAGGAAATGACTCCGATGAAGTCTCCCGGTCCCAGAATTTCCGCTGGAATTCCCGGGATGGGCACCTCGTTGTATGAACGAACCTTTCCGCTCTGGATGATGAAGAATCTGTCCGTTGCCGGTGTGTTCTCAACCAGTATGTATGAGTTTGGCTTAAAATTTACAAACGAAAGCTGCAGCACTTTCCACCACCTTGGGTTTGCCCTTACATGAATATAATCTCGGGTTCCAGCATGAATCCCGTTGCCGTCCTGACCCTGTCCTGAACCTGCTGCACCAGCATCCTGATGTCCGTGCCCGTAGCACTGCCACTGTTGATGATGATGTTGCCGTGCCATGGAGCAACCTGGGCTCCCCCGACGGCCAGTCCCTTCAGTCCTTCATGGTCAATGAGCACTCCGCTTGGAACACCGATGTTTCTGTCGTTCTTAAAGACGCTGCCTGCACTTGGAGCCTTGAAGTGCCCCTTCTGCCTGCGGTCTTCCACGTATTTTTCACATTCAGCATGAATTCTATCTGCCATTGAAGGGTCTGATGCCTTAACCTTGAATGTTACTTCCGTTATTACGCAGTTCATCCTGGAAAAAGGCGAGTTCTTGTAGGACCAGTCTTCTCCCGAACTGTCATTATGATATATTTTTGCCTTACATTCAACAAAATTATGGGAATTAATGGGATTTTTTTGGAACTCAATGTATCGTGCCGAATGAAGGACGTTGCTTATTTCCGTGCCGTAGCACCTTGCATTCATGAATGCGGCTCCCCCCACGGTGCCAGGAAGTCCTGCAAAGGTTTCCATTCCGCCCATGGCCTTGGAATCGCAGAATTCAACAAGACCTGCGGTTTTTACCCCGGCGCCACACCTTACAAGGACAGTGTCCACTTTGCTGGAGCCCTCAGGTTCCCCAGAAGAAAGGGAATCCTCAAGGACTTCCATAAAATCCAGGGCTTCCGTTGAAATGACGATGCCATCGTAGGTTCCGTCCCTGGCCACCACATTGCTTCCTCCACCAAGAATGAAGAATTCAGCATCAGATTCAAGGGCAAGGTTCACTGCCAGTACCAGCGACTGTTCATCCTGGGGCTTTAGGAAAAGGCGGGCACTTCCCCCGACCTGCATGGTTGTATGGTTCTTAAGGTCTTCGTCATGGATAATCTGACCCTGGAACCTTGATTTATTGATATTTTGTTCAAATTGCTGTATTTTTGACATTATCTATTATTATAGAAGAATAAACGACAATTGTCATCAATAACAACCGTTGGCAATGTTAAATCCGGAGAATGAAAATGGCACTTAAACTGTACAATACAATGGGACGCAAACTTGAGGAATTCAAGCCGCTTACTGAAGGTTTCGTAGGTTTTTACGGCTGCGGTCCTACAGTTTACAACTATGCACATATCGGAAACCTTCGCGCTTATGTTTTTCTGGACACCCTTGACCGTACCCTGACTTTCCTTGGATATGACAAGAAGCACGTAATGAACATCACCGACGTTGGCCACCTTAGCGGAGACAGCGATGACGGCGAAGACAAGATGGTTAAGACTGCGGAAGAAAAGCACCAGAGCGTAATGGAAATTGCAAAGTTCTATACGGATGCATTCTTCAACGACATTGACAGGCTGAACATAATCCGTCCTGACGTGGTATGCAAGGCAACCGAGCACATCCCGGAAATGATCGAGCTCATCAAGAAGCTTGAAGCCAACGGTCACACATACATGGCCGGTGGAAACCTTTACTACGACGTAAGCACATACAAGGACTACGGAAAGCTTGCAAACCTTCAGCTGGATGAACTTAAGGAAGGGGCCGGCCGCCGCAAGGAAGTCGTAATCGATGAAAACAAGAAGAACCCCCAGGACTTTGCACTCTGGTTCACCAAGTCCAAGTTTGAAAACCAGGCACTTCTCTGGGATTCCCCTTGGGGCAAGGGTTATCCAGGATGGCACATCGAATGTTCTGCCATGAGCATGAAGTACCTTGGCCAGCATTTTGACATTCACACGGGGGGAATTGACCACGTTCCCGTTCACCATACAAATGAAATTGCACAGTCGGAAGGTTCCTTCTCTGCTGAGGAAGCTGCAAAGGGCCCTTGGGTAAACTACTGGATGCACAATGAATTCCTTGTTCTCCAGGGTGCCACAAAGATGTCCAAGTCCAGCGGAAACTTCCTGACCCTTCAGTCTCTGGTAGACAAGGGATATGATGCCCTGGACTACCGTTTCTTCCTTCTTGGTGCACATTACCGCAAGCAGGTTCTCTTTAGCTGGGATGCCATGGACGGTGCAAAAAAGAGCCGTGAAGCCCTTGTAGGCCGTGTTGCAAAGCTTGCAGAAAAGTCTGACGTGCTTAAGGCAGCTGCTGCAAAGGTTTATGCAAAGGGACAGGCTTCGGACCTTACGGGGCTTTCCGAGAAGGCTGCCGAATTCATCACCAAGTTCCGTGAGGCAATGGAAAACGACCTTCTTGCACCTGTTGGACTTTCAATGATCCAGAAGGTCATCAAGGAAAATGCTCTTTCAAATGAAGAAAAGATTGAACTTGTTGCAAGGATGGATACGGTCATCGGCCTTAGGCTTTTGGAAAAGGCTGCCCTTGTTCTTGAGGAAGAAGAAAAGAAGGCTTCCGTGAACCCTCACGAGGGAGATCCTGAGGCTGCAGAAATCGATGCCCTTGTTGCAGAACGCACTGAGGCAAAGAAGGCAAAGAATTTTGCACGCTGTGATGAAATCCGTGACATCCTTAAGGCCCGTGGAATTACCATCATCGACACCCCTAAGGGACCTGAGTGGAAGAGGGACTAGGATCTTGTGGTTCTGGAACTGACCCTTCAGGAATTTCCAGAATTCGCGAATTCTTCTGTAACCTTAAGGATTTTTGATTGTTATTCAGTAAACGGGAAAACCCTGCCCTCGATTGCAGTGACCCTGGTGATTTCAGAAAAATATATGACTCTGTTTTTGTATCGCTCTTTAAGGTGGCCTATCGCATTGTAAGCGACGAAGAGGCTGCTGAAGACCTTGTGCATGATACCTTCATCAAGGCGAGCGAAAAGAAGATGGTCTTTGACACTATGAACGATGCCACTTTCTGGATGATCCGGGTTGTCAAGAACGCAGCCCTGAACTACGCAAAGAGAAAGACCATCGAGGCAAATGCATACCATAAGGTTTTGTATGAAGGACGGCAGCACATGGAAAGCGGTGAAGTCGACCTTCTTAAGAAAGAGACCGTTAAGGCTGCCACAGAAGCCCTGGCCAAGCTTCCGGATAACCTGAAGGAAGTTCTTGTGCTTAAGGAATATGCAGGCATGAGCTATAAGGAAATTGGTGACCAGCTGGGAATCACGGAAGGTAACGTAAAGGTTCGCGTGTTCCGGGCAAGGGCCAAACTTCTTGAACTTTTAGGAGAAGACGATGTCTACCTGTCCTGAAAATGACATTCATTCAGTGTATCTCGATGGAGAGCTTCCGGAAGAATTTGTGGAGCAGTACGAAGCCCATGTTTCGTCCTGCAGCAAGTGCAGTGCAAGGCTGGAAAAGCTGCGGAAGCTGAATTCCATCATTGCTTCCGATGCATCTTCCATCATGTTCACCAGAGAACAGCTTGATGACAGCTTTAAGAGGCTTGAAGCCCGTCTTTCATATTCGCGTTTTGCCGCTGAAGAAAGAAAATTCAACAGCGATATATATAGAAGAAACAACTTTAATGTAGCCCTAAGGTATTTTGCAGCAGGGGCAGCTGCGGTTTTGGTTCTGGCACTGCTTCCCGGCAGCCTTGTTTTCCGGGGCAGGTCGGCTGGGGGTGCAAGGCCGGGGACAGCCTACGTGGAACGCCAGTTTACCCCGGTGGCCCGTAGTTCCATGAGCAAGAAATCCGACATGGTTCGCTTTGACGGCGGGGTCGATTCCTCACACCTGTCTTCCTTCCTGTCATCGGGCAATGCCTTGAATTCCCCAAGGGGGTATGCAACCTTGGTTGGGGACAGAAGTTCAAGGCCAGTCATGGGCATGGCGGTTTCCAATTCTTCCATTGACCACGGGCGCTCAGCTTCACTTTTGTCTGACTACGACGTTTTCTGTCCGGAAGAGTATTCCAGGAAAGACCTGAGTGTTTTTGCGGACGGGGATTCCTATTCGCTGCCTGTGCCTCTGGTTGACATGTCTTTCATTTCTAGCAAGTAAGGATTCATGAATTGAGCATCTTTTCGGAATATAAGTATCTTATCAGAAAGTCGCCTGCAGTGCGCACTGTTACCGCCATTGCATTCATTCTTCTTGCGGCTTTTTTGCTGAAGGTTTTCTCCACCAACGTAATCAGGAAACCGGTCATTGCTTCCGTTGACCCCCAGATTGGCTATCCGGGGGACGAGATGACCATCAGGGGTTCCGGCTTTGGAACTTCCAAGGATTCTTCCTATGTGGAGATTGCAGGCTCCAGGGTAACTTCCAGTGCATACAAGGTTTGGCGTGATGACGAGATTCGCCTTGTCCTTCCATCAAACGTTCAGGATGGTCTTGTAATCGTGGGTACTTCTTCCGGCAGGTCGGACCCGGCATTCTTTGCCAATGAGGCTGGAATTCCCGTGGCCGTCAGGATGGACCCAGGTACTTCAATTCCTTCCATTGTATCGGTTTCTGTTGAAAGCGCAGTCATCGGCCAGACCATTACCCTTAACGGTTCCCACTTTGGAAATGCAAGGGGTTCTTCGGAAGTTTACTTTTCCGCAGCTGCTGATGAAAGCCATTCTCCTGCCGCTTCGGACCAGAATGGAGAAAAGAACGATGCATGGATTGCCGCAAGCGAGACCAACTTTGATTATGTTGCATGGTCGGATTCAGAAATTCAGGTGAGGGTTCCGGACGGTGCAACGACAGGTTCCGTGTACATCCAGACTGAACGCGGTTCAAGCGGTTCCAAGAAGCTTGGCATTTCTTTCCCTGCCGGAAAAAAGCAGTATGCCAACAAGAGAACCTATGTCATTCAGACTTGCGCCGACATTTCCAACCATGTGGCCACCCAGGAAAGCACCATCCTGCTTTACATTCCAAAGCCCCAGATTTCTTCCTTCCAGCCTTCTGCTGAACTTAACGAAGTGTTCCCCGATCCATTCATCGTGGACGACATGTACAACATCATTCACAAGAAGCAGCTCAACGAAATCGTTAACAACAAGCAGAGGTTCAGCCAGACTTATGTTGTAAGTTCCTACTGCATCAGGAGCAGCGTTAATCCAAAGGGAATCACATATTACAAGAACCGCAATTCCCCTGTGTTCCAGCGCTTTACGACTCCGGACATGTGCGTTCAGAGCGACAGCCAGCTGGTCAAGGATTTTCTTGAGTCCATTGACACCGCGGAAAAGAATCCATATCTTTTTGCACGCAGCGTTTACGACTACTTTATTGCAAACTTTAAGATCAATGAAAAGATTCGTTCAGGCGATGCAGTGTTTACCGACTTGATCCGCAGGAAGAAGGGTGATGCCTATGACTTTGCAATTCTGTATGCTGCGGTTCTTCGCGCAAAGGGAATTCCTTGCATACCTTGCGGCGGAATCCTTGTCCACAACAAGTCTACGGTGACACCACACTGGTGGGTTGAGATCTATTTTGAAAACTACGGATGGCTTCCGGTGGATCCAGCCCTGGGTGCAGGTCTTGAATTTGAACCTTTCATCACCATCGACAACCGTACCGAATTCTACTTTGGAAATTTGGACAACCAGCATGTTGCATTTAGCCGCGGATTCAGGCAGATCAAGCAGTCGCAGGAAAACAGCCGCATCGTTTACAGGCCGCGCACCTATGCACTGCAGTCAATCTGGGAAGAAAGCGGGGATGCCACGTCGAGCTACAGTTCCCTGTGGAATAATCCGATTATTCAAGGTATATATTAGGGATACAAAAAATAGTGTCATTCCGAACTTGATTCGGAATCCATGCACAATATACAATGGATAGTATAGATGCTGTGCGAAGCCGCCGAAGGCAAATATAGTCAGCATGGCGTTATTTTTTTGACATATTCGACGATTTTTGGAGGAAATATGAAGACTAAAGTTTTAAGCGTAGGCGGATCGATCATTGCTCCTGATGGAGTTGATACTGACCTTCTTTTGAATTTTTCAAGGATGATTAATAAGTGGCTTGATGCAAATCCTGACGGACGCCTTATCTTTGTTGCTGGTGGCGGTGCTCCTGCCCGCGTTTACCAGAACGCATACAGGAAGGTTGCATCCGGTTTTGATGAAAGCCAGAAGAAGAACCTTTCCTTTGCCAATGACGAAGAGACAAACTACGCATGCGACTGGATTGGAATCATGGCCACAAGACTTAATGCCCAAATCCTTAAGACATGCTTTGGTCCCCTTTGCAAGGAAGAAGTTGTAACCGATCCTACAAAGGCCGGTGACTTTACGGGAAGAATCCTTGTTGCTGCAGGATGGAAGCCTGGATTCTCAACGGACAATGATGCAGTTCTTCTCGCAGAAAAATTCAATGCAGACACTGTAGTTAATCTTTCAAACATTGAAAAGGTTTACACTGACGACCCACGCAAGAATCCTGATGCAAAGCCTATTGACAGCATAAGCTGGGCAGACTTCCGCAAGATGGTTGGCGATGAGTGGGTTCCAGGAAAGAACTGCCCCTTTGACCCGATTGCATCAAAGAAGGCACAGGAACTTGGCCTTAAGGTTATCTGCGCCGCAGGAAAGAACATTGAAAACCTTGAATCCATCCTGAACGACGGTTCCTATGTTGGAACAACGATCGCCGGCTGATCCATGAAGAATCATCTGTTTTTAGTCTGTGCTGCAGTTGCCGTCATCCTGACTTCCTGCGTTTCTTCCAACAGGGGGAAGAGTGCCGTTTCAAGAAACCTGAGCGACAGGGGAGTCAAGAACAGCAGGCAGCTTACGGAATTTTTCATGAGGAATAATCCCGATGCCGACATTGAGCAGGTAAGGCGCCTTGCTTCCTATTACATAGAAGAGGGAAACCGTGAAGGCATAAACAGCGACTGTGCTTTTGTCCAGATGTGCCACGAAACGGGATTCCTGAAATTCGGGAATCTTGTCACCCCGGAGATGCACAACTACTGCGGACTGGGAGCCATCGACGAGAACCAGCGGGGACTTTACTTTGAGACGGAACAGCTTGGCGTGCGTGCCCACATTCAGCACCTTCATGCCTATGCAAAGCCGGAGGGATTCATACTGAACAATGACTGTGTGGATCCAAGGTACAGGTACGTAAAGAGGGGACGTGCTCCCACAATCGAAGGCCTGGCCGGAACCTGGGCTGCCGACAGGGAATACGCCATTAAGCTTGAGAACAAGCTTTCCCAGCTTGAAAGGATAAAGTGATTGATGAAGGGGAGATGCCTTTGGTTTAAGGGCGTCTCCTTTTTTTTATTGGAGCGTGGAAGTAAAGTATTCGATCAGGTGGTTTATCTGTTCCAGGTGTTTTTCCTGAACATCCTTCCGGTTTTCTTCCGGAGTGTGGCGTCCGAGGATCATGTGGGTCTTCATCAGGTCAGTCAGGGCTGCACAAAACCACACTGCTGCTGAATGAATCCTGTCTTCCTGTGCGGAAATCTTTCCGTTTTTTTCGAGGGATGTCAGAACCGTGATTGTCTGCTGCACAAGCTTACGGCTTTCTGCAGAAACGATTTCCTTTGCCTGAGGATCAAAGTACTTCTGGCTTTCAAGAAAAGTGTATATCTCAAGCATGGGGCTTTTTTCGTGCATCTTTATGTATCGTCCGGCAATTCCCTTGAGAACCGTATCTGCAGGATATTTTTTTGTAACGCCGTCCATGTTTTCCGGAATGAAGGAAATTGCTTCCATATAAGAGGCGCAGGATTCCAGGGTCTTGGTGATGATGTCCTCGCGGCTTTCAAAGTGGTTGTAGAGGGAGGCTTTTTTTATTCCCAGCTGGGATGCTATGTCCGAAAGGCTTGCAGCTCCGCATGATTTTTTGTATGAAGCGTCAAGAAAGGCCCTGATGACTCCTTCCTGTGTAATTTTTTCTGACAAATTGCCCTCCGTTGATGCGGGAACTTTCTGAAGACGGCAAGTTCTTGCCCCAAGCATCCATTTTAATTTTATTATAGCTTGGTTTTTCTTTCAAGGTTTCCCACATGAATTTTATGTAGCGTTTTCCGCAAAGGATTGTAGCAACTGCGAAGCAGTCCACCGCAAGCGAAGTAGTAACCGAAGGTTACGGATGAGTGCGGAGGATGGAGCGGCAGCGGAATTGCGGAAAGCCTGGTTTTTGCGTGAGCAAAAATGTGGCCGTCCAATGGTATAGCAGAAAATCCATTCTAGGTGTATAATATGGCACACTTTTTTTATGGAGATTTTATGTCAGAGATTCATGAGTCTGGTGAAGATTATCTTGAGGCCATATTGGTTCTCAAGAAGGAAAACGGCGTGGCACGCTCTGTTGATGTTGCAAAGCATCTTGGAGTTTCAAAGCCCAGTGTAAGCCGTGCCATGGGAATCCTCATGGAAAACGGGTATGTCATTTTAAGTTCCATTGGTTCTCTTGAATTGACGGAAAAGGGAAAGGAAAAGGCTCAGTCAATTTATTCCCGCCACATTCTCCTGACAAAATTTCTTCAGGTCATAACCGGTGTAAGCGAAGAACAGGCGGAAGCAAATGCATGCCGCATTGAACACGACATCGATGATGACATAAAGGTTGGCATTGAAAAATGGATGGAAAAAAACGGAGGAATGAACTAATTATGGCTGCAAATAGTCACGGAACACATACAGACGACAATCACAAGGCTCTCTGGTCAGGCCGCTTTGCAGAAGGACCTGATGCAGCTGCAGTGGAATTTGAAACTTCAATTTTTGTGGACGAGCGCATGGCTCTTGATGACATTCACGGTTCCATTGCCCATGCACAGATGCTTGGCGAATGCGGAATCATCGCCATGAAGGAAAGCGATGCAATCGTAAAGGGACTTAAGTCCATCGAGAAGGATCTTGAAAGCGGAAAACTTTCCATCGACTACAGCGCGGAAGACATTCATTCCTTTGTAGAGGCAACGTTGACTGACCGCATCGGGGAGCCTGGAAAAAAGCTTCACACGGGACGCAGCCGTAACGACCAGATTGCCCTGGACGAGCGCCTTTATTTAAGAAGAATAATTCCTTGCCTGCAGAATGAAATCATCACGTTGATTGAAACCCTGACTGACATTGCAGACAAAAACAAGAAGACTTTGCTTACGGGATACACCCACATGCAGCATGCACAGCCAGGAACCCTGGCACAGCATCTCATGGCATGGGCAACAATGCTAAAGCGCGACTGGCTCCGTCTTGAAGACAGCCTTAAGCGCGTGAGTCTTTCACCGCTTGGAGCAGGTGCACTCCAGGGAAGCACCCTTCCCCTGGACCGCGAGCTTGTTGCAAAAAAACTCGGCTTTGATGGAGTTACGGAAAATTCCCTGGATACATCGGCTGACCGCGACTACTGCATCGAATTTACTTCCGACTTTGCAATCTTGCAGAGCCACCTTAGCCGCATGTGCGAGGAAGTTGTCCTTTGGTCCACCACGGAATTCTCTTTCATCGAGCTTAGTGAAAAGTGGTCAACAGGTTCTTCAATCATGCCGCAGAAAAAGAATCCTGACTTTGCAGAGCTTATCCGCGGAAGGACAGGAAAGGTTTACGGAGACCTGATCAACCTTCTTACCATGGTAAAGGGACTTCCGCTTGCCTACGACCGCGACATGCAGGAAGACAAGGCTCCGCTTTTTGAAGCCCTTGATACGGTTGAAGGAAACATCAAGGTGTTTACTGCAATGATTTCTTCTGCAAAATGGAACGCGGAAAATCTTGCAGCTTCATGTGAAGGCGGATTTGCAAATGCTACGGACCTGGCAGAATACCTTGTTCGCAAGGGAATGCCATTCCGCACGGCCCACACCGTTTCTGCAACTGCCGTAAGAAAAGCCATCGAGGCAGGCCTTGAGAAAATCGAGGACCTTTGCATCGAGGAACTCCAGCAGTGCTCAAAGCTTATCGAGGAAGATGTTTACGACTGCCTGTCACCTGTTGCATGTGTTGAACATCGTCAGACAACCGGCGCTCCTTCTTCAAAAACGGTAGGCGTACAGATCCGCAACATGAAGAAATTCTGCGCCAAAAGCGTAAAATGATTTTGTAACTTGCAGGGCAAAGTCCCTGTTTTTTTAAGAGGTATTAAAATGAAGAAAATTGCTGCACTTATTTGTGGTCTTATGGTTTGCCTTTCAATGGCATCTGCAAAGAAAAAGGATTCAGGAAAGTTTGTGCTTGGCCTTGATGATGCATTCCCTCCAATGGGATTCCGCAATGCAGGAAATGAAATCGTTGGTTACGATGTTGAACTTGCTGCAGAAGTTTGCAAGCGCCTTGGCCTCGTTCTCGTTTGCCAGCCAATCGACTGGTCTGCAAAGGAAATGGAACTTAACACAGGTAAGATCGACTGCATCTGGAACGGTTTCACAATGACTGAAGAACGCCAGCAGAAGATGCTTTTTACTGAACCATACCTTGAAAACGCACAGGTTGTTGTAGTTCGCAAGGATTCAGGCCTTTCAACTCTTGCAGACCTTGCAGGAAAGAAGGTTGGCGTTCAGGCAGGTTCATCTGCACAGGATGCAATTGACGGTGATTCAGCATTCAAGGCAAGCCTTAAGGAAGTTGTTGAATTCCAGGAAAACGTTACAGCTCTCAATGACCTTGAGACAAAGAACATCGACGCTGTTGTAATGGATCTTGTTGTTGCAGAATACAGCATTAAGCAGGGAAAGAAGAGCCTTACAGTTCTCTCTGAATCCCTTGCACCAGAAAAGTACGGTATTGCATTCAGCAGGAAGAACAAGGTTCTCCGCGACAAGGTTCAGAATGCACTTGAAGAAATGGCAAAGGATGGCAAGCTTGCTGAAATCACGATCAAGTGGTTTGACAAGGACATCTCCAAGATCGGAAAGTAAAATTGACTGAATATATTTCCAGCCTTAATCTGAACAAGCTGATTCCAGCCATGCTCAAGAGCACTGGAATCACCCTTGAGGTTTTTGTTCTCGTACTGCTCTTTTCCGTTCCGCTGGCTCTGCTCATCTGCTTTGGACGCATGTCCAGGTTCAGGATTGTGGCAGAGATCACAAAATTTTTTCTTCTTGTGATTCGCGGAACTCCCCTGATGCTCCAGCTGATCTTTGTTTACTTTGCACCGCAGATGCTTTTTCAGGTTGGCTTTGACCGCTTTACCGCCGGCATTGTTGCCATGGTGATAAATTATGCTGCATATTTTGCAGAAATCTATCGCGGCGGCATTCAGTCAATTCCCCAGGGGCAGTACGATGCATCAAAGGTTCTTGGCTTTACCAAAAACCAGACTTTCATCCGCATCGTGATGCCTCAGGTAATCAAGAAGATAATTCCCCCAATGGGAAACGAAGTCATCACCCTGGTAAAGGATACGGCCCTCATTCAGGTTCTTGGTGTTGCTGAACTTTTCCATGTTGCAAAAACCCAGAGTGGCGCCCTCGTAAGCGTAGTGCCTCTCTTTATCGCAGGCCTTTTCTACTTTGTCATGAACTGGGGCGTTTCAAAAGTCTTTGATGTTACGGAGAAGAAACTTGACTACTACAACTGACGAAATCATTCATGTTGAAAACCTTGTAAAGAATTTTCCTGACCTTCAGATAATCAAGGGCATTTCTTTTTCCGTTCACAAGGGTGAAGTCCTTGGAATCATCGGCCCTTCCGGCAGCGGCAAGTCCACACTGCTAAAGTGCCTTTCCCAGCTTACGGAAATCACCGACGGTTCCGTGACCATTTGCGGACGCAGCATGATAAAGGACGGCGTCTATGCATCCAAGGAAGAACTTAAGAAGATCGGCCTTAACATCGGTTTGGTTTTCCAGAACTTTAACCTGTTCCCGCATTTTTCTGTCCTGAGGAACATTACGGAAGCACAGCGCATTGTTCTTGGAAAGTCCAGGGAAGAATCGACTGCTGTTGCCATGGAACTCCTTAGGAAAATGGGGCTTGAGTCAAAGGCTGACAGCTATCCATGCGAGCTTTCCGGGGGACAGCAGCAGCGTGTTAGCATTGCCCGCGCCCTTGCCCTTAAGCCGGAAGTTCTTTTCTTTGATGAACCCACTTCTGCCCTGGACCCTGAACTTACGGGAGAAATTCTTTCCGTCATCAAGGAACTCGCTGCAGAAAAAATGACCATGGTAATCGTTACCCATGAAATGGCATTTGCCCGCGACACAAGTGACAAGATCATCTTTATGGATGGCGGTGTGATTGTTGAACAGGGCGATCCTGAGCAGATAATCAATAACCCTCGGGAAGAGAGAACGATCCAGTTCCTCAAGAGGTTCAATTCAAACTAGAATGAGCAGCGAAGCCGTCATGGAAAAAATCAAGGTTCAGTGCCTTTCCCTACTGATAGAAACTTCACCACAGGCACTGCCTCTTGGGGCGGCTTGCATTGCTTCTTCAATAAAACACAATCCACGTACAAAAGATTTCTTTCATGCTGAATTAAAGTCGTTCAGCCTGGAATCAGAAGCCCTTGCCGGAAAAACCGAAGACCAGGTTGCCCAGGTGATAGCGGACAAGATCGATGCACCTTACGTGCTGTTCAGCGTTTTCGTGTGGAACAGAAAGATCATGGAAAAAATCTGTGCCACGGTAAGGCAGCGTAATCCAGAATGCATCTGTATTGCAGGAGGACCTGAGGTAACTGCAAATCCCTTTACCTTTGAAAACTTTGATTACACTGTTTGCGGCGAAGGTGAGATTGCCGTCCCCGAACTTATTGCAGAAATGGAATCGTGTTGCAGGAATCCGGAAAAGGTTCAGCGGCTTCCGCAGGGAGTTTTTGCCCGGGAAAATTTTGCCGCTTACGTGAATGCAAAGGAGTGGCCAAGATCCCAGGCTCCCGATGTTTCCATCCTGGAATCTCCATACCTTGACGGCACCATAGACCCTGGACTTTATGGGGGCGCCCTTTGGGAACTTGCCCGTGGATGTCCATTTAAGTGTTCCTATTGCTTTGAAAGCCGCGGCGAAAAAAACGTAAGGCCTTTTCCAAGGGAGCGAATCGAAAGGGAACTTGAATTTTTCAATAGAAAGAAAATCAACCAGGTTTTTGTCCTTGATCCAACTTACAATGCCAGTAAGAAACGCGCCCTTGAAATCCTTGAGCTTATCAGGACAAAGGCTCCCGGCATGTTCTTTTATTTTGAGGCACGCGCCGAATTCATTGACAGGGAACTTGCAAGGGCCTTCACGAAAATTCCATGCGCACTGCAGTTTGGCTTGCAGAGTGCAAACCCGGATGTCCTTAAGCATGTAAACCGAAGTCTTAACAAAAAAGTCTTTGAAACCAATGTGGGCATATTGAACCGCCAGGGTGTTGTCTTTGGCTTTGACCTGATTTACGGACTGCCTAAGGATAATCTTGAGGGCTTTAGAAAAAGCGTGGACTTTGCCCTGCGCCTTTATCCAAACAATCTTGAAACATTCAGGCTAAGCGTTCTTCCCGGAACGGAACTTTTTTACAAGGCTGAATCCCTTGGACTGGAATTTGAACCCACGGCTCCATACCATGTTCTAAGGACCGACTGTTTTAGTGAAGTGGATATGGGCAAGGCGGAAAAAATCAGCCGGGCCTGCAACCTGTTCTACAATGACGGAAGGGCAGTGCCCTGGTTCATGAGCATTTGCCAGTGCCTTAAGGTTCGCCCCGTGGTTTTGCTCGAGGAATTTTCAAGGTGGCTTGGACAGAAAGAGTGCGGCAAAAAAATGGGGCATGCTGAAATCGAAAAGATGCAGGTGGAATTCCTTAAGGAATTCTTTAATTCAAGGGGAAAGAAAAATCTTTTTGAGGCTGCAGAAAACATCATCCGCTTTAACGGAGCCCTGAGCCGGCTGAGCGATGGCACGGGTGAACAGCAGGTAAGGCTCTCGTATCATCCCGATGACCTTGCCAGCATGTATGCAAGCGACATTGAATTCTTTGCAAAAAACTGCGGCCGTTACAGATGCACTGCAATCTGCTTTTCCACAGGGGATGGGCCTGACTGGAAACTTGCTCCCAAAGGATGATTTTTGATATACTGAAGCCATGTTTGATTTTTTCTATCTTGCAAAGCTTCAGTGCGTATGCCTTCTCTTTCTCGTATATACTCATGTGCAGATGCTTCTTGCAGGACGGAAGGAAAAGCTTAATTCCTATGCCGTGTCCCTTTTTTACATCGGTGAATGCTCCCTGTTCTTTGACGGACTTACGGCATGGTCAGTAAATTTCATTCCCCAGGTTGGAGTTGTGTGGAACATTGTCTTTCACGCATTCTTCTACATTTCCCTTGAATTGATTCTCTGGAACATACTGCTTTATTTTCTTTCCGTCACCAACAACATTCCAAAAAGAATCTCACTTCAGTTTCTTCTCCTTGGCGTTATGATTGCCTGGGGAATTGCCACATTGTATTTTCTCAAGGACATAAAATTCGTCCAGGGCAGGACTACATGGTATTCCCACGGAACTCCAGTAATGATGGTGTTTTCCCTGGTGCCGGTGATTCTTGTCCTGGCCTTTGCATTGAACTTTAAGCGGATAATCCATGCGGGCTGGGAAAAACTTCTTCCATTCTTTACGTTTTTTGTTGTGGTCGTATTCTTCTCGATGATTCAGTTTGTGTATAAGGAAGCTTTCTGTTCCTGCATAACCGTTACCTTTACGATTCTTTCAATATACATGAACAGCGAAAATCCCTTTGGCAGAAAATATGATTCCCTCAGGAAACAGTTTGAGATGGAGAAGAAATATTACCAGCGCCTTGATGAGATTGAACAGAAGCAGGCCATAATCCGTCATGATGAAAAGCATTTTATTGCAGCCCTTTCCGGACTTTGTTCTGAAGGAAAAATTTCCGAGATGGAAAAGCTTCTTACTGTGATGGACAAATCCCTCAAGAAATACACTCCAAAAAAATATGTCCGCAACAGTTTCCTTAATGCACTGCTGAACGAAAAGGAAAACATTGCCCTTAAGGAAGGGGTTTCCATAGAATTCCAGATTGAACCCGAGGTTGACCTGGAGCTCATTTCTGACGTGGACCTTATAGCCCTCTTTGGAAATGTAATCGACAATGCAGTCCGTGCAGAAAAGGAATATTACGAGGACAGGGATGGATGTCCTTCAATTTGCGTAAAGCTTTTTGAAACCAACGGGAACTTCATCATGTTCTCCGTGGAAAACCATTACAGGAAAATCGGCTATGCAAACGGGGGGCTCCTTTCAACAAAGGCACAGCCTGCTGAACATGGAATCGGCCTTAAGAATGTCCGCAGGATTTGCGGAAAGTATGGCGGAGTCTTTGACCTGGATATTGGCACGAACCTTTTTTGCGTAAACATCTGCCTTCCAAATTCATCTGCAAAAATTGCCGAATAATCAGATGAATTTGCCACTTGGGGCTACACGTTTTGTTCCATGCATTAAGATATTATGGAGGACGAAAAAATGTACAGTATTGCAATAGTTGATGATACTCAGACAGACATGCTTACCCTAAAGGCTTTTATCGAGGAAAGCCCGGAGTTTGACAAATCAACGATGACAATTTCGACTTTCAATTCAGGCCTTAACTATCTTGAGGAAATGAAGAACAATACGGATGTTGTTTTCATCGACATGCAGATGGAACTGATGAACGGTTTCGAAACTGCCCTTGAACTGAGGAAGATCAACACAAGTGCGGTACTCTGCTTTTGCTCGGCAGTGGTCAGTCCGCAGTCGGAACATTTTGAGGTTCAGCCATACAGGTACATTTTGAAGAATTCGGACAGGGATAAGATTCGTCAGACCGTGTCGGAAGTCCTTGCGGAAATGAAGCGCTGTCATCAGCAGAAAACTGTTGAGATTGTTACGGAGGGCGTTTCTTCCAGGGTTCTGGTCAATGAGATCCTTTACATTGAAAAAGCAAAACACGGAAGCAGGGTTGTGCTGTCTGCTACATCGAAGCTTTATAAGGAAGGAGAAAGCCTGGTCTGCCGCCAGAAGCTTTCTGAACTTGCAGAGGAACTTGCAGGGGAAGGTTTTTCGTCTCCCCATAAGAGTTACCTTGTCAATGTCAGGAGAATCATTAAGGTTGCCAACGATGAGATTTTAATGGAGAACGAAAGCAGGATTTCCGTCACCAGGTCCTGCAGGGAAAATTTTCAGCATGAAATCTCAAAGTTCTTCAGCAAGAAATACGGCAGGTGATTTTTGTAGGGGCGGACTAGCGCCCAAGTTTTTAACAGGACAAATAAAATGAAAACTCTTTCTTCAGGAAAATCAACTTACCTGAACAGCATACTTAAGATTGCAGTTCCCATAATATTGGGGAACATCATAAACCAGATTCAGATGCTGGTTGACAGGTCTTTCCTTGGGCATGTAAATGACCTTTACATGAGCGTACTTGGAAACGTAAGCACTCCCGTGTGGACTACATGCTCGGTGATCTTTTCCCTTGTATCAGGGGCATCGATTCTCATAAGCCAGAAGGTTGGTTCAAAGGATACGGAAAAGTGCATGGAATATTCTTCCTCACTTTTGAAGTGGATAAATGTTCTGCCGGTTCTGCTTTTCTTCTTCTGGATTTTCTGCGGAAAATTCGTCTTCAGGAGAATGGGCATTTCTGAAAACATGATGCCAATGTGCCTTGAATACCTGTACTACTTTTCGCCGATTTTTCTGCTCATCGGATACGAAGCTTCCACCATGGTTGTAATGCAGACTTCAAACTACACAAAGCCGATGGTCTGGTTTGGACTGGTGCGTTCCGGATTGAACATAATCCTTGACTGGGTGATGATATTCGGTCACTTGGGATGCCCTGCCATGGGAATCAGGGGTGCAGCCCTTGCCACTACGATTTCTGAATTTGCAGGATGCATTTACTGCACTTTCATTTTTGTGACAACTGACAAGCTCTTTACCCGTCCGCCTTTGATGCAGGTTATAAAGGCTCCATTAAAGCCATTCCTTGCTTCTGCAAAACTTGGAATCAACACGGCCTTTGAGGATTTTGCATGGAACCTTGGAAACCTTGTGCTCATCGTCATTCTTAACGGTGTAAGTGAAAAGGCTGCAGGAATCTATTCCATGATATTTGGAATTGAAATTCTCGTTGTAGTGGTAATTGCTGCAGTGGGAAGTGCAACCATGACCTTAAGCGGCGAGGCAAGGGGAGCATGCAACAGGGAAAAGTATGTCTCTGTATGCAAGATAGCCTATCTTTTGTCCGCAGCTGTTTCCCTTCTGCTGCTTGCAATCTGTCTTGCAATACCAAGGCAGATAATCAGCATATTTACCAATGACCCGGAACTTGTTTCAGGCTGCGGTCTTTACCTGATCCTCATGTGCATTAACCTGTTTTCAAAGTCGGGCAACATCATCTTTGGAAACTGCATCAGGGGAGCTGGTGACACTGCATGGATGTTCATGACCCAGATTTTTGGAACTGTTCTTGTCATAAGCTGTGCGGTTCTTTTTGTAAAGGTTCTTGGACTTGGAATTGCAGGCGTTTTCCTTGCCGTAATTACGGATGAATTCTGTAGGGCAGTGGTAAACTTGATGCGCGTAAGAAGCAAGCTTAAGACCTTTGAAAAATAGTTTTGCCGGTAATGAGTAAGGCCCCTAAAAATTCAACGCATTGAATTTTTAGGGGCCTCTTTGTATAATCGTGGGCATCTATAAAAAATACAGGCGGATTTGCTATGATTGAACTTGTTGCATTTTTGGGAAACTATGGAAGGGAATATGCCGACACACGTCACAATGTTGCATGGATGTATGAAGACAGCCTTCCATTTGCAAACCGCATAAGCTGGCAGTCAAAGTACAAGGCCGATTTTTGTTCGGCAGACTATGATGATTTTGCACGTTGGCTCAAGGATGCCGGCTTGATCAAGGAAAGGGACAACGGTATCCTGCCAATTCCTGACTGTGCACCAAAGAAGATTTACTTCATGAAGCCCATGACATACATGAACCTTAGCGGGGAGGCCATAGGAGAAGCCGCCCGGTTTTTCAAGATTCTGCCGGAGAACATTCTTGTTGTTCATGACGAGATTGAACTTCCCCTTGGAACCGTAGGCCTCAAATGGTCCGGTGGACTTGGGGGACACAATGGCTTAAGGTCCATGAAGACCGTTTTCGGAACCCAGGATTTCTGGCGCATTAGGATCGGCGTTGGCAAGCCGGCCAATGGCAATGTTGCAGATTATGTCCTTGGTTCATTTACTTCCGATGAAAAGATAATCCTGTCCCAGGTTTTTGCCATGATGAACCCCATGCTTGCAAAATTCCTGACGTCCAAGGATGCTACAAACCTCCAGCGCGACTGGAACAAAAAGAAGCTTGTGGAAGTGTAGAGGGGAGAGGTGGTGTAATTCTTTATAATCTGAAATTTAATTTATATACCGTAGACTTATATTCACCTTCTGTAAGAAGCAATTCCAATTCAACGGCTTTTGCAAGAAGTCTTTGAGCCGTTTTTTCTTCAACATCCAACAAATTCGATATTTCGGACTTTGTTGCAAATTCATGATTTCCTAAATATCCAAGAATAATTTTAAATCGCTCCTGCTCTTTATTGGACATTTTGTCCAATAATTTTATATGGGTCACGATCTATAATAACAAAAGCCCTGGAGCATCTCCAGGGCTTTCCTATGCAACTGCACTCAGGCTAGATTATGCTTTAGCCTTTTTCTTTGCAAGTGTTGCAATTCCTTCAATAACGAGGATTACTGAAAGGATGATCATGAATGCAGAAAGGGTGACCTGTGCATAAGGCCCCCAGTCTTTTGCAGCACCAGCGGCAATGAGCTTAACCTGAGCAACGAGAATGATTGCAAGGGAAGAGATTGTAACGACAACCATGAATGCCATTGGAGCAAGGAACATCTTGTTGTTCTTTCCGATGTTTCCAAGCCATGTTGCAACTGCAAGAAGTCCGATGCCTGCAAGGAGCTGGTTTGAAGCACCAAAGAGTCCCCAGATCTTCTGCCATCCTGTAAGACCAAGGGCAATGCCGAGAACAACAGTGATGACTGTGGCAAATACAGGGTTTACCATGACTTTCTTCCATCCGCTGTTGATGTCCTTTGCAGTCTGTCCCGGTTCAAGCCAGAATTCCTGGAACATGAAGCGTGCAAGACGGGTTGCAGTATCAAGGGATGTAAGACAGAATGCAGAGTAAGTCAAAACGAGAAGCGTGTAAAGGATGTTTTCAAGACCTGCGCATCCTGGAATCTTTGCACACATGGCTGCAATTCCACCTGCGAAAATGTCTGTTGCTCCCTTTGTGTGACCTGTCTGGCGTGCGTATGCGATGGCACAGAGGGTAAGGATTGCAAGAACGCATTCAAGGAGCATTCCACCGTAGGCGATTGGCTTTGCATCCTTAACCTTGTCCAGCTGTTTTGAAGTTGTTCCCGAAGAAACAAGCGAGTGGAATCCGGAGATGGCACCACATGCAACAGTTGTAAAGAGGATAGGGAAGATTGGCTTTCCTGGAACCTTTGCAAAGGCAGGGAAGCTTGCAGGATCGATGTTAGGATGGGCTCCTACAACTCCAACAAATGCGATGAAAAGCATTGCATAAAGAAGGAATGAAGAAAGGTAGTCGCGTGGCTGAAGAAGAATCCAAACCGGAGTAACGGAAGCGATTGTGATGTAGATGCCGATGATGATCATCCATGTTGTTCCGCTAAGATAGATTGGATGCCAGTTCATGCCGATGGCCATACAGGCAACGATTGCAACGATACCGAGGATTGTTGAAACGAGCATTGAAGCACCGCGGCGGTAAACTGCAAAACCGAAGACGATTGCAATTGCAATGAACATGAGGGAAACCATGGCAACTGATGCGTTTGCAGAAGAAGCTGCCACGTCAAGAACGCCGTCCTTGAATGTAGCCTTGAAAGTTCCTGCTACGATGGAAGCGAAGGCTGCAACAACCAGGATGAGTGTAAGGTAAGAGAAGGTAACGAAAAGTTTCTTTGCCCTCTTGCTCATGTTGGCGTTGATGATTTCACCGATGGACTGACCCTTGTGACGGATTGAAGCATAGAGCGCACCAAAGTCGTGAACGCCGCCAAAGAAAATTCCGCCTATGAGAATCCACAGGGTTACCGGAATCCAGCCGAACATTGCAGCACCAATAGGGCCTGTAATAGGTCCTGCACCTGCAATGGAAGAAAAGTGGTGTCCCATGAGAACCGGAGCCTTTGCCGGTACGTAGTCAACACCGTCTTCAAGTTCATGTGCCGGAGTCGACATGTCGCCGTCTTCAACACCCCACTGCTTGCAGAGCCATCTTCCGTAGAAAACGTATCCGCAGGCAAGAACAGCAATACAGATAACCAGAAGAAGTAATGTATTCATTCTGACCTCCAATATAAAATACTTCGCCTTTGTTTACCGCGAAGAAAAAATCCACCGCTAGTTATCAGGATTCCAAAACCTTCAGAAGCATTTTTCTGACGCCTCTGCCGCTTCCGTTGGAACATGCCGAATCCTGGTCGCATACATAGGCTGCAGCGTGAAATTCAGACCAGCCGTAAAATCCCAGCCTGTAGGATTTGTATCTTCTGAACCTGCGGATGGCCTTGAGGGCGTCCTTGTCGGCACTCTGGCAGAGAAAAACCGGGGTAACATAGGTGTACATGTGGCCGGGGCCTATGTGGGCGTGTTTCTTCCAGTCTGAATCTATCTGCTCCATGGAAGAATCAACGAATTCCTTTGTCAGGTGGTCCGCAGTCAGGATGTACATGAATTCCTCACCGTCGGCCGTCCAGAGGTTTGCCTTTCTGCTTACGAGGAACTGTTCGGAATGCTCGAAATAATCAGCACGTGCAGCAACCCCGGGAATTTCCGAATTCAAGTCTATATTATAGAAGGATTTGAGAGATTCTGTGAGTTTTTCCAAGGCTGTATATACGGTCATTTTTTATATGAAAACCTTAAACTTTAGTATGGTTAAAGTTTCTTTAATGATACTACCAAAAGCCCATGAAAATCAAGGATTATCTATTGTCTGTTGCTAAATTCGGCTTTTTTGTGTATATTGGTAGGAGTTTCAAGGCTATGCGTCCAGTCCGGTGGGTTATTTCCGGTTTGCGTAATTTTCAAGGCAGCCTTGTTTTTTTGGAGAAAAAATGTTTGAATCAATGAACATCCGTCTCGAAGACGAAAAGAAAGAAGAAAAAAAGCAGGAAGGACAGGATCCTCTCGCAGAAAAATTCCTTAAGACAAGACAGATTCTCATGAGCGGTGAAGTCAGCGAGGAACTTGCCGACAAGATTTGCCGCCAGCTTCTCATCCTTGAGGCAGACAGCAGCGATCCGATTTACCTTTACATCGACAGCCCTGGTGGTGACGTATATGCAGGCTTTGCAATTTTTGACACCATCCGCTTTATCAATGCTCCGGTTTATACAATCGGAATGGGTCTTGTTGCAAGTGCTGCAGCCCTCATTCTTCTTGCAGCTCCCAAGGAACGCCGTCTTGGCTTTGTAAATTCAAGCTACCTCATTCACCAGCCTTCAAGCGGAATGAAGGGTGTTGCAACGGACATTGAAATTCACGCAGCAGAACTTGCAAAGACACGCACAAAGATCAATGAGATTATCGCCGATGAGACGGGAACTGCCCTGGACAAGGTTTCAAAGGACACGGACCGCGACTATTGGCTTAATGCAGAAGAATCCGTTGAATATGGTCTTATCAGCCGCGTGATCACAAAGCGCTCAGACCTTAACAAATAGCCAAAAATGACTTTTTCTCTTACCGAAACCCTTCGCGACCAGATTCTCTTTGCCATGGAGGACCAGAACTGTCTTTCCTGCGTTGATGCAAAGGAAGGCAGGGTTGCTGTTGTTTCCAGCTCTGACGGAGCCATGGAAATTGAAGTGGACGGTGAAATCGAAATTGATGAAGAAAACTATTATTCTCTGCCGGAATGGGACAGCTCAGACGGATTTGAGATGATGGAAAATTTTACTGCAGGGCTCCATTCTCCACAGGCTCATGACCAGCTTAGGAGATGCCTTGCCAACAGAAGGGGGGTGTTCAGGAATTTCAAGGATATAATCAGATCGTACCCTGAAGTAGAAAAAAAATGGTTTGCATTCAAAGACAAGACAATGCAGGGCAGAATTACTGAATGGTACAACGACTTGTGCGAGTCCTGGGGTTTGGAGCATCTTGAGCAGGATTTTTTGGATGATACTGAAAATCTTGTTTGTGATGATTTTGAATTTACCGTATACGATTCCGTTAAGGACAAGGAATCAGTTGATCGTGCAGGCTGTATGTGGGCTGACGAGCTTAAGGCAAATTATTCCGGAGAAACGGGTGCTGCAGTTGCGGCAATGGCAGAAACTTACAGGAACAATCCGCTTTTTGAAAGTAAGAAGGGATTTGTATGCCGAACCAATGAAGGAGAATTTGCAGGATATGTTCTCACCTGCGTGTTTACGTCCTCAGCAAAAAAGACAGCAGCTCTGACTGACCTTTTTGTGATTCAGAATTACCGTGGTCTTGGCATTGGCAGAGAATTGATTCAGAAGTGCCTTGAAGAATTGAAAAACTGCGGAATTCAGCGTGTAATATTGTTTAATTCAGTTATACCGTCGTCTATGGAGTCTTTGCTATCTCAATTTTCTTTTGAAAAAACAGACTTCGGATATCTGGCAAAATTATGATTTTATAGGAGATTAAAAAATGGCTTACAATAATCGTGAAGAATATAATGTGAACGAAGAACAGATTGCAGCTTTTCTTGCAGAAGCAGTAAAGCATGTTGAAGGAGCAAGCGAGTCGGAAATCAAGGCTCTTGCACAGATCAAGAAGCTCTTTAAGAAGAACGTTCCATTTTCACGCAGAAGCTATGTTGCAGCTTACCTCATCAAGAATGCAGTTCATGGATTCAAGGGCAACAGGTTTAACCGCAATGAAAGAAGCGACAGGTTTTCATCAAACCGCAATGAACGCTATAACCGCAACGAAAGAAATGAAAAGCACGCATCATCAGGTGCAGAAGAACATACAGAACGCCCACAGCGCGTTACAATTGCTCCAGAGGAAGCAGGAACAATCTTTATTGGTGTAGGAAGAAGCCGCGGCGTATTCCCACGTGACCTCGTTGGACTTATCTCCGGTGTTGCAGGTCTTGACCGTTCAAGAATCGGAGAAATCCGCGTTCTTTCAAACTATTCATTCATTCAGCTTTTCCAGGAAGACTGTGACAAGGTTATCGCAGCCCTCAACGGACATGAATACCGTGGAAGAAGCCTTAGCGTAAGCTATTCACGCAAGCGCGATGAAAATGCAGAATCATCAGAAGGACAGGCAACAGCTGAAGTTGCTTCAACACCTGCAGAGGATATGATTCCTGCATCAGTGTCAAACGAAGGACATGCAGATTTCAGCGCAAATACAGAAGAATCAAAGATTGCTGCAGAACAGTCGGCATTTGCATCTTCAATGGAATCAGCTCCTGTTGCAGAAGAACCAAAGGCAGAAGAAAAGACTTATTTTGAAACAACAGATGACGGACAGGTTAAGTCTCACTTCGTAAGCAACAACTAAAGCATGCATTAATCCATAAATACCTCGGGGGCATTTTTGTCCACGGGGTATTTTTTTTATCTACACAGGGGGAATCCAATGATATCATGCGTTCATACGGGAATTTTCGGGGTCAACACCTATATCGTTCCATTAGATGATGGGGAATGTTTTATTGTTGATCCGGCATGCTGCAAACTTTGTGGTGACGAGGGACGGTTTTTGCAGGCCCTCAGGTCAACAGGTCTTGTTCCGGTGGCCATCGTCCTGACCCATGGGCACTTTGACCATGTTTCCGGCCTTTCATTCCTTAAGGCTGAATTCCCGGAAATCAAGATATTCATCCATGAAAGTGACAGTGCCATGATCGGGCCTTCATCGGCTTTGGTGCAAGGTCCTTCCCTTGAGGACATGGGAATGGAATCCTATATTCCTGCCGTATCAGACTTGCCGAAAGCCACGGATTATTTGACTGATGGCAAGACTCTTTTTGGCAGATGGCAGGTGATTCATACACCGGGACACACCCGCGGAAGCTGCTGTCTTTACAGCAGGGAAGACAATGCACTTTTAAGCGGAGACACATTGTTTTACGGCACATGGGGAAGAACCGATCTTGACGGTGGAAGCGAGGGAGACATGGTCAGGAGCCTTAACCTTTTAAAGGAAAAAATCCCGGGCAACGCAAAGGTATACCCGGGACATGATGCTTACGGCTTTGAGTTTTCTCAAGGCTTTCCGCTATAGGCTGTGAATCCTATTCTTCTGATTCTGCCTTTTTCTTTGCAGTTCGTGGCTTACGGGGAGCACGCGGCTTTTTTTCCTTTGGTGCCTCTTCCGTAGCCTCGGTCTTTTCTTCGGCAGCTGCCTTTTCTTCAAGCTGCTTGCAGTGGTTTTCTGCCTTTACGATTTCAAGGAATTCCTTTCCGTCGATGGTTTCCTTTTCCTTCAGAAGGTTTGCAATGTATTCAAGAAGGTCCTTGTGGGACTTGAGCAGCTTGATTACATACTTGTAGCGTTCATCCATGACGCGGGCAATTTCAACATCGATGTACTTCTGGGTTTCCTCCGAGAATTCGCGAACAAGGGTTGGTTCCCCGCCTGCATTTCCAAGGACTCCCTTACCCAGGGTCATGTTGCGGAATTTTTCGCTCATTCCAAAGTCAACGATCATTCTCTTTATGATTTCCGTTGCACGTGCAATGTCGTTGGAAGCACCTGTTGAAATGTCACCGAGGACGATTTCTTCTGCAGCGCGTCCGCCAAGAAGGGTGTCGATTTCGCTGATCATGTCCTTCATGGTCTTGAAGTTCTTTTCTTCTTCCTCGCGGTACTGGGTGAATCCGCCGACTCCATGGCTTCTAGGTACAACGGTGATCTTGTTTACCGGAGGGTAGTCAGGAGTGAATGCTCCCACAAGGGCGTGACCCGTCTCATGAACTGAAACAAGGCGCATGTCCTTTTCGTTGTCCTTGCGGCTCTTTTTCTTGAGACCGATGCTTACCTTGTCGATGGCGTCGTTAAAGTCAGACATGGTGACCTTCTTGTGCCCGTTGCGTACGGCAAGAAGTGCTGCCTCGTTTACTACGTTTGCAAGGTCTGCTCCGGCAAATCCTGTGGTACCGTGGGCAACCGATTCAAAGTCAACATCGTCATCAAGCTTGACGTTCTTTGCATGGATCCTGAGGATTTCTTCGCGTCCCTTTACGTCCGGTTTTTCAACTGGAACCTGGCGGTCAAAGCGTCCTGGGCGCAGGAGGGCAGGGTCAAGAATGTCTGCACGGTTTGTTGCTGCAAGGATGATGAGTCCCTTTTCGTTGTCAAATCCATCCATCTCAACAAGAAGCTGGTTGAGTGTCTGCTCGCGTTCGTCATTGCTGCCGCCAAAGTTGTTCATGCGGCTTTTTCCGATGGCGTCTATTTCATCGATGAAGATGATGCATGGAGCCTTTTCCCTTGCAGTGCGGAAGAGATCGCGTACACGGCTTGCACCTACGCCGACAAACATTTCAACAAAGTCGGAGCCGGAGATCCTGAAGAAAGGGACTCCTGCTTCTCCTGCAACAGCACGGGCTAGGAGGGTTTTACCGGTTCCAGGAGGCCCTACAAGAAGGACGCCCTTTGGAATCTTACCGCCGATTTCCGTGTATTTCTTTGGTTCCTTGAGGAAGTCAACAACTTCAACAAGTTCATCCTTTGCTTCGTCTACGCCTGCAACATCTGCAAAGCGGGTCTTAACCTTTCCTTCGTCAATGGCCTTAGACTTACCGCCTCCGATTCCAAACATGGATCCAGACATGCCGCTTCCCATCTTTCTGAAGAGGAAGAAGTAAAGCAGGAAGATGAACAGGAATGGCACAAGAAGGTTCAGCAGCAGCTGCACAAGGAAATTGTTCTGCCGTGCAACAAACTTGTAGTCCACGCCCTTTTCGTCAAGAAGCTGGATGAAGGACTGCATCAAAACGCCGCTGGTGCGGTAGATGCCCTGGGATGGAGACTGCTTTGCTGCCTTGAGGAATCCGAACCCCTTCTGGTTTGCCGGAACTGAAGTTGCAGTTGCAGAGTATCCTGTAAAATAATTTTCTCCAAGTTCCACGCGGACAATCTGCCCCTGTTCCACAAGATTGCGGAATTCAGAGAAGTCTATGAGGTTGTCCGGCTTTGGGGAAAAGAAAATGTTCATTACTGCCAGGATTCCAAAAAGCACAAGGAGGATTCCCCAGAAAGGCATTCCCTTTTGAGGTTTCTTTGGCTTGTTTGGATCCTTGTTTCTGTCATCGCCGTTGTCAATGTCCAGCTTGAAAAAAGAATAAGGATCGTTCTCGTTCTTTTTTTCGTCGTCTTTTCTGTCTTCAGACATGATAACTCCTACCTGTTTTGTAATTGCTACATATAATATAGAAAATATCGGCATATTTTGCCATATTTCTTGCGGAAACTCTAAAAAATTAGCTACTTATCATTCCATTTTTCCAGTGCCAGACAGGTTTTGCCAGTTCAAAACTAAAAGGTTGTATCTTGTTGAAGTCGGGGAGCCAGCTGGTGTCGTCGCTCAGGTCCTGGTAGAACAGGTACTCAAAGTCGTAGCTGTCTATCATGTCCCTGAGCACCCTGTCTTCTTCCGGATTTACAAGGCGGTTCTGGAATGATTCCAGTGATTTCTCTCTCCATTGAAGCTCTTCAGAAGAACCTTCAAAGGGAACTGGCGTGTACTGGGACATCAATGAGATGCATGCCTTTCCGTCGGCAGTGCGCTTGAGCCAGTCCAGGGCAAGTCTTGTATCGTCAATTCTTCCAGGGAGGACAAGGTGGCGGATGATGGTTCCCTGGAGCATTTTCTCGCTGGTCTCGCCATTTTTCTTGACTTCTGCAATTCCCATTGGCGTTGAGTTTACCATCCAGCGGATTGCCTTCTTTGCAACAGACGGATAATCTTCTGCGGCAAAAAGTTCCCGGCTCATGATGGAATTGACGGTCTTAAAGTCGGGCAGCCAGATGTCAACGATTCCCCTAAGGAGTTCCAGGCTTTCAACGCTTTCGTATCCGCTTGAATTCCACGCAATTGGAATCTTAAGTCCTGATGACTTTGCTTCCGAAAGGAATTCAGCAAGTCTTGGAATCTGGTGGCTTCCCGTGACTATGTTTATGTTTTCCGCACCCTTTTCCTGAAGACCAAGGCACATGGAAACGAATTCTTCCCTGCTCACGATGCTTCCCATGCCCTGCTGGCTGATCTGGTAGTTCTGGCAGAAGGAACAGCGCAATGTGCATCCCGACATGAAAATCGTTCCGCTTCCGCCAAAGACAGTGATCAGGGGTTCCTCCCCAAAGTGCAGGCAGGCGGAGGCAATCTTGAGTTCTTCCCCCTCGCGGCAAAATCCTGTCTTACCGGCGCTTCTGTTGCACCCGCAGTTTCTTGGGCACTGGCTGCATGCTGAATAAAGTTCGGAAGTCCTGTTCATTCTAGCATGCCTGGTGATCCACGAAGATGATCATGATGTCGTTGAGAAATTCTATTGGAAGGTCTTCCGCCTCGTAGTTGGTCAGCGAGCAAAGTTCCTGCCAGTCTTTTTGGCAGAGGGCGGCAGTCTGTTCCGGTTCGTTGTCCATGAGGGCCTGCATTGCACCGAGGATTTCAAGATGCTGCTGGGTGGGTTCGTTTTCCATTTCTGCTGAATTCACGATGTATTCGTTGAACCAGTAGTCGCCGAAGGAAAGGGCCAGTGATTTTACCTGGGGATTGTTGCGTGCAAAAAGGCCCTTTACTTCTTCGCAAACCTTCTGTCCGTCGTATCTTGAATTGTTGGCCCGGTAGTGCTTCTTGATTCTCTGTGCGTCCGCATAAAATTTGGAAATGTTGTCCATGGTTTTCTTCCTGATTAAAGTGGAATTTTTCCCTTCGGCGTGAATTCCCCGTTAAGGGCGCCAAAGAGGGCGGCAAATGAATAGCTTGAATAGCTGTAGCCGCATAGGATTGTATCTGCCCAGTCAAAGTCATTGAGGACGTGAACCGGAGACATGATGGAAAGGACTATGACATCCTTGTCCATGTAGCGAAGTCGTTTTGCAATGTTTGCCGTGTGCCTGTCGTAGACTGTGATGATGATGGTGTCGTAGCTGTCTGCAACCTGGGTAAGGCGCGCTGCATTCCATTCGTCAAAGTTGCTTTCATCCCTTCTGAGTTCATAGCTAAAGTGGAATGTATCCGCATTTGGGTAGCGCTTCTTTCCTTCGTTGAACAGGGAGATGAATGGGCCTGCAATGAGGACCCGTTCCCCCTGCTGCGGCTTGAATGGAAAAGTTCTTCCGGCCTTTCCCACGCTGATGGAACGGCATGCCTGCTCAAGGAAGAATTTCTGCCCCTCCTTGTCCGGAATGTGATCGTAGATCGTGTTTTCATCAGGGTAGAGGGGGGCGTGGTTTTCGCTCTTAAAGTACTTGAGCTTTTCAAGGATGACCCTGCGTGCTGCATCCTTTACGCGGGCCTTGAATGCCGGGTCGGAACCCATGAGCTGAATGTTCTTTGTCCACATGCTGTCGTAAAGGTTTGCGGTAGTGGATGAAATTATTATGTCGTTTCCAGCCTGAATTGCAAGGGTGCATGCCCGGGCAAAGGAGCCTGCAAAAAGTGTGGCGCCGTTCATCATCATGTCGTCCGTAATTATGAGGCCGTCGTACTTGAGTTCCCCGCGGAGAATTTCCGTAAGGAATTTATGGGAAAGGCTTGCAGGGGTTCCGTCACTTTCAATCTGCGGAAAGGAAAGGTGACCGCTCATGATGGCAGGAATCCCGGACTTGATCAGGTATTTAAATGGAATGAGTTCGCGGTTGTAAAGTGTTTCCTCGTCGATTTCAATCTGTGGCAGTCGACCGTGGCTGTCAAGGCTTGTGTCTCCGTGTCCCGGAAAATGCTTTGCTGTCGGAATGACGCCTGCATCCATGGAACCGCGCGAAAATGCCTCACCAAGAAGTCCTGCTGCGTCAGAGTCCACACCAAAGGAGCGGGGGCCGATTACGCTGGAATCAAGGTTTGTGTAAAGGTCGACGGTGGGAGCAAAATTCATGTTGATGCCAAGGACGCGGATTTCCCTGTTGATGTAGAACCCGGAATAGTATGCGTCGATGGGATAGCCGGAAGCTCCTATGGCCATGTTTCCCGGAGTGTCGGATGTTTCTCCCTTTACATGGCGAATCCATCCGCCTTCCTGGTCAGTTGCAACAAAGAGGGGAATCTTGAATGGCCTGTCTGCCGATTTTTGCTGAAGGGAACGGATGGACTTTGCAACCTTCTGGATGTTGTCCGTGTTCCATCCAAAGACCTTTACGCTGCCAAGACCGCGTTCCGTAACCCATGAATTTAAAAGGTCGCTTGGTTCTGCTCCGGCCCATCCAAACATGAGGATCTGTGCAAGAAGTTCCTCGTCGTTCATTCTGTCCGTAAGTTCCACTGCAAGCTGCTCATGGGGAATGCTGCTCCAAAAGTCTATGTGCCTGTTTTGGGCCCAGGAAGCAGCCGTGGCTCCTGAAAGCAATGCAGTTAATAGAAGGGAACGAAAAAACTTCATTAAATGAAACTCCGGATTTTAGGTATCTTCCTATTCTACAGTAATTTTGCGAGACTGTATAGGAATGGATTTCTAAAATAAATTTGCGGTAACGCCCATGGTCATTCTGGCCTGTGTCTTTCCCTTGTGTTCCCCCTGAATGGCCTTGAGGACTGAACAGCTGATGTTTACATTTATGTTGGGCGATGCAAGCGCTCCCGTGTTGCCTGCAATCTTGACCCTGACCTGTCCTCCTGCGTATTCATTGTGAAGCATGGAATCCAGGTTGTGAAAGTCCGACTCCAGGAACCTTATTTCCATGTCCCTGTTTACATAGTGCTTGTATTCATGCATCCAAAGTCCGCTTAAGGTGATATTGTTGATGAATGCAGGCACTACGCCAAGACCCTTTTGGATTTCCCAGGAGAACAGGATTGCCTCCATGTTAAGGTTTGCAAATACCAGGTTTGACGGAACAAGGGCGCCTGAGCATGTAAATGGAATGTTGAATGTAAACCATCCCCTGTTTTCAAGAGGAAGCAGCTGGGGAATCTTTACAGTTGCACTTGGATAAAGCTGTGAATACTTAAGGCTGTCATCATATTCCCCATAGAACCTGAATATGGAATCCTGCTTGTCGCACTGGGCCTTTGCGTAGACGTTCTTGTAATTCAGTCCGACTGTCATTCCCGAGCGCTCGTAGGTGCGTGGCCCCGTGGAATGCATGTTGGACCAGGAAACGGATGCTATGTTCCTCATGTAGCTGTAGGTTTGGTCGGCCTGTTCCTGGGTGTATCCAAGTTCCTTCATGCGGTCTTCATCGATGGCGCTTTTTCCGTGGAGCATGAAGAGTACGTCGCCAAAAACTACCTTTGACTGCCTTCCGGTTTTTAATGTTAAGGTGGAAGATATTTCGTCCGTTACCTGTTCAAGGTCCCTTTCCTTGTAGTTGCCTATTACGTTCAAGGTGTTTGTAACGTTTATAAGGTCAGACTGGCTTTTTGCCATGAGGACGACACCTGCCCCTGCGTAGGGATTTTTTATGTCGGTTCCTGCCGTCATGGCAAGATGGAGGAAGTCTGAAGGGCTGTTCTTTAAGACTGAAACGCCAATGAAGCTTGAATCGGATTTTCCAAGGCAGTCAACTTCGTCGGTGAAATACACGGAAGACGAAAGATAGTATGGCTGCACGCTTGAAACCGGGGCAATGGTCTGGCCGCTGTACAATACCTTTCTGTATTTCTTTTCTCCGGGTAATTCACCCTGAATCAGTTTTTCTTCATTTTTAGGATCCGCTTCACCGTCGGATGTCAGTTTTTCAAAGGCAAGGGTTTCCTTTCTTGCTGCAGGAGAATTTTCAAAGTCTTCAACACCGGTCATGCAGATGAATGACTCGTCTATGAAGGTCTTGCAGTAGAAAATCTTTCCGTCTTGAACCACAGGGCTTTCCGTGTTTCCGCTGATGTCCGTCCCATCAAGCCACGTTATGCCGGCATTTTTACCGTCAACCTTGACGAGTGCACTGCGGCCAAAGGATTTTTCCCGGAAGTAGGAGAAGGTAGCCGTGACGTTTTTCCCGTCATAGCTTATGCTCAGGTTTTCCGGATTTATTTTTCCAAGGGGAATGAATTCAAATTTGACTTCCGGAATTTCATCTTCCGAGATTATGGCACGGCATAGGTTGTAGCTGCCTAAGTTTTTTTCAAGGAAGTAGAATGAACTGTCAGGACCTGCCACAAGATTGAAGGGCACTTCATTGATTGGAAAATTTTTCTCCGCAATGATCCTTCCGTCCATGGAGGCAACCTGGAGACTTGAGACCTGGCTGTCGCTTCCCTTTGAGATGGATGCAAGCAGAAGGTTTTCTTCGGTTCCTGAAAAATTGCCCTTGCGTTCAACAGGACACAGTTCACGTACCTTTCTATTTTGCACGATCCACTTCCTGTCCTTAAGGTCGTAGATGCTTGAAGTGATTTTGTTTTGGAGGGAATTGCCGGAAATTTCTGTTGTGGAAATGTATTTTCCGTTCCAGCTTAAACGGGCACTTTCTATGGAGCTGCCGGAAAATATTTTTTTTCTTCCTGTATTTTCAGTCCCAGGATTTGAGGCAAGGAATATGTCTCCCGTGGAAAGGTCCCGCACGAGAATCAGGTTTTCCGATGCCCCTCCAAGTTCATACCTGTGCAGGCTCTTTGCCCTGAATTCTTTTTTTTCAAGATCCTTTGCTCCCAGTATTTCATCGGAGTCTATTCCCGAAATGTCGATGGAGTCGTAGAAATTCTTCCATTCCTTCTTCATGGAAATTCCGTAGGTTTTCTTGAAAATCCCTGGTGCCGTCAGCCGCTTGAATTTTCCGGCATTGTGCCACATCTGGGCATATTTTTCGAATCCATGTTTCTTTATTATGAAGTCCGTGAATTCGGCACCGTAAATATAGGATAGTCTTGTGGCTGGATAAACCGATCGTGCACCAAATGCATCGGTGTAGGAAGGAAACTTTCCGCTTAATTTTGCCTGCCTGACAAAGGATGCGTAGTTTCCCGTGTTAAGCCTTCCGCTGCCGGTTTCACTTTCGCTGTAGACTGCTGCTCCTTCATGAAAGAATGTGGGCATGACGACAAAGTATGCAGGGTTGTAGACGTCGCCCAGAATTCCTGAAACATTTTTCCAGAAGCCTTCCTTGCAGTTTGAGGAAATAAGGTGGGTCAGTTCGTGGCGGAAGGTGTTGGTCATCTGTTCTTCAAAGAACATCAGGTCTCCCTGGGGAACCGTGTCAAAGAGGACTATGTGGTTGTAATTGTAGGCTGAAAAATATCCGTTAAAGACATCGGTACCCTTTACAAGAAGAACGGGAATGTTCTTAAGTGGGGGCGTGTTGTATTCCCCGGAGATTTCTTCCATGAGGGAATCTGCAACTTTCTGGATGGCCGCCGCACTGTTCCTTGATTCTTCAGAATATATCAGGTCAAAGTATTTTGTCTTTACGTGGAATGTTCCAGCCAGGGCAGAAGAGGCTGCAATGACTGCAACCATGGCAATTAATGCAACTTTTCTTACATTCATTTTTATTCCTGTGATGCCAGCTGTTTCTTCATGGCGTCCAGTCTTTCCTTGAGAACTATGTAGGCGCCAAGAATTCCGCAAAGGCAGGAGATGACTTCTGCAAAATATTTCATTGGAATGATGAATGGTAGAAGTTCCACAAGGATGGTAAGGCAAAGGCTTGCACCAAATGAGGTTTCAGCTTTTGGAATGGATTTTCCTGCGGCCGTCAGATTTTTCTTTTCCCTGGCGATTTTGGAAAGCATGATGGAAAGGACTGTTGCCCAGAGAACAATGCCTGCAAGACAGGTAATAAAGTTAACGTTTAAAAAGTTAATGGTCATACGGTAGATTATCGGCAGGAATCAGGAAAATGAGTAGGCCTGAACGGAACAGTGCCCGCCCAGGCCCTTATATGGAATCGGACCCCAGCTTTGCTCGAAAGGCCCGGAAGGCAAAAAAAAAGCTTCTGAATTAACAGAAGCTCTTTTTGCTAGGCGTCGATCGGAATCGAACCGATGCATAGTGGTTTTGCAGACCAGTCCCTTACCACTTGGGTACGACGCCAAAAGGTGATATAAATCTATCAATATTCAGCATTAGTGTCAAGGGGTTGGTAAAAAACTGGAGTTTTTTTCAGACTTTCGGCGACATGGGAACAACAACTCGTATTTCCGTTCCGCATTCTTCATCACTTAAAATATCCAGCCTTGCATTAAGGATTTGTGCCCGGATTCTCATGCCCTGCAATCCCAGATGGGTGCTTTGGTTGGTTATGTCATCATTCCGCAGTGGAGGAATTTTCTCCGTAAAGCCGTGGCCGTCATCACTTATGAAAAAAACTAAATTGGAAGAATTTTCAGATTCTTTTCGAACGATGATGTTTATTTCCGAGGCATCTGCGTGTTTGATGGCATTTGTTGTTGATTCCTGGATAATCCTGAATATGTTTAATTTTTGGATGCTGCTGAATTTTTCAAAGTGAATTCCCTTTTCTGCATAGAATGTACATTTTATATCTGTCATTTGGCTTATGTTATTGCAATATTCTGCCAGCAGGTTTTGCAGGCTGCAGGTTTCTATTTCTGGTGGAGTAAGGTTTTGAATGATGTTCCTGATGTTTATCAGATTTTGGGTTTCAAGATTTTCGATTTTTTCTATCAGCTCTCTTTCTTCTGCCTGGGTATATCCCTGTTTTTCCTTTAGATTCCTGACATACAAAAGTGAAGTTCGGATATCCTGGGTAACTGTGTCATGCAGTTCCCTGCTAAGGCGTTCACGTTCTTCTTCCTGTACTTTTATTATTCTGCTGTTGTAATCCTTCTGGCGTTTTGCCCGTTGTTTTGCATTGTTGTAGTTAAAGGTCAGAAAAATTGTTGAAAAGATGAACAGCACAAGCACAAATAGAATGATTCTTGTTATTTTCCAAAACTGTTCACTTTTAAAATCACTGATGGTTTTTTCAAATTCCAGATATGAAAAAATATGGGATTGCAGCTGGTGTTCCAGAAATTGCTTCTGCCTTAAATCTGGAACCGGCTTGTATATTTCCTTTTCCAGTCCATCTGCGGTATCAACCAGCAGCCTGATTAATTCTTCCTGTTGATCCCTAAGCTGTGTCACAGGTGTAACAAAGTTGTGACTGTTTATATGCTGCTTCAACTCCGCAAATAATTGTTTTTTTACTTCAATATTCTCCTCGATTTCATATTTATTCCATATATCTGCCATCTGGCATTCATAGATGTTTTGGCGCATGGTGCTTTCGTTATGTGCAAAAAGAATGGCCGGGGTGAGAATAATAAGCAATATGAATGAAGTAAATTTGTGCATCACTAAATTATACAAAAAAAATCATTTTTATTTTATAATGAAAGCATGAATTCGACAAATAAACGCAGCTTAACTTTATTCATACTGTCTCTTGCCTTTGGAATCTTGGATTACTATATGTGTGATTTTGTAGTTTACATCCTTAAGGTTCCCCTTTTCTGTGATACGATTTTTTGCCTTGCAATCACGTTTCTGGCAAATCCCTTATGGGGAATACTTTCTGTAATTTCATACCATGTTTTTGACATAATCATAAGCCATAGCTTTGTAATCTATCAGCTTTATACATTGAGTGCTTTTATCGGTTGTGTAACTGCATGGGTTTATAAAAAGCAGGTGATGAAGGATGCGGACTCATTAATTGTTACAATCGTAAAACTGCTTGGACTTTCTTTGGTCATGTGTCTTGTCATGAGCATTTCCGGCGGAATTATCAGCCGCATCTGTGCCTATGTAAATGGCGATGGTTCGGAATACACTTTCCAGACGGAGTTTTTGGCCGTGCTTTTTGAAGGAAAACTAAGGTTTCCATTACTGGACTCGATTCTGCTTCGTATTCCGGTAAATGTGGTGGACAGACTTATTACGGTTTTTGCGGCATTCGGTGTATATAAGCTTCTTACAAAGTGCAGGTTTCTACAGCAGCAGTTCGATTAATTCCTTCTTGCTGTTTGTTCCGGTTTTGTCATAAATCTTGCTGATGTAGTTTTCAACAGTATGAAGCTTGAGGTTAAGTTTTGCGGCAATTTCTTCATTCTGAAAATTGTGCATTATTAAATCGGCAATTTCCTGTTCCTTTGAATTAAGGGCTGACAGGATGGATTTTGTTTCTATAAAACCGCTGAACAGATCCGGCTGAATGTAGGTTTTTCCGGCTGCAACCATGTTGATTGCATCAAGCAGCACTTTCTCGTCGGAAGTCTTTGATACAAATCCTCTTGCCCTGATGTCCGGGCCCATGGCCTTTTCTATGAATGTGCCAGTGTCGTGGCTTGAAAAAACTATGGAAGGGACATCCTTTGAGTTCAGCCATTTTATAATGTCCCATCCAATTTCCGATTCAATCTTGCTGTTTTCCGTTTTGTAGGAAAGGTCAACGATGGCGATTATATCATCGCCGGCGGAAAAATTTGCCTTTTCAAAATCGGATTGCAGTCTTTCAAAGCTTTCGCACTGCAATTCAACTTTCCAGTCAGAATTTTTTGAAAGCCAGGAAGCAATCCCTTCCCTAAGCATGGCATGGTCGTCAATCAGAATCAGCTTTTTCATTGATAGTATTCTACCATTCATTTTGAAAACTGTAAGCAGAGGATTTTCCTTTTTTAATGGGAGTTTACTCCTTAAAACTGGAGAGATTGCTCTGTATACGGCACAAAAAAACTGGGCCATAATATTTTTATGACAAAGTTAACGGGAATCATCGAATATAAAGCTTTTGCAGAAGGAACTAAAAGCGAAAGCTCGAGGCCCTTTTTATGTTTTGAAAATGGTACTCAGATTCTACTATATAAGAAGGGTGACAATCCATTTGAAAACAATGGTTTTACAGAATTTGATGGCAAAAAGGTGACCGTGGAAGGCGAACTTGTAAACGGCGTTTTTGAAGTTATCTCTGTTGGGGAGAGTGACTGATGGCATTTTGCGAAGACTGTGGGGCTCCAATAACACCTGGTGCATTGTTTTGTGAAAGTTGCGGCGTAAAACTTGCAGTTCCTGCTGCCTATGAGTTTTCTTCCGGTTCAAAGGAAATTAAGGAAACAGGAATCATCTATACAAATCTTGGATTGCTTGGAAAAAAATCTGAAAAGTCCCGGGATTTTTTGAACTCTGTAATTGACTCTTTTATATTATCTGCCGAAGAACGGGGAGTTGCATACGAGCTTTGTGATGTTTCTGATAGGTTTGCTGAAGCTGGAAAAATTCGTGAACATCTTGAAATTCTAAAACCTCTCGTAGAAAAAAAACATCCAAAGTATCTTTTTATTCTTGGCTCTTATGATGTGATTCCGTCAATTACATGGGAAAACCTGGCCAGTGACAGCGGATCAGATTCCGACGTGACAAGCGACCTGCCTTTTGCAACCCTGGATGTGAATTCTCCATTTGAAGGACAGTCGTATGATTTTGATGACTGTCTTAGGGTGGGGCGTCTTCCAACCGTGGATTTTGAAAACTACTTTGCAAACCTTAAGGCAGTGTGCGGCAAAATTGAACAGATTCAGACATTCGGAATGAGCGCAGAAGTCTGGCAGGAAGAAACAAACTACATTTATGGAAACTTCGCCAGTGGTCTTTCTGTTGTGTCTTCGCCGGAAACAACAAAAGAGGAAGCTGCATCGATTATTCCCGCGGACACAAATCTGCTGCTGTTTAATCTTCATGGAAGCCGGCAGACTGAATACTGGTATGGCCAAAGAGGCGGTTCCTATCCGGAAGCGATTGCCCCTGATTCTTTGCAGGGAATAGCGAATCCGTATTTTCTTGCGGTGGAAGCCTGCTACGGAGCATATTACGAAGGAAGAACTGCTGACAATTCTGTGCTGCTGAATGCCTTGAACGGAAAGTGCGTGACTTTCTTGGGTTCTTCGCGGATTGCTTTTGGAACTCCTGGTCCTAAGGGCTGCTGTGCAGATGTGATCTGCGGTGAGTTTTTGAAGGGATTAAAAGATGGAATGAGTGCAGGAGATGCCTTGAATAAAGCAAGGTCTGTTTTAATGGAAGACGATTCTGCATCAGTTGTAAAGACTCTGGCAGAGTTTGCTTTATATGGAGACCCAAGTGCAAGAATGAAGGTTCCTGCGGCTGAAAAAGGAATTTTTTCTGGCAGGCTGTTTGGCGGAAAAAATGCTGGAGAGGCAGCATCAAAAAGCTTTGCAAAGGGAATTCATATTCCGCTTCCAGATGTTCGCCGGGCTGTTCGTATGGAACTTACAACTGTTGACAAGAAAATTGCAGATGCAGTTGAAAGTTTTGTTTACGCAAGACACGAGGATTTAAAAGGCATAAAGCCAAAATACTACAGTCACCAGAACAAGAACTACTTTAATGCGGTTTTTGAAAGCAGATGTGATATAGGTCCAAAAATTGTAAACGTTCGCTTTAGTAAAAGCGGTGAAATAAATCAGATGATTGAAAGTAAATAAATGTCATGGACTGTTTTAAAAGTAAGAATCTTAGTGTCATCCCGAACTGGAGCAATTCGGTCATCCCGAACTTGGTTCGGGATCTCTACACAATATCTGGTGTAGATGCTGCGCGAAGCCGCCGAAGGCTACCAAGTTCAGCATGACAGAACTTTTTAGATAGTCCCGACGGAAAGGAGAAAATATGATTTGTTCTAAATGTGGAAATGAAGTTGCAGAAGGAAAGAAATTCTGTGGTAAATGTGGAAACCCAATGGGAGCAGTAGTATCTTCGACAGGCTCAAGTGCCAGCGGTGTAATCTGTTCAAAATGTGGTGCACCAGTTACTCCTGGCAAGAAGTTCTGCGGAAAGTGCGGAACACCTGTTGCGGGTGCACAGCCAGCCCAGAGCGCACAGACTGAAGAAAAATCTGCAGAAATGGTACAGAGTGCAGGCTTCATCCACTGGAACATTCTTCCAGGCCAGCTTGCAGTAAAAATTGATGAAAAAGATATTGCTGGATACAAGGACTGCAAAGGTTTTGTAGTTCAGGACGGAACAAAGGCTGTGTTCTTTGCAGACGGAGTTTTTGCCGGCGAACTTGCAGGCGGAAGATATCCGTTTAAGGATATGGGAATCCAGCAGGATGGAGCTGTAAAGGCTTTCTTCAAAAAAATTTCAGGCTTCTTTACAGGAAAAGGCTACAGCCTTATTGATAATGCCGCATCAATCGTAATAGTGCTTATCCGCGATACAAGTTTCCCTCTTATTTTTGCAGAAAAGGATATGCCAACAGCAGGTGTTCGCTCAGAAGTTGCAGTTCAGGCATTGGCAAAAATCTCAAACATCATCCAGTTCTACAAGGGAATGCTTCTGGATTCAAG
>JAKSLY010000002.1 GCA_024400955.1 Treponema sp.
CTTCCTTTATGAGTTCCTTCTTTTCTTCCATGGTCTCGGCTTTTTCCACTTTGCCCTTCAATAATCCTACAAGCTTCATGATTTTGTCCTCCCTTTAAATAACGGGTTTCACATACCTATAATGTTATACGAATCATACCAAAAGTCAATCAAAAAAATCACCTGCACCCGGATGAAATTATCTATAACTGGAATCCAATATAACATAGGGCTTTTGTGTGCCATGGGTTCCGTTAGCAACATGGAGGGCGCCGGAGGCGTTGTTTGCTCTGGTGGTGGAGCCGCCTGAGCAAACAATGGAGGCGAAGGCCGGAACCCGGAATACTGCGACCCCAAGGCACAGCCTGCTGGGACTTGGGGGAACGGCCATATTGTATAGAAGAAAACTGAACTTCTGGAATTCGGCAAAAGTTTGCAAATTCTTTAGGAATTCGTTTGACTTATGGATTTTTTGAATTTATAATGATTCGTATAATATAAACCCTATTTAGGAGGCCAAAAATGGCAAAGGTAGAACTTAGAGGTATTGGCAAGATTTATGACGGCGGTGTTCAGGCTGTTGAAAATGCTAATATCGTAATTGATGACAAGGACTTCTGTGTATTCGTAGGTCCGTCTGGTTGTGGTAAATCAACAACACTCCGTATGGTTGCTGGTTTGGAAGAAATTTCTGAAGGTGAGCTTCTTATTGATGGCGAACTCATGAACGATGTTGCTCCAAAGGATCGTAACATTGCCATGGTTTTCCAGAACTACGCTCTCTACCCACACATGACAGTATACGATAACATGGCATTCGGTCTTAAGATCCGCAAGATGGACAAGGCTGAAATCGCTCGCCGTGTTGATGAAGCAGCTAAGAGCCTTGGACTCGAAATCTACCTGGACCGCAAGCCAAAGGCACTTTCCGGTGGACAGAGACAGCGTGTTGCTGTTGGTCGTGCTATCGTTCGTAACCCAAAGGTATTCCTTTTCGACGAACCACTTTCTAACCTCGATGCTAAACTCCGCGTTACAATGCGTGGTGAAATCGCAGCTTTGCACCAGAGACTCGGCGCTACAATGATCTACGTTACACACGACCAGATCGAAGCTATGACAATGGGTACAAAGATCGTTGTTATGAAGGACGGACACGTTCAGCAGATCGGTGAACCTCTCTACCTCTACAACCACCCAATCAACAAGTTTGTTGCAGGCTTCATCGGTACACCACCAATGAACTTTATGACTGTATCAATCAAGAAGAAGGGTGACGCTATTGTTGCTGATGAAGGAACATTCGAACTCGTTCCAACAGCAGAACAGCAGAAGTACCTCGCTGATTATGTAGGAAAGGAAGTTTACTTCGGTATCCGTCCTGAAGATCTTACATACACAGAAGCACCAGCTGCAGAAAACAACATGCAGATGAAGATTTCAAACAAGGAACCACTCGGTGCAGAAACACACCTCTTCCTTGCTTCTAAGAACCAGCAGATTGTTGCTCGTGTTCTCGCATCTTCAAAGGGTGATTTCAAGATCGGCGAAACAGTTAACTTCGCTCCAGCAATGGAAAGGTGCAAGTTCTTTGTTAAGGATCCAGAAAACCTCTCTAACGAACTCAACATCTGTGAAAAGGACAAGATCTCTGCTCCTTGGCTCAAGAATGCTATCACAGGCGATGTTGGTTACAAGGTTAAGATTGGTTCAGAAATCAACGGCTAATTCTTGTTTCGAATAAGCTACCGAATTTTCAGAAACACTGCCTGAGGGCTTTGTTTTGAGGTTCAGGGGGTTCCACAGCTCTTATGCTCTGGAGCCCCTTTTTTTATCTGCTGTTTTTTTTAAGTTGTTGTTTTTTTTTGCCGCGAAATTTCCTGATTTCTGCCGCCTTTTTGCCCTTCACATTGTAATTTTGTTTTTTTACCTGTAGAATCAAGGCTATGATCAAGGAAAAATCAATAGTCACATATAAAAATACATGCGCTGTCGTTGTTTCCGTCCTGGATAACGGCAAATTCAACATTAGGTTCAGGTCTGCACCTGCATCGGGGGCTAAGAAGGCCGTCTATTCCGAGCAGAGCGTCAGGGCAAAGGATTTTGTTCTCCTTCATGAAGGGCCGGTTTCTTCCCTTGAGGCGGCCCTTGATTTTGCGGATTCCAGCTGCCCTAGTGCCGATGACATTTACAATCTTGAGCAGACCAACGACCTTTTCCTGAAGATAAGGGAATGCCATGAGCTTTTGTCCCTGGAGGAAGATGATTCCGCAGGCGATGGTGGGGCCGCCGGGGCTGTTGGTGGATCCTATTCCCTTGAGGAACTTGCTTCCCTTTTTTATGGTGAATTTCCTGCCGACAAGGCCTGGGGACTTTTTTGCGCCCTCAAGAATACGGTGTTCTTCTGCCAGTCACTCAAGGATCAGATGGACGGAAGGATTGTCTTTTCTCTGCGCCATCAGGAAGAAATCGATGCCATGGTGAAGAAGGCGGACGAGAAGGGTAAGGAAGCCCAGGTCAGAGCGGAATTCATTGGGCGACTTAAGAATAAGGCCCTTCTGCCGGAAGACTATAAATTCATGAACGATGTTGAATCCCTGGCACTTGGCAAGACGGACAAGAGCCGCACCATGCACGACGCGGGATTTAAGGAAACGCCGGAAAATGCCCATAAGGTTCTTCTTGATACGGGAATCTGGGAAATTACACGTAATCCATACCCCCTGCGCTGGGGGCTTTCTACAAAGTCTGCCACTGAAGGTCTTTCTTCTCCTCCCGATGAGGAGCGCCTTGTGGTTGAGGGTGTTTCCTATGCCATAGACAATGCCTGGTCCACCGACCCGGATGACGCCGTTGCCTTTGACGGCAAGTATCTTTGGGTTCACATTGCGGATCCTGCAAGCACCGTTGATCCCGACTGTTCCATAGACAGGAATGCAAGGGGGCGTGGTGCCACCCTTTATATTCCGGAAGGTGCTGCCCGCATGCTTTGTGAGGACTGTCTTGAAGATTATGCCCTTGGACTTAAGGAAAAAAGCCGTGCCCTCTCCTTCAGGATTCTTCTTGATGCAGACGGTAACATTGAAGACTGCAGCGTTTTCAAGACTGTGGTCGACGTCAGGAGGCTTACCTACGAAAAGGCTGACGAACTTATGGATTCACCGGAACTTAAGGTTCTCTTTGAAATTGCGGAAAGAAATGTTGCCCGAAGAATTAAGTCCGGTGCGGTCATGATCGACATGCCGGAGGTTCACGTGAATGTGGATCCTGAGACAAAGAAGGTTTTCATTGAGCCTGTGGTTCACCAGAAGAGTTCCGCCATGGTGCGCGAGATGATGCTTCTGGCCGGTGAAGGTGCTGCAAAATTTGCCTTTAAGAACAGCATTCCATTTCCTTTTGTAAGCCAGGAGGAACCTCAGATTCCTGATGAAATTCCGGAAGGTCTTGCAGGCCAGTTCCGCCTTAGGCGCTGTATGAGGAAGCGTTCTGTGGGGGTTACTCCGGGAATGCATTGCGGACTTGGAATCAACATGTACAGCCAGGTTACAAGTCCCCTGCGCCGTTACAGCGACCTGATTGCACACCAGCAGCTGAGGGCCTTTATTGACGGCAGAAAACTCTTGGATAAGGACACCATGCTCATGAGGATTTCCGAAGGTGATGCAGGTGCCATGGCAGCAAAGAAAGCCGAGCGCAACAGCAACCTGCACTGGACTTTGGTTTACCTTTTGCAGAATCCTGAATGGCGTGGGGAAGCAGTCTGCGTGTCGGTCATGGAAGGCAAGCTGCCCCAGTTTAGCATTCCGTCCCTTGCCCTTGAGACCTATCTTGATGTTCCGGGGGGAATCGACCTTAACCAGGCGGTTACCGTCAGGGTTTCTAAAATAAATCTTCCCGAGCTTACGGTTGAATTTGCTGTTGCGTGAGTTTGCCTGCCTGTGTTATAGTTTTTATCTATAACTGGGCATAAGGAAAAATTAATACTTTCGGCATGGAAATTGTGCTAGATTATTGAACACGATTCCAGGCTTGTTTTTAGCCGTAAGGGACCAATTGAGAAATTTACGAGAGGAAAAAAATGGCAGAAATTGAGACTAAATGCATTCATGCAGGTTATGAACCTAAGAACGGCGAACCAAGGATGATTCCAATCATCCAGAGCACCACATTTAAATATGATTCCAGTGCGGAAATGGGAAAGCTCTTTGACCTGGAGGCCGAGGGATATTTCTATACAAGGCTTCAGAATCCTACCAACGATTATGTTGCTGCAAAGATTGCGGCCCTGGAAGGTGGAACTGCTGCAATGCTTACTTCTTCCGGACAGGCTGCAAACCTTTTTGCCATCTTTAACCTTGCAAATGCAGGTGACCATGTTGTAGCTTCTTCTTCCATCTACGGTGGAACCTTTAACCTGTTCAATGTGACCATGCGCAAGATGGGAATTGACTTTACCTTTGTTGATCCTGACTGCACTCCAGAGGAACTTGATGCAGCATTCAAGCCTAACACCAAGGCTGTCTTTGGGGAAACCATTGCAAATCCTTCCCTCGTTGTCTTTGACTTTGAAAAATTCTCCAGGGCGGCTCATGCCCATGGTGTTCCCCTTGTTGTAGACAATACCTTTGCAACTCCTGTAAACTGCCGTCCCTTTGAATGGGGGGCTGACATCGTTACCCATTCGACAACAAAGTACATGGACGGTCACGATGCTGCCGTTGGCGGTTGCGTTGTTGACAGCGGAAAATTCGACTGGATGGCCCATAAGGAAAAGTTCCCGGGACTTTGCACTCCGGATGACAGCTATCACGGAATCACCTATGCCGAGAAATTTGGCAATGCTGGTGCATTCATTACAAAGTGTACGGCACAGCTCATGAGGGACTTTGGATGCGTTCAGTCTCCAATGAATGCATACTTCCTGAACCTTGGCCTTGAATCCCTTCCAATGAGGGTTGAACGCCATATTTCCAACGCCCTGGCAGTTGCCAAGTTCCTCAAGGGGCATCCTAAGGTTGAGTGGGTTAAGTATCCTGGCCTTGAAGGTGACAGGTACTACGACCTTGCAAAGAAGTACATGCCAAAGGGTACATGTGGGGTAATCAGTTTTGGCGTAAAGGGCGGAAGGGCTGCAGCCGAGGAATTCATGGGCAAGCTTAAGATCGCCATGATTGCAACCCACGTTGCCGACAGCCGTACATGCTGCCTCCATCCTGCAAGTGCAACTCACCGTCAGCTTTCCGACAAGGAACTGGTTGCATGCGGTGTAAGCCCTGACATGGTGCGCTTCTCTTGCGGAGTTGAAAACGTAAATGATATTATAGAAGACCTTAAAAACGCTTTGGGAGAGTAACTTATGATTGTTGTTCTTAAGAATGGAATTGGTAATGGCAAGGTTGAGGAATTCATCAAGGGGATCAAGGACAGGGGGCTTGATGTTTCTGTCGTAAATGGCGTTGAGAAAACCGTTATTGGCGTCCTTGGCGACACTTCCAAGATTGATGCCCGTGATTTTTTGACCAATGAAATCGTTGAGTCGGCGGAGCGTGTTTCCGCCCCTTACAAGATGGCTAGCCGTGAATTCCATCCTGAGAACACTGTAATCGAGATTGGGGCCGGTCAGAAGGGCGTTGACTCCTGCCTCATAGGTGACGGCAGGAGCGTGCCTGTAATTGCGGGTCCTTGTTCCGTTGAAGGCGAGGAACAGATTCTTGAAGCCGCACGTGCCGTTAAAAAGCTTGGGGCAAGAATCCTGAGGGGAGGTGCATACAAGCCGCGCACTTCTCCATACAGCTTTCAGGGCATGGGTAAGGAAGGCATCCGTCTTCTGGAGCTTGCAAAGAAGGAGACTGGGCTTCCTGTCTGCACTGAACTTATGGCCGTCAGCGAAATAGATAATTTTGAAAACGTTGACATCATCCAGGTTGGGGCAAGAAACTTCCAGAACTTTGACCTGCTTAAGGAACTTGGAAAATTCGGTAAGCCTGTTCTCTTAAAGAGGGGACTTTCAGGTACCATCCAGGAACTGCTCATGTCCGCCGAATACATCATGGCCAACGGAAACGATAAGGTCATTCTTTGTGAAAGGGGAATCCGAACTTATGACGGTTACACGAGAAACTGCCTTGATGTAAGTGCCGTTCCATACCTTCACAAGGTGAGCCATCTTCCGGTTGTCCTTGACCCGAGCCATGCATGCGGAATCCGCTGGATGGTTGGAACCCTTGCATGTGCTTCTGTTGCAGCAGGTTGCGACGGTCTTGAAATCGAGGTGCACTGCAATCCGGACAAGGCATGGAGCGATGCCTCACAGCAGCTTAATCCAGCCATGTTCGGGGAACTTATGGAAAAGCTTTCAAGGTATGCCGCCGTTGAAGGCAAGACCCTTTAGGAAATCTGTTTATGAAAAAGCTTAATGAACTTACATACGGTGTGGTAGGTCTTGGCCTTATGGGCGGGTCCATTGCAAAATCCATTCGCGAAAACATTCTGTGCACGGGAGGTTCCTCCGGGAAGATCTATGCTTCCACAAGGAACACGGCTGCCCTGGAACTTGCCAAAAGCCAGCACGTAATCGATGAATTCTTTACGCTGGACAATGTTGACCAGATGCTATGTCTCTGTGATTTTGTGTTCGTATGCTTTTATCCCCACATGACCGTTGACTTTCTTGCTGCTCACAAGGGCGCATTCAAGCAGGGGTCCATTGTCACGGACATTAACGGCGTAAAGGCTGAAATATTCGACCGCATTGGGGAGATTGAATCCGACAGGTATGACTTTATTCCGGGACACCCTATGGCGGGCGGAGAAAAGGAAGGTTATGCTGCAAGCAATGCCGCCTTCTTCAAGAACCATAATTACATCATCATGCCGCTGCAGTCAAACAGGGCAGATAATGTGGAGCTGTTCAAGAGGCTCATAACCGAAATGGGATTTACCCAGATTGTTGAGACTGACGGACGCATCCATGACCATAAGATTGCCTTTACATCCCAGCTTTGCCACGTTATTGCAAGCGCTCTCGTAAACAGCGCGGAAGATGCCAGGGTAACCCAGTTTGGTGGCGGAAGCTTTGAGGATCTTACACGCATTGCCATGATCAACGCCCCATTGTGGACGGAACTTTTTCTTGCTAACAAGAAGGAACTTGTGGGTCATATAGAAAAATTCGAAAAGTCATTGGCGACCCTCAAGGAATACATTCTCGACGACAAGGCTGATGAAATGAAGGCCTATCTTGAGGATGTGCGCTGCAAGAGAATTGAGATGTCCAGAAAGGACGTTAAGGTTGAAAAATAGATCAGGCTTTTAATCCCGGCCCAAGGAGGAATGAAAAATGGAAAAGAAAGATTTTGATGCACTGGATAAGGTTATTGGACGTGTTCCTGATTTTCCAAAGAAGGGAGTGCTCTTTTATGATATTACCGGCATCCTTCGTCATCCCGAAGAATTCAAGTACACCATTGACCGCATGGTTGAAATCTACAGGGACAGGAAAATTGATGCAGTTGCAGGCATTGAAAGCCGCGGATTCATCTTTGCATCCTGCTTTGCCGAGCGCATGGGCATTCCCCTGATCCTCATAAGAAAGAAGGGAAAGCTTCCTGCAAAAACCTACACCCAGAAGTACGACCTTGAATATGGTTCAGCAGAGATTGAGGTTCATACGGCTGATGTGGAAAAGGGAAAGAACATTCTTCTCATCGACGACCTTATTGCCACCGGCGGAACCCTTGGCGCTGCCGTAAAGCTCATGGCACAAGGTGGTGCTGTTGTTACGGATGTTTTTGGCGTAATCGGTCTTCCTTTCCTCAATTACAGGAAGGTTCTTGAAGGAATTCAGGTGACTACCCTGGTTGACTACATGGCAGAGTAAAACCTGCCCGGGAGGGCATTGGCGCACTCCTTGTGCTGAAAGGCATCCGGTTTGGGTGCCTTTTATTTTTTTCCGTCCACGGAATAGACTTTCATGAGGGGCTCCGGGGGAATGTTTTTTTCAAGGACCTGGAGGAATTCTTCCGGGCTTGCCTTGGATGTGTAAAGATAGCTTTCAATGTAGGAAAGGGGTTTTCCACGTACATTTCCCGCTTGAATGAGTTTTGCGCATTCAAGGTTTGACTGGGTTTTCTTCATCATTTCTATCTGGGCTGCTTCCCTTATGGTTTCGGCAGCTGATTCCCCATGTTCTTCATCCTTGAGTTGGGCAATGAGCTGACTTCTTGCCGTTGAATAGGCCTTTAGGAATACTGATGCCTTTTTGATCCTGTTGCCCTGGATTATTCCCACCGGAAAGTTTGTGTCGGCTGCAGTCCATGTGCATGGGCTTGATTCTCCGGTGATTTCCTGCATGCGCGACTTTAGTTCCAGGAGAAGTGCGTTGAACAGGTCGATCTGCCTTTCTTCATCGGGAGACCTGAAGTAAATCTGTACCGGGTCAAAGAATTCCTTTGTGGGCACGAGGATTGGGGATTCCTTTGGTGCAAGGTCTGCACTCATGTCCGTCTTGAAAAGATGCCTTAGCTGTATGTTGCGTTCCCTGTTCTTGAATTCCGGACGTGGAAGAACCTGGGGTTCCTTTCGCTGGCTGTGGTTCTTAAGCATGCCGAAGGAATTTTCCAGGTACTGCCTTGCAGCTTTTTCGTCAATGTCCCCCACAACTACTATTGAATAAAGGGATGCATCCAGAAGGTCGGTGTATCCCGTCAGGAGGCTTTGGTATGAAGCGGAATTTGACTTGCCGTCGTCGATGATGAAATATGGGCGCAGGGGAGTGTTCCTGTAAAGATAGGCGAATACGTTTGACTTCATCTGCCAGCCAAGGTCTGCCTGCTTTATGAGGGCATTGTAGTTTTCTTCTGCAAAAAGCCTGTCGGCCTTAACCGGCGTGATTTCCCCAAGAATCAGGGCGTCCGTGAACCTGCGCAGGGATTTTTCTGCATCTTCCTTGAACAGGCTGAAGCTTATGGTTGAATGGGTTTCCCTTGTTTCGTATTCAATTCCCGCAATTCCGGAATTTTTTGCCGCTGCCTGAACCAGTATGGAACGGAGGTTCTTTTCCGTTGCGGGGCTTGAGAACATTCCACCCTGAATTGCAATGGAAAGGGCCACGGTTTGGGTTCCCTTGTTCTGGCGCAGGGTGAATGGGATTCCGTTGGAAAGGACGCCGCTTCTTGTGTTCCTGAGGGTTGAGGCATAGTACCATTCTGCAGGATCCGGCCGGAACAGGGGGCCTTCCGTCAAGGCGGATTCCTCCACGGTTTCCTGGGGCTTTTCCAGTTCTGGTTCAGGCCACTTTTCATACCATTTTTCATCGGCTTCGGTTACGAGGGTGTAGCCTGCCTTTTCAAAGGATTCCCTTTCCCTGTCGTAGGATTCCCTGTTCATCATGACGAATACATAGGGTTCGCAGGATGAAATCTTTTTGTTCATGGTGATTTCCGATGCCGCCCTGATTCCATAGAAGTTGTCCTGAAAATTCCTGTAGAACTGGGGAAGGGTGTCAAAGGATGCGTAGGGCCTGTATTCTGCCATTGCCCGGGTTATGTATTTGCCGCAGGAACATAGCTTCCTGTATTCCATTATGCTTTCTTCCTGTGCCATTATCAGGTCGTTTCTGGAAATGAATGAATTCCTTATTGCAACGGTAATGAATTTTTCTGCCTGGGCTGCAGGGCTTTCTTCTGCTGAATCCATGTCGAAGGTGAGTGATCTGTTTCCAAAGGAAAAGGGTTTTTCCATCAGGGACTGGATTACAAGATGGCTTTCCGATTTTGAACCTACGCTCTGCACGTTTGCATATTCCTGGCTGCGGATGGAAAGGAGTGGATCCTGGATGAGCCTTGATTTAAGATCCGACTGTGGCTTTGCAAGAACCATGGAAACCATGTCGCATTCCCTTCGTTCAAGTCCGTCAAAGTAAAGTGCCATCTGGGTAAAGTCCTGGGAAAACTGGCTTGATGCAAGGACGAATTTACGGTTTTCTGCCTTGGGAAGCTTTTGGACTGGCGTTGGACTGTCCGGCTGTTTTTCCTTTCGCCATGAAGAAAAGAACCGGGCTGCATCATCTTCAACTTCCCGGGGGCTTATATTGCCGGAAATAAAGAGGCTGCAGTTTTCCGGGCCAAACCAACGGCGGCTTATGCTGTAGACAATCTGCCTCATCTCGCCGGCACTGCGCTTTTCATAGGCCGAGGGCGGAACCGTGTTCCGGGATTTCCATGGTTCTTCAGAAAAAAGTATGCTGTCTATCGTGCGGTTTATGAATCCTGCCGGGGCCCCCTCGTATTCCCTTGAGCCTTCCCTAAACCTTGAGATTGCCCGGTTCATGTCGGAATCGGAATATTCAGGGCTTGAGAAAATCCTGCACAGGCCGGAAAAGAAAATTCCCAGTTTTTCCGGTGGAATGTCAGCCTGCACCATAAGGCAGTCCTGGTTCATCTGGGCCTTGAATCCGCCTATCCTGAAAAGGCTCCTGTATTCCTGGGGAATTGAAGTGTTGAGAAGTTCTGCGTAAAGCTCGAAGATTCCCTGGGTTTCCCTCGTCTGGTCCCTGAATCCGTTTCTGAAGACCATGAAGATGCTTGCGCATGCATTTGACCTGTCTGGAACGGTGAAAATTTCCATTCCGTTTTCAAGGCTTGATGAATATAGCTTCAGGCTTGAATAGTCCATGTCCGTCTGGCCAAAAGCAAGGGCCGTTAGGGTGAGAATTGAAAGAATTGACAGAATGCGTTTTCTGAGGGAATTGAACATGCAGGAAAGTCTATCAGAAAAGCGGATGATTTTGAATGGCCACCTGTTTGCAATTATGTCTTTTCTCCTATAAAATGGAAGAATGCTTAAGGTAATGTCCAGAAAGGATTATGAACAGAAAAAAGTTCCCCTTGACGCTTCCGTCATTGAGGGAAAGAGACATTTGACTCAGGATGAAATTGCGGTTCTTGAAAAAAACGGGAACAATTGTGACGACTGGAATTCAGTCTATGTAAGCAATGAGCCTGATGGTTTTGACCCGCGTTTCATAAGCAAGTGCACTTTCTCGGGATTCATCGTAATTGGAAGGCTCGGGGACAATGTGATTTCATATCACGACCTTTCCCTTTCCACAGGAATATATTTTTCAACCCTTGAGGATGTTGTTGTTGGTGACGACTGCGCCATAAAGAATGTCCGCCAGCTTAAGAACTACCGCCTTGGCAACAGGGTCATTCTCTTTAACATTCAGGAAATGTCATGCACATACCATTCGAAATTTGGTGAAGGCCTTCTCATGGAAGGGGAGGATGAATCTTCAAGAATCTGGATCGGTGTTGGCAATGAAAACGAAAACCGCGCAGTTCTTCCATTCAAGGACATGATTCCGGCTGATGCATACCTTTGGTCGCGCTACAGGGAAGACAGCCAGCTTATGGACCGTTTTGTTGAACTGACGGAACATGGCCATTCCAAAAAATGCGACAAGTTTGGCATCATTGAGGATGACGTTGTAATAAAGAATTCCCTTCTCCTTAAGGATGTAAGGGTCTATCCAGGTGCCTACATCAAGGGTGCCCTTAAGCTTAAGAACATTACGGTTCTTTCTTCGGAAAAGGAGCCAAGCCAGATTGGTGAAGGCGTTGAACTTGTAAATGGAATCCTCGGATACGGAAGCAAGGTTTTTTACCAGGCCGTTGCAGTCCGCTTCATAATCGGAAGAAACTGCCAGCTTAAGTACGGTGCAAGGCTCCTGAATTCAATCCTTGGAGACAATTCCACTGTTTCATGCTGTGAGCTTTTGAATAACCTCATCTTTCCGTTCCACGAGCAGCATCACAATTCCTCATTCCTCATTGCGTCCACAATCATGGGGCAGTCAAACATTGCCAGTGCCGCAACAATCGGGTCCAACCACAACTCACGAAGTCCTGACTGCGAAATGGTTGCTGGTCGTGGATTCTGGCCGGGCCTTTGCTCCGACTTCAAGTTTGATTCAAAGTTTGCTTCATTTGTTCTTGCTGCAAAGGGAAGCTATAACAACGAACTTAACGTTACATATCCATTCTCCCTCATTGCTCCGTGTCCAAAGGATGGAACCGTGCACATCATTCCTGCCTACTGGTTCCTGTACAACATGTTTGCCATCGTGCGCAACAAGTACAAGTTTTCGGCTCGTGACAAGAGGCTTGTCAAGGTTCAGCATATTGAGACAAATCCCCTTGCCCCAGATACGGTCCAGGAAATCATCACTTCCATTGACCGCCTGATTCACCTGACATCATCATACCTTAGGCTTACCAAGGATGAGATAGACCGCTGCACCCAGTACAATCCCAAGCCGGAGCTGCTGGAAGAATGCAGGAGAAAATCCAATTCAGCAACCACAAAGGAAGAACTGTATTACATCGCAAAGGATTACCTTCATCAGAATTCTACGTCAAAGTTCATTCTGGTTGATGAACAGTGCCAGAAGAAGTATGGTGCACTGATCTACAAGCCTGCCCAAAGCTACAAGGAATATCGCCGTGTCCTCAAGTATTTTTGCATTGAATCCCTCATGGCCTATGTTTTTGAGCATAACAAGGAAAGCCTGACTTTTGATGACGTTGAGGAACTTGAAAAGAAGCCTTTGTATACTGAATGGGAAAACTGCGGCGGACAGGTAATTCCAAGAAAGAAGGTTGAGGAACTTTTTGAACTTGTGAAGGGTCACGGCATTGAGGAATGGAGCCAGGTCCATGACTTTTACGACCGGTGCGAGGAAAACTATATCGAATACAAGGCTCGTTATGCCCTGTACATCCTGGAAAAACTGTATTCAAAGAAGATCCTTGACTTTACTGAAACTGACTACGAAAAGCTTTTGAATGACGTTGCATTTGTTTCCATGAACATGCTGGAATCTTCCATTGCAGTCCGCGAAAAGGATTACACCGATTTCTTCCGTTCCGTTACCTACAGGAACCAGGAGGAAAAGAATGCTGTCCTTGGAACATTGGATGGCGACGGATTCCTGAAGAAGCTGCGTGCTGCAACCGATGACTTTGAGACGAACCTGGACAAGCTTTTCAAGAACCTGAGGAAGTAGTACGGCCTTTTACAGGATTGATCCTGCAATGGCCACGCTTAGCGGAAGCGTCACTACGCAGACAAGGCTTGATGCAAGGCACAGAAGGGCTCCGTAGGATTCGTCCTTTCCAAAGAGAACTGCAAAGCTTGATATGCTCATTCCAACCGGGCAAAGGCAGGCGATGTAGGTAACCATGCAGATGGTGTTCCTTGCAAGGCTTTCGGAATCTGGAATCACCATGAGTGCAACTTTAAGCAGGCATAGCATCAGGATGCCCATTATTACATGGCGTACGATGCACAGCCTGATGGCAGGAAGTGCGTAGCTTTTTCTGCTGGAGCTTGAGAAGTTTGCAAAGAGCATTCCCAGGAGAATCATTGCCATGGGAGTGTTCATGTTGCCGATGAAAACAATGGATTTTGAAATCACTTCGGGAATCGGTATGCTCAGGCGGAATATGACAAGGCCTGCCACTATGCAGATGACGTTTGGATTGGTCAGTATTTTTCCTGCATCGATTTTTTCGCCCATCATCATTGTTCCGAAGACCCAGATGAAGACGGTTGACACCACGATGAATGCCAGCAGGTAGAATACGCCCTCGTTTCCAAGGACTCCGTTTATCAGTGGAATGCCGATGAAGCCGCAGTTTGTAAAGACGCTGGCAAGCCTGTTCAGGCCGCAAAGTGCCTGTTCCCTTTTTGGGCGGTAAATGATTACGGCGGCAGCCATCATTACCAGGTGGGCAGCCAGGGCAAGAACAAGGGCGACGATGAATCCGTGGAATTTGGATTCGTCAAACTTGATGTTGAAGTTGTTGATTATGAGGCAGGGATTCACATACAGGAGGAGGATCTGGCTTATGAACCGCTGCTCCGTTTTTCCGAATTTGAATTTTTTTGTGACTGCAAATCCCGAGATTGCTATCAGAAGCATTATGACCAATTGCTTTATTACAAGTACGTACATGCAATAGATTATAATCTGCATTTGTCGAAAAATCATCCTGAATTCTAGGTTATCATGATGGAGTGACTGGAGATTGCAATTTTTTAAGATGCCCAAAATCTTTCCTTGACTTTTACGGGCATTAGATATAAATTATCATCATGAAATTCACAGCACTACTTCTACTATTGTTAGATTCTCATGGAAATGCCGCAAGGTAGCAAGTTGCTGTATATTGTTTTGCTAATTACAGACCTGTTGCTTTATGGCGGCAGGTCTTTTTTTATAAGGAGCTAGGAAAAAAATGAGCGTAATGAATCCAAACGGAAAGTATGGCCGTGTAGGTGACATCGAAATGAAGAGCCGCAGATGGCCTTCCAATAAAATTACAAAGGCCCCTGTCTGGTGTTCCGTTGACCTTAGGGATGGAAACCAGGCACTTGTGAATCCAATGGGGGTTGATACAAAGCTTGCATTTTTTGACCTTCTTGTAAAAGTCGGCTTCAAGGAAATCGAAGTGGGATTCCCTTCTGCCAGCGACACTGAATATGAATTCATGCGCCGTCTTATTGAAGAAAACCGCATTCCATCTGACGTAACGGTTCAGGTTTTGTGCCAGGCCCGTGAAGCCCTCGTAAAGAAAACCATGGAAGCCATTAAGGGTGCCCCGAATGTAATTTTCCATCTTTACAACTCAACAAGTCCTGCCCAGAGAAAGTACACATTCAACAAGTCAAAGGAAGAAATCAAGAAAATTGCCATTGACGGAATCAAGTGCATCAAGTCATGCCTTACGGAAGAAGAACGCAAAAAGATCCGCATCGAGTATTCACCGGAAAGCTTCAGCCACACGGAAATCGACTATGCCGTTGAAGTCTGCGATGCAGTCATGAAGGAATGGGGTGCAACAAAGGACAACAAGATCATCTTCAACCTTCCGACAACTGTAGAATGCTACACTCCAAACGTATATGCCGACGCCATTGAATATTTTGCAGACCACATCAGCGACCGCGAGGCCGTAATCATTTCCACACACTGTCACAATGACCGCGGAACCGGCGTTGCTTCAGCTGAACTTGCACTTCTTGCCGGTGCCGACAGAACAGAGGGATGCCTTTTTGGAAACGGCGAACGCACAGGAAACCTGGACATTGTAAACGTTGCCCTCAACATGTTTGCCCAGGGAATCGACCCGGAACTGGACTTCCGCGACATTCAGACCATTGGCGAGCGCTACACTGAATACACGGGAATGGAAATCTTCCCACGCACACCTTATGTTGGGGAACTGGTATTCACTGCATTCTCAGGAAGCCATCAGGATGCAATCCGTAAGGGGATGGCTGCCCGCACCAAGATGGACAAAAATGCACTTTGGGATGTTCCTTACCTTTACATTGATCCCCATGACATTGGTCGCCAGTATGAGGGAATCATCCGCATCAACAGCCAGTCTGGAAAGGGAGGGGCAGCATACATTCTCGAAAACGACTATGGCCTTACCCTGCCAAAAGCCATGCATCCGGCCCTCGGAAAGGTTGTTCAGAAGGCTGCTGATGAAGCACAGCGCGAGCTCCAGACTAAGGAAATTTACGAGATCTTTGAAAGGCAGTGGTTTGGAAAGAAGGATAACATCCAGATTCTTGACCTGTCGGAAACCCATGTGGAATCAAAGAAGGCCGAGGAAAACCTTGAGACAACTTTGTGCCGCGGTGTCGTAACATGGAAGGGCCAGCAGTTCATCATCGGCGAAAAAGGTAACGGTCCTCTTGATGCCTTTGCTTCTGCCCTTGGTGCAACTCCGGCTCCTAAGTTCAGCGTAACTGCCTTCCATGAACACAGCGTCGGCACCGGAACAAACACGAGTGCAGTTGCCTATGTTCAGCTTACATGCGAAGACGGCAACGAGTACTGGGGCGTTGGAAAGTCTACAAGCGTAGGACGTGCCGGTATCGACGCCATTGTATCTGCCTTGAATCAGATTTAGCTTTCTATACAAAATTATGGGGAGAAGGCACAGGTTCCTTGTGTTTTTTCCCCATTTTGCATTAAAATAGGGTGTATGTTGTTTCGTCTGGCAATCAAGAATATTACATCGAGAAAAAGTTCTCTTGTTATCGTGCTCTTCATTTCATTTGCTGTCATGCTCATGTGCATTATCAATTCGATTTTTGACAGCACGGAAAACGGAATCGAGAAGGTTTTTTCCAGGAGCTTTACCGGGGACTTTGTGATTCGTGCCGACAGCGACAAGCCCATAAGTCTTTTTGGTGATGAAACGCCTGTTACTGGTGACCTTACGACCATTAACAATGTGGTTCCCTATGGCGACATCCTTGATTACCTTAAGTCAAAGGATTGCGTCGTGCAGGAAGTCAGCCAGGTTTCGGGGCGTGCAGTGATGGAATACGGTTCATTCCGTGAGCCTGCCTTCCTGTTTGGAATCCAGGGGGAAGACTATGTTAAGACAATGTCTTCCATTGATATAGTTGAGGGAGTTCCCTTTGCAAGTGAAGAACGTGGAGTCATGCTTCCTGTTAAGACGGCAGAAAGAATGGGTGTTCACGTTGGTGACACGGTGCAGTTTACCGTTGTTGACGGTCCAATCTTCAGGATCAGGGCAGCCCGCCTTACTGCAATCTATAATTATCCCGTTGAGAACGTAACCCTTGACCGCATTGTTCTTGTTGATGCAGTGACTGTTCGTGCCCTCATGAACATGAGCGAGGCTTCTGCAGATCCTGTTGACATTGATGCAAACTACATCGACATGTTTACGGATGAAAACCTTGACCTTGAAATGTTTGACGATGCGGAAGACTTTACTGCCGTCTATGAGGATTTTTCCGATGAGGAAGTGCTCAGGTCCACTCCTGAGGCTAAGGCTGATGATGGCTTTGAAAGCACCTCGTGGAATTTTGTCGTTGGATGTTTTGGTGAAGGCTCAAAATTGAAGAGGGAAATCAGCCGCATGAACCGCGACTTTAGGAAAAAGTCATGGCCTGTAAAGGCTGTAGGCTGGCGTGACAGTGCAGGCGGTGTTTCCATGTACCTTTACCTTATCCGCCTTATCTTTAATGTTGGCGTCCTTGTAATCCTTGCAGCAGGTTTCATCATCATTAATAACACCCTTGTTGTAAATGTTCTCAGCCGCACCCAGGAAATCGGTACCTTGCGTGCCCAGGGAGCTTCCCGTGCCTATGTTTCACTTCAGTGCATGATAGAAACATTTGCCCTGACAATTACAGCCGGTGTCATCGGATGCATTCTGGGCATCATCGGTGCAAACCTTTTGACAGGTGCAAACATTGAATTCAACAATTCCTTCCTTGTCCAGCTTTTTGGCGAGGATGTTCTTATCGTTCATACTTCTGCCATGAGAATATTCAAGTCCATGGTATTTGCCATGTTCCTTGGACTTCTGGGGTGGATCTATCCTGTAAAGACTGCCCTGTCAGTTAATCCGGTTCAGGCAATGCAGGGGGCAGTCTGATGAACTACACCAAGATTTCCATTCGTTCTCTCCTCATGAGGTGGAGGCAGTATTTTTCCCTTTTCCTGGTTTGTGCGGTGGGAGTCGGTGTTTCAATCTTCTTTCTTTTTCTCGTTGACGGAATGCTTGGAGCCCTTACTTCCAAGGCAAAGATTTATTATGCCGGTGACTTTCAGTTTCATGGGGCAAGATGGGGTGGACTTGGCGGTTTTGATTACGACGAGACCATAGAAAAGCTTAAGACCGTTTTTCCGTCCCAGTGTGTCTATGCAAAGCGCTATGATTATGATGCCTCTGAAAATTCTGCCCTGATCTTTGAGGGAATCACTGCCCGCCAGAAAATAATCAAGGGTGTGGATTTTGAGCAGGAAGAAAAACTGTTTTCCCACTTTAACATGGTGTCAGGTTCCTGGCAGAACCTTAAGGGAACCAACGGAATTCTTGTTTCCGAGCCAATAGCAGAAAAGCTTGGAGCCAATGTGGGGGATTCCATTACTCTCCTCATGAAGACGGTTGACGGTTACACAAATACGGTGCCTGTTGTCATCGGCGGCATCTTCAGGGATTCTTCCGTATTCGGCATGTATACGACCTACATGGACAGGGAATTTCTTTGCGACACCTATTCAATTCCGCGTTCATCCGTAAACCGCCTTGGAATTCATTTCCCGGAAGAAGAGGATGTGCAGAAATTGGCCCCGGTCTATCAGAAGGAACTTGAAAAGCTGTTCAACATGTATCCCCTTATGGAGGACAAGAACAAGTACTATAACGAGATGTGGGGTTTTGAGGATTTTGTATATGCCCTTGTTCCCCTGAGTGCCAACATGACGGAACTTAAGATCATCATCGATGCAATGAAGATAATCACGACCTTCATAATCATTGCCCTTGTGGTAATCATCGTCATCGGAATTTCAAGCACCTACCGTGTCATTGCCATGAAGCGAATTAATGAAATCGGAATATACAAGGCCATCGGAATGAAGCGTGGCTCCGTCAGGGGGCTCCTTGCCGTTGAGACGGTGTTCCTTCTTGTTGCAGGATGCGTCTGCGGTCTTGTGCTTTGCGGCCTCCTTTGCTTTGTCATAAACAAGATTGACTTTACCTTTATCCCGGCCTTTGACGTCTTCCTTTCGGGCGGTCATGTGGTACCTGTGGTAAATCTTGGTGCCGTGGCCATTGTTTTTGCCGTCGTTCTTGGGGCTACCCTTGCCGCCGTCTTGTTCTCCGTAAACAAGGCCGTAAAGATTACTCCTGTTCAGGCTTTGGCAACAACGGAATAGGATCCCGGTTTTTTTCCTACAATTGAATTTTCTTCCATTTTATGATAATATCCTTTGGAATTTATTATGAAGAAATTTGGTTTTGTATTCACTTTGGTTTTGGCAGTTTGTTGTGCTGGTGTATTTGCATATACACCTGAAGAGCTCCTTAAGATGGCAGAGGATAAGACTGCCTTTTATGGAACTGACTTCAAGGGTTTTTACAGCATCGTTCAGGAAAAGCCTGGGGAAGGCATGAATGCCATGGAAGCAATCATGTACCGTCGCGACAGTGAGGCCAAGTGGACGATCCTTATTACAGGACCAGCCAAGGACAAGGGTAAGGGTTACCTTCAGTATGACAACAATGTCTGGTACTACGATCCGGCAGACCACAGGTTCACATTTTCAAGTGCCCGTGACAAGTTCCAGAATACAAATGCAAACAATTCGGATTTTGCTCCCCAGCATTATTACAGGGATTACGAAATAAAGTCTACGGAAGACGTCATGCTTGGAAAACTTGACTGCGTCATGTTCGTGCTTAAGGCAAAGGTGACGAATGTGGACTATCCTGAACTTCGCCTCTGGATTACAAAGAATGACGGCCTTGTAAGAAAGAAGGAAGATTACAGCCTTTCAGGACAGCGTCTTAGGACTACGGCAATTCCTTCATACCAGAAGGTTGCATCTGACACGGGAGACCATAACATTCCTGTAAAGATGCTCATTACTGACAATCTTCGCGGAAAGAAAATCGGCGACAAGATTCAGTATGAAAGAACCCAGATCACAATTTCAAACATTACATTTACAAAGCAGGATAATTCCGTTTATACAAAGCCTTATCTTGAGATGATGAGCGAAAGATGAAAAAAGTCATTGCCCTGACATCGGTTATTTTTGCCTTGTCTCTTGCCTTTCCTGAAAAACTGTCAGTTACTGACGAGGAGCAGGAAAGGGGACTTGAGCAGTTTGACGATGAATTCGATTCCCTTTTTGATGCAGGGGATGAAGGTGACATTGAGGTGGAGCAGTCGGATGCAACGGCCCATTCCGATGAAAAGAATGCACAGGTCGTAGTTGCTGTTGATCCCTACAAGATTCCCCTCAGGTTTACGGGCCACCTTGATTCCAACCTGGGTTTCTTTGGCACACGTAACGAGGCAACGGAGGCTGAAGGGGCTTCCACAAAACCCTCTGCATATTTTGACCTTTCAAACTACCTGTACTTCATGTCCCGCATTGACAAGACAATTGCCGTCCGCGGAACATTGCAGGCTCACTTTCCCCCTGGATCCACAAACCTCATGACATTGAATGAGCTTTACATGGACTACCTCATGTTTGACCGCATTTACCTTACTGCAGGAAAGAAGGGAACTACATGGGGATACACGAGGCTTTTTTCCGGCGAGGATGCATACCGCATGTATTCCGATACTTCCTATGACCGACTGTCTGAGGCAGAAAAGGAAGCCATGCGTCAGACCATGGAAGCCCAGGGCTTTTTGTTTACAAACATTGTTGCTGATTCTTCAAACGGTGCCAGTGCCCTTTTGCGCATTCCCTTTGAGGCAGGAATTGTTTCTGGCGGAACCTTGAGCGGCATGGTACTGTATCACGGGGCTGCCAGCGAACCTCAGTTTGACGACCTGATCTTTGCAGGTTCCCTTGAGTTTACGGTTTTCCACCAGGCATTTAATTTCTTTGGCCGCAAGGACCCGAAGGTTACCCTTGGCACGGGCATGGATTTTCTTTCCTACACTGTTGGTGCGGAAACAAAAAGGACTGTCTTTGGCTCGGACGTTTACTTTCAGGCAATCGGCAAGAGGTCTGCAGAGGGAAAACTCCCTGGAAAATACGTATTCACGGGCGGCATTTACAAGTGGTGGGATGAAAAGGATCCGGGCTTTGGTTTCAACGTGGAACTTCAGGACACCTACAACAAGGACCTTGGTGTAAGTGCCTACCGCATGTATGCCGATGTGGGGCTCAAGAGGCTTGGCAAGTCCAAGTCGATGAAATTTGCCATGCAGTGGCAGCATACCATTAAGGCACAGGATGCTTCCGATAAGGAAGGATTTGTAACATTGGCATTTGTAAAGTCGGGACTTTTCCCCCATGCAGACTGGACCAATGCAATTTCCATGAGGTATGCACCCAACAACAACGGTTACCATAAGAACCCTTACCAGATGAGGCTTGGTTCTACGGTTACCATTGCCATCGACTACTGATTTTACGGCTGTACAACTACACCGTCGGCAATCTTGATAACGTGATCTGCCATGGCCACAATCTTAGGGTCGTGGGTGGAGAAAATGAAAGTTGTTTCCAGTTCCTTGTTGAGCTTTTTCATCAGCTCCAGGATCTGGTCTCCGTTCTTGGAGTCAAGGTTGGCTGTCGGTTCGTCGGCGAGGATTACGGGGGCTTTTGTAACAAGGGCTCTTGCAACTGCAACGCGCTGGCGCTGTCCGCCGGAAAGTTCAGAAGGCTTGTGGTTGCTCCATGAAGTAAGTCCTACGGTTTCAATGAGAAAATCCACCCATTCGTCAGTTTCCTTTTTGTTCATGGTTTCGGAAGCGATGGTTGTTCCCAGGGTAAGCGGGAGCGAAATGTTTTCCCTTACGTTAAGGACCGGAATGAGGTTGAAGGTCTGGAAGATGAAGCCCAGGTTCTTTCTGCGAAGGTCAGTAAGGCTTTTGTCCAGGCTTGAAGACAGCTTTGTGTTTACGGAAAGCTTTACGTCCTTGTAGATGTCGTTTCCGTTAAGGAGGAGGGTTCCCTCTGAAGGAAGGTCAACAAGACCAATGATGTTAAGCAGTGTGGACTTGCCGGAGCCGGATGGGCCGGAGATGGCAGCGAATTCCCCCTTTTCAATCTTGAAGGAAGCCTTGTCCACGGCTTTTACGATTACCTTGTCCATCTGATAGTTCTTGCAGATATTCTTCAGTTCAATAACACTCATTTTTCCATTATATCCAATAGATGGATGATGTTCAACTTTATGCCGGCAGTTTTCTGGAGGAACTGCGGCCAAGGTGTTTCATGGAGATTCCCATAAGGCGATTTATTCAATATAATTCAGTCATTATGGATTTAAAGGCTCTTTATCAGGAAATACTTAACGAACACAATTTGCGACCAAACAACAAGGGCACCACAGACGGTGCAACCCTTACTTTGCGCGGGGTGAACCCAAGCTGCGGTGACAATATCTATCTTCAGCTCAAGCTTGATGAAAAGGGAATCATTACCGGCGGAACTTTTGACGGTTCCGGATGTGCCGTAAGCCAGGCAAGCGTTGACATGATGCTTGATGATGTAATTGGAAAGACCAGGGAAGAAGCACTGGAACTTGCATCCCTCTTCATGAAGATGATCAAGGGGGAAGCAGACGATGATGCACTGGAACCTCTTGATGAAGCTGCAAGCCTTAAGAACATAAGGACCATGCCTGCCCGCGTAAAGTGCGCTGTTCTCGGCTGGCATACAATGCAGGAAATGCTTGAAAACGGAAAGACTGAAGGGTCTGGAACTGCAGAACATTGTTCTACAGAAAACATGTAATGGAAGAAAAATGAAGTCAACAGTAACAAAAATCCTACTTAAGCCAAAGGAAGACAGGGAAATCGGTCAGGGGTTTCCGTGGGTCTTTGATAATGAAATCTCATCGATAAAATATTTTGCAGGGGAAGGTGCAGGTGTCAAGACAACGGGACTTGCAGACTGCGAGGCAAGGGACGGTACCATTGTCGAAGTGTGCACCAATGCAGGCGGCTTTCTTGGAACCGGCGTCCTTAACAAGAAGTCAAAGATTGCCGTCAGGATCTTTAGCCGCGAACATGCAGATGTCGTAATGGCAGATCCTGCATCCTACTGGGACAAGGTTATCCGTAACGCCGTCAATATCCGCAAGCTGAATTTTGCAGAAGGCGACAGCTACCGCCTGATCTTTGGGGAAGCTGATTTTGTGCCGGGCCTTATTGCAGAGCGCTACTGTTCCGAAGGAAAGGTTTACATCGTAATTCAGTTTCTTGCCCTTGCATGCGAAGTTTTCCGCAATGAAATTCTTTCCGCAATAAAAGGCTGCTGCAATCCCTATGCAATTTATGAAAGAAGCGATGCAGGGGTACGCGAGAAGGAAGGTCTTCCTGAAAAGGCGGGCTGGATTGGAAAGGCTGGGGCAGAAGTCATTACCATTGAAGAAAACGGCGTAAAGATCCAGGTGGACATTGCACGCGGACAGAAGACGGGATATTTCCTTGACCAGAAGTTCAACAGGGCCCGGGTTGCCCAGTTCTGCCGTGGAAAGAAGGTTCTTGACACTTTCACCCATACGGGAGCCTTTGGCCTTAACGCTGCATTGAACGGTGCACGCCAGGTTGTCAGCGTTGACATAAGCGAGGATGCAGTCAATCTTGTAAACACAAACATCCGCCTTAACAATATGGAAGACAGGGTTAGTGCCGTATGTGCCGATGTCTTTGACGTCCTTAAGAAATATGAGGCTGAAGGGGAGAAGTTTGACGTAATCGTCCTTGATCCTCCTGCATTCACCAAGAAGGCAAAGGCCATTGAAAAGGCTTACGGCGGCTACAAGGAAATAAACCTTCGTGCCATGAGGCTTTTGAACGAGGGCGGAATTCTTGTTACCTGCTCGTGCTCCCATTACTTTGACGAGAACACCTTCTACGACATGATCATGCATGCGGCAAAGGACAGCCATAAGAGGGTTCAGGTTTTGGAAAAGCGTGGGGCTGCCCCGGATCATCCTGTTCTTCTTGGTTATCCAAAGAGCGAATACCTTAAGTGTGCAATATGCAGAGTCCTGTAAATACTGTCGTTCTTCTCGGGCCTACGGCTGTTGGCAAGACATGGCTTGGAGTCAGGATTGCACACCGCTATGGCCTTGACGTGATTTCTGCGGATTCAAGGCAGGTATACAGGGGCCTTGACCTTGGAAGCGGGAAGGACCTGTCGGAATACAATGTGGACGGAAGTCCAGTTCCATATCATCTTATCGATGTTACGACCCTTGCTTCTGAATACAATGTCTTTAACTTTCAGCAGGATTTTTACAGGATTCACGGGCAAAACCTGAACAGGGGAAAGGTTTCCTTTGTCTGCGGTGGAACCGGAATGTATGTTGATTCCATTGTTCGCGGATATGATCTTATTCCCGTGCCGGAAAACCCAGCCCTTCATGAGGAACTGGAAGCGACTCCCCTTGAGAAACTGGCAAGGCGTCTTCTGGAACTTAAGCCGGACCTTCATAACAGGAGCGATCTGGTGCTTAAGGACAGGGTCATAAAGGCCCTGGAAATTGAGATGTTCAAGCGCTCTCCGGAGGGAATTGAAATCATTGGTGAGCAGAACCGCCGTCCAAAGGTGGAGTCCATGGTTCTTGGTACAACCATTGACAGAAACCAGCTTCACAAGAACATTGAAAAGCGTCTTTTTGAAAGAATAGATGAGGGAATGATAGAAGAGGTTGAGGGTCTTCACAGGGAATTCACCTGGGAAAGGCTTGAAAAACTCGGCCTTGAATACCGCTACGTGAGTTTCTATCTTGAGGGAAAAATCACTTCAAGACAGCAGATGGTGGATGAACTATATCACGCAATCTGTCAGTTTGCCAAAAGGCAGGAGACCTGGTTCCGTGGCATGGAACGCAAGGGCGTAAACATTCACTGGCTTCCGGCTGTACTGGACAAGCAGGAAAGGCTTGATGCCGCCTTTGAGATGCTGGATCCATTGTTAGGTTGACTTTGTGCTGCCAGCAAATTGCCGGCGGCCTGGTGTACTAGCAGCTGGCTGCCAGCTTGTCTTCCTGTGTTTCAATCTTTGTCAGGTAACCTGTCCTGATGCAAGATTCAAAAAGTGAGCGTGAGATGAAGTCTGTCGTAACATCATCGAATCCATCCTTGTCGCGCACGATTCTTACAACATATCCTTCGTCTGTTTCCTTGAGAATTGTCATGTAGTCGCTTGATTTGCCAATGCTTTTAAGTGTGTAGTATGCCATGGTTTTCCTCCTGGAGCCGCACGTAAAGGCAGCGTTAATTACAGAAAAAATTGTGCTTTCATAAATTCTCGGATTATGGGAAAAAAAGTTTAGTTTTTTTTGCACCCTGATTGGAGGTTCCGTTTCATGGTTTATTGCGATGCCCATTTACACCTTGTTCCGTATATGGATGCAGCCGGCCTTGATGAAGAAAAAGTCACTAAAGCCGGTGGACTGTCCTCTTTTCTTCCGGATCATTTTTGCACCTGCGCCCATGACAGGACCGAATTTGAAAGGCAGGAGGAGATTGTTGCCCGATGGGGAATTGACGGGGCATTGTGTGCTTTTGGGCTTCATCCCCAGGATCCAAATCTGGAAAACCTTGAGTTCCTTGAAAGCCTTGCAGAATCCGGCCGCATAGGGGCCATTGGGGAAACGGGCTTTGATTTTTTCACTGCCGAATTCAAGTCTGACCTGGAACGGCAGAAAAAAGCCTTTGAGGCATCATGCCTGATTGCTGTCCGGCACCAGATTCCACTTGTAGTTCACGACAGGAAAGCCCTGGATGTTCTTTTTGAATATTCCCAGCTTCTTAAGAAAGTTCCTGCCGTGCTGTTCCATTCCTTTGCATTTACATCGAGGGAAGCAGGGGCCCTCCTTGACAGGGGAATCAACGGCTGGTTCAGTTTTTCAAAGCAGGTTTTAAATGGAAACAAAAAGGTCATGAGCTGCATAGAGGAACTTGATGCCGGAAGAATCATCCCGGAAACTGATGCCCCATTCCAGACCCTTAAGGGTGAAGTCTTTACCTGTCCCATGGAAGTGAAAAGGGTTTATGGGGAAATATGCAGGGTGCGTTCCATGACCATGGAAGAACTTTGCGACTGTGCAGAAAGAAATTTCAAGGCCCTTTTTGGCCTGTAGCCTATTTTCCGCCCAAGATTTCATCCAGTTCCTGGGAGGCAAGATTCAGCGGGTAGAGAAGCCTTGCAATGACTGGACGCAGTGCAATGGAAAGCACGATTGAAGAAATGAATTCTATGGCTTCCAGGGTAATGGAATCAAGGATTTCTTCAAGAGCGTGTACATTCAGGCTTGAATTCCTGAAGACTACGGAAAGAATAAGGACAAGGTATCCTGCAAGGGCTGCCGTAAAAATCTTAATGCCATGTCTTGCCTTCATCTTTGCCGTTGCCTTAAGCTCAGTTTCAGAAGGAACCTTTGAAATCAGTCCGGCTGCAAGGGAAGCAAGGAATATTTCCCAGTGAAGTTCGAAAAAATCCACGGTTCCGCCGGCCTTAATGGCGGTTACCAGAAGCGCAAGTCCGCAGGCACTGGCACCCTGGATTCCCCCGAGGACAAGGCCTGCAAGAACTGCTGCGGTTCCAAGAAATGTGGATTCAGAAAGGAATGCAATGACTGCTGCCATGACCAAGGTAGCCACGGACCTTCTCATGCGAAGTTTTTCCGTAACCGTCATCTGGCCATGTCCCTGATTTTCCCGAACAGGATGAATCCAAGGTAGCCAAGGATGATGGCTGCCATGAGCAGGATAAACCAGTCCCCGTATCTAGAGTATGCCGTCTGCACCCTGTCGTAAACGGGCACCGTGACTGCAAGGGATGCTTCCTCAAAAAGCGGCAGGTCTGCAAGGATTTTTCCCCGCGGGTCCACCACTGCCGTGTATCCGGAATTTGTGCAGCGTACAAGGGTCGTGCGGAATTCGATGGCGCGGAAACTGGATACGATAAAGTGCTGCCACTCCGCGCATTCAGTCTTTGACCAGGAATCGTTGGTTATGTTAAGGAAGATTTCGCTTCCCAGGTTGTAGAGGGTTCTGCATGTGGAAGGAAATGCGTCCTCAAAGCAGATGGGAACTGAAAAGCTTACGAATGCGTCCGGGTCGATTCCGCTTCCGCTTATGTATTTTTCCGTTGTGGCCGGGTCTGACAGTCCGTTCTCGTTAAGGCTTATGAATGAGAATTTTTCCGCCTTGTAGTCCAGTGGGGCCGGATAGAAGAGTCCTGATTTTACGGGAATCCTGAAGATCACGTACTGAAATCCCGGCGTAAGGGTTGGCGGAAGCTTTATGACGTTCCTCATGAAATAGTTCATGGCAGGATTTTCCGAATATGGAATTTTTTCTGCAAAGGGAACAAGGTTTGTCTTGCTGTAAAAGCCTGAATATTTTCCGTTTCTGTCAAAGAGTATGGCGCTGTTGCACTTTTTCTTCCTGCGGGAATTTATGGTAGTCTCGCCGCCGATGATGAATGGAACGTCCATCCTTGATATGAACTGGGTAAGGCTTTCTCCCTCGGGGAATGTCTCGTAGTAAAACCGTGAAGCCGGGAATTTCTTTGTTATTACGCCCTCGCTCCAGACAACAAGGTCAGGTTCCAGCCCCCTAGACTTGAAGGAATCCATTGCTTCCTGGGTAAGGCGCCTTGAAACTTCTATGGATTTTGCATCCCCGCCTTCCCATGGATCTATGTTCTGCTGAACCATGGCTATGTTCATGGACTTTACCTTTTCCCGCGGCAGGTAATACTGGATCAAACCGTAGGCTGCAGTCAGTGCAAAGGCTACTGCCGTGAATTTAACGCAGGTCCTGATGGCCACCGTGTCGCTTTCCGTGGCTTCCAGCTGGAATGAAAAGTCCAGGAGTTCCGCTGCCGTTGCTGAAAAGAGGGCAAGAAGGAATGTGATTCCCCAGATGCCGGTAAAGTCTGCAATCTGAATGAAAATCTTCCATTTATATGCTGCCATGGAGACTGTTCCCCAGGGGTAGCCCATGGATCCTGTTGACTTTATGTATTCGTAGAGAACCCAGCCTGCACAGAACCAGATGATTCTTTTTGTACGGCAGAAGATGTCGGAGCTTTTAATTCCCCCGGTGGCGGAAAAGGGGGCGGAACTGTTTGCCACAAAGGCATGCATAAGGATACCGCACATTCCCCCCTGGACTGCAGTTCCAAGGGCGCTGGCTCCAAGGGTGAACACTGCAAATCCGTGGAAGTGGGCAAGCCAGTAGCTTGAAATCATGTGTACCGTCAGAATCTGGCCGGCAAACAGGAAGAATGTTTCCCTGTAGGATCTTGAACGATAGAAGGCCTGATATAATGGAAGAAGGCAGAATAATGCAAGAAATGGAGAGCCTTCCGGCATGAACCGGTTTGATATGGCAAAGGCCTGGGCAGTGCCTGAAAATACTGCACAAAAACCTTGTAATATGGCTGAATTCATAGTATCATATAATATAGTATACTTTGAATAATTCAACAATATTCGACTATGCTGAATTTGAAAAAGGGGTGGGGTATGGAAAAAGTTATTGAAGAACATAAAAAGGAGTATGGCCAGAAGCCTGACGTAATTGCATACGCTCCCGGCCGCTTTCATCTTGCAGGCGAACATACCTGGTTCTTCAGGGACAAGACTCTTTCCATGGCCGTGAACCTCCCTGTCTATGTAGGTGCTTCCCTGAGGAATGACACCAGCTTCAGGTTCAATTTTGTTCAGCTTGGAGAAAAAAAACATACAAATCTTGCTACCCTTAAGCTAAAGAAGGAAGACAAGTGGGCCAATTCCCTTAAGTCCGTGATCTATGGTTTTGTTGCTTGCGGCTACGACATGAAGGGAATCGATTTTACGGTTTTCACTGACATTCTTCCATCTGCCGGCTTTGGAATTACGACGGCAATCAAGGTTGCTTCTGCCCTTGCCATTTCGGAACTTTGCGGATTCAAGTGCAGAAAGGACGACATATTCAAGATCATGGAAAAAGGCAACAGGAATTACCTTGGAACTGACAACCACATGGCAGACACCTATGCTGCAGTCTATTCAAAGAAGAATTCCCTGGTTCTCACAGATTATGCCACCAAGCAGGCGGAAGTCATTCCATTCAAGTTTGACAAGAAGGTGATCCTCACCGATGCAAATGTTCCTCGCATTGTAACATGGAACGAAGAAAGCCTCATGCAGCCGGAAAATGTCCTTGTTCTTGGTGAACTCAAGTCCAGAAGGTCCAATGTTTACGGTGGATGGTGCTATGACGACAATGCCCAGGATGTCAATGAAGTTCTTGGTGTTGTAAGCGAGGATACAAAGAGGCGCCTTGTATGCGTAATGAAGGAACACAAGTGCGTCCTGGACTGCGTCAATGCAATACAGAAGAACGATTTCTTCATGTTCTCCCGTGCAATCAACAGGAGCCATGACACCATGAAGGACTACGACATTTCTTGTCCTGAAATTGACTGGATCATTAAGCGTGTCCGTGAGCTCGATGAAAATCCCGATGACCTTAGGAATCCCGTCAACTGCGGACGAATCACAGGAAAGGGTTTTGGTCGCGGCATCTATACGATCCTTGAAGAAAAGGATGTTGAAAACTACAGGAAGCGTCTTGTTGAATATGAACGCATCTTCGGATTCTCGGCTGTCTGCTATGAGGTTACGCCTGCAGAAGGAGCCAAGATTCTATGAGAGTTCTCCTAGCCAATGATGACGGAATACGCGCCCCGGGAATTGAAGCCCTGGCACAGCGTTTTTCCAGGGACCACGAGGTTTACGTGGTTGCCCCAAATGTCAACAAGTCGGCTGCATCATGCGCCATGACGGTGGCTCTTCCCCTTTCTTTTGAACGTTATGAGTCGCCGTCCCTTCCATGCAAGGCAGCCTATGCCCTTGGTGGAACTCCCGTTGACTGCACCCTCGCAGGCGTTGGCGTGGATTTGATTCCTCAGATAGACGTTGTGGTTTCCGGCATCAATAACGGGCCTAATGTTGGAACTGACATTGTGTATTCTGGAACATGCGGTGCGGCACGTCAGGCGGCCATTTTAGGCATACCCGGCATTGCGCTCAGCATAGATACTACGGGATGGCGTGACCCAGCCGATACAAGTGAAAACATGTATTATGAACCGCTGGCGGATTTTGCATGCAGCAACCTTGAGCGCCTCATAAAGCTCTGTGGAGAACGCAGACAGCACGGACACAGGTTTGTCTATGACTGCTTTGTCAATATAAATGCGCCCATGATGCCTAAGTACAGGGGGGCCAAATTCTGCAGTCCATGCATCCGCCGCTACTGGGACAAGATAACCCTGGGCAGGGATGAAAATGGTGCCATGACTTCAACATGTGGCGGGGAATACCAGGTGTTCACCTTTGGTGATGAATCCATTGATGCAAAGGCTACCGGCAGCGGATATGTTGCCATAAGTGCGGTTTACTGCGAGCCTGCTGCCATGGATATTCAGGGGGATGCCGAAGGTTTCCTGGTCTGAGGGGACGGAAGCCTTTATAAAAAAATTGGGTGGGGAAAATGAACGAATCTATTTTGAATGATGGAATCAGCCTGTATAAAAAGGGCGACTATTCCAATGCACTTGCTTTTTTTATTTCTTTGCCGGACGATTGCGGGGCAGACCAGACGGAACTTGCCTACTATCTTGGCCTTTGCTATTCAAAACTCAAGCGATATGATGATGCCCTTCTTTACCTTGAACAGGTCGTCACTGCATCATCCGATTCAGCAGGCAGCGAGGAAGCCCAGGAAAGGGTCCTCCAGTGCAGGTATCTTCTTGCCGTCATCTATTCCCTCAGCGGTAGAAAAAGGCTTGCAGACTTTGAGCTGAACAAGCTTCTTAAAATGGATTATAAGCCGGCTTCCGTATATGCTTCCCTTGCCTATCTTGCATGGGATCAGGGAAACATCGATTCAAGCATAGACTATTACGAAAAGGCCCTTGATTTTGATGATGAAAATCCTACGGCCCTCAACGGACTTGGTTATGTTCTTGCCTGTGAAGGTACGGACCTTACGCGTGCATTGAGCTGCTGCAAGAAGGCCCTGGACATTCTTCCCGACAGTGCTGCCTGCCTCGACAGCCTTGGATGGGTCTATTATAAGATGGGGCTTTACAGTGAATCAAAAAAATATCTTGAGCGTGCTGCAAAACTGGACAAGGGGAACCAGATCATCCTCGACCATCTTCTTGAAATGCAGCGTGCTGAATCTTAAGGCGATAAAATGAAGAAAGTATTTAGTGTTTTTGCATTGCTTTTGTTCTTTACTGGTGCTTTTGCACAGACCAACCTTCAGGATACCCAGAGGAACGAAGACCGAACTACAAAGTCAGCCAACTCCGGCTTTGCAGAGGAAGAGTTCCGTCGCGGCGTACAGAGCTATTACAAGGGAGCCTATAATGAGGCCATCCTGGAATTTGAAAAGGCCCTTTCATATCTTCCCGGTGAAAACCTGATTCTCGACTGGCTTGGAAAGGCCTACTACAAGTCCGGAATTGAAGGGGCAGCACTCCAGCAGTGGAATTACGTAAGGGATTCCGGATATGGGGGAATCCTTCTCCAGAATAGGATTGAAATCGTAAGCGACCGCCGCGTTACTGCATCGGACAGTTCATTCAACCAGCGCTTTACTGAATCTGGGTCCTTCCAGAATATAAGCGGAACGAACCTCATATACAGCCAGCCTGTGGCTTCAGTTTCCAACCCGGATGGAACGGTGTGGGTTGTTGCTTACGGCAGCAATGACATCGTATGCTTTGACGTTAACGGTGTTGTCATCAACAGGTCAAGCGGACCGGTCAACGGATTTGACAGGCCAATGGACATGATCAGGCTCCAGAATGGAAACCTTGCCCTTTCAGAAAGTGCCGGTGACCGCATTGCAATTCTTGACGGCAACGGAAAGTTCATCAAGTATTACGGTTCCAAGGGACGTGGTGTTGGCCAGGTTGTAGGTCCCCAGTATCTTGCTGAAGATGAATTCGGCAACATCTACGTTACGGATTTTGGAAATGCACGCGTTGTAGTTTTTGATTCCGAGGGAAACGGACTGTTTTCCTTTGGCCAGAAGACTGCAGGATTTGAGGGGTTCAAGTCTCCAACTGGCATTGTCGTATGTGACGGAAGGGTTCTTGTTGCAGACAGCGTAAGGGGTGGAATCTATGAATTTGACCGCGCCGGAAACTACCTTGGCGTGTTTGTAAATGAGAAGACCTTTGCACGTCCTGAAAGCATAAGAAAGTGGGGGGACAGCCTTCTTCTTGCAGACAGGAACAGGATTTATTCCATTGATCTTTCCGATGGTGCAGTATATGAAAATGCAGTTACGGGTAAGGGAAAGAGCCAGCTTACCAGCGCAAACCCTGACCGCAACGGAAACATAATAGCAACAGACTTCAAGGCCAACGAAATTTACGTCATGTCAAAGATGACGGAACTTGTGGGCGGTTTCTTTGTTCAGATTGAACGGGTGATCTCCGACAACTTTCCACAGGTTACCCTTGAGGTGCGTGTTGAAAACAGAAGAAGGCAGCCGGTTGTAGGACTCAAGAGGCAGAACTTCCTTGTAACCGAGGGACATAATCCAGTTGCCTTTGAACTTACGGGTGAATCCAACAGAAACGAAGTTGCAGACATCGTCCTTCTTGTGGACAGGTCTACTGCCATGAAGCCTTATGCAGACCAGCTTGACAGTGCAGTCAGGGAAATCTGCGAGTCCATGAAGGGCAGGGGTACTGTCACCCTTATTTCTGCTGGTGAAGTTCCGGCTCTGGAATTCAAGGGTAATCCTTCCCAGCTTACGGATTTTTCTTCAAAGGCATTGAAAACCGGTTACAGCGATGTTGTTGCCTTTGACCTTGCATCAAGGCTTGCCGTCAACGGACTCATCAATTCAGAAAAGAAGCACGGCATAATCTACATTACAAACGGAAGCCACGACTGCAACACATTCCTTAAGTATGGCCTTTCTGACCTTACGACCTACATGAACAATAATGGGGTTTCCTTCAGCACGGTTCTTCTTTCTCAGGGAAGCATGTCGGAAGAAATTTCATACATCACCGCTGATACGACCGGCACTTCCTATTACATCTACAGGCCACAGGGACTTGGCGGTGTGATCGATGACATCATAGGCCTTCCTTCTGGGCTTTACCAGTTTACATATACGTCATCCCTTTCAACTGAATATGGACGAAAGTATCTTCCCGTGGAAGTGGAAACCTACATGCTCAATCGTTCTGGTCGCGACGAGACCGGATATTTTGCTCCCCTGCAGTAAGAAGCCTGGCCTTGCGCATCTTTAGCGCAGGGTTCTTGGATTCCATTTCAAAGATTGCCTTCTCAAGCTTTTCCTTCTTTGCCTCCCGTGAATTGAACAGCAGCTTCTGCACGGGAGTGTCCCTGCTTTCAATTTTTTCCACGCAGACACCAAGAAGCCTTATGCCGCGGCCTGGAATGTATTTCTTTCTGAAAAGTTCCCGGCATCGTTCAAAAAGGTCGTCATCATTGGAAATGTAGTTTTCTGAAGTCTCCCTTATGGAAACGGTGGAAAAGTCTTCGTATCTTATCTTAAGTCCTACGGTCTTTGAGCGGACTTTTTCCCTGTGCATCCTCCACAAAACCTGGTGCCCCAGTTCCATCAAGGCGGTGTCGATTGTAAACAGGTCTGTCAGGTCCCTGGGATATGTTCGCTCTGCGCTTATGGATTTGTTCTTTGCCTCGTGGGAGAACACCATGTCCATGTTTCCGCGGACACTGTTGTAAAGGAAGGTTCCCATGCTGTCACCAAAGAGGGCCTTGAGCAGGCTCTGGGATTTTGCATGAACGTCCTGCATGGTAAAAAATCCTGCAGCCTTAAGCCGTTCCTGGGTCTTGGTTCCGGCTCCCCAAAGTTTTTCCAGTGGCAGTGACAGCATGAATTCTTCTTCCTTGCCTTTGGGAACGTATGTGAGGCCGTCGGGCTTTCTGTACCCGGAGGCAATTTTTGCAACATACATGGACCTGGAAATTCCCGTGCTTATGGTAAGCCCTGTTTCTGCCTGGACTGCTTCCTTTATCTTGAATGCAGTTTCCACCGGTGAACCGAAAAGGGCTTCCGTGCCGGTTATGTCGATGAATGCCTCGTCAATGGACATCTGCAGCACTTCCGGGGAATAGCGGGAAAATATTTCCATGATTTTTTCCGACACTTCCGAATATCGCGGATAGTTCCCCCGTATGAAAATTCCATTGGGACAAAGTTCCCTGGCCTTGAAAACGGGCATTGCCGAATGGACTCCGTACTTGCGTGCCTCGTAGGATGCTGTGGAAACAACTGACCTTCTGTCTTCCGGCAGTCCTCCCACGATCAGGGGCTTCCCCCTGTATTCAGGATGGTCCAGCTGTTCGACGGAAGCAAAGAATGCATCAAGGTCCGCGTGGATGAACATCTTGTCATGTTCTGGCATTGTCATCCTCCTTTTTTCCGCTGAAGACGGGATTCTTGTAGGTGTGGACTATCATGCCGTCTTTTTCTGACCAAACGTCAAGCTGTATTGATATTTCTGCATCAGAGTCGCAGGAAAAGTTGATTGCGAATTCCTTCTCCGGGTTATCCGGAATTTCGATTCTCGCAATATGTGAGGATTCCATGGTGTAGTTGAAGTTGCAGTCGTAAAGGGGAATGCCGTTTTCCGAAATGATTCTTGCCTCGCAGTGGATAATTTTTGTTCCTTCATGGGGAATGATCGTAATCCTGTTAAGGTTAAGGTCAAAGATTGAATCCGATATGATGCGCACCGTCACTTCGTCGGCCTTCTGGTCGGAGACTTCTAGGTTTATTTCGTTGAACCTTGAGTTGTTGAACCTGTCCATTGCAAAGGTTCCCAGGGCAAGGGCTGACAGGATGATAGCTACGCTTGCAGTTGGAACTGCTGCTATGAGAACCTTGAATGCGATGGAATTTGGCCTGATGGTCCTGGTCTTGTTCTGGAAAAGAATTATTATGCGTCCCCACTGGAAGGCAAAGGGAACGAAGACCATGGCGCACAAAAGGTTTTCCCTTGGGGACATGATGCTCAGCTTTCCAAGTTCCTCAGGCTTTATGGAACTTCCTATGGTTGAAAGGAAGTATGTGGCAGGAATCAGGATTGAGACAAACAGTATTACGGAAAGAATCTTGTTCTTGGTTTTGTGCATCAGGTAGATGAGGGCATAGTCAACTATGAATGTGAACATCAGGGAAAGGTCGATTGCTGCAAAGATGAAAATGTTGACCGCCGCCACGATGGAACTCTGGAATGAAAATGAGTCTATGGAAGTCTTGAACCTGAAGAGGATCTGCGTAAAGATCACTGCAAAAATCAGCACAAGGGAAACTCCGTATTTGAGCAGGAAATAGACCATGGGCCTGTATCGTAGGAAGTAAAAGCCCAGCTGGCAGATGGTGATGGACAGCACTGATATGGCCACATAGGCGGGAGAAAAATAGAAGGTTCGCTTTATGTCCTGCATGGTGGCAATGTTTTTTGTTGAATATGAAAAGGAATTGAAGCATATGGTAATGAGTACCAGTGCCGAAAGAACCATGAATGCAAGGGCCAGGAAGGATTCGTTAAGCCAGATGTCAAGTCCCATGATGCTTATGCAGTTGTAGTGGCTGGTCCAGTTTTGTTCCATGTCCGGATCGTATTCATTGAGAATTTCCATGAGGACATCCATGTCCAAGGTGGAGGTTCCAAGGGGGAGTCCTGCGGCGCAGATGTCGTTTTCAAGGAATGCAGAAAGCCGCCTGTTTTCCCGGAAGGACTGGTGCTTTGCCTTGTGGAAGAACTGGGTGCTTACCCTTGATTTTTTTCCGTTGCCGTCGCATGCGTTTTTTATGAGCTTAACGATCCACAGGGGCGACTGCTTTCTTCCGCCAGTGGTGAGGATCTTTCCCTGGATGATGGTTTCGTCAATGATGACTATGGAACTGTACAGGTCGTTCTCGTAGCAAAGCCGTGCAAACAGTTCCGTGTCGCAGGGAGTGAGTGAAGATATGGGCAGTGATTCACGTTCGTTTTCGGTGGAAAAGAGCAGGGTGCATGAGTAGCCGAGGCCTGCATTTTTAATTCTTTCAATTAAGGTCAGGAAGAATCCCGGGTTCTTTTCGAAGAAGTCCTGGGTGAATGAAAGTATGAGGGTTTTTGCCGGTTGTCCTTCTCTATCCTTGGGAATGTTACCCTTGATGTCTACGGTTATGTTGAATGGAAAGCAGCCGTTTTCCTGGCTTGAGTCAGTGTGCCTTGTGCATGGAATTCCTGTGGATTCAAAGAAATCTGCCACGTACATGGATTTTTCATAGGGGCTTCGTAGGACTGCATCATCTTCCAGTTCCGATGAAAAGGCCTGCTGGGGGAGGCTGAATGTTGAAAATAATGCTATTAATAGAAAGAAAAAGGCCCTTTTCATTACTGACATTCTATAGGGAAGCGCTAAAAATTGCAATTTTACCGGGGATTTTGTTGCGCACGGAGTTACCAGAAGTCATCTAATTATGGTTTACTTTTGCAATTCTTTGATATATAATGGAGATTAAGGAGTTGTTTCAATAAAAAGATGTGCGCTGAAAAAAAGAAATTCATACTGGATTTGCCTCTTAAAGTTATTCTTACGGAAGAAGGTACGTCCCATTTCTTGAGTCATAAAAAACAGCTTCTTAACCTTAAGCTTGCAGACAACCGCTCCGCCCACGGCATTAGCATGGAGCATTTTTCTCCAGGTTCACTGCAGGACATGATTCTTCTTGACTATATTTCAAAGATGGAAATTTCCATGCCGGAATTCGTTTCCCACCGTCAGGAAGTAATGGACCTTTCCAAGCTCATCGTTTTCTCGATTCTCTACAAGCAGTTTGATCGCGAAATACACAGCGACCTGATCAAGTGTGAATGCGTCCGCCTTCATAACAGAAACAATCCTACGGGACTCATCGATGAAAAGACGACCATTCCGGACAAGCAGCTTAGGGCAACATTGGCCATGAAGGATGGTACCATTCAGGCTGCCCGCAAGACGATTCTCGAGCCGGTTTGGAAAAGCATAATGTCTAATTCCGAATATTCCCCGGAGGAAAAGAACGTATACCTTCTCATGACGGAAAAGTTCCTCAACAGGCTTAGCCTCATGAACTGGTACATCATCGTCAAGTTCTACCAGGCTGATGGCTTTACGGAAATTCTTTCCATCCTCAGGCAGGGGCTTGCAACATACATGACAAAATCCAAGGTTGCCGAATACATTTCCGTTATGGTAATGGAACTTGCCCTGAACAGCGAAAACAACAACGTAAAGAAGGCAGCCAAGTACCTTTACCAGGGAATCGACAATGCCGATACCCTTATCTTTGATCCTAAGATCCGTGGTGAAATCGTCAAGGAACTTCAGAGAAAGCACGAACTTGTATTCATTTCCTGGACCCTTGGTGGCGGTTCCATGTCCATCGGTAAGCAGGGTCTTTTGCAGATCACCCTGTTCAACAAGGATGACGAGTTCCAGGAAGTTAAGGAAAACATCGAAAGCAAGATGTCTGCAAACCTTAACAAGAAGTCCCTCATCGACTTTTACAGGCAGATGCCGGAAGGTCAGGAAGGAACGGATCTTGGATTGTATTACTTCTCCTATCTGGAAGATGCCTGCAAGAAGGTCAACATCAAGTTTGAGTCTCTCGTAAACCAGTCTTCTTCCAGTGACCTTACAGTCATCAACTTAAAATTCAATTTTTAAGTTATGGGCAGTAAACTATTCCTTTTTCTTTCGTCTTTTGCATTCCTCTTTTTTTTCCTTGTTTCCTGTTCCAATGATGAGCCGGATGTGGCACAGGTAAGCCAGGTTGTTGTCTTTGATTATGGGGATGATGAATCGGCTCCAGAGCAGAGACTTGCAGTTTTTCTTTCAATGGAAAGCGATGTTCATTATGCCTCGAAGATTACGGTAAAAAATGAAGCCGAAGGGTATGAATGGCTCCAGGGCGGAGTCAGGAAACTCCAGGGGGTAAGCGACAGGGATTGGGCTTACTGCGTGAACCTGGTGCCTCCGGACGGCATGCCTATTTCCCAGGGAAGCTACACCGTTGTCTACGAGGATTCTGCAGAAAAGGAAGTATCCTCCATCTTCAACCTGTTCTATCAGGAAAATCTTGTGGATTCCAGGGCAGGTGATTTTCCACAGATATTGACCTGCCAGTTTTTCAGGAAGGTTGCCATTTATTCGGCCGATGACGTCCTGCTTTATTTTGGGGAACGAAAGGCTGAATGGGATTATGATGAATTCATCTTCCAGGATTTTTCCAATGCGGCAACTGTCCGCGATGTTTACGTTATGAACACAGATACGGTATTATGTCTTATGCCGCCTGTTGACCTTCACAATAAGGATTTTGAAAAAACTTCGGAGCCATCATCAGGAGAAGGCGAATTCAATTTTGCCGGCATTCTTGATTCGGCAGAAGAAAATAAAGAGGAGTAGTATGCCCGACGACAACGACAATTTTAGAAGACCGGTTAGAACTTTTGTAATCAGGGCTGGCCGCATGACAGACAGCGAGAAAAGGAACTATGAAGAACTGAGCCAGGTTTGGTGCATTCCTTTTGAACACAAGACTCTCAACTACACCGAGATTTTTGGAAACGCAAATCCTGTTGTCATGGAAATCGGATTCGGAATGGGGCACGCAACATCCATCATTGCAGAAAACAATCCAGAAACAAATTACCTTGGCAGCGAAGTTCACGTCCCGGGTGTGGGCAGGCTTCTGGGCGACATCAAGAACCGCCAGATAAAGAACCTGTACATCATCGAGCATGATGCCCTTGAAATCCTTGAGACAATGATTCCTGACAATTCACTTGCAGGCTTCCATATTTTCTTTCCGGATCCTTGGCCAAAGAAAAAGCACCACAAGAGGAGAATGCTCCAGCGCCCGCGCACTGATATTCTTGCAAGAAAGCTTTCACCTGGCGGATACCTTTATTTTGCAACGGACTGGCAGGAGTATGCGGAAAGTGCCCTTGAGGAACTTGGACTTACGGAAGGCCTCAAGAACAGGTATGACGGTTTTGCCCCCCATCAGGAGTGGAGGCCGCGAACGAAATTTGAGCAGAAGGGACTTGATGCAGGACGTGACATTTACGAGCTGTATTTTGTAAAGGAATCAGGGGAATAGGAAATGAATCTTTTTGATGTTGAAGATGACAGTTTAAAAAATGATGCCGGCCTTGATTCGGCAAAGGCTTCCCAGGTTGAACGCATTGGGGAACTTGAAAAGCTTATCCTTCGATATCAAAAATCCTATTACGATGGCGAAGGTGAAATTTCCGATGCTGAATTCGATTCCCTTTGGGATGAACTTAAATCCCTTGATCCATCAAATCCAATCCTTCACAAGGTTGGGGCCGATTCGGGGAATTTTGAAAAGGCGCCTCATGTAATGCCCATGGGAAGCCAGGAAAAGGCTGCAAGTCCTGAAGAATTTCTTGAATGGGCAAAAAAGCATGCCTATGGCGAGTACCTGGTTGAATACAAGCTTGACGGTGCAAGCCTCGAACTCCAGTACAAGAACGGAAAGCTTTTGAGAGCCGTTACCCGCGGTGATGGTGAAACTGGCGATGTAATAACTGCCAATGCAGTAAAGATGCATGGCGTCATAGGTACGCTTGTTCCTGAACATTCCGGGTTTACCGGTGGAGTCCGCGGTGAAGTCATCATGACCCATCACGTTCACGACACCCTTTTTTCCGACAAGGCAAACTGCAGGAATGCCGCCAACGGACTCATGAAGCGAAAGGATGGGGAAGGCAGCGAGAACCTTAACCTGATAGCTTATGATGTCTGGGCCACGGAAGGTGAGCAGCCCTTTGATGATGAAGAGGGTAAGCTGGAATTCCTTAAGGCCAACGGGTTTGACACTGTTCCATTGAAGATTGCAAAAAGCCCGGAGGAAGTTATTGCCTATCGTGAGCTCGTCATGGAAACAAGAAAATCCCTTGATTACGACATTGACGGACTTGTCATAAAGGAACGGAAGGTTGACCATGATGATGCAAGCCGTGACAGGCCGGAAAGGCAGATTGCATTTAAGTTCAGCCTGGAAGAAGCTGTTTCCATTTTGCGCCAGGTTGAATGGGGTGAGACCGGAGCAACCTATACTCCAGTTGCAATTTTTGATCCTGTTGAACTTAACGGAACCACGGTAAAGCGTGCAAGCCTTGTAAATACAAACCTCATTAAGACACTGGGGCTAAAGATAGGCAGCCATGTGGTTGTCGTAAAGCGTGGCGAGATCATTCCAAAGATAATCAGCGTTCTTCCTGCTGCCGGCGGTGAGGAACTTTCAGAAATAGAGATTCCATGCAAGTGCTCCACATGTGGAAGCGACCTTATTGACGAAGGTACAAGGCTTTATTGCCCTGGAAAAAACTGTGGAAAGAAAATTCTTCACCAGCTCCTGAAATGGGTTTCCGTTGTTGACATACGCGACCTTGGCGAGACCCTTGTCACTTCTCTTTACAACACGGGAAAGGTTCGTTCCATCACGCAGCTTTACAGCCTTACGGAACAGGACCTGACTCCATATTTCCTTGACAGCGAAAGTCTTGAGGCCGGAAAAAAATCCCTTGGTGCGGAAAAAGTTTACGCTTCCATCCAGAGCCACAGGAAGGTGAGCCTTTCAAAATTCATTGCAGGCTTTGACATAGAGGGAATCGGTGAAACCGTAGTGGAAACCCTGATGTCTGCAGGATACAATACGCTTGAATCCATGCTGAATGCCCGTGAGGAGGAAATTGCAAGCGTCTACCGTTTTGCAGAAATTCTTGCACGTACTTTTGTGACGGGACTTGCTGAAAACCGTGCCGACATGGAGGAACTTGTTTCATCCGGAGCCGTCACCTTGATTCAGGGGGAAAACAAGGGAAGCCTTGCAGGACTTTCCTTTTGCTTTACAGGTGAGCTTAAGACCATGAAGCGTGCCGATGCCCAGAACATGGTTAAGGAAAAGGGTGGAGCCGTAAAGTCGTCGGTTGTAAAGGGACTGAGCTATCTTGTAACCAACGATACAACAAGCGGTTCATCAAAAAACAGGAAGGCCGCAGAGCTTGGAATTCCAGTCATTACGGAAGAGGAATTCCTGAAGCTTGTGTAGGCTGAAGTGTTGTCGGGTGCCATGAATAAAAAGGAAATTCTTGAAGACTACAGGTGCGAGGATATTCTGCATAAGAAGCAGTTTGAAATGCAGTTCATCATCCGCTTTGATCTTGTCATTGACTACAATTTCTATTCTCCCTTTCACTGGCACAACCATATTGAACTCATATATGTCATCGACGGAAGCATGGACCTTTTTGTTGAAGGCATGGAGACTGTGCTTTCTGCAGGGCAGCTGGCAATAGTTAATTCTGAAGAAATTCATTCAACTCGCCTTAGGGGAAAAGTAAAGTATCTTCTTCTCCAGGTTCCCCTAAGTGCATTCAACGGAATTGATTCCTCCATGGCATCCTACATTTTCGGCACCATATTTGAAGGAAAGGCAGCCGAGGCCGTTGGAAAAAGACTTCTTGCCATGAAGAAAATTCTTGATGAAGACAGTCCCGGGTGCAGGATTAAATTCGTTTCGCTGCTTTATGAACTATTTTACTTCATGATTTCAAAATACCGTCTTCATGATGAAACGCTTAAGTCCGTTGATTTTTCCCATGGTGGAATCAGGCGCATTTCACCTGTAATTTCATTTCTTGAAAAGAACTATCGCCGGAGAATTCAGCTTGAAGAAATCGCATCTTCCATAAATGTCAGCGAGGAACATCTTTGCAGGATTTTCAGGCAGTATACGGGCATGACGGTCAACAGCTACCTTATGAGCCTGCGCATAGCCTCCGTCTACAGTGAACTTAGGAACACTGACAAGAAGATTGCCGTCATACTGGAAGAAAATGGCGTACGGGATTACAAGGGATTCATGAGGGACTTCAGGAAAACCTTTAACTGTACGCCGCAGGACATAAGAAAAAACAGCCTGTGAAAGGCAGGTGCAATCCACAGGCCCGGTCATTTTATTACTTTGTGTTTTTACATGCAATTCTCATTCCGACGGTCTTGGACTGGAGTGAACCGTATTTCAATTCCTTGTTGGTGCACTTTGCAGCATTTCCCCTGTCAAACCAGCTTCCGCCCCTGCAGTATCTGCTTGAGTCATCGCGGATGAACCAAACCCATTCAAGGACGTTTCCAGACATGTCGTAGAGTCCGTAGCCGTTTGGCTTTAATGTTGCAACCTTGTGGCTTGAACCTCCGGCATTGCAGTCGGTCCAGGCTACCGTGTCCAGGTCGTTGCTTCCGCTGAATTCAAAATTCTGTCCTCCGCAGATGGCATGGTCCCATTCATCCATTGTTGGAATGTGGTAGCCGTCTGCAGATTCATCAAATGAAATCTCACCTTCCATCATCTTGTAGTGGTGCGGGGTATAGTTCCATGCTTCGACATCGGTTGTTCCGTTTACACTGTAGCATGGAGTCTTCCCTTCAAGGATGCTCAGCTTGTTGCAGAAAACAAGTGAATCAAACCAGCTTAAGTTTTCGGCAGGAAAATCCGGGTGCTTGTTGACTGATGGGTTTTCCCCCATGACGAATTCATAAACATCCTGGGTGACTTCCGTTTTTCCCATGAGGTAATCCTTTCCCGGTATGGCGGCAAGTTCATAGGCAGAACCATTTTCAAGCTTGATTACGTTTTTATCGCAGGATCCAAGAAGCAAGCTCATGCACAGTGCAAGGGGTAATACATAAAGTGTTTTTTTCATAAATATTCCTCCAAAAAAAACGGCCGGTTTTTAATGCTTAGTTTTTGAAGATGCTTGACATCTCCTCATGCCTAAACTATAAATCAACCGGCCCCTTGTTGGGTAAGTGAATATTTGTTTTAGATATGTGAATATTGATATTCGGTTTAATTGTGGTTTTCCACGGTGTTAAAGGCGTAATCAGCCGTAAAGAAGTCAGGGTTTACGGCCTCGGAATTAAGCCTTACTTCCCAGTGAAGGTGAGGGCCCGTTGCAAGTCCTGTTGAACCGCTTAGTCCTATGACCTGTCCCTGCTTTACCATGTCTCCTTCCTTGACCTTAAGTTCGCTCATGTGGTAGTAAAGGCTGTAAAGTCCTGGTACATGTTCGATTACCACGCTCCACCCCGTAGTCACCCTTGTTTCTGCAAGGACAACCTTTCCCCCGGCGCAGGCTGCAACCTCGGTCTTTTCCGGTACTCCGTAGTCAATTCCGTAGTGAAGGCTTGTGGAACTGTTGCCAGTGGTGTACTTGAAGGTCCTTCTGTCCGCAAAGAATGAAGTTCTTCTTTCGCATTTTACAGGCTGAATGAATTTTTCCGAAGTCCAGAATCCTTCCGCCCTTGATTCCCCAAGGATGGCATTGAGCTTCTGGATCTGTTCCATTCTCTTTACGCTGGTGTCCGTCTTTATGCTGGTGTTGTTCTCGTCAAGCTCGATGGTTTCGGTTACAAATTCCTTGTGCCTGAGCTTGAAGGGCAGCTCGAATTCCTTTGTCTGGTTCTGGATGCTGTAAAGAACCTTTACGCCAGTCTTTGTATTTTCGGTCCACCATGACGAAAGGGGAATTCCTGCAAGCATGGTCTTTGAGTTCTTTGCGTTTTTTGTTGTGCTAAAGAAGGGCGATGTGCGTGCAGTCTTTCCTTCAACGGAAAGTTCGAGTTCGGCCTTGGCCTGGGAAAAATCAACCTTGGTCTTTTTTGTTCCCTGGGTGAATTTCATTTTAACGAAGATGGCATCCCCCGGACAGGCACTGTCATTGTAGTCAAGGGTGATGCAGTAGTCGTCTCCCTGGTAGACTGCAGATTTTGCAAAGGCCTGGCACAGCAGGACTGAAAGAGAAAAAATGAGTGCAAGAATTTTTTTCATAGCGATTTCCTAAGGTCAATGAGATTCAGCTGGAGGTTTTCCATGCCGTTGTATGTGTTTCGTTCCACCTGGAACAGGATATCAATTTTGTCCCCGATTTTGAAGTCTCTGTTAAGCCTGTCTCCTTCCCCCCAGAACACGCAGGGCCACTTGCTTTTTCCGGCATCCACAGTAAGCTTTAGGTGGTTCCTGTCTTTTTTTCCCGGTAGCATGAATGCCTGGGCTACGGTAAGGTTTCTGCACAGGAACACCAGTGGAGGATTTTCGTTTCCGTAGGGTTCAAAAAGGTCCACCACGTTGATCAGGTCAGGAGTCATGTATTGCAGTGGGACTTCTGCATCGATTTCCGTAGTGTCTTCCGGCCCAAGGACAATGGTTGGTGCAAGTTCCAGAAGCCGTTCCTTGAATGCAGAAAGGTTTTCCCTCTTAAGACTGAATCCGGCGGCATAGGCATGGCCACCGTGGCTTATGAAAAGATCCTTCAGCTGTTCAAGGAAATCCGTAACGTCAAAGCCCCTGCAGCTTCTCATGGAGCCTGTGATTACGTCGTCAACGCAGGTGCAAACGATTGCAGGAATTCCGTGCCTGTTTACAAGTCGTCCTGCAAGGATTCCCGCGATTCCCTTGACAATCTGTTCGTCGTAAATGAAGCACAGGTGTCCCTTGAATTCAGCAATGGATTTTTCTGCCTGGGATGCTGCAACATATTCTGCTTCCTGGGTAAGGGTCTGGCGCTTGCCGTTTAGCTCCGAGATTTTTGCGGCGGTAAGTTCCCTGTAGGCAGGATCCTTTGACATGAAAAGGTCTGCGACGATTCCTGCTTCTCCAAGGCGGCCTGCGGCATTCAGGTTTGGGTCAATGGTCCATCCTATGTCCTTTGATGTTATGCGCTTGCCCAGAAGTTCAACCCGGGAAAGAAGTTCCACAAGCCCCGGTCTTATTCTTGCTGCATTGATGGATTCAAGACCCTTCCTTATGAAAATTCGGTTTTCGTTTTTAAGGGGCATTACGTCGGCAACGGCTGCAAGGGCTACAAGCTGCAGGTCCTTTTCTTCACGTTCACTGTCCCTTGGAGATTCCTTCCTGAGGCTTTGCTGCACGTAGGTTACGAAAATGTTGTAGAACCCGCCGATTTCAGTTGGTTCGTGGTTTCCGTATCTTGCGATCTTTGACATGGACTTTATGTCGTTCAGGCTTTTGCCCTTGAGCGAAGGGAACATGGAGCAGATTTCGGCCCCCATGTCCTGCAGTTCAAAGTCTATGGAAGAACCAAAGGCCTGCCTTATGAGGGTGGAAGTTTCCCTTGGGTTCCAGGCAAGAAGCATCTGTCCCGAAAGGTATGACGGCAGCCTTGTGTCGTTTATTGATTTTTCCCCTGGCCTTATTCTTTCCGTAAGGCGGCTGACAGGAACCAGGTTCCGGAGCTTGATTATCTCGATGATGATTTCGTCGTCTTCCGTGCGTGCGTTGATTAGGGCTGTGTCTGCCTTGTACCAGCGGCTTTTTGCAAAGCGGAGGGCGGAGGCAAGCTTGTATACCAGGGCGCATCCGGAAATGTCTGCAAAGGGATAGCCTGAATTTTCAAGGTGGGCATCAAGGATTATGTCAGCGTCAGGCAGTTCCTCCTGGGGCATGTGGTGGTCCGTGATGATGACGTCGATTCCCTTCTGGTGGGCAAGGGCAGTTTCCGCAACGTTGGCAATTCCGCAGTCCACGGTTATGATGAGGGAACCAAACTGCTCGGCAAAGGCATTAACTGCATCTTCTGAAAGTCCATAGGCTTCGTTTCCCTGGGGAACCTTGTACTGGAAGTCTACACCAAGTTCCTCGAGGGCATCGCATAAGAGTGTTGTTGCCGTAACTCCGTCCACATCCCTGTCTCCAAAGACAAGAACTTTTTCCGAATTTCCGTTTTCATCTTTTTCTGCAGCGGCAAGAATTCTGTCAACGGCATCTTCCATTGAATTGAAGAGGAAGGGGTTGTGCTGGTACCGCAAGTCATTCTCAAGAAAGAAAAAAATGTCGCGTCCTTCCGTGATTCCGCGGCGCAGGAGTATGCTTGCCGTTATTGGGTCTATTCCATACCTGGACTTGAGTCGTTCCATGTCCTCTTTAAGTACGTTTTTCTTGTTCCAGTTCAATATTGATTCCTTCCTGTAAAAATTAGGCAGAATGTTTCAGACGCAATATTATAGTAAAAAGTTGTGCAGATTTCAATTTTTATTTGGCATGGGGTGGTGGAATATGGTATACTATTGTAAAGATGGAATCTTATACTATTGTGGTTCCCGACTCTTCGGTGCTTTCCAGGGTTTGCGGAACAAATGACAGCAACCTGAAAATTATTGAATCCTTTCTCGGAGCCGGAATCTATGCCAGGGGGAATGAGCTTTCCCTGGAAACCGATGATCCGGACCTGGTGCGCCAGTTTACCTTCATAGTCAACCGCATTCTCGATGAATTCTCGGACAACAGCCAGAACATTCCGGACTCGGACCTGGTTCAGTCTGTAATCAACGGGGGCAACTTTACTGACGAGGGTTTTCTTGCAAGGTATTCAGTAAGCATTCCGGGGGGAACAAAAAAAGTCTATCCCCGCACCAAGGGGCAGGCAGTTCTGGTAAGGGAAATGCGCAGAAATTCCATGGTTTTTGCCCAGGGACCTGCCGGTTCGGGAAAGACATTCCTTTGCATCGCCGAGGCATTGAGGCTCCTTTTATGCCGCAAGGTTAATTCCATCGTTTTGACAAGACCCGTGGTGGAAGCAGGAGAAAGCCTTGGGTTCCTTCCGGGCGACCTTAACGAAAAGATAAATCCCTACATAAGGCCCCTTTATGATGCCATGAATGCACTTTTGCCCCGGGAGACTGTTAAAAGACTGTCAGAAAGTGGTATAATAGAAGTGGCACCCCTTGCATACATGAGAGGCCGGACTTTGAGCGACTGTGCCGTGATTCTGGATGAAGCCCAGAACACCACCGTTGAACAGATGAAGATGTTTCTTACGCGCATGGGTGAAAATTCCAGAATGTTCATTACGGGTGACGTGACCCAGGTTGACCTTCCCAGGAGGGTTCAGTCGGGGCTTGCTCATGCCCTTGGGGTTCTGGAAGGAATCGATGGAATATCCATTGTTTCACTGACGGCTGAGGATGTTGTCAGAAACGAACTTGTAAAAAAGATTATCAGGGCTTACGAAAATGAAGAAAGATGAAGACAAGAAATCTGTGGCCACCATTCTTTTTGGGTCCACTGGGAATTACCTTAAGAAGAATTATCCGGTTCTCATCCTTATATTCCTTACGCTTATTGCAGTAGTGACGCTGTGCTTTGTAAAGATTTCTACAATGAGCACGGTTTCCACCTTCAATCTTGGGAACTATGAAATCGGCCAGATTGCGGACCAGACCATTACCGCCATCAAGACCCTTCCTGCTGACTACGACAATCCTGTCATAATCGAGAAGGGCGAAAAGATAATCAAGAGGGGCTTTCCCATTACGGAAGACGGATGGGCAAAGCTCAAGAAGATTGCAGAATCCCCGGTTTACGTTGACTACAGGGCCTTTGCAAATTCCTGCGTGTACCATATCTTCATGTGCTTTCTTTTCTTTGTTTTCTGGAGCAGGATTTACTTCAACCTTAAGATGATAGAACTCAAGGAACTTATTACGGAATGTTCCTTCTATATACTCGTTTTTGCTTCAGTGATTTTCGGGTCAAAAAGCGCATACCTTTCAACGCCATACGCCCTTTGCACCGTAATACCTAGTTCACTTTCCGTGTTCCTCATTGCAATTCTTTTCGGCCAGCTTAATGCGGCATTCTTTTCCATCATGATATCCCTTGCGGTTTTAAATGCATCCTCATATCAGGTGGTTCCTTTCCTTTACGTTCTTGCAACAAGTTTTTCTGCATCACGCCTCGTAAGAAAAATCGACCGCCGCACCGACATGGTTTTTGTTTCCGTTCTTCAGGGACTGGTGAACATGGTGATCCTCTTTGTGTTCAAGATCATCTTCAACGATTCCCTGCTGAATTCACCAGGAGTCTTTGTCGGTGTTGCCCTTAACGGAGTTTTCTCCGGCATTCTCGGCCTTGGACTTTTGACTCCCCTTGAACTTCTGCTGAACACTGCAAGTTACTTCCGCCTCATGGACTTGAGCGACCTGAACAGTCCGACCATGAAGAAGATGCTTGTTACTGCCAGCGGTACATACAACCATTCCCTCATGGTGGCTTCCCTTGCGGAGTCTGCATGTAATGAAATCGGGGCCAATGCCCTTCTTGCAAGGGTAGGCGCTTACTATCACGACATCGGCAAGATGGATAACCCGGAATACTTTGTAGAAAACCAGGGTGGTGGAGAAAACATCCACAACGAAATCAAGCCGTCCCTTTCCGTAAGCGTCATCAGGAGCCATGTCCGCCGTGGCATAGAGAAGGCCCACGCCCTTAGGCTTCCAAAGCAGATCATCGACATTATTGCAGAGCACCACGGTAACCAGGTAATCGCCTATTTTTACGGGGAGGCCAAGAAGCTTGACCCTAACGTTTCTCCGGAAGACTATTCCTACACCGGCAATCCTCCTTCAACAAAGGAAAGTGCCATCGTCATGCTTGCAGACACGGTGGAAGCTGCATGCCGCACCCTTGAAAAACCGTCGGTTTCACGCCTGGACAAATTCATCACGACCCTTATAAATTCCAAGATTGAACATAAGCAGCTTGAACAGTGCACCCTGACTTTCAGCGATGTTTCAAAGATACACGATGCATTCCTTCACATTCTTGCAGGTTACTATCACAGCCGCACAAAGTATCCGGACCAGAAGGATCCAGATTCTTCAGCACCTGTAGTTACACTTGTTCCTGCAAAACCGGCAGATGGTGGTTCCCCTGCAGCAGCTGCTCAGGCTTCCGTTCCATCACAGGCACAGTCGCAGTCACAGAATTCCGCCGCCGAGGGAGAAGCTGCAAGGGAAGAACCAGTGGCTGCAGAAAGCCCTAAGGCCGAAGACCAGAAGCCTAATGGTTCTTCAAAGGAAGGTGCCGCAAAGGAAAAGGCTTCCAGGACAGCTGCAAAGACTGCAAAAAAGGTTGCAAAGGATTCAGCAAAAGATTCAGCTAAGGAAAAGAAGAATGGCTAACCAGATTTTTGTAAGCATGGAAGAAGGACTGGAGGAACCTGCATGGTTTTCTTCCATTGAACCGTTTGCACTTGAAGTTCTCCAGGCCCTTGAATATGACGGTGAGGAAATCTCAATGATGTTCTGTTCGGATCCGCTGATTCAGCAGCTTAACCGGGATTACCGCCAGATCGACAGTGCCACCGATGTGCTTAGCTTTGAAAACGGTACGGAGTACACGGATGAAGAAGGAAAGACCTGGCTCCAGGCCGGAGACATTGCCATATCCGTTGACACGCTGCCAAAAAATGCTGAATACTTTGAGGTGTCCCAGAATGAGGAACTTAAGCGTCTCGTGATTCACGGCATACTTCATTTAAATGGATATGATCATGGGGAGGAGCATGTGGAAAAGGGCGTTGAACCTGTTTGCGAGATGCTTGTCCTCCAGAAAAAATTGATGACTAGATTTGAAAATACAGTGCTTGTTAAGGAATAAAATGGGTATATTCAGTTTCGGAAAAAACAAAAAGCAGAAGAAGGAAAACCAGACTCAGGAAGAAGTGCAGCAGGAGATTCTTGCTGAAGAAAAGAACGACATGATCCAGGGAGTTGAAGAACTTTCTGCCACAACCGTAAAGGAAGTCATGGTTCCGCGCATTGACGTGGATTTCATTTCCCTTGAAACGCCGGAGGAAGAGCTTCTCCAGAAGGTTACGGAAAGCGGTCACTCGCGCATACCGGTTTATTCCGGTTCAATTGATAACGTTGTCGGCATTCTCTACGTTAAGGACCTGATCAAGATCATCGCCTCAAAGCAGACAGTTGACCTTGAGAAAATAATCCGCAAGCCTTATTTCGTTCCGGAAAGCAAGCACATCGACAGCCTCCTTCGTGAATTCAAGAGAAGGCATGTGCATATTGCCGTTGCCATCGATGAGTATGGTGGAATCAGCGGCATCGTCTGCATGGAAGATATTATAGAAGAAATCGTTGGCGACATTCAGGATGAATTTGACCATGAAAGGCAGGACATCATCAAGCTTTCGGAAAATGTCTGGGTGTGCGATGCAAGAATCGACCTTGACACTCTCTGCGAGGAACTTGAGGCGGAATTCCCCAAGGAAGAATTCGATACCCTGGGCGGTTTTGTCTTTGACCTCTTTGGCAAGATTCCAGTCAAGTTTGAAAAGATTTCCTGGAACGAATATGACTTCATCATTCAGGAAATGGAAGGCCATAAGGTAAACACCATTAAGGTAATTCTTCACAAGGAAAAAAACTAGGGAAGAACAGGGGGAACACCGGATGCACTTTCTTGGGTTCCCTAAAATATAACGGGTGGGATATATGAAAAAAACAGCGGCATTGATTTTATCGGGAATTCTTTCCCTTTCCATTTTTGCTCAGGACAGGAGCGCCCTTGAACTCTTTAACGAGGGACAGCAGCTTCAGAATCGCCACCAGTGGTTTGAAGCCATTGACCTTTACCATGAGGCACTGGAGGTAAATCCCCAGTACGGCGACGTATGGTACAACATGGCCCTTTGCTCCTACGCCCTGGGCAGCTTTGACCTTGCAGTTCAGTATGCGGACAATGCGGCAAAATATTCACGCAACTTCAGCCAGATCCTGAACCTTAAGGGCATGTCCCTTGTTTCCCTCGGTAAGGTTGACGAAGCTCGGGAAGTCTTTGATTCCATCCTTGAAAAAAATCCCAACGACATAAACGCAAGATTCGGCCTTGCAGAACTTGACCTTCTTGACGGAAGGATCACCGTTGCAGAAGGCCGCTACCAGGATGCACTCAAGCGTGACAACACCAACAGAAAGGCATTGCTCAGCCTGGCCCTTGTCAGTGCAGAAATGGGCAACAAGGCAGTCTCTGAAAAATACATACGCCAGGCACTTGCCGCATACAGCGGGGAAGCCGAAGTTCACTATCTTGCAGCCTACCTTTCTGCAAAGGAAGGAGACTACAGGACTGCGGAACAGCGTATCAGGGCTTCCGTCCAGATAAACGGTGACCTGGATAAGTCCTATGCACTGCTTGGACAGATTCTCTTTGCCCAGGGCAGGTATGAGGAAGTCATGGACATCTGTGACTTCAGGATCGGCCGCGGCAGGGAAAAGGCTGATGCCTGGTACCTTAAGGGACTTTCTCAGGAAAAGCTTGGTAATTACGAGGCCGCCATCAACACCTACGGAGTTGGGCTTTCCATTAATCCTCAGGATGAGGTCATGAGGTTTTCAATGGAGCAGCTTGTAAACCTGACACTGACCGTCGAAGACCAGCGCCGCAATGAATGGGCCATGTTCCATTCAAAAAAGGCACAGGAATTTGGCCGTAACTTTGACGGAATTTCCGAGCGTTATGAATACCAGAGGGCACTTTCCCTTGCTCCGTTAAATGCACCCATAAGGCAGGCCTTTGCCGACATGCTTGAACGTGACGGACTGTACGAACTCTACATTCAGCAGCTTAAATTCGTAAAGGAAAATTATGATGCCCTTACTGGGGAACCTGGAATTCAGATTGATGAAAACACACCTGCAAGAAAGCGCACCCGTGAGCAGATAAAGAATGACGATGCCCTTGAGTCTTATACAAGCCTCATGAAGAATAACATTTCTGCCCGCTGGAACGTGGATCCATTCTACCTTGACAAGACAAGATGGAACATTGGAATCTACTACACCAGGAAGCCGGTTCAGCTTATCCACGCAGACCTTGAATCCGTTTCCGCCATTGCTGCCGGGGCCGTGTTTAACGGCGTACCTTCCGCATGTGTAGATGTAAAGACAAAGCCTGTTTCCGGATATGGCGAGGCATTCAGGATTGCCCGTCAGGAAAAGCGCGATTACTTTGTCATCATGACTGCCGAGGAGACTGAGCGAACATATTCCCTTGATGCAACAATCTATTCAGCAAGGACTGGAACAAAGACTTCGGAGATTCATGTTTACAGGACGGGCAATGACCGCATGGCAAAATCCCTCCAGAGGTTCCGCTCGGGCGTGCTGGACATTCTTCCGATCCGCGGAAAGGTTTTGCAGAACGTGCAGGGAACCCTTCTCCTTGACCTTGGACGCAACGACGGCATTTCTGTCGGTTCAGAATTTTCCATCGTGCGTAAGGGTAGAATCGAGACCAATGACGAAGGACCAGGAATCAAGTTCAACAGAAAGGACCTGCTTGGTACGGTTACAGTTACTGCATGTGATGAAGAAATTTCTGAAGGCAAGTACAGCAAGAACGGTTTTTACGACACCCTTAACGAAGGGGATGAAATAGTTCTCCTGAAGAATGGAGAAGATGACGGCAAGGGAAAAAATGGCAATGCCGCCATGGACAGCCGCCCTGCAGCAGATTCAGACGGTAATGTTGCAACCCAGGCCGCCGCTGCCGAAGAAAAGGCTGCAATCAAGGAATCCCTTAAGCCTGCAAACAGGGAGAATGACCTGATTCATCTTATCCGCCAGATTCTGTAGAAATTTATTTTTAATGGAGAATAATTATGGTAAAGCACATCATCATCTGGACACTTAAGGAAATGCCACAGGAAGAAAAGGCAAAGGTAAAGAAGGAAATCAAGGAAGGACTTGAAGCCCTTAAGGGAGTTGTTCCGCAGATTAGGGACATTAAGGTTGTCATTGACGGACTTCCAACTTCCACCGGTGACCTTATGCTTGATTCAACCTTCGAGTCTGCAGAAGACCTTGCCGGCTACTCAAAGCATCCATCTCATGTTGCCGTAGCCAATGAAAAGGTTCGTCCTTTTACGGCCCACCGCGCATGCCTTGATTTTGAAATTTAATTTTTACCCGGCATGGCGGACAATATAGTGCGCAAAATGTCGGGTTTTTTATTGCCCATTCTTCTATGCTATGTGTGCTGCTAGGTATGCTGGGTTTGCCTGGATCGGCTAAGGTCCGGGACATTTTTGACTGCGCCATTAGCATTTTGCATTTTTTTGCATGGAGGAATTTATGGAACATCTTGATTTTTACAGGACAACCAGCACATTTACAGACCTTGGGCTGTATGCTGATTTTGCAAGAAAACTTCCCGACGACCTTGAAAAACTCTGCCGCCTTCAAAGAAAACAGATAATTCATCCCGTTGCATTTTACGTAAAGGACATCAGAAAGAAGACCGACACGGAGTGGGGCGACATGACCCAGGTTCCGGAAGGACGGCTCCAGTACGAGGATGACCTCTTCCCTACGGCACAGGCAATTCTTCATGAACTTTTAAGGCGTAACGGCGAATACACCAAAGACCGCCAGGTAAGGGATAAGGTTCATGTAACATGCCGCGGCCAGTCCCTTCTTCTGTCTGCAACGTTAAAGGCCAAAGGTTATGCCGCAAGGGTACGCAGTGGTTATGCCTTTTACATCAACAGCAAATTCTGGGCCGACCATTGGATCGTGGAATATTGGAATGAAGAAAAAAAGTCCTGGGTTTTGTGCGATGCCGACATCTACGGTTTTTCTGACACCGTAAAGCCTACGGACATTGACAGAAGTCTGTACATGACGGGCGGTCAGACCTGGGTTGCATTCCGTTCAGGAAAGGTAAAGCCGGAAGACATTTTCTATGCCGGAGGAGACAGGGGATTCAAGGCCGCACTGCTTTCCGTAGTCTATGACTTCAACTGCCTCATGGGAAACGAAATGACTTTCCTGCATTTTCCACGGGCCTTTGACGGCATGAACGAGGGCAACAGTGATTTCCTTGCAAGGATAGATTCCATTGCAGAACTTATGTGCAGCCCTGATGAAAACTTTGAAAAGCTTAGGAAAATATGGGATAATGAACCTGAGTGGAAAACTTTCATGGGTGGACTAAACTAGGGAACTTCTGAAAACTGCAGTTGGGGAGATTCCTTGCAAAAGGTGGTGGACTTGGACTGGATATCGGCACTTGACAGAACCCTTTCTTACATAGAAGAACACATTCACGACGTGGAACTTGATGTCACTTTGCTTGCAGGGGTTGCCTTTGTATCGCCCGGTTACCTGCAGAAGGGGTTTTCCATTTTGACAGGCATGACCGTTGGCGAATACATCCGCTGCCGCCGCCTTTATCTTGCAGCCCTGGACATAAACAGCGGAACAAAAATCATCGATGCTGCCCTTGCATACGGCTACGACAGCCCGGACAGTTTTGCCAAGGCCTTCTCAAGGTTCCACGGATGCTCGCCACGGGAAATCAAGGATGATGCTGCAAGAATAAAAGTCTTCATGCCCTTTGAAATCAGCATTTCCATCAACGGGGGGAATAATTTGAAACCGGAAATATGCGACCTTCCTTCATTCAATCTTGTTGGACGCTCCTATGAATACGACTACGACAGTGCAAAAAAAATGATACCTGGCTTCTGGGGCGAATTCTATTCCCAAAGTTGGGACAGCCAGACCGCCGACTTCATCCAGTACAACAATGTGGGAACCTTTGGCGTATGCAACGATTCCAGCTGCGAAAAGGGAATCTACCACATTGCCGGAGAATATAGGGGCGGCACCATTCCCCAGGGATTCACCCTCGTCCAAGTGCCTGCAGCAAGGTGGGCAAAGTTCAAGTGCACGGGACCAGTTCCTTCAGCCATCCAGGCCATGAATTCCGCCATCTACAAGAACTGGCTCGCCACCAACGGAACCTACGACCTTGACGGAACTTTCGACATCGAATGGTATTCCTCAGAGCTCAGCATGTCCGACTTGAACTACAGGAGCGAAATCTGGCTGCCGGTAAGGGAAAGGTCTTGAACTTAATGCTACGGGCGGCTGCCGGCAAAGCCGTCACCGCGCTGCTGCGGGCTCCGCTGTCGCTTCGAAGGTGCTGCCTAAAAATTCATGACGGCATCACCTTTGGCTCCGCCACCCTCCGTATCGCTGCCGCAGTGTCGGGCACTTACATCGCTGCAAGATCCATGATATTCTTTCAGTTGCATTATGAATAGCCAAGACCAGATCAAGCAGCTTTCCCATGAGTTGAAGTATGAAAACAAGTGGATGAAGGTTTACGAAGATAAGATTCAGCGTGGCAATGGCGCCTGTGGAATTTACGGCGTTGTTGAAAAACCTGCCTTTGCATTGATTGTTCCCTTTGACGGCAAGGGATTTTATGTAGTGGAGCAGTACAGGTATCCCCTTAAGGTAAGGTCCATTGAGTTCCCCATGGGGTCGCTGGAACTTGAAGATTCTACGGAGCTTGAATGTGCAAGGCGGGAACTTAGGGAAGAATGCGGCCTTATTGCAGATTCCATGAAGAAAGTCGGATCTTTCTATGTTGCCGTCGGATTTTCAAATCAAGTTGGCCATGTGTTTTTTGCAAGCGGACTTACTAAGACTAAAAACGACCTTGATGAAGAAGAAGCGGACCTTGTCTGCAAATATGTTCCTTTGGAAGAATTCAAGAAGATGATTGAAGCGAACGTAATCAAGGACAGTGCCACCATTGCAGCCTGGGCAATGGTACGGAACATGGTATGATTTTGTCTTCAGGGTGAATCTTATGGATTCTTCTTGCCGCTGCCTTGGTTCTTCCAATTGAATTCTCTTCAAAAAAACATTATATTCTATAGCATACGTTCAGTATTAAATTCCATTTGGAGGATTATTGATATGATCAAGACAGTAAAAGATGTTGATCTTAAGGGAAAGCGCATCATCATGCGCGTAGACTTCAACGTTCCAATGAAGGATGGAGTTGTTCAGGATGACACACGCATCATGGCAGCTCTTCCAACAATCAAGTACATTCTTGAACAGGGCCCACGCTCACTCGTTCTCATGAGCCACCTTGGCGATCCAAAAAAGGATGTTAAGAAGGCAGCAGAAAAGGCAGCTAAGGCTGGAAAGGAATGGACAGATGCAGATGCAGAAAAGTTCATCAACGGAAAGAACCGCATGGCTCCAGTTGTAAAATACTTCTCAGAAAAGCTCGGAAAGGAAGTTACATTCCTCGCTGATGCTCTCGGACAGAAGGCAGCAATCGACGCTCTTCCAGAAGGTGGAGTTGCAATGCTCGAAAATACACGTTTCCACAAGGAAGAAACATCAAAGGATGCTGCAGAACGCGATGTAATGGCAAAGGAACTTGCTACATACGGTGACATCTTTGTTAACGATGCATTCGGTACAGCACACCGCGACCAGGCTTCTACAGCTTCCATCGCAAAGTTCATGGGCTGCGAATCAGTTGGTGGATTCCTTATGGAAAAGGAAGTTAAGTACATCCAGCCAATGGTAACAAACCCAGAAAAGCCAATGACAGCAATCATCGGTGGTGCAAAGGTTTCTTCAAAGATCGCAGTTCTCGAAAGCCTCATGAAGAATGCTTCTACTCTCATCGTTGGTGGCGGTATGGCATATACATTCCTCAAGGCACAGGGACACGAAGTAGGTAAGTCACTTGTTGAAGACGACTTCCTCGGAACAGCAAAGGACCTTCTTGCTAAGGCTGCTGAAAAGGGTGTTAAGATCCTTCTTCCAGTTGACCATGTTGGTGCTGCAGAATTCGCAGACAAGGATCCTGTTGCAGTAGATGCAGTTGATCTTCCAGCTGACCTCATGGGTCTTGATGTTGGTCCTAAGACTGTTGAACTCTACAAGGATGCTATCCTTGCTTCAAAGTCAATCGTATGGAACGGACCTGTTGGAGTATTCGAATTCGAAAACTTTGCAAAGGGTACAGAAGCTGTAGCACGCCTTGTTGCAGAAGCAACAGGAAAGGGAGCTATGACAGTTGTTGGTGGCGGTGACTCAGTTGCAGCCGTTAACAAGTTCAAGCTTTCTGACAAGATGAGCCACGTATCAACAGGTGGTGGTGCATCGTTGGAGTTCTTAGAAGGTAAAACACTTCCAGGAATTGCAATTTTGGCAACTAAATAAGCCGCGAGTTTACGAAGTAAACTCGGTAGCACCCGTAAGGGTGCGGCAAGGAAAGACACTTCCTGGTATAGCAATTTTGGCTACAAAATAATTGTTCAAGCCGACAGCGGCCTTTGTCCCTGCAGCTTAACATTATCATATCACGACGGCTTTCGCCGCATGATAAACCAATTTCGTACCCGACAGCTTCCGCTGCGGTACAAATCACAGAGCCGGCATCTTTTTGGTGCCGGTTTTTTTGTTTGGGAATGCATCAATGCTGACAGTGGCTTTCGCCCCTGCAGCTTAACATTATCATATCACGACGGCATTCGCCGCATGATAAACCAATTTCGTACCCGACAGCTTCCGCTGCGGTACAAATCACAGAGCCGGCATCTTTTTGGTGCCGGTTTTTTTGTTTGGGAATGCATCAATGCTGACAGTGGCTTTCGTCCCTGCGGCTTAACGCAATCGTATCACGACGGCTTTCGCCGCATGATAAACCAATTTCGTACTCGACAGCTTCCGCTGCGGTACAAATCGTAGAGGCCGGTGTCTTTTGGGATGCCGGTTTTTTTATTCAAGGATTCATAAGGTCATCATCACTTTCCCACTTCCTTCTAAAAGTTCAGGATGACACGGCCACCGGCTTCGGTTTTCCATTTCCTAAGCGATGGATCATTACTTGCACTTACGTAACCATTCATTGCGTTCAGAAGTGAAGGGCCATAGGGCAATGTCTGTGTGGTACCGCAGTTGTCTTCTGTTCCTGCCGTAATTACGTATGTAGCGCTTATGGTTCCGCAGCCTGTAATCTGGCAGTTGTCAAAGTTGTTTTTTACGCCGTTTTGCAGGGTAAGAATTCTTTCGATATTTGGTGGGACATCGAGTGCGAAACATCCTTCTGCAAAAAAGCAGTTTCTGATTTCAAAGCTTCTGTATGCTTCGTTATCAGGGTAATAAATGTCTCCGCAGATTCCACCAATTACAGGGTCAACGGTATTGCTGTTATAGCCTTCTTTTAATCTGACTGTACCATAGCTTACGCAGTTTGTAATTTGGGAATCATATTTGATTTCTGTGGCTCCAGCAATTCCTCCGACTCTGGGACGGTTTGCAGCACTGTTATAGACCCTGAGGTTTCCGGTATTGATGCAGTTTTCGATGGTTCCATAATTCCAGCCTGCAATTCCTCCCAGCCTTAGGTATGGTGTTTCCATGTTGACCTTGTTCCAGCAGTTTCGGATAGTGCCGTAATTGTTTGCGGCGATTCCTCCCACACTTCCAGTCCATACATTCTCATCCCAATCCATGCATCTTGCATAAGCTGCATCATTTTCTGAAGAACCTTCGATCCAATAGATGATGTTTTCAACAGTACCCTTGTTGTAGCCTGTAATTCCAGACCATTTCTGTAATTCCAGACCATTTGTCTTCACCTTCAACAAAGTTGGTCATGGGTACGCTGATTACATGACCGTCGCCGTCCAGGGTTCCCTTAAAGCCGGTTGCATTTGCGCCAATCGGTGTCCATGATTCTGCAATTGCAATGTCTGATGTAATGATGAATTTTACTCCATCAAAGGAAGCAGGGGATGATGCATCATTTGACCATTCGGAAATCTTTAAAAGACCTGCAGCATTTCGGACAAGATAGGTTCCTGATTCCGGGCATTCATCAAGCTGAAGGATTTTCTGCATCTTGATGGTTGCATTGTTTTCTCCTGCGACTACATAAAAATTCTTAAGTGTTCCGTAAAAGACTTCCTCTCCGGACTTTTTATTTATGGAAAGGGTCATGTCAACATAAGTGTCAGGGGAAACTTCTTCAACCGTAAGGACTGGATTTTCGGCAGTGGAAAAATCGCATGTTAGTGGAGTCATGCCGCTGACGGATAGCACTGCAGAATAGACTTCCCCGGAATTACCGGCTCTTGTTCCCAATGTTCTTGAAAGGGACGATCCATCAATCTGAACGGAAATTCTTCCATCGGCCCTGGAATCGTTCATGGAGCATGAAAGCAGGAACATCACTACGCCAGCCAGGAAAACAAAAAATCGCTTTTTCATAATAATCTCTCCTTTAAAAAGTATAGGAAAAAAACGTGCAGCTAGACATGACCTAAACTAAAGTATATGGCACATTATACAATACATCAAGATTACCATATAATTTGAAAATTTCGGTTTCCTGCATTACAATTATTTCAGGTGAGGCTATTAGTGCTGTTGAAGAAATTCGGAAGGTTCATACGTGGATATTTTAGCTCCGTACCTTATGTGCTTGGATATGTTGGGCGCATTGTTTCTTCTTCCCTTGTGTTCATCAAAAAGGAAAAGGCTGCAAGAAAAATCCTCATAATGCAGCTCCTCTTTACATTCATAGAAGCCCTTTCTCTTGTTGCCATTCTTTCCGCTGCCATTGGGGGCGCCATCTATCTCCTGGGATATTCATTCCTTCTTTCCATTGGACAAAGCCAGCTGATATATAAGCTTCTGGTAATCATAATAATTCAGGAACTGGGGCCCATTCTTGTTGCATTTATTGTAACTGCCCGTTCTGCTACAGCCATAGCGACTGAACTTGGAAACATGGTTGTAAGCCATCAGATTGAAGCCTATGTTTCCATTGGTGTTGATCCTGTTGCCCATCTGGTAGTTCCCAGGTTCATCGGTGTAACCTTATCCACTTTCTTTTTAAACCTGTATTTTTCCCTGTGCGGAATTCTTGGTCCTGTCCTTGTGGCGCATATGATGGTCAATGTTGATTCTGCAGGCTACTTTTCCGGAATATTCAGGGAACTGACCCTGGCTGCCATAATAACATCAGTCATCAAGAGTTTTCTTTTTGGCATGATAATTTCCATAGTGGCCACATATTACGGTCTCAATATCGAGCGTGCATCAACGGAAGTTCCCGTGGCAGGAATCAATGCCGTAGGAAAATCAATTCTTGGTGTAATCATCGCTGATGTCATAATAATAGTAATTCCCTTCATTTTTGGGTGAGGCCATGTGATGCAGGAACCTTTATTCACCATCGAGAACCTTGATTTTTCTTCCCGCACTGCTGACTTGATAAAGGACATTTCCTTCACGATAGAAAGGGGCTCCGTTACCGTTCTTGCAGGAAAATCAGGAAAAGGCAAGTCCACGTTATTAAAGCTTATTGCCGGTATCCTGGTTCCAACGGGGGGCCGCGTATTGTATGATGGAATTGACATACAGTTCATGAACCAAGAGCAGAATGAACTTTTTAGAAGAAAGGCATCCTATGTTTTTCAGGATTCTGCCTTGTGGGCCAATCAGGACATTATGCATAATGTTTCCCTCCCGCTTCAAATTCATTTTCCATCCATGCCGCGAAAGGAATGTGAGGAACGGGTCATGAATCTGTGCCGCAAGATTGGCTATGACCGGGGATTTAACCTTAGGCCTGCTGACTTGTCCATGGGGGAACAGAAAAAAATATCAATTGCAAGGGCATTAATTATTCAACCTGAAATCCTCTTTCTTGATGAATGTACGGAATCCCTTGACAAGAGGTCTGCTGAAATCGTCATTCAGATGGTAAAGGAATTCATTGCTTCCGGGAATACCGTGGTGTATGTAAGTCATAGCCGTCATTTCAGGCACAGCATAGGAGGGAACATGCTGTTTGTTGATGATGGCCGTCTTTTTAATAGGAACGAATACGAAGAAAAATATGGAGACCTGACAAATGAAATTTAAGATTCGCTATGCAGACCAGATAGTCGGAGTTTTTTCCATTATTGCCTTATCAGGGCTTCTGTTTCTTATTTTTTCAATAGGAATCAATCAGAAATGGTTTTCTACAAAGAACTACTATTACACTTACTTTGATACGGCAGACGGCATGTCTGTTGGAATGGACCTTACCTACAAGGGATTTTCCTTGGGAAAGATAAAGTCCATAACTCTTGAAGGATTGATGGTAAGGGCGGATTATTATGTTCTTGCTGAATATGAAGACTACATCAGGGAAAATTCCCTGGTGGAACTGGTTACAAGTCCCATTGGCCTTGGTAACTCGTTCATATTTCATCCATCCTTTGAAACAAGTGAGCTTCTTCCTTCCGGAGAGCAGATTCATCGTATTGATTCTGAAGTTGGGCAGCAGATAATTATGGAAGGAAAGAACACCATAAAGGCTCATAGCGATTCAATCGGTGCAATTATTTCAAAGGTTTCCACTTTGCTGGATTCCATTAATGCGCTTCTTGTGGATTTGGATGATACGGTTGCTGGAAAGGCCGATACTCCAATTGCCGGAATAATTTTAAACCTGGAAAGCATCTCATCAGAAATAGCCACGGTATTTGCAAAGATTTCCGGTTCTTCTGATTTGATAACACCGATTCTTGGCAGACAGATTTATCTTGAATTGGCTTCTGCCTTTGAGAACATAAACAAGCTGACTTCCGAAGCTACGGTTATTGCAGGTGATGCAGAAACTCTTGTTGAAGGAGTGGTTCCGCAGGTTGATGATATCATCGGAGATCTGGACATTCTGCTCATTCAGATACAGGATGTCATGGAAGGATTGAAGAAGAATCCATTGATTAAGGGTGGTGTTCCTAACCGCAGCAGGGAATCGACTGCGACTACCAAAATACGTGATGGAAAATTCTAGTGGGGAATAGTATGCGTCGTTTCATAAGCTTTTTGCTTGCCTTAACTTTATGTGAACTGTTTTCTTTTACGGCATGGGCTGCGGCTCCAAAAAGACCATTGGAGATTACGGCGGCAGCTGACAGGGCCTATGTTTATTTTGAGGCTGGTAATAAATCACTTACGAAAGGGGATTTAAAGCAGGCAGGAAGGGATTTTGAGAAGGCTTATGCCATTGCCGTTTCCATAGATGATGCATCATTGCTTTGCAGGATTTGTCTGTCAGCCGTTTCCCATAAAATTTTATTGGGGAACATGGAAATTGAAGATAATGGAGGAGTGTTTTCCGGCTATTCATGCAGTGACCTTGTTTCTATGGCAAGGGATTTTGCTTCCCGGTCAGAAAATCCGCTGCTAACTGATGTATGCAGTCTCTATGAAGCCAGCATCATTCTTTCCGCAAATCCTGTCGTGGCGGAAGATGTTCAGAATTTAATTTCTTCCCTCAAAATGAAGGAAAAGATTTTTTCAAGGGAACCTTATTATCTTGGTTTTTATTATAGGACCATGGGGGATTTGCTAAAGCTTCTTGAAAAATACCAGGAGGCTGCAAAAATGTACGAAAATGCCGTCTCCATACACTTGAAGGAACGTTACCTTTATGAACTTGGTCATGATTGGTATCTATGTGCTTCTGTATATTCCCTTGCAGGCAATAAAAAGTCTGCACTGGAAGCCATTGAGATGGCATTGAAATATGATCGTGCTGCGGAAAACACCTTTGCCATTGCTTCCGACTATGAAGCTTACGGGCGTATTTTATTAAAGAACCTGCCATCCCAGGAAGAAAAAGATAGTGCCGTCAAGGCATTAAACTGGGCTTCTGCCATATATGAATCTGGAGGGTATCCTGCCAGGAGTGATGAATGCCGTAATGCTGCTGCAGCTGTCAATTGATGCCCTTATGCATGAAGCCAGCTCCGAAAAAAAATTAAAAAAAATCCCAAAATATATTTACATAAACCGAGATATGTTTTATAAAGAATCACCGTGTAAGAACCAGGCCGCTCAACCGGCACGACGTCGCTGCGTGGGCAGATTTTGCATGAAGTCTGCATTCTACTTTGGTGGTGTCGCATATGTTCAACCGTCAAGACTATGTGTCAGAAAAAGACTGGCATAAATTCCTTTCATTTTCAAAAGACCTGGAAACTCCAAACATTGTAATCAACCTTAACACCATAAGGGAAAATTTCATTCGCCTCAGGGACTCCTTTACCTTTGCAAAGATTTATTATGCCATCAAGGCAAATCCCGGCGAACCGGTTCTTAAAATGCTTGCTGAACTTGGAAGCTGCTTTGACATTGCAAGCCGCTATGAACTTGACAAGATCCTTTCATACAATGTTTCTCCCGACCGCCTGTCCTATGGCAATACCATCAAGAAGGCAAGGGATGTGGAATATTTCTACCAGAAGGGTGTGCGCATGTTTGCCACTGACAGCAAGGAAGACCTTAAGAACATTGCAAAGTATGCCCCGGGAAGCCGCGTTTATGTACGCATTCTTATTGATACTTCCGCAACTGCAGACTGGCCATTGAGCCGCAAATTCGGATGTCACCCGGACATGGCCTATGACCTTATCGTCATGGCAAAGGAACTTGGCCTTGAACCCTATGGAATCAGTTTCCATGTTGGAAGCCAGCAGCGAGACATCGGCGTTTGGAATGATGCCATTGCAAAGACAAAGTACCTTTTCAATTCCCTTGAAGAAGAGGAAGACATTAAGCTCAAGATGATCGACATGGGCGGTGGTTTTCCTGCAAGTTATATTGAGCCTACAAATACCCTTCGTGAATATGCGGAAGAAATCACCCGTTACCTTGAGGAAGACTTTGGCGATGACATGCCGGAAATCATTCTTGAACCGGGACGCTCCCTCGTTGGTGACAGCGGAATCCTTACTTCCGAAGTAGTTCTTGTAAGCCGCAAGAACAATACGGCCTTGTGCCGATGGGTCTATCAGGATGCCGGAAAATTCAACGGACTTATAGAGACCCTTGACGAAGCAATAAAGTACCCTATTGTTACAAACAAGGATGGCGGAAAGGAAACGGAAGTGATCATTGCCGGCCCTACATGTGACAGCATGGACATAATGTATGAGGACGTAAAGTACAAGCTTCCAGTTGACCTTAAGATCGGCGACAGGCTCTACTGGCTTTCCACCGGCGCCTACACCTCAACTTATGCATCGGTTGAATTCAATGGATTTCCACCGATAAAGACATATTACATGGATGGCACCAATTCGTAAGAATTGGTGGTAGCAGTACATGGAGTAGGAATGCATTTTATTGCCGCGGTTATCATCATTGTTATTTCTCTGCTGAACTTAACAGGCTGCACCCAAAGGCCAAAGGAAAGCCTTGTGCTTGAGGCAATGGATACTGTCTGTACCGTGACTCTTTTTGATGATGCTTCCCATGCCATTTACGATGAAATAACAGAATGCATAAGGTATAACGATGCGCTATTCAGCATTTCAAATCCCCAGTCTGACACTTGCCGTGTAAATTCCAGTGCCGGCATAAAGCCGGAAAAGGTAAGTCAGGAATTCCTTCATGTATTAAAGGTTGGAATGACGGTTGCATCCCTTACGGACGGCGCCTTTGATCCTTGTGCCGGAGCTCTCATTGATTTATGGAACATAAACGGCGGCAGCGAAAATTTTGTAGTTCCATCGGAAGAAGAAGTCAAAAGGGCAGGCATCCAGGGCCTAAGCGACTGGACCAAAATCACCATGGAAGATGATGCTGTTTTTCTTCCATATAAAGGAATGAAAATAAACCTTGGTGCCATTGCAAAGGGCTGGGTTTGTGACTGCGTGGTTCAAGTTCTCAGGAAGAACAATGTAAGAAGGGCAGTCATTGACCTGGGTGGCAACGTGTATGTATATGGAAGAAAACCTGACGGTTCCCCTTGGGCCGTGGGAATAAAGAATCCTGAAAATCCCGACGGTGCACCTTTCCTAAAGCTTGCCCTGAACCAGAATTCCGTGGTTACAAGCGGTGGCTACGAGCGCTATGTAATGAAGGACGGGATCAGGTACCATCACATCCTCAACGTGTGGGAAGGTCGGCCGGCCAATTCGGACCTGGCTTCCGTAACCGTAATTGCCCAATCAAGCCTTGTGTGCGACGCCCTTTCCACCGCCGCCTTTGTCCTCGGACAGGACGAGACCCGTCGCCTTGCACCAGAATTCAGCAGGCAGTTCAACATGGACATAGGCTTTGTCTTCATCAGTAATGACATGAGCTGGACAACCCTTGGTTCTTCCTTTGTTGCAAACGAATTGTAAACATGGTATCATTTAGATAGAGTTACTTGCAGTGTCTTTTTTGGGCAGATCTCGGGTGGGACTGAAGGTTTGTTTTTCAGCAGGGGACTCATTATTCACCGTGCAATAACTCCTGAAAATTTTTCGGGGGAATCCTGTGCTAAAGCTTATCAAGACCTTATCTATATTTGCCGTTTTCTTCGTGTTCGTGGCGTGCCAAACCTCGGCTCCGGTTTCGGTTTCCGTTCACCAGCTCATTCGCGAGGGACGCATCGAGGAAGCAAAATCCTGCTTTGACCTTAAGACAAACATCAACAAGCTGGATGAATTTGGAAACACTCCCATTCACGTGGCGGCGCAGATAAATGATGCACAGCTTTGTGAATTCCTGGTAAAGAAGGGGGCGGACACCTCCATAAGGAATTTCGAAGGCGATACTCCATTGCACAGCGCCATAAAATTCCGTGCCATGGAAAGCACCCGCTATCTTGCAACCGTCGGCAATGACATATATGCAGGGAATGAACTTGAAGAACCGGCTCTTCTTGCCGCCATCATGGTTGGCCCTGAATGGTATCCTGTCGTCATAAATGAAGGAACCATGGACAAGATGGACGCTGAGGGGGATACCCTGCTTCATTTCCTTGTAAAGAACAGGTTCCTTCCGTGCATCGATTATGTGATCCATGCATCGCTTCCACTTTCCCTAAGGAATTCCCAGGGCAAGACATCCCTCCAGATGGCCTTTGACACTGCGGAAGATGTTGCATCCGTAACCATTGCTGTAAAACTCATTGAGGGCGGTTCCCAGCTTGCAGGCGGAAAATACGCATTCTTTGAAAAGTCGGTAAAGCTCAGGAACCTCATGTTCCGTTCCCCGGAGGGAAAGACTCCACTGCATTTTGCAGCCCTTTACAATCAGATTGGAATTGCCATGTATATCGTTGGTGAAAGTTCTGTTTATGGAAAGAAGAATGTGGTTCAGTCCCAGGATTACGATGGAAGAACTCCCCTCCATGATGCATGCACCGGCGGAAGCCAGCAGGTTGCATCCTTTCTTCTTGCAAGCGGAGCCCAGGTGGATGCCGTTGACAAGGAAGGAAAGACGCCTCTGCTCATGACCATACCTTCCGCCTCCCAGCGCAGGATGTATCAGCTTCTTGTTGCAAACAGGGCTTCCATAAACCACAAGGACCTTAAGGGTGACACGGTTCTTCATGCCGTAACAAGGCAGAATTCTTCCGTAGACATTCTTTCCTATCTTGTGGAACAGGGTGCCTTTGTAAATGAGCGCAATAAGGACGGAGACATTCCACTTTCCATTGCAGTGGCAAACAGGAACAGGCGCCACATAGAATTCTATGCCGGAGCCGGAGCCCAGCTTCATGCCCAGAACCAGAACGGCCGCACTCCATTTACCCTTGTCCTCGACCAGGAAAAAACTCCTGCTGACACCAAGGCCGTGGTTGACCTTCTTTCAGTTCTCATCACTTCAAGAAATGTCCTTTCAACAGATTCCCAGGGAAACAATGTACTTCATGTGGCCGTAAAGCGTAATGCATCCATTCCGGTCCTTGAATTCATCATAAAGGCCGCCCCGGATATAAATGCCAGAAACAAGGATGGGGATACTGCACTTCTAATAGCCGCCAGGAAAAACTATAAGGATGCAGGCATTCTTCTCTTGAAATCAGGGGCAGATATTTTTACCGTAAATACAAAGGACGAATCTCCCCTGCGCTATGCATTCATGGATGTCCAGACTGAATCATGGATACTTTCCAAGGAACGTCTCGAAAGCCAGGACGGAATGGGCAACAGGCCGATACACTATGCGTCACTCTGGAAGATGGATGAAGCCCTGCAGCGCCTGATCAAGCGTGGGGTTTCAATGAACGCAAGGAACCTTAACGGTGAGACTGCACTTTTTTCTGCCGTAAGGGCTGATTCTCCAAAGACCATAGAAATCCTCGTAAGGGGCGGTACTACCATCGATGCCAACAATCCTGCATCCAGGGACTCCTTTGGTAATACGCCACTTCACTGCAGCGTCCAGAACAGGTCCCTGTCATCCATCGACAAGCTTTGCAGCCTTGGAATTTCCATCGATGCAAGGAACATGATCGGCAAGTCGGCCTTGAGTTCTGCATGCCAGAGCCAGGATTACGAGTCCTGCGAAATGCTTTTGCGCCATCATGCTGACGTTAATTCCACCGATCCTACGGGAAGGTCAGTCCTTACGGAAAGCGTCATCATCGGAAACAGGAAGATCATCGAGCTTCTTCTTAAGAATGGTGCAGATCCTTCCATAAGGGAAGAGGACGGAAAGAACTCATATCATGTGGCCGCAAGAACCGGTAACAGAAGAAATATAGCACTCATCAGGGATTACGGGGCTGATCCCCTGTCCCGCGACAATGGCGGGGAATCTCCATTCAGCTCGGTGATTCACGAAGACAAGGAACTTGCCCTTGAGGTCCTGGGTTCAAGGACTGATGCGGCAGATACGGATGGAAACACGCCGCTTCACATTGCCGTTGAAAAGGGTGCTTCCATGGACCTTGTTGCAGAACTCATCAAGATGGGCTTCCCCATTAACACATTGAATTCTTCAGGAAAGACTCCTTTGTCCATGGCTGTTGAAAAGGGCGACGAAAAGCTTGAGCTTCTCCTGATTTTTGCCGGTGCCGACTTCTTTAAGACAACTCCTGACGGGGAATGTGCCCTGTCCTATGCCCTGAGGAATTCCAGGGAAGGCCTCATTGAGGCAATCCTCACTTCCGGAAAGGAAAGAATCGACTTGCGCGGAGACAGCGTCCTTCACTATGCCGCAAGGTTTGGCGATGTGGCTGCAGTCAAGAGGATCCTCAACTCTGGAGTTGACAGGAATTTAAAGAATGTGTCTGGCGAGACTGCAAGGGATGTGGCCTTGCGTTGGCACAGGTCTGACATTGCAACGATGCTGTAATAGCATTATAATAATTTTACTTTTTTTCATAGGAGAATTAATATGGCACGTACACATTATATTGCCGGAAACTGGAAGATGAACACATCAAAGGCAGAAGCTGTTGCTCTTGCTACTGACCTCGTTGCAGCCCTCAAGGGTAAGACAAACAAGTTCATGATTGGTGTTCCATTTGTATATCTTGATGCAGTTGCACAGGTTGTAAAGGGTTCAAACATCATCCTCGCAGCTCAGGACTGTGCTGCTACAGACAACGGTGCACACACAGGTGAAGTTTCTTGCTCAATGCTCAAGGACATCGGATGCCAGTGCGTAATCCTCGGTCACTCGGAACGCCGCCACGAAATCGGTGAATCAGACGAACTCATCAACAAGAAGGTTCGCAAGGCTCTCGCTTCAGGACTCGAAGTAGACCTTTGTATCGGTGAACTCCTTTCAGAACGCGAAGCAGGAGAAGCAGAACAGGTTTGCGCATTCCAGCTTTCTGCAGGTCTTGCTGGTGTAACAGCAGAACAGATGAAGAACGTTACAATCGCTTATGAACCAGTATGGGCAATCGGAACTGGCAAGACAGCTACTCCAGCTGATGCACAGGCCATCCACAAGTTCATCCGCGGATACATTGCAAAGCTCTACGACCAGAAGGTTGCTGATGAAGTAATCATCCAGTACGGCGGATCAATGAAGGCTTCTAACGCTCCAGAACTTCTTGCACAGGAAGACATCGACGGTGGTCTCATCGGTGGTGCATCCCTCAAGGCAGAAACATTCGTTCCAATCTGCGAATGCTAGAATACAGGTTTTTTCCCTGCTGAATTACAAGGGCTGTCTGCTTGCAGGCAGCTCTTTTTTTTATTGCTGCCAGGTGTCATTCAGAACTGGTTTCGGAATCTCTATGCTTCATTTACTTCAGCTGCCGAGGCTTATGGGAGCAGCATGACAGAAATTTTGAGGCATTTTCCCTTTGACTAATCTCACTTTATTCTTTATTATAGGAAGAGTATTTTTAAATAATTAATTTGGAGAATAAAATGGGTGTTGTTAAGACAATTCTTCTTGTTGCATTTGTGATCGTTTGTATCCTTGCCGTTCTTCTTGTGCTTGTTCAGAATGACGAAGGAAACGGAATGGGAAGCGCTTTTGGCGGTCAGAGTACAGCTTTTGGTGCACGTTCAGGCAGTGTTCTCAAGAAGACAACAGGTGTTCTTGTATTCCTCTTTTTTGCAATCACAATTGTAATCGGTATCCTCAACAAGGCTCCTGCAAAGGAAGACCTCACAAAGGCTGTTGAAGCAGTGCAGGGTACTGTAGTGGAAGAAAAGGCAGATTCAGGCAACTGGCTCGAAGAAGAAGTTAACGGTTCGTCAGAATCCGTTCAGGCTGAAGTTTCGGCACAGTAATCCTATCCGGGGCATGCTATGGTTTTTTCCAAAGTTTTTTCTCCGGAAAGTATAATTCTTGATCTTGAAAGCACGGACAAGGACCAGCTGTTTGAAGAAATGGTTGATGCCCTCCATGCTGCAAGACCAGATTTTGACCGTTCAGAAGCACTTGCTTCATTGCGTGAACGTGAGTCAATGATGTCTACGGGAATCATGCATTCAATTGCGGTTCCCCACGGAAGCATCGGGTCTCTGGAAGGAAGCATCGGTGCAGTGGGAATATGCCGCGGTGGGATGGAATATGGTTCTCTTGATGGAGCTCCTGTTCATCTGGTCTTCATGCTGTTATGCGGCAAGGGAGAGACGGAACTTCACCTTGAGGTTCTGAAAGCCCTGGCCCTGGTTCTTCAGCATAGGGACTTTGTGCAGGAATTGATGTCCAAAACCTCCCGGAAGGAAATTTTTGACCTTCTATGTGAGGCTGAATCATAAGGAAACTTTATGGCAAGCGAAGAATTTGATATCATCAGGCATCTTTTAGACGTTGAGAGGGAAGCATCCGAAACCCTTCTTGATGCACAGAAAAAGGCAGACGGAATCGTATCCGATGCCAGAACTGAGGCTGATCTCAGGTTCCGCAATGCGTACTCACAGAAAGTTTCACAGATTGATGAAAAGGAAAAATCCCTTAAGGAAGAAATCCTTTCATCCAGCGTACGGGACATGGAGAATTTCAAGAGCAATCTTTCTTCTGCCCAGAAAAATCCGGATGAATTCAATTCTCTTGTAGAAAAATTGATATTTGCATAGGAGTCTGCCATGGCAATGGATAAATCTGCTGCAGATTCTTATGTTTATGCCAGAGCAAGCGGCATCCTGGCTTCCTCTTATGTAGGCCAGCGTGCACGGCAGCTCTTTTCATTTAATTCCCTTCAGGAACTGTGGTCCTTTGTCTTCAAGAAGGAACTGCCCGTTGTTCCAGAAGCCCTCTTTGCAAAAAAACTCGAGGAAGAGGCTTTTGATGCCTTTATCAGCCAGTTTAGGGAACTTTGTGCAAACTATGCAAAGCCGGATCCCCTGGTAAATGCCCTCCTTCACAAGTATGACTACGAAAATCTCAAGGCTTTTGGGGCTGCAGCCGTCATGGGAGAGAAAAATCCTCCTTCCATAAAGAAAATCACCCCATTCAATCTTCTTGACTATTCAAAATGGCCAAATATTAAACAAATAACTGAAAATTCTCCATTATCGTGGTATAATGGTATGGACAGCCTTGCCGAGCAGTTTGACAAGAACTACAGGCTGGACTGTCAGTATACTCAGGAACTGTGGGAAGCTGTGATGGCATCTCCCGCAGTGTGCAGGGCTTCCATCCGACGCCTGGTTGGCCAGAAGCTTTCACTGGACAACGTGGTTTGGGCCTTAAGGCTCCGTGTCTATTACAACATGACAAGGGAGCAGATTCTGGGCCTTCTTGCCTACAGTGACAGCGATGCCAGGTCTGTAAACGATGTTCTTGTTTCAGAAGCCGTCAAGACCCTTGACTGGGATGTCAACGACTACGGCAAGTGGAAGAACTGGAAGCACAGGGATTTGCTTAACCCCTATGAAGAGGGTGTGGCATGGACTGCCGATCCGGGGTGGATTGCCAATGCTTACAAGCCGGTTTACGTGCGTAATGCATTCAGGCTTTTCCACATGTACCCGGGAAGCGTCTGCAGCCTGCTGTGCTGGTTCATAATCAAGCGCAACGAGTATGAAAATATCATTACTGCAGCAGAAAGCTTAAGGCTTGGAGCCGACAGTGCTGCGGTTGAAAGGATATCCGGAATTTCGGAGGTAAAGAATGGCTAGAACTGCTGCCATGCGCCTTGTGGAACTCATGGTTCTCAAGGAAGACATTGATTCAGTATTAAAATACATCGGAAGCCTTGGAGCATTTCAGTTTCAGACCAGGGCAGAGGAAGGGGAAAAAGCCCAGACTCCCGAGCAGTCACTCTTTGACCGCCTTGAAAAGGCCCGTGTTTCCCTTGAACTCCCGGAACTGGATGGCCTTAAGGGTGAAGTTCAGCTGCCTGCAGAAGGTGACTACGATACAGCTGTAAAGATTATAGAAACTGCCGAAGAACTTCATAATAGCGAGATTCAGTGCGGCGAAAATGCAAAGCATGCCCTTGCTGAATATAACGAGGCCGTGGCCTTTACGAACCTTAAGGTTTCCTATTCTGAACTTGAATCCCTTTCCTTCATGACCATTCGCGTTGGAAAGATCGATCCGTCAAAATTCGATTCCCTCAAGGAAGCTGCAGGAAACAGCGTAACCATTGTTAAGCTTGGTGAGGACGGTTCAAGGATCCTTGCTGCCTCGTCAAAGAAGGGCCGGTTCCAGATGGATGCAGTCCTCAAGGATTCGGGCTTTGTGGAAATCGAGATTCCAAAGGACTTCATGGGAATTCCTGACGACTACCTTGCAGCCCTGAAGGACAACCTTGAAAAGCAGAATGTTCTTCTTGAAGATGCAAAAAAATCCCGCCTTGGATATGCAGAAACCCACAGGGACATGATTTACGACCTTCTGCAGAAGTATTCCGTTGCTTCAAGCATAAGCCACATAAAGTCATCCCTTGAATCCACCGAATATGTCTACCGCATTACGGGCTGGATTCCGGCATACCTTTCCCGCGAAATGCTCAAGCACGTTGATTCCATGACGGAAAAAAGGACCAGTTTGCGCGAATACCTGCCGAGCGAAGTTCCTTCCGTTGTGTCGGGCCAGGAAAAGGTTCCGGTTCACGTTAAGCACGGAAAGGTTGTTGAAAACTTTGAGCGCATGATCTTCAGCTATGGTTCGCCATTGTATGGAACCATCGATCCGACTCCCTTTGTTGCGGTTTTCTTTACCCTTCTTTTTGGAATCATGTTTGGAGATGCCGGCCAGGGACTTTGTTTCCTCATTGTGGGAATCCTGTGCTGCCTTAAGAAGATCAAGATTTCCGGCTGGGAAAAATTCGGCCCGGTTTTCTGCTGCATTGGCGTAAGTTCCACCATAATGGGCATCCTTACTGGTGAATTCTTTGCCAATGAAACGGTTCTGGAGCCTCTTGCCATGTGGATTACGGGTCTTTTTGGCGAAAGCCGTCCGGTGATCCTGCACATGATGCCTTCCAGCGATCCCCATTCGATCATGAACATGTTCAAGTTCTTCGGATTTACCATTGCCGTTGGATTTGTAATCAATACATGCGGAATTTTCATCAACATGATAAACCAGTTCTCCCTGCACCGTCCGGGAAAGGCCATTTTTGGCAAGACTGGTGTCACCGGTGCCCTGTTCTTCTGGTATGTGGTTTTCTTTGGCCTCAATGTTGCATTCTTTGCCCATGTTCCTACGGTCTTTGACTATGTGTTCATCCTGGGAACATTGCTTGTGACTGCCTTTGGTGAACCTTTGGAACGCCTTGTGGAAGGTCATCGTCCCGTTATGGAAAACGGCCTTCTTTCCTGCATCATCGGTGCAGTTGTAGAAATAATTGAAATCGTTTCGTCATACCTTTCAAACACCGTCAGCTTTGTCCGTGTAGGTGCCTTTGCCCTTGCACATGCGGTTCTCGGGTACATCATCAATTCCCTTGTGGAAATTACGCCGGGTCCTGGTGGCATTCTTGTTGCCATCGTTGGAAACGCCATTGTTGTTGTCCTTGAAGGAATGATTGTAGCAATTCAGGTTGTCAGGCTTCAGTATTACGAGTTCTTCTCAAAGTTCTTTACTGAAACCGGACGCGAGTTCAAGCCATTCAGGTTTGAATACAGGGGTGAATCAAAGAAGCAGTAGCTTTCCGTCGCCCCATAAGCATGTATATTTTTCCGGATCATTCTGCTGTTGAATTATTCGGGTAAATTAAGGAGTATATATTATGAACAAGAAATTTTTCGTTGCTTTGACAGCACTTTTGTTCTGCGGTGCAGCATGTCTTTTTGCAGAAGAAGCTCAGGCAGCCCAGGCTGCTGCCAGTTCTGGTGCAATTAAATATATTGCAGCTGCTCTTGCTGTAGGTATTGCATGTATCGGTGGTGGATCTGCTGTAGGCAAGATCGGTTCTGCTGCAATGGGTGCCATGGCAGAAAATGCAGAACTTTCAGGCAAGGCCCTTCCATTCGTAGGTCTTGCAGAAGGTATCTGTCTCTGGGGCTTCCTTGTAGCTCTTTTCATCATCATCATGTAAAAAATCCTCTAGACGTCCTCTTATGGATTATTACGTAATTGCGGAACGTGAAATTGTCCTGGGCTTTTCCCTTGCCGGGGTAAAGGGTCAGGCGGTTTCCAGCAGAAGAGATGCACTTGAAGCTTTCATGGTTCAAACCGGGCAGACCTCCGGTTTGCGCTCAAGTGTGGAAACTGACAGGCCAAAGGTTCTCATCTTGACGGAAGACGTGTCGGACATGATTTCCAGTGAAGTCATGGATTGGCAGATGAAGGGAAAGGCCCCCCTCATTGTGGAAATTCCGGGACTTGGCGGTCATATTAAAGGCAGAAAGACTCTTACTGATTCCATTCGCGAAGCAGTGGGAATCAATGTTTAGAATTTAGGATTATATTATGGAAGAATTACGTTCAACAGAAGTTCTTGATAAAGAAATTCATGATGACAGCATCAGACGCGCAGAGAAAATACTTTCAAAGGCAGAAGAGAGTGCAAAAGCAATCCTGTCTGAAGTTGAGTCGAGGATAGATGCCGCTGAAAAGGAGGCACAGGCTGCTTCCGATTCGAGAATTGCTTTGTTCAAAAAAAATGTTGAAGCATCCCTTCCACTTGAAAAGCAGCGTTTCCTTGTTTCTTTCATCAATGATTCCATTGTGGAAGCCCTTGGAAATTACATTGCGTCCCTTGATGAAGCAAGGAAAAATGCAGTGATAGAAAAACTCGTTCTTGGTGCAAGGAATGTAACCGGCTCAAGAAAGGTTAGCGCTGCTACTGTTGGAGCCATGGGCAAGTCCGGTGCAGAAAAGATCCTTAAGTCGGTCTTTGGCAGCGATTTTACCGGGATTGAATCAGGGGATTCCCTTGGTGCTGGTTCTGACAGCCCCCTTAATTATGGAATTATCCTTAAGACGGAAGATGGCAAGGTTATGTGCCGTCTTACCCTTGAAGAAAAAATAAATGAATTGCTCGGCCAGAAACGCGAGCAGCTTGCTCTTTCTCTTTTTGGCGGGAGGTTGCCTGAATGATTACAGGTAGGATAACACGTATCTCCGGACCTATCGTTTATGCAGAAGGTCTTGAAAAATGTGGTCTTTATGATGTTGTAGACGTTGGTGACAATTGCCTTATTGGCGAAATCATCCGTCAGAATGAAGGAAAAGCCACAATTCAGGTTTATGAAGACGTAAGCGGAATGCACATCGGTGAAAAGGTTGTTTCCAGCGAGCGTCCACTTTCAGTAAAGCTTGGGCCTGGTCTTGTAGGTACCATTTACGATGGAATTCAGCGTCCATTGAAGGAAATGTTCGAGGAAAAGGGTGCATTCCTTTATCCTGGCCAGAGAACTTCCCCAATTGATTCTGAAAGGAAATGGGCATTCAATGCCACTGCAAAGGAAGGGGATGCAATAGCCCCGGGTGCAGTTCTTGGTACGGTTCAGGAAACAGGATCAATTCTTCACAAGATAATGGTTCCTCCATACGTAAAGGGAAAGGTTCTTAAGACTTTTGCCGGCAATGGGGAATACACCGTTGATGAAGTCATCGGTACCACGGAATTGGGAGAAGAACTCAAGCTTAGCCATTACTGGCCTCTCAGAAATCCACGTCCTTTTGCCCAGAAGCTTGAGGTAAACCAGCCTCTTGTTACAGGCCAGCGCGTAATTGACGTATTTTTTCCTCTTTCGAAGGGAGGTACGGCTGCAATTCCTGGCGGCTTTGGAACAGGAAAGACAATGACCCAGCATGCCGTTGCAAAATGGTGTGATGCTGATCTTATCGTATACATTGGTTGTGGTGAACGCGGAAACGAGATGACGGATGTTCTTACGGAATTCCCGACCCTTATCGACCCGCGCACCGGCCGTTCCCTCATGGAGCGAACGATTCTTATTGCAAATACCTCCAACATGCCGGTTGCAGCACGCGAAGTTTCCCTCTATTCGGGAATTACCCTTGCTGAATATTACCGCGACATGGGAATGCACGTTGCAATCATGGCAGACAGTACGTCCCGATGGGCAGAAGCCCTGCGTGAACTTTCGGGCCGCATGGAAGAAATGCCTGCAGAAGAAGGTTATCCTGCATATCTTCCAACTCGCCTTGCAGAATTCTATGAACGTGCAGGTCGCGTAAATGCCCTTTGCGGCAAGGAAGGTTCCGTTTCCGTTATTGGTGCCGTAAGCCCTGCCGGTGGTGACTTTTCCGAGCCTGTTACCCAGCACACAAAGCGATTCATCCGCTGCTTCTGGGCCCTTGACCGTGAGCTTGCCAACGCACGCCATTATCCAGCCATCGGTTGGATTGATTCATATTCTGAATATGCTTCTGAAATCAAGGAGTGGTGGGATAAATTTGACCCCATGTGGGCTTCCGTGCGCATAAATGCCCTGGATCTTCTCAAGAAGGAACAGAGGCTCCAGCAGATTGTGCGCCTTATTGGTGCAGATGCCCTGCCGGAAAGCGACAGGCTTGTCCTCATCGTGTGTGAAATGATAAAGAACGGATTTCTTCAGCAGAATGCCTTTGATACCATCGACGCATATTCAGTTCCGGAAAAGCAGCTGGACATCCTTCTGCTCATCATGGATTTTTATGCAAAGGCTCTTGTTGTGGTAAAGCAGGGTTGTCCCCTGTCAAAGATTTCGGAACTTCCAGTGCGAAGTGAAATCATCCGTGCAAAACTCACTGTTGCAAACGACAAGCTGGAACAGCTTAAGGCCATCAGGACCCATCTTGATGACCAGATGAAGGAACTCGAACTTATGTACCGCAAGGAAGGTATCTGATGAAAGGAATTGAATATTCAGGACTTGCTTCTGTAGACGGACCTATTGTAGTCGTAAAGCGCAGTGAAAATTCGTCTTTTGATGAAGTTGTATATGTTCGCGACAAGAATGGCGAAAAGCGCACCGGAAGAATCATCGACCTTAGTGAAGAATATGCCGTAGTCCAGATTTTTGGTTCAACAACTGGACTTGACCTTGAAAGCACCACTGTGGAATTCCTTGAGGAACCTATGGAGCTCCGCGTTGGAAAGGGTCTTTTGGGACGTATCTTCAATGGTCTTGGAAAACCTGTGGATGGATATCCGGAAATCATCAGCGACAGGAAGATAAATGTAAACGGCTATCCGTTGAATCCTTATGCCCGCGTCTATCCGAGGGACTTCATCCAGACTGGAATTTCTTCCATCGACGGAATGAACACCCTTATCCGCGGCCAGAAGCTTCCGATTTTCAGCGGCAACGGTCTTCCGCACAACAAGCTGGCAGCCCAGATCATCCGCCAGGCAAAGCTTAAGGGCAGCGACGAAAACTTTGTAATGGTTTTTGCCGGCATGGGCATCAAGTATGACGTTTCCCAGTTCTTCAAACATACCTTCGAGGAATCTGGCGTTCTTTCTAAGGTAGTAATGTTCCAGTCACTGGCGGATGCACCTTCAATCGAGCGCATCATCACTCCACGTTGTGCCCTTACTGCAGCAGAGTACCTTGCCTATGAATGCAACATGCATGTTCTTGTCGTAATGACTGACATGACCAACTACTGCGAGGCCCTCCGTGAAATCTCCACGACACGAGGAGAAGTTCCGGGACGCAAGGGCTATCCAGGATACCTTTATTCCAATCTTGCTGAACTTTACGAGCGTGCAGGAAAAATCCAGGGGTCAACGGGTTCAATCACCCAGATTCCTATTCTTTCCATGCCAAATGACGATATCTCCCATCCTATCCCGGACCTTACTGGGTACATTACGGAAGGGCAGATCGTTCTTGACCGCGAAATGAGCCAGAAGGGAATGTATCCTCCTGTTGCAGGACTTCCGTCACTGTCTCGCCTCATGAAGGACGGTATTGGTGACGGCATGACCCGTGAGGACCATGCACCGGTTTCAAGCCAGCTTTTTGCAGCCTACAGCAAGGTTAAGGCCATCAGGAACCTGGCATCCATCATTGGTGAAGATGAACTTGGCGAGCTTGACCAGAAGTACCTGAAGTTTGGTGCAGAAATGGAAGCAAAATTCTTTACCCAGGGTGAATACGAAGACCGTAGTATAGAAGAAACTCTTGACATCGGCTGGAAGCTTCTTTCCATTCTTCCAAGGGAAGAGCTCTACCGCATCAAGGATGAATTCATTGACAAATATCTGCCGAAGGAAGTAAATGGCTAAACTAAACGTTGCACCTACAAAGTCCAATCTCCTCGCCATAAAGGAACAGCTTGCGATTTCAACTGAAGGCTACGACCTGCTTGAACAAAAGCGCGAGATTCTCGTAATGGAACTCATGCGCATTGTGGAAAAGGTAAAGAAGCTTGAGGAAGAGATCGACGGCTGCGTGGCAAAGGCATATCCGGCCCTTATGGAAATGCTCATGGAAACCGGCGGTGAAAAGGTAGAACGCATTGCCCGCGGAATCGACTATGACTTCAGCATTACTGGAAAACCTGTTTCCGTGGCTGGCATGTCCTTTACTTCCCTTGACGTGGTTCTTCCAAAGAGGCAGCTTTTTACCTCTTTCCTTGATTCCTCTCCACAGACTGACCAGGTCATGACTCAGTTCTTTGAGCTTCTTTCACTTCTTACCAAGATGGCCGGCATCAGGACCATTGCCTGGCGACTTGCCCTTGAGGTAAAGAAGACGCAGCGCCGTGTAAACGCCCTGGACAAGATGGTGATTCCCCAGGATACGGAAACCGTCAAGTACATCGAAAGCGTTCTGGAAGAGCGTGAGCGCGACAACGTTTTTGTAATGAAATCCCTCAAGAAGAGGCAGGGTAACTAGTTGCATGGGGCTAAAAAGGCCCCTTTTTTTATTGAATTTTACGCTTTTTAATAATTTTTTTTGAATTTCGTTTTTTTTCCATTTTTTGACTTATAATTTATTGCATGAGAGTTTTGCTCATTGAAGAAGATGTACACAAGTCTCAGACCATAAGTCAGGTATTGACGCGTCATCTGTATGGTGTGGATACTGTTTTCACCGGTACAGAGGGAATAAAATACGCCCAGGATGGAATTTACGATGTTGTCGTCCTTGGTGCCGTTCTTCCGGACACTGATGCCCTTGACTTTGTGCGCCGTCTTCGGGGAAATGGAAATTTTGTGCCTGTGATGGTGGTCTCGGAAGTGGATGACAAGAGCCGTTTTGCAGTTCTCCTTAACGAGGGTGCTGATGACTGCTGCGTCATGCCTTTTGACTCTTCCGAATTCAGTGCACGAATAAACGCCCTTTCCCGCAGAAAGTCCGATTTCAAGGATGACACCATGACTGTTGGCGACTTCTGCCTTGACAAGACAAGCTGCGAGGTGCGCAATACGGAAGGGCAGAGGATCAAGATTTCCCTCAAGGAACTTCTGATCTTAACCCTGCTTTTTGAATCCCCTGCAAAGATAATAAAGAAGGAAAACATCATTGAAAAGATCTGGGGCGGAAACAGCGATGCCGAATACAACAATGTTGAAGTCTACATTTCCTTCATAAGAAAAAAAATGGAGCAGCTTGGCGTGCATGCAAGAATCAGGACTGCACGCGGCATAGGCTACTCCCTTGAAGAATCTGTCTAGGGCTTTCCGGCCCTGAATTAATCCTGAATGCTAGAATCTCGTCTTGAAGCCGAAGTTGACCCCGTAGAATTTTTCCGCATGCTTATGAAGTTCCGAGAAATTCACCGTTGCAGAGGCAATGAGTTCCCCGCCTGAAACCATTATCTTTGTATAGGGGGCAAGAATCACCTTCATGTTTGCATGCTCAATGTTTCCGGGTGTTGCATTCACAAAGGCAGTTATCATGTGGGCTCCTGCAGTAAGCTTTGTGGTCTTTACGTACAGGTGGTCAGAGAAGACGTCAAGGTCAAATCCGTATACGCTTTCAGTTTCCGGTGCATATTTTGTAACTGAAGACAGGTAAAGCATGTTCTGGGCGCTTTCAGTTGGAAAGTTGAAGATGGAAAGTGCCGTCGTAAAGTATTGGGTGTTGACTCTTGGTTCAGCAAGAAGGTAGATGTCGTTCCAGCTTATGTCCCTGTTTTCCGATGTGTGTCCCTTGATGAACACAACCTTTTCAAGTCCAACCTGGGAAAAGAAGGAAACCCTGTTTGTGTTTCCTAAAAGCACAGAAGCGGCTCCATGTCCGTTAAGGGCTGTCATTGTCTTGTCGATTTCTTCCCCACCCAGTGTGCGGTCTTCAAGGGGAACTGAAAATCCTCCCATTACATCGATGACTGCCTGTGAAAAGAGGCTTGCAAACCTTACGTCCAGGTTGGCCGTGTCAAAGTTGTGGCTGGAATTGTCCTGGGCCACCGTGTCCTTGAAAAGGGAAACCTTGATGACATTGTCCTCCAGGGTGTGGATTGTATATGCTGCTCCCCATACATAAGACGGGTAAACTGAATTTCCTTCTATTCCATGGAAGCTTTCCGTCAGCTTAGAGTTGATTGGTGAGATTCCAAACTGCCTCTGGAGGAATATGTCGGATCCGGCAGGTTCAAAATTGCCCCTGTATGCCGAAAGATAGTGTGTTGCCGATGAAAGGGGGAATACATATGTAGCGGAGATTTCTTCTATTCTGAACTTTGCATTGGAATTGTCTTCCGAAACGCTGAAAACGTCTTCCCTGAAGATGTCGCGGGCATTAACGTAAAATTCCCCACGGATGAAGAAATTTCCGTCAAATTCCAGCTGGCCCGAAAAAAAAGCCTCCGATCCAAGCTCCGGGCTCCAGGTTTTTGAGGTCTGCTTGTTCTGGACTTCTGCCAGAAATCCAGTATAACCGCTGAAAAATGGACTTGCCGACAAAGCTGATGCAAAAAGGACTGCCAGGGCTGATTTTGTAAGAATGCGTTTCACTATTTCCTCCACAATTTCACCCTATGATTATCGGAATTCTAAAAGAATTCTTAAAAAAAAAACGGGTAAACTTGACTTCTGCAAATTTCCGATTAGAATATATAGTATGAGTGATTATCTTGACGCCAATAATGAAGAACTTCTCAAAGACTTTTTTGCAGAAGCAGAACAGCAGGTGGAAACTCTTGAAAGCAATATTCTCGTAATTGAGAATGATCCTTCAAATCATGATGCCATTGACGAAATTTTCCGTGCGGCTCATACCTTGAAGGGTGGTTCAGCTACAGTTGAAATGACTGAACTTGCAGCATTCTGCCATGATGTTGAAGATCTGCTTGATGCCCTCCGAGGTGGTCTTGTAGAAGTATCTGAGCCAATTGTCGATGTTCTCCTGACTTCCATTGATACTATTAAGCTTATGCTTGAAGCCAGAAGCAGTGGTTCTGTATATCAGGAAGATGTTACTCCTCTTGTTCAGAAAATTAATTCCTATATTCCTGAAAAACAGTCTAAGAAGAGCAGTGGTGGAAGCGGAGTCAAGCTTCCTGCGGGAATGGTCGGTGCAAAACCGGCAGCTCCAGCTCCTGCACCAGAGGCTGCTCCTGCCCAGGCATCAAACGGAATGCCTCCGGTTCCAACCCTGTCGGAAGACGAATACTCGGAACTCAAGGATGCCGTTCCGGAAGGATGCAAGCTGTGGTCGGTAAACGTCACCTTCGACGAGGCAAACCCGATGAACAGCGTAGGTGGAATTCAGGTTTTTGCATCCCTCAAGAATGCAGGTACCGTTCTCAAGACTGTTCCTGATTTTGAGGCTCTTTATGAAGATGAATTCCATCCTCAGGTTGTATATTTTATCGCTTCTTCCAATGAAGGCGGAACAATTGAGGATGCAGCATATCTTGATGATGTTACCATTGCCGTTGATGCACAGCCATTTACCAATGCTGGCGGTGGAGCTCCAGTTCAGGCTGCAGCAGCTCCTGCTCCTGTAGCAGAAGAGACTCCAGCCCCTGCACCAGTTGCTGCAGAACCAGCTCCGGCTCCTGCAGAATCGGCTCCAGCTGCTGCTGAAGCTCCAAAGGCTGATGCTCCTAAGGCAGAAGCACCAAAGAAGGCTGCAGGCACTGGCCATGCAGTTCAGCAGGCTTCAATCCTCCGCGTAGATTCAAAGCGTGTTGACACCCTCATGAATCTCGTTTCTGAAACGGTTATTACAAAGGCTGCATTTAACCAGAACGGCCTTCACATGGCAGATCTTCAGGTTAAGCTTCAGGCTCTTAACGCAACATTCAAGGAAAAGCAGCATCGCTTCTTGGAATCAATTCCAAAGTACCTGGAAGAACTTTCCAACGGTGCTTCGATGAAGGATGTTCGCCAGAAGATAAACGAAGAATACGGTTCAATGTCTACCTGGTTTGATTCCTTTGAGAATGACTTCAAGGTTTCTTCCACAAAGTACCGCTCTACAACACAGAACTTGGGCCGCATTTCCAGCGAGCTTCAGGAAGGCGTCATGAAGATTCGAATGGTTCCTATCGGAACTATCTTCAACCGCTTCCCTCGCGTTGTCCGTGACCTTAGCCGTGACCTTAACAGAAAGGTTAACCTGGTGATTGAAGGTGAAGAGACGGAATTGGATAAGACAGTTGTTGATGATCTTCTCGATCCAATCATGCACTGTGTCCGCAACTCTGTTGACCACGGTATTGAAACTCCTGATGTGCGCAAGGCAGCAGGAAAGGACGAAACCGGTACACTCATACTTAAGGCTTCAAATGAAGGCAACATGATTGTCATCGACATCATCGATGATGGTGGCGGAATTGAAGTTGAAAAGGTTCGCGAGAAGGCAATTAAGAAGGGACTCATTAGCCCTAACAAGATCCTTACAAATCAGGATGCATACAACCTTATTTTCTTGCCGGGATTCTCGACAAGCGACAAGATCAGCAATGTTTCTGGTCGTGGTGTAGGTCTTGATGTTGTAAAGACAATGGTTGAAAAGCTTAAGGGAACCATCTCCGTAACAAGCGAATTGGGCAAGGGATCAAAGTTCTCCATCAGGCTTCCTCTTACTCTTGCCATCATCCAGGGTCTTCTCGTTCGCGTTGGAAAGGAAGTTTACTCAATTCCGATTGCAAACGTCATTGAAAGCCAGCGCGTAAAGAAAGAGACTATTAACACCATCGATAATTATGAAGTTCTTAATGTCCGCAACGAGGTAATTTCAATCCTTCGCCTTGGACGTCTGTTCAACATCAGGAAGACTGATGATGGAGAATACTGCTTCATAGTAATCGTCGGTTCGGCAGAGAAGAAGATTGGTGTCATGGTAGATGCCCTGATTGGTGAGGAAGATGTGGTTATCAAGCCGCTTCAGGACCAGTTTACTGCATCTCCTGGTATCGCTGGTGCTACGGTTCTTGGTGATGGTTCTGTTTCTCTCATCATCGATGTTAACCAGCTTCTTGAACTTGGCGTTAAGCAGGAACTTGACGCACAACAGGTTAGGGAAGCAGAAGCTATCAAGACTGCGGCAAGAGGGTAATTATGGCAACTATTCAGGAAAAATTAAGCGTACTTGCTAATACAATGGAAAGGGCTGACGACCTTACAAACGAGCAGCTTGAAGATGAAAAGAAGAGGGTTTCCATTGTAGACTACAAAATGGTTACTTTTTCTCTTTCTGGGAAGGATTATGCCATTGACATTATGAAGGTAAAGGAAATAGCAAAGGCGGGTCATTTTACCTACGTGCCTAATGCGCTTCCTTTTGTAAGGGGTGTATATAACCTTCGTGGAGACATCATCCCTATAATTGACTTGAGACTGTTCTTTAACAGCGACGTGGAAGAAAAGGACGAGAATTACCTGGAAAACATGCTCATCGTTACAGTAGGTGAGCAGACTTTTGGTGTAATTGTTGATGCAATTGACAAGGTTGTTGGAATCCAGAAGAGTTCCATTCAGCCTCCTCATCCTCTTTTTGGTGACATTAACATCAAGTACATCTACGGTGTTGTGGAAGCAGAACGCAGCCTTTATGTTCTCCTGGACATTGACAGGATTTTTGGCCAGAGAACTCCGGAAGAGGAACGCGAACTTGCCGAAACGGCTAAGGCCCAGATGCAGATGAGGGAAGAAGCTCATGCTCAGGCTGAAGTTGCCGCACAGGAGGACGGTGCCGCACAGGCTGCAAAGAAGGAACAGGAAGACCTTAAGTTCATTTCCGATTCCCTGAGGAACTTCAAGAAATTCTCCGTTAACGAAATGACGGAAGAATGGGTTAAGAACCGTTACAAGGATTGGGCTGCAGAAAGGGGGAGCGATAATACCCAGCTTCAGAATGAGGCCGATGCAGAAAAATTCCTTGCACCGTTCTATTCAAAGTGCAGTTCCACATGGTGGACGGAAGACTATGCCGACAAGGTCATGAAGATGCTGCCGGACAACAACGCAAAGAACATCGTTGTATGGAATCCAGGCTGCGGAAGGGGATACGAAACCTATTCCCTTGCATGTATCCTTGCAAAGCGCTATCCAACTGCAAAGATCAGGGTATATGGCCAGGATGTTGACCTCCTTGCCGTATCCAATGCTCCCTTGATGAATCTTTCAGATGAGGCTAGCAACAGCTGGTATCAGCCTTTCTCTGTAAGAACGGCAGGCGGGGACTACACTTTCTCAAAGGAAATCAAGGATTCCTGCATGTTTGAATACCATGACTGCGTAAATACAAACAATCTTCCACCGGTAGACATTGTATTTACCCGTGACCTTGTTTCATTCCTTCCTGAATCATCACAAAAAACACTTTTGTCTGAATTCAGCGAGAAAATCAAGGGAAATGGTGTTATAATTGTTGGAGACAATGAGAACATTGCGGTCCCAGGCTGGAATAAGAAAGATGAAGCCGGAATCTCAGTGTATGCAAAATAGCAACTAGTACATCGGCTAGCAATTTTCCGGTGTTAATAAAGTAAATTTTTCCAGGGGGATAATAATGAGAGTTGAGTACATTAAGCCATTTGTAGAAACTTCTTTCGGAGTACTAAAGGAAGTGCTCGGAGGTGCCGATGTTACTAGAGGTGAGTTATACTTGAAGTCAACAGCAATGCCTGTTATGGGTGTAGCTGCTCTGGTTGGTTTGGCAGGTGATGTTGAAGGTCGTGTTCTTTTTGACATGTCTTTTGAAACAGCACTTAACATCGCTTCTAAGATGAATGGCGAAAAGATGACTGCATTCGATGATATGGCAAAGGCTACAATCAACGAACTTGCAAACATCATTACGGGACAGGCTGTAACTAAGCTTCATGAGCTTGGTTTTAAGTTTGACCTTACTCCACCAACACTGTTTGCCGGAGAAAAGATGGAAATCGCAGCTCTCGGCGGCACTACTGAAAGTGTAGAAGCACTCATCGTCCCACTTATCACTGAATGTGGTAAGGTAGAAATTAACGTCGCTATCCGCGAAAGAGCATAATTTAAGAGGAGCATAGAATGAAAACAAAAGAGGATTTCCCATCAATTAACGCACGTCCGCCAGAGGGTGAAAGACTTGATGGCACAAAATACCGTGTTCTTGTTGTCGACGATTCCATGTTCGTAGCAAAGCAGCTGACTCAGATTCTTACCAGTGATGGTTATGAAATTGTAGCTACAGCTACTGATGGAAAAGATGGTGTAGACAAGTATAAGGAACTTTGTCCTAATGTTGACTTGGTTACAATGGATATCACAATGCCTCGCATGGATGGTATCACGGCTCTTGAGCAGATCATTGCATTTGACAAGAATGCCCGCGTTGTAATGGTTTCTGCCCTTGGAAAGGAAGAACTTGTTAAGAAGTCCCTCCTTGCAGGTGCAAAAAACTACATCGTTAAGCCTCTTGACCGTAAGAAGGTTCTCGAGCGCATCAGTGCTGCATTGAAATAGTCTCATAGGCTTGGCCGGTTCTTGGAATTGGCCGCGCAAAGGGTTCTGTAGGTAACTGCAGGACCTTATTTGTGTTTTAAACGAATGGTTCAGGCCTTATCATTATTCCCTGGGGGCCTTTCCCTTTGATTCCAGGTTGGAATTCATCTTGAGCAGGAGCTTGAGCAGTTCTTCCCTTTCTTCCTTCGAAAAATCCTTCCAGCATAAATCCAGAAGGTTCCTGGATATTTCACTTGTGGTTGTGTTAAGCTTCTTTCCCTCTTCCGTAAGGGATATGAGCCTGATTCTGCTGTCACTGGGGCTTTGCCTTGTCTGCACCAGTCCCATCTGGCATAGTTTTCTTATGAGGACTGTGGTGGTGGACTTGTTGCGGTTGATGCGTTCAGAAAGTTCCCCCATGGTCATTGGCCCCTTTGATGAAAGCAGGAACAGAATGTAGCCGTGGGATGATACAAAACTGCCCTGGACGGGTGACTTGGATGCGAGGATCTGGTTTGTAAAATCCTGTGTTGCCGAGTGTATTCTGGAAATCAACGAGATTACGGAGTCAAGATTGTATTCCATGGAAAACATTCTAACGGACTGCATTGAATTTTTGAAGGGGCTCAGGTGGATTTGAAAAAAAAGGTTTTTGGATGTATTATTGGAGCATGTTTGGATTTTTTTTCAAAAAGAATATGTGTGATGTATGGGATAATCTTTTTTACGCCGTTATCGTAAATTTCTTTGTCCTTGTTGTTTCTGTTGGCCTTGGATTTGTAATCAGGTATGCAACCCTGTTTGAAGGGGAGGGCCTTGCAAGTCACGTGGTTTTTGCTTCTTCCATATTTTTGGCTGTCCTTGTTCTTTTCACACTCTATTTTGCGGGGGGAGAAAATGCCATGAGCAGCGTGAACTACAATACCCCTCGGTATGGCCGCTTTTTTGCCCGCATACTTCCTTCGCTTAAGGAAGGGCTTTTCTGCGCCCTCTTCATTTCCGTGGTGGCCCTGGTTGCCGGCGTAAGCATGCCATTTTATTTTCGCATGTGGAGGCCTTCTGACGGCTCAAGGGGAAGCCTGGTATGGTTCATAATCATGGTAATGATCTTCTGGTTCATCGTTACGACGGCCATTGCAATGCAGTGGTTCATGCCGGTAAGAATCATGATGAAAAACGGGTTCTTCAAGTGCCTTAAGAAAAGCTACATTCTCTTTTTTGACAACATCGGCTTTACCATGGGGCTTTTTGGCGTGAACATTCTCAACGTCCTGCTTACGGCTGTTACCTTCGGGCTTTTTCCTGGCCTTACGGGAATTACGGTTACAAACATGAATGCCCTTAAGCTCAGGATGTACAAGTATGACTGGATAGAAGTGAATCCGGACCTTACCCTGGAGGAACGGCGCAATGTTCCGTGGGAGGCCCTTCTTGCCAAGGATAAGAAGACCCTGGGACCACGCACCCTTAAGTCCTACCTGTTTCCATGGCGTGAAAAATAGGCGGAATTGCAACTTTTCTAGTAAGCCTTGACAAAATAACGTAAAGTTTGCAAAATAACGCACTGATTAGTCAAAATTGTTAGGGGTTTAAGATGGATGAAGATATCCTTACTATAGAAGAAGTTGCAAAATACCTTCGTGTAAGCGAACGCACCGTTTATGACTGGGCTCAGAAGGGTGAAATTCCAAGCGGAAAGATTGGTACCGTATGGCGCTTCAAGAAGTCGGAAATAGAAAAGTGGGTTAATGAGAGGCTTTCTTCGCCACAGAAGGCTTCTTCAGACATTGTTGTCCAGGTTAAGAACATTCTTTCCCCTGAACGCATTGTGTTCCTCAATCACCAGACAAAGCACGATGCCCTTGTTCAGCTTGCACAGAATCTTGCAACTGCACCACAGGTTAAGGATGCCCATGAACTTGAAGTTGAAATACTCAAGCGCGAGGACCTTATGTCTACATCCATTGGCCGCGGTCTTGCAATTCCTCACGTAAGGCTTTCCAGCATCACTGATCTTGTCATGTCCGTTGGTATTTCCAAGTGCGACATCATCGACTTCCAGCCTGTGGACGAAACACCTGTCAAGGTTCTGTTCATGATCGGTGCTGCATTCAACCAGCACAGCTACTACCTTAAGACACTTTCCTTCTTCAGCACAAAGCTCCGTGAACCGGATCTGTACAAGAAGCTTCTTGAGGCAGAGACACAGATGGATGTCTACAATCTCCTCATTCAGTAGAACTGGTTTTTCATGACGATAAAGGCCGCCTGCTTAAGGATCAATGTCCGGAAAGCAGGCGGCCCGTTTTTTTTCTGGTTGAAGGAGTTCTTTAGTTGCAGTTCAGTTCACCATGGGAAATTCATGGAAGCATGACCGGAATCCACTTGCTCTGGTCTGCCTGGTCTGCGCTGATCTTGCCCCAGGTGATGCCGGTTTTTGTCGAGTCCCCCGTAAGGTAATTTCTGTCATCCACCGTGAATGCAAATCCCGGGTGATCGGATACAAGTCCTGCGATGGCATGGTGATGTTCTGCAGAGACAAAGATGATTGCATCCTGGTTGATGCTCTGCATGATTACTGCTATGAGCATGGAGCGGCTGTCGCAGTCTGAATGCTGGCCCAGGAGAATTGACGGCAAGGGTGAAAATCCTCCGGTCTTTGCTTCCTGGGAATACTTCATTCCGGTAGTCCAGTCCAGGAGCTTTTGGGCAAGTTCCGTGTAGTCGGCACTTTCTGATGCCAGGGCTTCCGTAATGTCGTAGGCTGCGGTGCTGATTCTTCCGTAGGAGTCGCGGAAAATCATCCTGTAGTACCTCTGCCATGCCTTCTGCCACTGGTCGCTCTTCTGGTAAAGGAGAAGCACGCTGTATTCGCGGTCGATGAGGTACTGGGCTCCATCCCTTGCATTTGAATCCACCTTTGTTTCTATTTTCTTTCCGGCAATTTCAAGTTTTACGGGAAGGGTTTTTCCGCTGTCCGGGAATGTGAATGATGTCATGGGGCCTGGAATGAAGTAGCTGTCCACATCGTTGAAGAATGAATCCACAAAGCTTACCATCATGCTGTTGTTTTTTGCGGCAAGTTCTTCCGGGCAGTAGGCGAGGATGAGGGCCACGGTTTTTCTTGAAGGAACAGGTGTTGCCGTTCCATAGCCTGAAATTTTTTCGCCTGCAATTATTCCACTGTACATGGATACGGCTGCTGATTCCTTGTTCCAGGTAAAGGTTGACATGTCAAACTGCAGTCCAAGCTTTTTCATTATGTCGTCCATGGCTGCCCCCGGGGTTTCGTAACGGTCCTGGGGGTAGAATGTAATCAGTCCGGAGACATTCTGCACCGGGTTAAAGAGCCTGTAGATGGAGTTGCCGTTGGTTTCTTCCAGCTTGAATTCCTCCGGCAGGTCAAAGCTTACGTAATTTGGGTAGCCCTTGAAATTGGTTCGTTCAGCAAAGGAAAGGGATGCTGCGCAGATTGCAAGAACCATCATTAATTTTCTGATGAATGTTGTCATATTCTGTTTCCTTTACTAAAATAATCGGCAGATGAAAGACTTTTCTATAATTTTTGAAAATGACGAAATCCTTCTTGTAAACAAGGAATGTGGCGTTGCAGTGCAGGGAGGGGCCGGGATAAAGCATTCCCTTGACCAGGACCTGCCCCTTCAGGTTGGATACAAGGTTCATCTTGTGCATCGCCTTGACAGGGAAACCAGCGGCATTCTTGTCGTTGCAAAGAATCCTGTGGCAGCGGCAAAGTGGACGAAGCTGATCCAGACTGACAGGGTGCGCAAGGAATATACTGCCCTTTGCTTTGGAGTGCCCCAGGTAAAGGGTAAGGAATGCACCAAGGGACGCCTTGAAGGAACAGTGGAAGCCCACGGACGAACCCAGAGTGCGGAAACTTTTTTTGAGGTTGAAAGGACTTTTGAAGTGGAGATTGCTGAAGGTGGGGAACCTGGCAGCCAGGGTGCCACTGAAGGTTCCATCCCGGAACCTGGCAGCTGTGAAAAACTCAGGATGTCGGTTTTACGAATCACCCTTGGAACCGGCCGCATGCACCAGATCAGGATCCAGATGGCCAAGGCCAATGCCCCCCTTCTTGCTGACGACAAGCATGGAAATTTCAGGCTCAACAAGCTTGCCAGGAAAATCGGCGTCAAGAAGCTTCACCTTGCAGCCTCAAGGTTGACCCTTGAACTTGGCGGCAGGACGCAGACTTTTGAGATTCCCCTTCCGGAACACATGGAAAAGACCATGAATCTTGCCGGAAACTAGGGGATGTTGGAAGGTTTTGACAGGTGGTGGTTTATTCCCCAGGGTAAACTACGCCCCATTCCTTTCTGAGGCCGTCCATGACCTTCATTACGCGGAGGGTTTCTTCGTGTGGCATTGACGGGCTCTGGAGCTTTCCTTCCTCAAGGCAAAGTTCGCTTTCAAGTACTTCGTATTCATAGCCTGTTGCAATCTGCGGGAACTGAACCTTCTGAAGGAGCTGGTCTTCTGCGTTGAACACGGAAATGGACTGGGGGTTGTTGATGTTTTCGACGATGGCGTATCCCTTGGTTCCGTAGATTACACCCTGGCGGTCGGAACGGCTTGTAAATCCTGAAGACAGGTTTGCAATCTTTCCGTCGCTGTAGACAAGCGTCATGCTGTTGAACCTGTCGACTCCCGTATCCGTAAGAACTGCGTTGGACCTGATTTCCCTTATGTCCGTTCCGAATACCATCATGGCAAAGTTGAGGCTGTAGACGCCCAGGTCAAGGAGTGCACCTCCTGCAAGTTCCGGGCGAACCATGCGTTCCTTGTCGGCAATGGAGTAGTGCAGGTTTGCGGTCAGGGTGTCTGGCGTACCGATGATTCCGCTGTCGATGATTTCCCTTATCTTTGCGCGGCTTGGCATGTAGCGTGTCCATATTGCTTCCGTTACAAAAACCTTTTCCTTCTTTGCAAGGTCGAGTATTTCACGGGCTTCTGCAGCATTTCTGGTGAATGCCTTTTCACAGAGGACGGCCTTTTTGTGGCTGATGCACATCTTCATGTTGGCATAGTGCTCGGAATGGGGTGTTGCAACGTATACAAGGTCAACCTGTGGGTCTGAAAGAAGTTCTTCATAGGATCCGTAAGCCTTGGGAACTGAATGTTTCTGTGCAAATTCCCTGGCACGGTCAAGGCTGCGGGATGCTATGGCATAAAGTTCAGCATGGTCAGGAATTGCTGCAACTGTTCTTGCCATCACGTCGGCAATTCGTCCGGCACCCAAAATACCGATTTTCATAATCTGTCCTCCTGTAGAATTTTATGGACAAGCCCCAGAATCTATGGGAATTTTGAAGCTCTCAAGATCCTGTTCTTTCCTATTATAACCCCATTATTATTGACGTCAAAGGTTTTTTTATGATAAAATACACTACAATTTCGTATCTATTTTTACAGGAGATATTCCATGTCAGGACACAGTAAATGGTCGACAATTAAGCACGCAAAGGGCGCAGCTGATGCAAAGCGTGGTGCACTTTTCACAAAATTGATTAAGGAAATTTCTATCGCAGCAAGCATGGGCGGTGGAGATGCTAGCTCAAACCCACGTCTTCGTGCTGCTATTGTTAAAGCTAAGGCTGCTTCAATGCCTAAGGACAACATTGAACGTGCCATCAAGAAGGGTACTGGTGAACTCGGTGGCGGAACATACGAAGAATTGGTATACGAAGGATACGCTCCAGGTGGAGTAGCTGTTCTTATCGAAGTTCTTACAGACAACAAGAACCGCGCTGCTGCAAACGTACGCAACATCCTTACAAAGAACGGCGGTAACCTCGGTACAACAGGTTCAACAAGCCGCATGTTTGAACGCAAGGGTGTTATCGAAATGGATGCAGAAAAGGCATCTGAAGAAGAAGTAATGGAAGTTGCTGTTGGAGCAGGTGCTGACGACGTTACAAACGAAGATGGCGTTATCACAATCACAACAGATCCTTCTGCATTCGAAGGTGTTGTAGAAGCAATTACAGCAAAGCATGATGCAGGCCTTTCTCCAAAGCAGGAAGAAACACCGGAATCAGAAAAGTGGGCAACACTTTCTGCTGCCGTATCCATGGTTCCATTCCAGTACACAGCAGTTGATGCAGAAACTGCAAAGAAGGTTCAGAAGCTTCTTGACAAGCTGGAAGAAGATGATGACGTTCAGAACGTTTACTCAACAGTTGAATATCCTGATGACTTTGATCCAGAAGCATAATTTTGGAATCAGACTTTAGGTAATGTTTAGAAAGGCATCTGAATGTTTTCATCCAGGTGCCTTTTTTTTCGGCTGAATATAAATGCGTGTTCTTGGTATTGATCCGGGCCTTGCACATACCGGCTTTGGAATCGTTGACTTTAACAGCGGCAGACTTTCTCTTGTAAGCTACGGGGTCATAGAGACTTCCAGTGATGACAGTCACGAGGTAAGGCTTCTTGCCATCTATAACAGGCTTCTTGCCGTAATCGATGAATTCAGGCCGGACCATGCAGAAATGGAAACCCTGTTTTTTGCACGCAACACCACAAGCGCCATGGCCGTGGCTGAAGCCAAGGGTGTCATAACACTGTGCCTTGCCCAGAATGCCATTCCCGTGTACATGTACACCCCAAACCAGATAAAGTACGCAGTTTCCGGCACAAAGACTGCCGACAAGGAAACGGTGGAGCACTGCGTCCAGCTTCTGCTGAACCTTAAGAATCCTCCAAAACCTGACCATGCTGCCGATGCCCTGGCAGGAGCCATAACCCACTGTCACAGCGTCCTGTAAATCCAGGCTTTTCCTGTCTTTCCGATGCGCTCCGTGAAGCCTGCCTTCGTGTAGACCCATAGCATTATGTCCGTGTCCTGCCTTTTTGCGGCGGGAAAATCCTTCTTCAATTCCTCAAAAAATTCAGCAGAGGTAAATTCCCTGTCCCTGAGGCTTTTTGGAACAAGCTTTTTCCATGATGACCTGCCGTGGAACCTGTGGGTCACAAGTATTTCTTCAAGCCGCTTGTCCGTCTTTTCCCAGTCCTTGGGGAACCTGCGCCTTCCGTTTCTTGACTGAACCGGCGTCTGGTGCCTGATGCGTTCTTCCGTAATGACGGTTTCCAGCACTTCCAGGGTGAAATTCCTGTCTGCAAGGAAGGCCGTAAGGGAAGTAAGTTCCCTGAATGCGCATAGCATGGTCTTTTTTACGGGACTTTTGCGCCTGGTGGTTTTTCCGCTCCCTATGTCCGTGGTTTCTATGTATTTTACGGTGGCCACAGGATGAACCACGGTGATCCTTCTCTTTTCCCTGATGAATGACTCGATTTTTTTCTTCAAATTTGCAAGGGAAGCAGTCTGAATTTCTATTATTCCCCCGTCGGGAAGAAGAATGTCGGCAATGTAATCCCCGGTTTTCTGTTCCGTAAGGGCTCCTTCATTGACTGATGAGTACATTGTCTTGAGGCTTTTGTGAAGTTTTGTCTCGTTATAGGTGTTTATCATGGTTCCCTGCCTGCTTTTTTGAGGAAAATATCATTATCGGCACTATTTTCGATTGACAATAGTGTTTTTTTTGCTAAAATGGGTGATAAGTGGGAAATAGTGGGGAAAAGTGGTAGATAGTGGCATGAATATGCTTTGCGGAGAATACAACAATACTCTTGACGAAAAGGGTCGTATCCAGTTCCCGGCAAAACTCAGATCTGTTTTGCAGCAGGATGGACTTGTTGTAACCCGCGGGCTGGACCGCTGTCTTATGCTTTTTACTATGGATGAATGGACCTCATTAACTGAAAAGATAATGGGGTCTGCTTCTCTTTTTGACTCGAATAAGCGCATGGTTTTGAGACGCTTTCTGTCTCCTGGCCAGGAAGTTGCCTTTGACAAGTCGGGCCGCCTTTCTATTCCCCAAAGTCTGAGGGATTACGCCGGTTTAAAGGGGGAATGCACGATTCTTGGCATGAACAAGTACATGGAATTGTGGGATTCCGAAACCTACGGAAAGTATCTTGAAGAAACAGAAGACTCATTTATTCAGGCTGCAAGCGAATCAATGGGTGACATTATTTTGTGACGTATAGGGTCTCTGGGGGCTTTTGCCCTGGGGGTTATATATAAAAAAGGGAATATAAATTGGAAATCGTTCACACTCCTGTTCTTTTAAATGAATGCCTCACCATGCTTTCTCCTGTAGGGGAGAAATTTGAGCACGATGCCTTCATGATTGATTCCACATTGGGAGAGGGCGGACATTCATTCAATTTTCTTTCAAGGTATCCGGGGCTTAGGATAAAGGGCCTGGATGCGGATTCCGTGATTCAATCCAGGGCCAGGGAACGTCTTGCTCCCTTTGGGGACAGGATGCAGTTTTACAATGGCTGGTTCAACGACTTTTATTCCCAGTTTCCACTTGATGATCCCAATGAAAGAAGGCCTGACTTGATCCTCTTTGACCTGGGCATCAGCGTTTTCCATTATGAACGTAGCGGCCGCGGTTTTTCCTTCAGGTATGACGAGGAACTGGACATGCGCCTTAATTCAGCAACGGAAGAAAGTGCTGCGGACATTGTAAACAGGATGCCGGAAGAACAGCTGGCAAACATGATATACCTTTATTCAGACGAAAAATATTCAAGGCGGATTGCGGCCGAAATATGCAGGGTAAGGGCAACTCAGAAAATTGTTTCCACAAAGCATCTTGCGGACATCATTTACGGCGCGGTACCTGCAAAGTACAGGCACGGAAACATTCATCCGGCAACAAGGACATTCCAGGCCCTGCGCATTCAGGTCAACAGCGAGCTAAAGAGGCTGCCTCAGGCCATTCACGATGCATACAACGTTCTTGCTCCAGGGGGAAAGCTTGGGGTGATCACATTCCATTCCCTTGAGGATAGGATCGTAAAGAACTATTTCCGAAATCTTGGAAAGCAGTGCGTGTGTCCACCGGAAGTGCCAAAGTGTGTCTGTGGCGGAACTGCCTGTGCTGAAATCCTTACAAGAAAACCTCTTGAACCTACGGAAGAGGAGGTCAGGATGAATTCCCCTTCAAGAAGTGCAAAACTTCGCGTGGTCAGAAAAGTCCGTGATGCCGATGAAAGGCGTCTTTACGGCGTGGAGGCCATGTAATGGGCAGAAGGCTTGGCGGATTAATGCATACGATTTTCATTTGCCTCATTGCACTGGGAATTCCGGGGCTCCTGGTAGTCAATGGAATTCAGTCCAGCAAGTACAGGACATTGCGTAAGGAAGTTCTCGACCTGGAACGCAGGCAGGAACAGCTTATCGAGGAAAACAAGCGTCTCATAACTGACATAAGCATTTTGTCCAGCTCGGACAGAATTGAAAAGATAGCGGAAGATGATCTTGGAATGCGCAAGGCTGAATCGGAAGAAATCGTTCGCGTTGAAATGAAGAACAAGAACAGGGGAGAAAACAAATGAGCGGATCACTTCTTACATTGGAACAGCTTCTCCATTCCACAGGCGGGGTTCACGTCCTTGGTACGGGCAGCGGTGAATTTTTCACTGTTGCAACGGATAGCCGTCAGGTTGCAGGTGGAACCCTGTTTGTTCCCCTCATTGGAGAATTCCAGGACGGCCATAAGTACATTCCACAGGCGGCAGAAAAGGGTGCTTCCGTTGTCTTTATTTCCATGAAGAATTATGAGGCTGACAGCGAATATTTTGTCGGCATACATAGGGATTTTCCAGACCTTGTGATGATTGCAGTTGAAAACACCATGACTGCCCTTCAGAAGGCTGCAGGCTGCTATGTGGAGCAGTTTCCTGATTTAATAAAGATTGCGGTGACTGGTTCCAGCGGAAAGACCACAACCAAGGAAATACTTGTTTCCATCATGTCCCAGAAATACAGCGTTGTCTGCAACAAGGGAAACCTTAACAGTGAAACGGGTCTTCCCCTTTCCGTTTTTGAAATCAGGAAGGAACACCAGTGCGGAATCTTTGAAATGGGAATGAACCGGGAAAATGAAATCGGTGAAATCTCCGAAGTCCTGAAGGCATCCTATGCCGTCGTTACGAACATAGGGACTGCCCATATTGGAATTCTTGGAAGCCGCGAAAACATTGCAAGGGAAAAGGCAAAGGTCTTTGATCATTTTGGGCCGTCAGGAGTAGGCGTAATTCCCTTTGATGATGATTACACTGAATTCCTTGAATCCAAGGTCAAGGGCAGGTGCCTTAAATATGGGCAGGACACTGAATGGGTAAAATGCATTTCTTCTCTCGGGCTTTTGGGAACAAGGTTTTCCGTTGGTACAAGTGAATGCATCCTTTCCCTGCCGGGAAAATACAATTACAGGAATGCATTGGGGGCTGTAACCCTGGCACGGGAGCTTGGCCTTTCCGATGCACAGATAGCCGCAGGAATCAACGCTCTCAAGCCCATGTTCGGCCGCAGCCAGGTTCTTTCGGGAAAATACACCATAGTCCAGGACTGCTACAATGCAAATCCTGACTCCATGGAAAAGGCGGTGGAATTTGTTTCTTCCGTTACCGGTGAAGAAAAGAAGGTCTTTGTCCTTGGCGACATGCTTGAGCTGGGGGAAGATTCCAAAAGGGAACATGAAAAGATAGGTACCCTTGCAGCATCATCTTCTGCTGACGAAGTGATTTTTGTTGGCACCGAGATGAAGGCTGCCTATGACGTGGCCCGATCTTCTGCAGGTGAAAAGAAAATTCTTTTTGTTGAAGGAAAGACGGATGAAGCCATGGAAAAAATCGCTGGCGAGATAAATTCTTCATGGCCTGAGAAAACCATTATATTGATAAAGGGGTCCCGTGGAATGGGACTTGAGAGGATAACCCAAATGCTGGAAGGAAATGACCATGGCCGGATATAGCCTTAAATCCGACAGACCCATGGGTTCATACAGAAAAAGTGACAGCCTCTTTTTAATCTGCGTCCTGCTTATGTGGGGCCTTGGAATATTCACGATATTCGTATGCACCCAGAGCGTCGGCGAAAGGTTCTTTAACAACAGGTATTACTTCCTTTACAGGCAGCTGTTCTATTCGGTGCCGGCATTTGCTGGATTTGTTTTTTTTGCAGTTACACCAATGAAGGCAATCAGGAAAATGATCCTCATGTTTGCCTTTGTTTCAATTGTCCTGTGTCTCATGGCGCTTCTGCCTGGAATCGGAAGTTCAAGGAACGGGGCTGCCCGATGGATTTCAATTCCCCACCTGTTTACATTCCAGCCTTCGGAACTTGTAAAGTTCACCATGTGCCTTTACCTTGCAAATCTTTTTGACAGGCATTCTGCTGAATATGAGGAAAACAGGACGGAGTTCAAGTATCCTGTCTGCGCCCTGATTCTCTTTTCCGGGGTCATAGCGCTTCAGAAGGATCTTTCCACATGCGTTCTTGTCTTCATTGTTGGAATTGCACTGTTCCTTGTTAGCGGTGCACCTGTCCTTTGGATGATTCCCATGGGGCTTCTTGTTGCAGTGACGGGCGCCCTCATGATACTGATGGAACCTTACCGGCTCATGCGTGTCCTTGCATACATCTGTCCCGAAAAGTTTACGACTACGGCAGGTTACCAGAGCCTTGCTTCTGCCAGGGCCATAAATGCAGGCGGAGTTTGGGGAGTGGGAACCGGAAGCGGACTTGATGCCATAAACGGAATTCCTGAAATACAGACGGACTATATTTTTGCAGGTTGGGCTACTTCCATGGGGCTTGTTGGTGTTACCATGTTCTTCTTCCTGCTGTGCTTTTTTGCCTACAGGGGATTCAGGATTGCCATGACGGGCCGTTCAAGGTTTGCATCCTTTGCCTCCTATGGCTGCGTTCTTTCCATGGTTCTTCAGGCCGTGTTCAACTGCGCGGTTGTTTCCGGTGCAGCTCCGACGACAGGCATTCCATTGCCCTTCTTTTCTTCCGGAGGATCGTCCCTGATTGTCACCATGTGCATGTGCGGATTTGTGATAAATGCGTCCCATTGTGATGCCGATGATAGTATGGAGGAATATGTTCCTGCATCAAATGTGATTGATCTTGAATCAGAGAGTTTTACTGAAACGGTGGTTGAATTATGAGTGATATAACGACAACAGATTATAACGATTTCTTCCTCGATTTTGAGCAGCGTGCTTCCGGGGAAGTCAAGAAGGATGAAAAAAGCGAGGACAAGAAATTCGTGCTCCTTAAGGTGCTCGTAATTCTCCTGGCTTCGGCCCTTCTTCTTGAGGGAATCATATATACTTTCGTTCTTCCTCTTTTCAACAGGCCGGCAGTAATCTACTCAGGATTAAGCAGCGTTACCAAGGAGCAGCTTGCCCAGAAACTGAGCCCCCTTTCATCTTCAACATGGTCCTCATTCAACATTGAAAAGGCCGTGACCCTTGTAAGCGAAATTTCCTGCGTTGAAAGCGTGAGCATCGACAAGCAGTTCCCGGACAAGATCTACATAAAGATAAAGGAGCGCACTCCTGTTGCCAGGTCAATTGTTTCCATAGATGGGGCCTCAAAGTCTATTCAAATCGATGAAAATGGTGTATTATTTTCGCTACAATCCGACGCTTATCTTGGAGACAGCTCCGTTCCCCTTGTTTCGGGAATTCCCCTTGAAAACCTTAAGGATGGAATGAGGCTGCCTGCAAAGTACAGGCCCTTGATGGACCAGATATCAAGCATCAGGAAACTGCCGCAGAAGTATTTTGCCGCAATTTCTGAGATTCAGGTCCTTCCAAAGGAATACGGTAATTTTGAGCTTGCCATTTATCCTGTTTCCACCAGGGCCAGGGTTTTGACAGACCGTTCCCTTAACGAGGATGCCCTCAAGTACATGATGGTCGTTCTGGATGTAGTAAATTCAATTGAACCCGACGCTCAGGAAATTGACCTCAGGTATGGATCCGTTTCCTACAGGCGCCGATAAAGGATGGTTTTGGTTTGAGCCGCAGAATAGTTGGTCTTGACATAGGTACGTGTTTCATCAGGACCGTGATAGCAGAAGTTGACTCGGAAAACAATATCGAAATCCTTGGTTTTGCAAAATGCCCTTCACAGGGTGTGCGCAACGGGATAATCGTGAATATTGACGATACAAAGAATGCGGTTTGCCTTGCCATTGAAACTGCAGAAAACTACGCAGGCATTGATGTGGACAGTGTTGCAGATATTGTCGTCTCTGTCGGTGGAAACACAGTTTCTAGCATAAATAACGAAGGCAGCGTTGCCGTAGACGAGAAGGGCAAGAACAACAACAGGCGTACGGAAATCCGCATGTCTGCAAAGAATCGTGTCCTTGAATCTGCAAAGACCATTCTTCTTCCATACGATGAAGACCTTCTTCACATCCTTCCCCAGCAGTATCTTGTTGATGACATTGAATATCCGGATCCTGTAGGGGTTTTGGGCGTTCAGCTTAAGGTAAAGGCCCTTCTGATAAAGATTTCGCGCACCACTTCAAGCAACATCAGGGAATGCCTTACGCGTGCAGGCTATTCCATCGGTGGCATCACATTGAAGACCCTTGCCGCTGCCAATGCCACAATCAGAAAGGAAGACATGGAACTTGGTTCCATACTCATAGATTTGGGCGGTGGATCCACTGACGTCATCGTCCTGAACAAGGGAGCAGCAGTATATACGGCAACCATTCCTTCAGGCGGTAACAGGATTACCAACGACATTGCAACGGTCATGGGCGTTCCATTTTCTGTTGCAGAAAAAATCAAGCTTGAATCGGGATGCTGCTGGCTTGATGCTGATGAAGCCAAGGAAGAGGTGATCATTCCTGGAAACGGAAACCTTGCTCCAGTAGTAACTACAAAAGGCATTCTTGCAGAAATCATTTCGGCACGAATGGAAGACATACTCATGGCAGCCAAGAGGGAAGTTGTGCGCCATTCGGGACTTACAAAGCTCAATGGTACCATCGTCCTTACTGGTGGTGGAGCCTTGATGCCGGGCGTTGTAACCCTGGCACAGTCCGTATGGAATTCTTCTTCCGTTGGACTTGGCACCTGCCGTGATTTTGGCGGACAGAACATGGATTACAGGAACCCTGATTATGCAACTGCAGTTGGACTTGTGGTTACAAAGGGTTCTTCCGAGACAAAGTCCGCATTCCGCACCAGCGAGAAAAAAACTGCCGGCGAACCAAAGCATTCCGGTTTGGGAACATGGTTTTCCGGTTTTATGAAGAAAATAAATTGATGGCAACCGGCTGACGGTTTGGTTGTTCATGGCATAAGGTTGTCTGCCGTGATTTTTCCGAGGGGGGATACTCGGAATCATCCTTGAGCGGCAGGCAGCGGGTCGGGAGGAAAAAAATGGAATTTACAGACGTACAGGATACAGCCCAGCAGAATAATGTTCAGGCTGCTCCGGAAGCATCTCAGGCAGCATCGGCACAGGCGCTTAATTTTGATGACGAACTTGGTTCTAACAATCCAACGGTGATCAAGATCATCGGCTGTGGTGGCGGTGGATCAAGTGCGGTAAAGCGCATGATTGAAGACGGTGTAAAGGATGTGCAGTTTGTTGTTCTCAATACGGATAAGCAGGCTCTTCACCAGTCTCCTGCAGAAATAAGGGTTCCAATCGGACAGAAAATAACTGGCGGACTTGGAGCAGGTGGTAATCCTGCAGTCGGTGAAAGTGCTGCAAAGGAAGACATCGAAAGAATAAAGATGATTCTCAATGGTGCCAACATGGTCATCATTACTGCTGGAATGGGTGGTGGAACTGGAACTGGTTCAGCTCCTGTTGTTGCTGAACTTGCCCACGAAGCCGGAATCCTTACCATTGGCGTTGTTACGACTCCCTTTGACTTTGAGGGAACTGTGCGCATGAGGTATGCCGAGGAAGGACTCAAGAAGCTTAAGGAACATGTTGACAGCCTTATCGTTCTTCCAAACGACCTTATTTTCAAGGCAGTGAAAATTGCTTCTGACCGCAAGCTTACCTTCAAGGAACAGTTCAAGCTTGCTGACTCAATCCTTTGTGCAGGTGCAAGGGGCCTTACTGAACTCATCACCCGTCCTGGCGACATCAACCTTGACTTTGCAGATCTTAGGACAGTCCTTTCAAATTCCGGTGACTCAATCATCGGCCTTGGAACCGGAAAGGGTGAAAACCGTATTATCGATGCAGTTGAAGGCGCCATTGCAAATCCTCTCCTTGAAAACCGCCAGATTGACGGTGCAAAGAGAATCCTCATTAACGTTACTTCCAACGGAAACATCAGCCTTGAAGACACCAGGGAAATTTCCAACGCCATCAGGCAGTCGGCTGACAAGGATGCAAGCATTTACCTTGGACTTGCCGTTGACGAAGCCCTTGAGGATGACGATGTTCAGGTTACCGTTGTTGCAACTGATTTCAACACGGAAATGGATTTTGCTCCATCTTCCGCAAGCAATATCATCGAAGAGACTTCTGAAAAGGATGACACTGTATTTGACCTTGACGGGTTCAAGTCTGTTCTTTCTGGTGGACGCGGTCTTTCTTCTGGCCGTTCTGCTGTATCGGAACCTGTTGCCGTTCCTGAAAGTGCACCGGCACGTACCCAGACACCATCGGTTGATCCTGTTTCTTCTGCAGCTGCAAATTCTGGGTATTTTGCAAGCCTTAAGGACATCAGGAGCGAAGCTGCAGCCATGCCGGAAAGTGCAGAACCTGTAGCCCGTGAAATTCCTGGCACCATGGAAAATTCCTACCAGGAACCTCCTGTCCAGACCCAGGCTCAGTCTCCATATTTTACCGGAAGGGAGCCTCCTGCAGGAATCAACCTTGATGATGAAGATACGCCACCATACTGGAAGAAGAAGATGAATTCCCTTCCAAGGTCCATTGATCTTACGCAGATTTAACGGATAATGGAGCCCAGTGAACTGCTTGGGGAATTTTACAATGAACTTCTGTACATTGAAAATGATTCCCCTTTGACTGCAGAAACCTATTTTGTTTCAGTTAAGGAATTCCTTGGGTACCTGGATTCCTGCGGAAAGAAGCTTGAAGAAGTGACTGCCCCGGACCTGGTTTACTTTACGGCTTCAAGGAAAACTTCCGGCATTTCGGAACTTACGGTTGCCAAGGATCTTACGGCATTGAGAACTTTTGGCAATTTTCTGGTTGACAGGAAGATATGGAATGAGAACATTGCCCTCGAACTGGACCGGCCAAAGTCCCACAGGTCTTTGCCAAAGGTTCTGGAAGTGGAGCAGGTTGATTCCCTTCTTTCTGCCATTGATACTCAAAAGCCTCTTGGTGTCCGCGACAGGGCACTTTATGAGGTTATTTACAGCTGCGGGCTTCGAATAAGCGAAGCATCAGGCCTCCTGATTTCAAACATTCATTTTGAGGAAAAGGTTCTTGTCGTCAGGGGCAAGGGAAGCAAGGAACGCATTGTGCCTTTTGGTGCCGATGCGGAATTCTGGCTCAGGAAATGGCTGGAGGAAGTAAGGCCTGGAATCGTGGGCAGCAGAATCGTTCCCCAGGTTTTTGTAAATTCAAAGGGCGAGGTTTTGTCCCGCAAGGGAATATGGAAGAACTTCAAGACGTTGGGTGTAAAATCTGGAGTGGAAGCAAAGGTTCATACTTTAAGGCATTCCTTTGCAACCCATCTTCTTGCCGGGGGCGCCGACTTGCGTTCCGTGCAGGAACTTTTGGGGCATGCTGACCTTTCAACAACCCAGATATATACGCATATTGATGACGGGCAGCTGAGGGATTATCACAGGGATTTTTTTCCGGGCCACATGAGCCATGGGGAAGAGGATTCCGGTTTTTCAGATGCTGATACGGAGGATTTAGAATGAAAAGAAAAAGTTTTTTTGCTGCGGCTGCATGTGCATTGATTACATTGACGGCACTGACAGGGGTTTCATGTTCACCTTCATATAATTCAATCAAGAGAATGCAGAAAATCGAGGAAGGCGTTTCCAATCCGACCACAAAGGAAGAACTTGAGGAAGCCATCAAGAAATTTGATGCCCGTGCCATGGATCTTGCTTTGACTGACGGCCAGGTGGGCGTATGGTACAAGATTCTTGCAACCAGATACCTTGACCAGCAGCTTTACGGAAAGGCATTTGAAAATTTCCAGAAGGCCCTTGCATATTATCCGGACAATGCAAACCTCTACTACTATGTTGGAATCTGTGCAGGTTACCTTGCCAATGCATCCCTTGATTTTGAGGCCAAGGGAAATGCTTCTGAAAGCTTCCAGAAAAAGCAGAACTACCTGCGCCTTGCAGAGAATGCATATCTTCAGGCATTGAGCATAAATCCAAAGTACTACCGTTCCATGTATGCCATAGGCGTCCTTTATGCCTTCGAGCTTAACGAGCCGGAAAAGGCCATTCCTCATCTTGAAAGGTTCCTTGCAACCCAGACAAAGGATATCAATGGAATGTTCGTTCTTGCACGCGCATATTACATGGATTATCAGTTTGACAAGGCTGTTGCCCTTTATGACAGGATCATTGAACTTAAGCCCAATGAGGAAAAGGTTCGCGAGGCCCAGGCAAACAAGAAGACCGTTCTTGACGTTCAGTATTCCCAGAAATAGGCTGAAAAATGAAGGGGGAGTTTTTTAAGGCTCCCTTTTTTTTATGGACTGAATGCCAGGTTTTATCAAGATAAATTAGAATTTTACCATGTAAATTGACATTTTTGCGGTATTTTCCTATATTTTAAGCGTGAATCCATTAGATATTGCAATTTCGGCCATGTACTTCCTGTCTTTGGGAGAAAAAATTCTTTTAAGGAAAAATATTGACAGTATTGATACTCTTGCGTTACTGTCTATAGAAGAGATTTGTGCAATTGTGCATCGTCCCTTGTCCAGGGCTGCCTGGAATGGACCCCTTTGGGTAAAGGAGGCCTTGAACAGTGCTTCCATAATGGCTGCAAAGGGCATACAGGGTGTGCTGTATGATTCCGTGGAGTTCCCTGCCTTGTGCAGGACAATGAAGGATCCACCCTATGCCCTGTACTGCCTTGGGAACCTTGGTGTTCTTGAACGGCAGTGCGTTTCTGTTGTTGGTACCAGAAGGGTGTGTCAGGATACGGCCAGGGCTGCCCATGATTTTTCCAGGGATGCCTGTGCTGCAGGCTTAAGTGTTGTAAGCGGTTTGGCATACGGGATAGATTCATTTGCACATAAGGGGGCGCTTGCTTCAGGCCAGAAGGCTTGTACGTGTGCAGTTCTCCCATGCGGAGCCGATACGGTTGTCCCTTATGGCAACAGGGCTCTTGCACTTCAAATATTGAAAAATGACGGGCTTTTGCTCAGTGAATACATTCCGGGGACTCCGGCGGAACCGTGGCGTTTTGTTCAGCGCAACAGGATCGTGGCGGCCCTGTCTCCGGCTGCGGTTGTGGTTCATGCCCCTGCAGGCAGCGGTGCATTGATTACTGCTGATTTTGCATTGTCCGAAAACCGGGAGCTTTTGTTTCATAGTGCTGGTTTCCTTCCGTCTGCAAAAAGGACGGGACAGACCGTGCGCACTTATATTGATGAAGGTGCCGGTGTAATCGGGAGTTTTGCTGAGTTTGAGCTGGCTCTTGTAAAGGCGCCGGGGGCATTTTCGCATCCGGAATAAGTGAGGTTAATGATGGCGGAAAAAACAGAAAAAAAGACTGCGTCCAGGAAAGGATCAAAAAAAGCAAAGCAGACTCTTGTTATTGTTGAGTCTCCTCATAAGGCAGATACAATCAAGCAGTTCCTTGGGACGGGGTATACGGTCAAGTCTTCTGTCGGACATGTCATCGATCTTCCAAAGAGCCGCATTGCCATTGACGTGAACAATGACTTTCAGCCTGAATACATTACCGTACGAGGAAAAGCCAAGCTTTTGAAGGAGCTCCAGAAGGAAGCAAAGAATTCTTCACTTGTACTTCTTGCATCCGATCCTGACCGTGAAGGGGAGGCCATTGCCTGGCATCTTAACCGTGCTCTCAAGGACAAGACTGAAGCAGAAATCAAGCGCGTAGTTTTTCCGGAAATCACTCCAAACGTAATCAAGGAAGCCCTGAAGAATCCACGTGAAATCGACGAGGCTATGGTTAATGCCCAGAAGGCACGCCGTGTTCTTGACAGGCTTGTAGGATACAATCTGAGCCCTCTTCTGTGGAAGAAGGTAAAGAATGGGCTTAGTGCAGGGCGCGTTCAGTCCGTTGCTCTGAGGCTTATCTGTGAACGCGAGAAGGAAGTTGAAGACTTTATTCCAGAAGAATACTGGAGCCTCGATGCAGAGTTTGCAAAGGGCAAGACAAAGTTTACTGCCCAGCTGGTTCAGTACAAGGGAGAAAAACCTGAGCTTAAGAACGAAAAGGAAGTAAACAGGATAATTGACGAAATAAAGGCAAGCGACTGCGTTGTTTCAGACATAAAGGAAACGGAAAAGACCGTTCGTCCAAAGCCGCCGTTTACAACTTCAAAGCTCCAGCAGGCTGCAGCCAACAGGCTTGGTTTTGTTTCAAGAAAGACAATGCAGATTGCACAGCACCTGTACGAAGGTGTTCAGATTGGAACATCCAAGGTCGGTCTCATTACCTACATGCGTACTGACTCCGTTCGCATTTCCCAGACTGCCATCGATGATGTTCGCAAGTGGATTGGAGAAAACTATCCTGAAGACCTTCCTGAGGAACAGATTGAATATACGGTCGGAAAGAGTGCCCAGGATGCCCATGAAGCCATCCGTCCAACTTATGTAAAATATACGCCGGAAAGCATCAAGGAATATCTTACAAGAGATGAATATAAGCTGTATTCCATCATCTGGGAGCGCTTTGTTTCCAGCCAGATGAACAATGCAAAGACCAAGACTACAAGCGTTGACATAAAGGCTGGAGATGCCCTGTTCCGCGTAAGTGCCAGCCGTCTTTCCGTAAAGGGATTCTACAACGTAATCAAGACCCTTTCTTCAAAGGAAGATGTTACCGGAAACCTTCCTTCCCTTAAGATGGGGGAGACCTTCTCAAGCGGTAAATTCTACCCCGAGCAGCATTTTACCCAGGGACCTGCAAGATACAATGATGCTTCCATGGTCAAGGTTCTTGAAGAAAAGGGAATCGGTCGTCCTTCAACCTATGCATCCATCATCGGTGTTCTCGTGGACCGATATTATGTTACAAGAAACAACAAGCAGCTTGTTCCAACAATGCTTGGTAAGATCATCTGCAACATTCTTGTTGAATCATTCCCTGAAGTCATCAACGTTCAGTTTACTTCGGAAGTTGAAACAGACCTTGATAAGGTTGCCCAGAACGAGCTTGTCTGGAACAGCATGATTGGCGGCTTCTATGATCCGTTCATAAAGCGTGTTGGGGAAGTCATGGAGACTCAGGAAAGCCTTAAGGGTACCCTGGATGAATCCACTGACAAGATTTGCGAAAAGTGCGGAAAGCCCATGGTTAAGAAGCTTGGCCGCTTTGGCTACTTCCTTGCATGTTCTGGATTCCCTGAGTGCCATAACACCAAGTCTGTTCCCCTTGCAAAGTGTCCGCGCGAAGGTTGTGACGGTGAGATTGTTGCCAGAAAGACAAAGGGTCGCGGAAAGGAATTCTACGGATGCACCAATTATCCTGAATGCAATTTCATTTCACATTTCAAGCCCATTGACGTTTACTGCCCTAAGTGCCACTGGTTCCTTGTTGAAAAGTTTGATAAGAAGAACGGCGCTTACAAGAGCTGCATAAACCCTGACTGCGATTACCTGCATTCCGCTGATGAAGCCATTGAAGCCGAAGCTGCCGGTGAATTTGCAAAGGCAAATGAAGAAGACAAGAAGAATTCATCTTCTGGGAAATAGTCCGAAAAGTTGAGCAGAACCATAAAAGAATGCTACGAAGAATTCCTGGTCTACCTTGAAAATGTAAGGGGCCTTTCTCCCAATTCAGTCAAGGGATACCGCATGGATTTTGTTCATCTTGAACAGATCCTTGGGGCAGACACTGCTGTGGATCAGGTGACTCTTTCTGACCTGAGGTTCTGCCTTGGCCATCTGACAAAAACCGATCACTGCGCCACATCCGTAAACAGGTTCATTGCTGCGGTAAGGGGACTTTTTGCCTACTGCAGGAAGTTCAACTATATTCCCGTTAATCCTGCCGTAAACCTAAAGACTGTAAAGGCTCCAAAAAATCTTCCGGCCTTCATGACTTCCTCTGAAATAGATACCATGTGTGCCCTTCCTGACAAAAAGAACCTTCTTTGGGCACAGAGGGACAAGGCTCTGTTTGAGATGCTTTATTCTTCCGGATGCCGTGTAAGCGAGATTGCGTCCCTTAAGTTTAGTGACATGTCCCTGGACCGGGGAAGTGCCGTCGTAACCGGAAAGGGCAGCAAGGACAGAAGGGTTTATTTTGAAGCCGATGCACGAAAGGCCCTGGAAACCTATCTTGAAGACAGGAGACGCCGTTTTCCTCAGCATGAAAAGGACGGTGCCTTTCCAGTGGATCACGTGTTTATAAACCAGAAGGGAACGCCTCTTACTGCCCATGGTGTCTGGTTCATTGTGAGCAGATACAGCGGGCCTGAGGGCACAAACAGGCAGATAAGTCCCCATGCATTCCGCCATACCTTTGCAACTGCAATGCTGAACAACGGGGCTGACATTCGTTCCGTCCAGGAACTTTTAGGTCATGCCAGCATCAGCACCACCCAGCGTTATACTCATGTAACTGTGGAGCGTCTTAAGACTGTCTACAGCCAGGCTTTTCCCCATTCCGGAAAAAAGGACTAGGCATTATTCCCATGGGTGAACGTAATTCAAGGACAAAGGCCATAATTCTTTCCCTAAGGGAATCTGGCGAGAACAACAGGCTTGTGACTGCCATTTCTCCAGACCTTGGAATATTCAATGCCCTGCTTTACGGCGGGCCAAAGAGCAGGCTAAGGTCCTTTGTACAGACCTTTAATTCTGGTGAAGCCTATCTTTACACGGATTCCGTAAGAAAATCCATAAAGCTGTCGGATTTTGACCTTAAGTCAAGCCATCCTTCCATCAGGGAGAACCTGTACAAGTCCTGGGCCGCATCCCTCGCATGTGAAATTGTCCTCAAGACAAGATGTGCCGGTGACAGCGAAAGTGCCTTTGTGCTTCTGTCTGCACTCCTGGATGGAATTGATGCAGTTGATGAGAGGGAAGCCCGCCTTGGAATGCTAAGGTTTTTGTGGCGCTATCTTGGACTTCTTGGAGTTCAGCCTGAATCAAGGCAGTGTGTTTCCTGCGGTGTTTCCCTGTTGTCCTCGGAAATGTCGGCCTCATATATAGAAAGCCATAACGGATTCATGTGCAGGGATTGCATTCCTTTTTCCAGCGACAGGATACGCCAGGAGGCTTCTCTTTTCAGGACTGACATTCACGGCCTGACCTATCTTGCGGCCATTAATGAGCTTAGCCCGGGAAAGGTTCGTGAACTTTTGCTTCCCACGGAATCGGCTTACGCCCTAAAGACCCTTCTTTATCATCTTATGGAACGCTCCTGCGGAACCCGTCTTGAAACCCTGGAATCAGGTCACGGAATACTGTAATTTCCCCAAAAAAAATCCCCTGAAAACTTCCCAAAGTTTAGTTTACCTTAGGAAGTCCAGGGGAAGTGACAATTGCCTTTTGGGGTGGGGCTAGTACTTGAAGGCACTGCCTCCTATGAATTCCCTGATTATTGACTGGTTTGGAACCGCAGTTGCTGGAATCGTCTGGAAGTTGTTCAGGAAGTTAAGGAGCCTGTTTGCCTCTGCAAATTCCTTCTGGAGCGGGGTAACGCACCTGAGCAGGGGTGCTGCGTAAACTCTGAGGACTGCAAGTTCATAGTCAAGGGCCGTGTTCAGCATGGCATCGGCATTGTTCTGGAATGGGAATATGTGAAGCCTTTCACCCTTCTGCACGTTGTCCCACATTGAAATGGTGTCTGCTGCACTTTTTCCTCGGTAATTGTAGTCGCGTACAATGCGTCTTATGAGGCGGTTGTCGCTGGTTGGAATGCGGTTGTGGTCGTCAAGGTTAAGCTGGGTGAGGGCAGAAAGATAGATCTTGAATTTCTTCTCTGCCGGAACAAGTGGAGTCAGCTTGTCGTTGAGGCCGTGAATTCCTTCCATGACAAGAATGTCGTTTTCCTCAAGGTGCATGGTGTCGCCCTTAAAGTAGCTTAATCCCTGGTGGAAGTCGTATGACGGAAGCTTGATTTCCTTGCCTGCAAAAAGGTCCACCAGGTTTTCATTGAGCATCTTTACGTTCAGGGCTTCTAGGCATTCGTAGTCGTAGTTTCCGAATTCATCCTTTGGAGTTTCAGCCCTGCCAACATAGTAACTGTCAAGGCTTATTACCTTTGGATTGTAGCCAAGGGCCTTGAGCTGAAGGGAAAGCTTCTTGCTGGTGGTTGTCTTTCCGGAAGAGGAAGGACCTGCAATGAGTACAACCTTAGCCGTCTTCTTCTCGCTGATTTTGTCTGCTATTTCTGAAATGCACTTGTTCTGCAATGTTTCCGTAATGTCGATGAATTCGTTTACCTTTCTGTCGTGGATGATCTGGTTTAATCCTGCAGCTGATGTTACGCCCATCTGCTTTCCCCATTCCTTGTAGCGCTTGTAGATGGCAAAGAGCTTTGGCATGTCATTGAATTCAGGAAGCTTTGTGCTGTCGTCGCTTGAAGGGAATCTCAGGAGTAACCCGTCCTGGTATGGGATTATGTCGAATACGTCCAGGATTCCTGTTGAGCCTGCAAGGGGTTCAAATGCCAGGTCGGAAAAGCCATCCAGTGTGTTCACCTGAAGCTTTGACGGGCAGATGTAGTTGAGCTTTTTTCTGGTTTCACTCATTGAATTTCTTTCAAGCATTTCACAGGCTTCGGCATAGGAGATGAATGAATTTTCAATCACCAGGTCCCTTTCGATGAGTGCAGTCATCTCATTCTTGAGTTTTTTGCAGTCTTCTTCCGTGAATGCCGTTCCCGTTTCTATTGTATAGTAGTATCCGTGGCCAAGGCTGTGGCCTACAAGAAGCCGCTTTCCCGGGAAAATTTTTGCGGCGGCGGCAGCAAGTACAAAGCAAAGGGACCTTCTGTAGATTGCAGCTCCTTCCTTTGTGTCTGCATAAACGGGTTCCACGGTGCATGAAATGTTTACGGATGACTCAAGGGAACAGATTTCATTGTTTGCCTTGATGGCGATGATTTTTCTGTTGTCCTGTGCAAATCGGTTAAGGAATATGGCCGGCCTTATGTCTTTGTCGGCTTCAAGGAATGTTCCGTCTGTAAATGAAATTCTGATCTTCTTCATGGGCTTCCTCCTGGTAATATGGCATCCCAAGAAAAAATCCTGAAATGCCCTTGGTTTAAATTATAACCCATGAATTTTGAGTTTTAAAGAAATTTATTTTTTTGTGGAGAAAAGACCCTTGATTTTCCTTGCAATCATGATGAAGAATGAAGCGATGAACTGAAGGATCTTGATGACCAGTGAAGGATTCCTCATTCGTTCAAGCCGCTTGTATCCTTCAAGAAGTTCTTCATCCGTAAACTCCTTGCGCTGGTTGTTTTCTTCAAGTTCTATTTCAAGTTCCTTTAGTTTTGTGGTCTTGCTGTCAAGGACGTTGGCATTGATTCTTTCCCAGCCCAGTGCTTTTGCCGCTTCAAGCCTGCGTTCCCCGGCCACCAGTTCCATCTTTGAATTGACTGTTATGGGGTTCAGGAGACCGTAAATCTTAAGGCTCTGCTTTAGGTCGTCAATGTCACCAAGATCCTTTCTGATTCTTTTGTTTACCTTAATGTCTGAAATCCTTACGTTCATCGTTTCCTCCTGAAGTGGTGGCAGAACCCTGTCCTGATTGATCTAGTCCAAAAGCCAGTTGCTAAAGTCGTCCGGATCCCTGTTGGAAGAACCGCTTTCCATTTCATCATCTTCCATAAGTTCCATGTTAAGCTCGGAAGAAAGTTTTCCGCTCTTGAGGAATGAAAGGTCAACGGTAAGGGGTTCAAAATCCTTGGTGTCGGCAAAACTGTATCCTGAGCGGAGCTTTGCCTTGTGGAGCCTTCCCAGTGCCAGGATGCGGCCTGTGTTTTCCGTGTGCTTCTTGCAGCTTTCCGTCGGTTCGGTGCCGGGATAGTAGAATGCAGTCATCTTGTAGCCTTCGCATTCAGGAGTCAGAAGACCGCCGCTTTTTGCGCATACATCAAGTTGCAGGAGTTCAGAAGGCTTTTCGTCAAAGAATGGCTTGTATGCCTTTCCCTGGTTTGCAGCGTTCATGAAGTCACCCCATGCAACACCTGCAAGGGTTGAACCCGTGATGGAAAGACCCAGTGACTGGCCAGGCTTATCGAAACCAAACCAGAAGACGCTTGTGTAATATGGAGTAAAACCTGCTGCCCAGGCATCGGCCCAGTTCTGGGTGGTACCTGTTTTTCCGGCAATAGGCATGTCGAATTTCTTTCCGTTGGAATTGTCAAACTTGAATTTGCTTCCCTTTCCCTTTCTTTTTCCCGTCACGTAGTAGGTGGAATCCCAGTCGGCACCGTATCTCAAGGTTCCGCTTTGAACAGTCTGCTTCATGATTTCCTGCATGATGAAAGAGGTTTCCTGCTTGAGTATCTGCTTGCCGCCTTTCTGTGATTTCTGCTGTGCGCGCAGTTCCTTTTCCGGATTGATGATGGTGTTTCCGTTCTTGTCTTCCACTGAGAGAATTGCAATTGGCGTCACTTCCTGACCATGGTTTGCAATGGTGGCATAGGCCTTTGCAACTTCAATAGGACGGACTGAACATACGCCAAGACCGAGGGGATAAACCCTGTCAAAGTGGCGCGATTCAAGCTCAGTCGAAGGAATTCCAAGGAGGGAAGAAGTCCTCTTTATGGCTGCATCAAAACCAATGGCATCAAGAACCTTGATTGAAGGAACGTTCATGGAGTGGGCAAGGGCATACCAAAGCTCAACATCACCTTCCCACTGGCCCTTGAAGTCCTGGGGAATGTACGGCGTGCCGTCTTCCTTATGGAATACGACTGGAGTGTCGCTGATGATTGCCGTCATTGAGGCAGGGTGACCTTCCAGCATCTGGTGGTTTTCAATTGCCTCTGAATAGTACAGCGGCTTGAATGTGGAACCCGGCTGGATCTTTGCCTGGATGGCGCGGATGAACTGGTTTTCCTGGTCGTATTTTGAACCGCCTACGAGGGCATCGATGTAGCCTGTGGAATTTTCCAGGGCTATCATGGTTCCTTCTATGGTGGTCTTTTCCGCATTCTGCTTGATCATGGAATTGCTCTTGTTTACGATTCCAGTCTTGAGGGTTTCAACACCGAACATCATGGAAAGAATGTCCACCATGGGGTTGATTTCCTCACGGTACTGCTTGAATGCGTTGGTCTTGTTCCTCTGGTCGCTGAGCTTAAGGCCCGGCAGGTTGAACGTAAGGCTTATGAGGTCGGTAAGCGGAATGTATTTTCCAAAGGCAGACTTTTCGTGGGAATTCATGGTTCTCTGGTAAAGCCTGTTTGCAGCCTTGATGTAGTCCTTCATGATTTCATCAGCTGCCTTCTGGTGGCTCAGGTTAAGGGAAGTGTTTACTGTGAACCCGCTTGTGTAGATGTCTTCCGTTCCGTAGATCATGTCGCTCAGCTCACGGCGAACGTATTCCGAGAACCAAGGAGCTTCATCATGCTGAAGAATGTGTGCAGAGGTGTTGGTTCTTGTGTAGTCAAAGGAAGCCCAGTATGCGTCAAAGCTGTCATCGGCTTCTTCCCTCGTTATGTATTCTGAACTTACCATGGCATCAAGAACGTCCTTCTGCCTTGCCATGGCCCTGTTTGGATGTTCAAAGGGATTATAGAATGAAGGGTTTGATAGCTGAATTACAAGGATTGCTGCTTCTGCCGGAGTTATTTCAGTTGCCCCGTGGCCAAAGTAGTATTTGCTTGCGGCATTTACACCGTAGGTTCCGCCACCAAAGAAGATCTTGTTCAGGTAAAGCTCAAGAATTTCGTCCTTTGAATAATGGCGTTCCATCTGGATTGCATACCAGAGTTCCGTCAGTTTGCGGGTTACGGAATAGTCCTTGCGGTCTGCGTAGAGGGTTCCGGCAATCTGCTGGGTCAGGGTGGATCCGCCTCCCAATGACTTGTTTGTAACGACACCCATTACAGCGCGGGAGAAGGCCTTGATGCTGAATCCATGGTGGCTGTAGAAGATGCGGTCTTCGCGGGTTAGGAGTGCATCCTTCATGTGCTGTGGAAGGTCACGGAGGGCAATGATCTCGCGGCGTTCCTCGCTTGCAAATTCCGTAATCAGTTCCCCATTTATGTCAAGGAGTTTTGTCGGAAGGGCCGTTTCAAAGTCCGTGAAGTTTTCCGTGTTTATTATGTTCATTGTGCTTGCAAGTCCAAGTCCCAGTGCCGAGCCGCAAAGAATAGCAGCAAGCAGCAGGGCCAGGAGAAAGCATGCAGGATGTATGTGCAATTTTTTCATAGCTGAATCATGCCCATCAGGATAAGGGCACCTCTGTTTGTTTTCTAGAATCGCAATCTATTATATAGGAAAAGAACTGTAGGTTCAATGTCTGAAAAAACATGGAAGAATGAAATTTGCTGTTGACATCAATGCCTGAATTATGCTATAGTCTAAAAACATTAGGGGTGTTAGCGAAGCTGGTTATCGCGCTGGCCTGTCACGCCGGAGACCACGGGTTCGAGTCCCGTACATCCCGAATATTTTTTAAGCCCTCTCTTTGGAGCGGGCTTAATTTTTTACGGGCAATAGCGCAGTTGGTAGCGCGCCACGTTCGGGACGTGGAGGTCCCGGGTTCGAATCCCGGTTGCCCGAATGTCAGTTGCTTGGTCTCTTTCCGAATTTATATGTGGCCCATGCAATGAGGGTGGATGGCATCACGGTGCAGAGGAATGCATTTATCTTCCATTTGAGGGCCCACATTGCAACTGGGGCGCCGCGGCGTGATTTTGCCAGTGCGTGACGTACGGTTTTTTCCGCACTCTTTCCATGGAGAACTTCCTTTCTTGCTCCCTTCGAGGCTACATTTGCAAATTCCGTGCTGACGGAACCCGGGCACAGTGCCGTTACCCTTATTCCCCTCGGTGCAAGTTCCGCCCTGATGGCCGTTGTAAAGTTCAGGACGTATGCCTTTGTTGCACCGTAAACTGCAAAATTCCCCAGGGGGCCGTATGCAGCAAGGCTTGCGACATTGATGATTCTCGATCCCCTGCCCATGTATGGAATTGCATAGCCCGTGATTCCGGTGAGGGAAGTGCAGTTAAGTTCAATCATGTCCATTTCCCGTTCCGTATCCGTTGCCGAAAATTCTCCGTAGGTTCCAAATCCTGCATTGTTCACAAGGACGTCGATGAAAACCTCACCTGCATCTTCCAGGGCTTTCTTGAATGCAAAGGCCCCGGCCTTTCCGCCAAGATCCATTTCCATGCACCTGACTGCCGTTTCCGACTTGGGGTTTTCCTTTTCAATCTTTTCCCTAAGGGCTTGGAGCCTGTCAGCCCGTCTTGCAATGATCCATATTTCGTCGCTTCTGCATTCTTTTGCAAGGAACAGGGCAAAACATTCCCCCATTCCGCTTGATGCGCCTGTAACAACCGTGATTTTCTTCATTCCTTCAGTATATCATTTTTTCTGTCTGTCTGCTATAATTCCTTCCATGAAAAAAAAGTTGGCCGCCGTCATTTTCTGCGTACTCAGCGCCTTTGGTTTTACCCAGAATTCCAGGGAGCGACTTGCAATAGAAAAATACATAAATTCCATGGATCCCCTGGACCGCATTTCCCAGCTTTTTCTTGTCAATGTGGAAGGCAGCGAAAAATTCCTTCCGGTTGAATATTACGGTAACAAGCCTGTGGTTCCCGGGGGAATCCTGCTTTTTTCCTATAACATTGCATCCACACCTGAAAAAATCATGGGCTTTACGGATTCCATTTCCTCTTTCTGCGAAGAAAATTCCATTCCCGGTGCCTACGTTGCCGTTGATCAGGAAGGGGGGCTTGTCAACCGCCTGCGTGGAATTACAGGTTCACTGCCATCCAACATGACTGTTGCTTCTGACATGAATCATGAAAGGGCATCCCGGCTGTATTCGTGCCAGGCAAGGCAGATGAAGCTTCTTGGAATCACCATGAACCTGGGGCCTGTTGTCGAATGTTCCGTACCATCCAACGCGGAATTCCTTGGCAAGAGAACCTTTGGAACTTTTCCTGTAACCGCCGCATATTCGGTCCTTTGCATCAGGGCTTATGAAACCCAGGGAATCGGATGCACCGTAAAGCATTTTCCCGGAAACACGAACACTGACCCCCACACGGGTCTTCCAGAAATTTCCCTTGCTGAATATGAAGTGGGCCGCGACATGCTCATTCCCTTTGCCTTTGCCCTTGCTGCAGAACCATCCTGTGTTCTCATGAGCCATGCACGTGTCCGTGGATTTGATGAAACTACACCTGCATGCCTGAGCTCCTTCTGGGTAAAGGACATGCTGCGCGAAAAGCTTGGCTTTGAAGGCCTTGTAATAAGTGACGACATATTCATGGACGCCCTAAACGCCAACGGCTTCCCCCCGGAAACTGCTGCCGTAAGGGCATTGGAGGCTGGAGTCCAGGTCATCATGCTCAGTGAAAAAAGGTTTCTTGATTATGCACTGGTTCTCATGAAGCGCGGCCAGGAAAATCCTGATTTTGCAGCCACTCTTCTTGATGCACAGGTTGCGGTTATATGGTTCAAGATCAGGAAGGGAATACTTGCCCTTGGAAAAGCGCCGGATGGAACTCTTTCCGTTACGGGCGGTGAAAGTGCCTGTAAAATTCCATTGGAACGTCGCCTGAAAGAATTCAATGAAAGCCGTTTTGGAGGTTCAGATTGAAGAAAGAAAAGCTCAAGGGAGAACAGCAGTTTGACCAGTATTATCAGGAAGTCTACGGGCAGCGGTGGCCGTCCATAAAGGCATCCCTTGTTCCCGAAGTTAAGCATGCCTCCATTTCCTATGATGGAATGGAACCATATTTTCTTGACCCTGCAAGTGTTGTGTGTGCCCTGTGTCTTCCCCTTGATGGAGCCGGGAAGGTCCTGGACTTGTGTGCAGCCCCCGGTGGAAAGACCTTGATGGTAGCCGGTAATCTTCCAGAAAATGCCCTGCTTTTTTCCAATGAACGTTCCCCCCAGCGAAAGGGAAGGCTTGTAAAGGTTGTGGAAGAAAGCCTGCCTGTGTCCATTGCTGAACGGGTAAGGTGCAGCTGTTCCGACGGTTCAACCTGGTGCAGGAGGGAAAGCGAGTGCTATGATTCCATATTGCTTGATGCTCCCTGTTCCAGTGAACGTCACGTGCTCAACGATCCAAAGTATCTTGATGACTGGACCCTATCGCGCATAAAGACCGTTTCCATGGAGGAATGGGCATTGCTTTCCTGTGCATTCAGGCTTCTCAAGAAGGGTGGATGGCTTTTGTATGCAACATGTGCCCTGGCTCCAAAGGAAAATGACGGCAATATAAAAAAGCTTCTCCAGAAATTTCCAGAGGCAAAGGTTTGTCCCAAGGAAGAGATGGAAAAAATCTTCCGGGCAAATCTTGCGTCCTTCAGGGCAAGGCTTTCTTCGCCGGATGGAATGGATTTTGAACGGATATTTTCATGTGCAGAGGATACGGAGTTTGGGCTTCATGTCATTCCCGATCTTTCCATGGGTGCCGGCCCATTGTATTTCTGTCTTGTAAAAAAGGAATAACTGATTTATAATTCCTACCAAATGGAATACGGTAATATTGACGATAAAAAACTGTTGATTACTCAGATTGAAGACCAGCTTAAGGAAATCAGGGACGTTGATATTCTTCTTGAAAATATCCTGAGTGGGGCACGCAAGCTTGTCAATGCAGATGCAGGCTCGATTTATGAATATGACCACAAGGAAAACAAGCTTTGGATCCGCTACAGCCAGAATGATACAAAGCAGAAGGAACTTGCACCCGGAGAAAAGCTTGCCTATACGTCTTTCTACCTTATTCCAACCCAGCAGTCAATTTCCGGTTACTGCGTCCTTTCAAAGAAGATGATTAACATAGCCGACGTCTATAACATGCCGGAATATGTTGATGAAGAAAAAAAGGAACGCAGGCCCTATGAGTTTAACTCAGGCAATGACATAAGGAACAATTACCATACCCAGTCAATGCTCACAATTCCCCTCATCATGACCAATGGAAGGGTTCTTGGTGTACTTCAGATCATCAATGCCCAGGATGAGAATGGACACGTGGTTCCCTTTGACTCGGATTCTGAATTCTATATTTCCCAGTTTGCAGCAAAGGTTGGTTCCATCTATGAATACGCATATCTTACAAGGCAGAACATAGACCGCCTTGTAAAGACGGCCGGATTCCGCGATCCTAAGGAAACTGGTGCCCACGTAGAGCGCGTGTCTTCATTCTCCCTGGAAATATATGACCGTTATGCCACAAACAAGAACATATCTGAAAAGGAACGCGAACGTTTCCGCGATAACCTGAGGCTTGCTTCCCGCTGCCATGATGTTGGAAAGGTTGCAGTTCCAGACAAGATCCTCAAGAAAGAGGGAATCCTTGACGATGATGAGCGCGATGTAATGAAGGGCCATACCTGTGTCGGAGCCCAGATTTTTTCACCTGTTGAAAATGACCTGGACATAATGGCACGTGACGTATGCCTGCACCACCATGACAGGTATGATGGTGGCAACAAGGGGTATCCTGGTAACTTCAATTACATGGATTACATACCTGCCACAAAGATGCCCCACGAATTGGATCAGGCCCTCGTCGGTGAAGAAATTCCTCTTGCTGCAAGAATCGTTGCCCTTGCTGATGTCTATGACGCCCTGCGCCACAGGAGGTGCTATAAGAGTGAATGGACTGTGGAGGATACCTTTGCAGAAATTTTAAGTCAGAGGGGCAAGCAGTTTGACCCGGAACTTGTCGATGCCTTCATGCAGATAAAGGACCGTCTCGAAGACATTAACAGCGCTATAAGCTGATTTTCTTCTGGTCGAGGATTTTCCAGAATCCTTTCTCAAAACTGCGGGTGTCATGGCGCGTCTTGCTTTTCCATTTTCCGCCTGTTGAAATGCCCAGCTGGTGCATTTGAAGGCTTAGGTTTCTTTCTTCAACAAGATAGTCGATGTTCTCTTTTGTAAAGGCCTTGCCCATGTCGTTCATGGCACTGATGCTTTTGTCAACAAGCCTTTTTGCAAGGAGAATGTCCTTTGTGATCACAATGTCTTCAGGGCCAGCGTTTTCTGCAATCCAGTCGTCAGCTGCATCCTTTGATTCCGGGCAAACCTGCATCCGGTACAGTGGATTTTCCGAAGAGAAGGGTATGTTCTTGTTGGCTGCATAAACCAGTCCGATGTTTTTTTTTGCTGAAGTTTTTTCGAGGAAGAGTTTTACTGCCCTTGAGCAGTTGTCTGCATCAACTATGATTCTTGTCATTGACTGACCCTGGTTTCTTACTGGTCTTCCAGCACGCTGCTGATTTTGTCAATCATGCGGAGGGTAATTTCTTCTGCCTTGGAATCTTCTTCTGATGGGGAATCCATGGAAAGGAGGGCAGACTTCTGTTTTTCCTTGAAGAGTTTGTCCGTCAGCGTTATTCCAGCAAGAATGCTTATCTTCAGGGGGTCCTTTGTTCCGGAAGACTTCTGTATTGAATCAATGATGGCCTTGTAATATGCAGAAAGCTGCCCGAGGTATCTGTCGTCTTCGTCTGTCTGTGCGGAAAACGAAGTTCCCAAAAAATCAATCTGAAGCTTACCCACTTTAAAACCTGAGGCTAATTTCTAGAAGATGTCAAACTGATTGTCTACAGTTGTCTGTGAAGGGGAGTTGTTCTGGCTGTCAAAGCCAAAGGAATCCTGTTCCGGTGCGGAAAGACCTTCGCTGGTTGCAGGATATTCCTGCTGCTGGTACTGCATGGAATCTGCAGGTGGTTCCATTGAAGCCGGTTCATCAGCTTGAACTGGTTCATTCTGGGGAATGTATTCAGAATTTTCTGCCTGTGGCTGGGAAAATTCTTCCTGCGGAATGTCCTGGGATGGACTTCCAGTGTTTTTTTCTGCTGCCTGTTCTGTGGCAACAGGTTCATCGCCCTGTTCCGAGAGGATTGCATCTTCTACAGAATCAAGGCGGTGAATTGTGCTAAGAATGCTCTGCTCGATCTGGTTCTGTGCTTCTTCAAACTTGGAAATCAACTCCGTTTTGTCATCCAGTGCTTTTGTAAGCTCTAAGCATTTGCTACTTAAAGCATCATTGTCTGACTCAAGCTGAGAAATTCTGTTCTTCAATGAAGAAATCATTTCAACAGCAGATTCCACCTTTTCCTGAAGTACAAGAACTTGATCGAGCGTAACCATACTTATGCCTTCAATGCGTTCTTGGCTGCTTCAACAACTGCCTTGAATGCAACTGGATCTTCGATAGCCATGTTGCTCAATGCCTTTCTGTTGAGTGTAATGTTAGCCTTTGAAAGACCATTGATGAATGTGCTGTATGTCATACCGTCTGCGCGAACTGCTGCGTTGATACGAGCAATCCAAAGTGAGCGGTAATCACGCTTCTTGAGCTTGCGTCCAGAATAAGCATGATCGAGTGCCTTTACAACAGCATCTTTAGCTGGCTTATAGTTTGACTTTCTGTCGCCCTTGAATCCCTTTGCAAGCTTGAGGATCTTAACACGGCGGTTCTTTCTTTTTGCTCCGTCTACTGCTCTCATTTTCTAACTCCTAAAATCAACCGTATGGAAGAAGCTGCTTGCGTACCTTTGCAGCTGAATCTTCAGAAAGGATACCTGCGTGGCGGAGGTTCATCTTTCTCTTTGGTGATCTCTTTGTCAAAATATGACGAAGATTCATTT
>JAKSLY010000020.1 GCA_024400955.1 Treponema sp.
TTACTGAAGGAGGCGAGAAAAAAGCTAAAGAACTTGTAGAGAAAATTTCTAAATGCCTTGAAAATGGTAATGCAAGCCATATTTATAGTTTTGATGTTCCGTCGAGAAAGCTTGATGTTCAGATTTATATCGATGAAGGAAAGAATGAAAGCGATGACGATTTTGCAATAAATGTTCGTCATGAGCAACCTTCAAAGCATGTGGAAGAAGTTTCACCTTGGATTCTCGAAAGTTCTGGGCTGGGAATTATAGAAGATTGTGGTGGAATTGGTGGCTTAGAAAGAATTCAAGAGTTATTGCGAATGGCCTATGCTTTAGGCGCATGTAATTTAAGACTTCCTTGTATGAATGGAATGCAAGTGTCTTTGTGGACATCCATACCTACATAAATTATACTTTCCATTGGTGAGTCTCCTTTGTTTGCGGTAATCCGGCCGCTTTTTTGTCTCAATCTAAAGTTTGCCGTAAATCCACGATTTACAACATAGCTGAGGCTCACCATATTGTATGTTATACGTACAGGGCAATACGATGAAAAAGGATTAAAAAGTGAGAAGAAAAGCTTGCATATTTATATTTGCAATTACAACTTTATTTACAATTAATGCAAATGATGCATATACAAAAGTATCCGGTGGTTCAATTCTTCCAGTTTCAGGAACAAAAAATGAAAATGTAAAAATGGAGAAGGAAGAAATAAGTTTTACTTTATATGAAGATCATTATGATATAAATGTAAAGTTTTATTTTAAAAATTATGGACCGACAGAAACATTAAATGTTGGTTTCCCTCAATGGAAAAATCGTCAACCAACGTCAGATGACTTTCGTTATTTTAAAAGTAAAGTTAATAATGAGGAAGCTGATTTTATTGTTAAAGAATTAGATAAACCAGAATACTTAAATGATTATATATTAATCACAAAATGGTATATTCGTACTATAACTTTTAAAACTGATGAACTTACTACAACAGAAGTAGAATACTCTGCTCCCTATGGAGTTCATGGAATATCACAATCTGCTGATTATTTATTTGGAACCGGTGCAACATGGAAAGATTGTATAGGAGAAATAGTATTAAAAGTGACTAATACAACAGATGATATCTGGATAAATAACATTAGATTCGATGAAACGAAATTGGAAAATGCAATTCGAGATGATAGAACAATAATAATCAGGAAGAACAATATTATACCAAAAATTGAATCTGAAATTTTTCTTGAGTTGAATACAGTTCCTGATTGCTTAGTCAGCTTAAGAAAAATCAATCCGGAAAAGAAATGGTATTTCAGGGAACATGTTATTTCTGAGACTCAGTTAAAGTATTATTCAACTGCGCAGTTAAGCTATTTAAGAAACTTAATGTTTGCTGCTTATGGTCACATTTTTAAAATAGAAGATATTAATCTTTGGCTTAAAAAATATTGCTCAGACTGGTATCAGCCAAAAGAAATTGTTACCGAAAAGAAATTTAATGAAAATGAAAAAGAGAATCTTGTTTTAATACAGCAAGAAGAGGCAAGAAGAATTAAATAACGTCTATCACGCATTTTCAAAACCGGCTTCGGGTTAAGCCTGTCACCGGTTAAATTTACAAAGTCAAGATTATGACGTGATGCCTGCAGTCTTCCTTGGGCGGCCGCCTTTCTTTCCGTTTTCCCGGGATGCTGCTGCTTTCTTTTCGCTTTTTACGCGGCCAAGAATCTTGCCTGCGTTGGTTAGTGGCATTGGCACTGATTCGGTGAACCACTGCTTGAGGGTTTTCTTTGGAGCCTTCTTTAGGAATGCAATCTGCCTTATGGCTTCTTCTGCTGCATCCAGACGGGCACAGATGTTTGAGACGAAGGTCTTGTCCTTTAGGGCTTCAACCCGGTCTTCAAGCTTTTGTATGAGTTCAACGATTTCTGCGGAATATTCTGCAAGTTCGTCTGCAACGGCGCTCATGTTGTTTTCATCCGTTGACCTGCTCCTGAATTTCATCAGAGCATCGATGATCATCTTGTCCTTTAGGGACAGTTCAAGGGGACCTTCTATGAATTCAGCTCCCAAAAGGAATAGGGAGATGTTGGAGTCAAGCATGTTGAGGTCAAAGAGTCTTGCGGAATCAGGTTTTGGCGAAAGGTTGATTTCGTTTATTTCGCGTTCAATGGATTTCTGAAGGGCAATGATTTCTTTCTTTTCAACATTCATGCCATCTATTAAATAATTTTTTGGGATTTTTGTTAAGATGTGTACAAAAAAAACTAAATTTTCTATTATAATGTAGTATATGAGAGATGATGGATGCAAGAAAATTGTTTTTGTAAAAAAACATTGCATTTTGATTCTCTTGGAAACTTTTTTGAGGATATAAACATGAAAAAAATTATTCTTGCTTTTCTTTCAGCATTTGCACTTTTTTTAACAGGATGTGCAACTGGTATTGCCGTGCAGGTTCAGCGTCCTGCAGAACTTGACCTTAATGGTGCAAAGTCCATTGCAATTCTTCCATTTCAGGATGAAAACAAGGGAGAAATTTCCGGTTCATTCTTTAGCATTATCTTCATGCCAACTGCGGGTAAAAGCGACAAGAAAGACATTGCCGATTTTCTTACGGATAAAGTAACGGGTTCCGTTGCACAAAGCGGATATTTTGACCTGATATCTTCTTCCGTTGTTGAAAATGTCATCAAGAACAACGAAAGTGCACCTTGCGATGTTTACCTTACAGGGCACATTGACAGCTTCCGCACACGTGTGGATGAAAGAAGGGAAAAGCATCAGGACAAGGAAGGAAATGAATATTACGTTCATCTTTTCCGCCGCGAAGTGTCTTTTGCCATCGTATATCAGATCATCGACGCCCAGACCCATAAGGTTATTTCCCATACTTCGGAAAGAATTGAACGCCAGTCTTCTGAGGTGGATGCAATGCATAATGTTCCTTCGGCATATAATCTTGTAAGAATGGATATTGAACATACGGCAAACCGTCTCTTGAGAAAGATCCAGCCTTATACGGAAACACTCTCACTTGTTCTTCTGAAGGACAAGACAAAGAATCCTGCAATGAAGCAGGCCGACACTCTTGCAAAGAACAGGCTTTATGACCAGTCGGAACAGCTGTTCCTGAAGGTTTATGATGAAACTGGTCTTATGGAAGCAGGTTACAATGCGGCTGTTCTTGCTGAAGTACAGGGAAAGCTTCGGGAGGCAGAAGCTCTTATGAAGAAGGTTGCAGATGAAAGCCAGGATAAGAAAGCTTACAGGGCTCTCTCTGACATCAAGGAAGAAATTGCAAAGGCGGAAAAACTTCGCAGCCAGCTTGAAAACAGGTAGGTTGGCCAGTTAAATTTCTTGGCAGTTGCCTTGAATAATTATTTTACTTTTGGTAGATTTCAGCTATGGGAAACAGATGTTATACAATGCTTAAGCCTGGGGTACTTAACCGCAGGATCGTTGGCGAAGTTATCACTCGCCTTGAAAGAAAGGGCCTCAAGCTTGTTGGCCTTAAGATGATTCAGATTACAAAGGAAGTTGCAGAAAAGCACTATGCCGAACACAAGGACAAGCCATTCTTTGGTGAACTTGTAGGTTACATTACAAGTGCTCCAGTAGTTGCAATGGTTTGGCAGGGCGACGAGTGCGTTACTCTCGTTCGCAAGCTTGTAGGTGCAACAAAGGTTACTGAATCTGCACCTGGAACAATCCGCGGAGACTTTGGCCTCCACACAAACTGCAACATCATTCACGCAAGTGACAGTGACGAAAGTGCAGAACGCGAAATCAACATCTTCTTCAAGCCGGAAGAAATCATCGACTGGGAAGACAAGAGCGTAGTATACTACTAATACTTGCGAATATTTGCATTTTTGCATCCATTCAAACGGGCTGTCTTGCAGGCAGCCTGATTTTTTTTAGTCCAATGGGAGAACTGGCAAATGACTTTTGGTGAGAAAATTCTTGAAGCAGCCTGTGAAGGAATCGTGCTTCTTAAAAATGAAAGGGAAACCCTTCCGGTCTTAAAGGAAGAAAAGGTTGCAGTCTTTGGACGCGGACAGATTAACTTCATAAAGTGTGGACTTGGTTCCGGCGGTTCCGTGCATGCACCCTATTCTACAAATCTTATTGACTTTATGCCTAATGCAGATGAAAAGCTTGCCGCCCTTTATGCAGCTTTTGTAAGGGAAAATCCATACGATAACGGAGGAGGCGGTTGGGCTGCAGAACCATGGAACCAGAAGGAGATGGAAGTTTCCGAAAGCCTTGCCCGTGAATGTGCAGGCCGCAATTCCAAGGCGGTGGTTGTCATTACACGCAATGCCGGCGAAGACAAGGACCTGGTAAAGGAAAAGGGATCATGGTTTCTTACGGACACTGAATGGCAGAACATAAGGAACATCTGTGCTGCCTTTGATAAGGTGTGCGTGGTATTTAATGCTTGCGGAATCGTTGACAGCTCATGGTTTGATCACGAGGATTTTGGCGGTAAGATTAGTGCCGTTGTTTATGCATGGCAGGCCGGTCAGGAAGCAGGACGCGCATGTGCAAGGATTCTCCTTGGGGATGCAGTTCCATCCGGAAAGCTTTCTTGCACCATTGCAAGGTCCATCGATGACTATCCTTCGACAGCAGGATTCAACACGGGAAACGACAGCTATTATATAGAAGATATTTACGTAGGCTACAGATACTTTAACACCTTTGCCCGCGACAGGATTCTCTATCCTTTCGGTTTTGGCTTAAGCTACACAACCTTTGACGTTTCCTTTGGAAGGGCATCATTTGCAGGCAACGAGGTGACGGTAAGGGCTCTTGTCCGCAATACAGGCAAGGTTGCAGGCAAGGAAACGGTTCAGGTATACCTTTCCTGTCCTCAGGGGAAACTTGGAAAGCCTGAGAGGGAACTTGCTGCATTCATCAAGACGGGTACCCTTTTGCCTGGCCAGGAAGAAGCCGTGGAACTTTCATTCAATATTGAATCCCATGCTTCCTTTGATGACAGCAGTGCCACAGGCCACAGGTTCTGCCGCGTGCTGGAAAAGGGAAGGTATGCAGTTTATGGGGGAACGGATTCCCTGAGCGCAGAAAAAATTTCCCTTGAAGATTCCGACTGCATTGAACTTGCAGAAACAGTTGTTGTTGAAAAGCTTGGCTCTGCATGTGCGCCAGTCAAGGCCTTTGAAAGAATTGCCTCTGTTGCTGCTGCCGACGGAACTCTTTCTGCAGGGAATGAAAAGGTTCCACTTCGTGAATATGACATGGCAAGGCGCATTACCGACAACCTTCCTGCAGAAATTCCGCAGACCGGTGACAGGGGAATCCGATTCCTTGACGTAAAGAAGGACAGCACAAAGCTTGATGACTTTATTGCACAGATGAGTGACCGCCAGCTCATGACCCTTGTCCGTGGGGAAGGAATGATGAGCCGAAAGACAACACCTGGCATTGCAAGTGCCATGGGAGGATTAAGCGAGGAACTTTACAACCTTGGAATTCCTGTTGCAGGATGTGCCGACGGTCCTTCCGGGGTAAGGCTTGATACCGGAAAGGAAGCAAACCTTATGCCGATCGGAACCCTTCTTGCATGTTCATGGAACCTGCCCCTCGTAAGGGAATTGATGGAATACGAAGGCGAGGAACTGATGGAAAACCAGGTTGATACATGTCTTGGTCCTGGAATCAACATCCAGCGCAATCCCCTTAACGGACGCAACTTTGAGTATTTTTCTGAAGATCCTCTCCTGACTGGAGCCATGACGGTTGCCGTAATCACGGGAATCCAGTCCAAGGGAGTTTTTCCTACAATAAAGCATTTTGCCGCAAACAACAGGGAAGCCGGCCGCAGGAACAACAATGCCATAGTTTCTGAAAGGGCACTGCGCGAAATCTACCTTGTTCCATTTGAGATGGCAGTCAAGAAGGGAAATGCTGCTTCCATCATGACAAGCTACAACCTTGTGAACGGAATCCAGTCTTCCTCAAACTACGACCTGTGCCAGACAATCCTCCGCGAGGAATGGAAGTATGAAGGCCTTGTAATGACCGACTGGTGGGCAATCCAGAACGACTGTGTTTCTGGCGGTGAATCTGACCAGAACCTTTTGAGTCAGATGGTGCGTTCAAGAAACGACGTTTACATGATAGTTCCAAACGACATGGCGGAAGAAGACGGAAACGGAGACGATCTTGAGGAAGCCCTTGAAAAGGGTAAGGTTACCCGAGGTGAACTTCAGCGCTGTGCAAGGGATGTCATCTCATTCATGGTAAAGGCCCCGGTTTCTGAGCGTCCTCTTAGAAGCCTTGACGACGTTCCGACTTTCACGGCAAGGATGGACAGTGTTCCTGAAGGATGCAAGGCTTATAATGAAGACATCAAGTTCATGAAGGATGGAACAACCAGCGTTTACATCAATGTTGAGGAAGACGACGTTTACAACTTCCTGGGCTTTTACAACAAGGCCAATGATGGAACCGTTTCCCAGTCAGTGTGCAACATCAACATTGACGGCGAGAATGCACTGTCCCTCAACTGCCGCACGACGGAAGGCCAGAGCGTAGGTGCCGTCATCGGACTGCTCAAGCTATCCAAGGGTGTATATGAACTTTCTATTGAACATACCAAGCCCGGAATCAATATTGAATACATGGGATTTTCCAGGGTGGTGACTTCCGCTTCTGCCATCAGGTTCATTCATGAAGAGGGTGAGGAAGACGACATGCGTGCCCGCTTTGTAAGAAAGACCCCAAGGAAAAAGAAGAACAGCTAGATGCCAGGGATGCGTTAGGCAATGGAAGGGTGGCGGCCGCAGTGAGCCGGAAGGCGAACGGAGGCTGCCATCTTTAGATGAGCGCTTAGCGAACCCTGGAACTGCCGACCCGGCCCTGCCAGGGGACGGGGAACGCCCGGGTTAAAAATACCTTTTCCTGTTGAATTCTGCATTTTTTGGGATATAATATGGGTAGAGGTATGAAAATGGGCGTCAAAGTTTCTCTTAAAGTTAAGCTTCTTACTGTTATTGTTGGTCTTATCGTCGTGTGCTCTGTGGTGCAGGGTACTTTGGTTCAGCAGATTTCGTCGAAGGCTCTTAACGATGCCGTAAGCAAGGCTGTTGATTCCATGGCGGATAAGGTTGCACTTGAATTAAGCATCAGGAATTCGGAAGAATTCAGGTTCGTCAGAAATCTGGCCATGCTGCCGATGATTAATGGCGACGAATATACTACGGAAGAAAAGTGTGCTCAGCTTGTCAGCATTGCAAAGGGCAGTTCCGGCCGTTACGTGAACATTTCCTTCTATGATAAGGACGGTTATACATATATTCCGGAGCGTCCCGGCGTGCCAATGTTCTTTGGTGACAGGGCTTACATTAAGGCTCCATTGAACGGTAGTGAATACCTCTGCGATCCGTTTATCAACAGGGTTACCAATACCCTCATCATGTGCTATGCCGTTCCGGTTTACAGGGACGGAAGAATTGTTGGCGCTCTTTGTGCCACAAGGGACGGTAACTTTATTTCCGACGTTACTTCTTCCATCGATGTTGGTGGCGGAATGCATCCTGGCGTCATGAACATGAAGACGGGTCAGACTGTTGGAAATTCCAACCAGGATACGGAAAAGGGTGACAATGTGGCCGACCTTGATCCTAACAGCGAGCTTGCCAAGGTTTTGAGGAAGGCATTTTCCGGGGCCGAGGGTGTTGAAGTTTTTATGGATCCTGCCCTGAAGAAGAAGATGGTTGTTGGATTCAGGCCTGTTGATGAGGCTTCAGGCTGGTGCGTTTTCTGTGCTGCTCCCTATGACTACTACTTTAGCGCCATTGGCGTTTTGCAGAAGGCTTTGGTAATCATCCTTCTGGTTTCGATTATTGCAGGCTGTGTTGTCGGTATCCTTTGTATTTCTAGTCTCATCAAGCCTTTGTTCTATGTCAAGAATTCAATTTCCGAGATTGCATCCGGTCGTGCAGACCTTACGAGCCGCATCAGCCAGTCTTCCAACGATGAAGTCGGTGAAGTTGTTGACGGCTTTAATACCTTTGTTGAAAAGCTGCAGAAGATCATGACCCAGCTTAAGGATTCCAAGGTTGAACTTTCGAGATCCGGCGAGGACCTTATTGCAAGTTCTGAGGATACTTCTTCTTCCATCAACGACATTATTGCAAACATTGAATCGGTTCACCAGCAGATCAACAGCCAGGGCAACAGCGTTTCCGAGACTGCGGGTGCGGTTAATGAAATCGCTTCAAACATTGAGTCCCTGGAGCGCATGATTGAAACCCAGAGCGCAGGAATCTCAGAGGCTTCTGCTGCTGTTGAACAGATGATCGGTAACATCCGTTCCGTTAACAATTCGGTTGAGAAGATGGCGGAATCCTTTGACGGACTTTCTGAAAGTGCACAAAGCGGTGCAAGCCTTCAGGCTGATGTTAACGACAGGATCGAACAGATCAAGAACCAGAGCGAAACACTGCAGGAAGCAAACATTGCCATCAGCGCCATTGCAGCCCAGACCAACCTGCTTGCCATGAACGCTGCAATCGAAGCTGCCCATGCAGGTGATGCCGGCAAGGGATTCTCCGTTGTTGCTGATGAGATCCGCAAGCTTTCAGAAACTTCTTCTGCCCAGTCCAAGACCATTGGTGATGAGCTTACCAGCATCCGTGAATCCATTGAAAGCGTTGTTCATGCTTCCAAGGAATCAAGCAGTGCATTCCAGAATGTTGCGGCAAAGATTAATGATACTGATGAACTTGTCCGCCAGATCAAGGCTGCCATGGAAGAACAGACCCAAGGTTCACAGCAGATTAATGAAGCCCTTCACAGCATGAATGACAGCACGACGGAAGTTAAGAATGCTTCCCGCGAAATGTCCGAAGGTAACAAGCAGATCCTTGCTGAAGTCAAGAACCTTCAGGATGCTACCGAAGTCATGAAGAGCAGCATGGAAGTCATGGAAGGCGGTGTAAGGAGAATCAGCGAGACTGGCAATACTCTTACTGAAATTTCCGGCAACATGAGGGCTTCCATCGAGAAGATCGGTTCGGAGATTGATCAATTTAAGGTATAAGAATTGTATGAAAAAAAACGTCCTGTTTTTTTTCATACGAGAGTTTGTGGCAGGCACAAACTCTCAAGTTTCTGCTGCTAACTGACGACGCGCCGTCCCTGGCGCGTGTGTGGGGGGGGTAGTCCGCGCCATTATTTTCTGCGAAAATAAACATGAAATTATGGGTACATGTTTACTGCTAACTGATGACGCGCCGTGAGAGGTGCGATGTGCTAGGGGCCGCTTTTTTATGGGCGGCTCTTTTGCTTTTTTGGGGCATAGGGTATAATGTGTGACTATGATAACTATTCTTTCCGAGACAACAAAAAATCCCATTACCAAGATCGGCATGATGGCCGGAGTTTGCTGGAATGGGGACATAACGGATCCTGAAAAAAACTACAGGCGCGGCATGGACTGCATTTTGTCGGAACATGGGCGCACCTTGGAATTCCCTGACGTGGAACTTGTCCTTGACGGATATTCCGCACGCTGCATACGCGAATGGTATACCCACATCGGTGGAGCACCAACACGCCTTCAGTCTTCGACCCGCTACGTAAAGTGGGAAGGTGACGGATTCATGGATAATTTTGTCCTTCCCCCGTCCGTAAAAAAGGCTGCTGAATCTGAGGATGCCGCCAGTGCCCTTAAGGCCTTTGAAAATTCCTTCATGGCTCTCTTGGATTCCCTCGAAAAAAATGGTGCTGCAAAGGAAGACATTGCCATGTTCTATCCACTTGGAATGAAGACCAAGATCGTGGACAAGCGTAACCTGCGTAATCTTGTGGAGATGTCACACCAGCGTCTGTGCTCAAGGGCATACTGGGAATACCGTCACCTTATGCAGGACATCTGCAATGCATTGTCCGAGTATTCCGAGGAATGGAAGTGGATTGTCGACAACCTGATGATGCCAAAATGTGAAGTGACCGGCTGGTGCAGGGAAAGAAAATCCTGCGGCCGAAAGCCAAGAAAAGACTGACAGCGCCAGAAAATGAATCTTGAATAAAATGGCATGCATCATTCCATGTTTCCTGGGAGTGGTGCATGCCGTTTTTTTTAGGGATGAATTTTACAGGCCGAAGGTTTTGATTACTTCTTCCTTAGGCATGTATCCTACGGAGTGGGACTGCATTTTGCCATCCTTGAAGTATACGAGCATTGGAATGCTTACAACGCCAAACTGCTGTGCAAGTTCCGGCTCTTCGTCAACGTTTACCTTCCCAACGACAAGCTTTCCTTCCTTTTCTTCCGCAATTTCCTGCAGGACGGGTCCCAGCATCTGGCATGGGCCGCACCAGGTTGCCCAGAAGTCCAGGAGCACCGGCTTGTCCGACTTCAGGACTTCCGATTCAAAATTGGTCTTTGTGATCTTAACTTCGCTCATTGTTTCTCTCCTTAACTATCAGTCATAGGACTTGTAATCAGTCTTTTGACTTGTAATACAGTCTGCAGTGGCAGAATCCCTCAAATTCAGGATCTGCTATCTGGTCCCTAAATTCCTTGCACATGCACTTGAACTCAGGAAGCCTTGGAATTCTGCATGGGCAGTATCCGTCCTTGTTCTTGAGTCCTTCCTTTACGGCATCTGCAATTTTTTTGTCAGGATTTTCCGTTATTTTCATATTATAAAAATAATAAAAATCGTGCTATAATTCAACTTATGGAAAAAAAATATTGCGCCCTTTCCTTTGACGACGGGCCGAATGTCACTACAACTGTCCGCATGCTTGATGTTCTGAAAAAACACGGAGTGACTGCTTCATTCTTCATTCTTGGCAAGAACATTGGACCCCAGACTGAAGGTGTCATTGGACGCATGGTAAGTATGGGCTGCACGGTGGAAAACCATTCCTTTAGCCACAGCCACATGACCCGGATGGATGCAGGAGCCATTGCGGATGAAGTTGCAGAAACTTCAAGGCTCATTCAGGAACGCACCGGTCGCATGCCGGAATTCTTCAGGCCTCCATTCATCGATGTGGATGAAAGGGTTTATTCTTCCGTTGACCTGCCGTTCATTGAAGGAAAGAACTGCCTTGACTGGGATGGAACTGTCAGCGCAGAAAGGCGGCATGAAATGATCATGGACTTTATCAGTGACGGCACGATTTTTCTCTTGCATGATTTTGAGGAAAATGATGCAACGGTGGAAGTTGTTGACAGAATCATTCCAGAATTGAAGAATATGGGATATGCTTTTGTTACGGTCCCAGAACTTTTTGCCATAAAGAAGGTGGACCCCAAGGTACGGGGAAAGCTTTGGTCCCAGGTGTGAAGTGGGCATCTCTAAAGATTATCTTAAAAAAAGGTGGATGTAAAAATGAAGAAAATTCTTACGGCTTCAACAAATCCGGTGGTTATCTCTACAGTGGAAAGCGCATGCAAAACCTATGCGGCATATTTTTCTGCTGAAGTTTTTGGCGCAACAGAACCGGTCATAGCCTATATTAATTATGAAATACCGGAAATCAAGGTTCTTGACTATACCTCTCAGGAAATCAGGTGCGATGAAATCCTCGATGTGATTAAGGGGGATGCATGGCTTCATTACGGCGGCATCATTGCAGTATGCGCCAATTCCCGTCAGGTGGAAACCCTGGAGGAACTTAAGGACAACAACATGATTGCCATAGTGACCGTCCAGAATTTCAAGACTCATTTTTCCAGGATCCTGAGAATCCTTTGGCAGAACCAGCAGTTCCTCTTTAACCGCGGAATGCAGGACATTATCGGAGGCCAGGAGACGGGAAGCTTTACCTGCGGCAACGATCCCATGGACATCCGCTTTTACGTGAACTTCCTTGTAAGCTATCTTTACAACACCAACAGAATTTCCGGTGACGACCGCTTTAAGCTTCAGATGACCCTCATGGAATTCCTGACCAATGCCCTTGAGCACGGAAACCTTGGAATCACCTATGAAGACAAGACACGCTGGCTTTCTTCCGGCCGAGACATCCTGAACCTTATTGCAAGCCGCAATGCAGATCCAAAATATCGGGAGAGGAGAATTCACATTTCCTATTCAATCGGAAAGTCAAAGTCCTACTTCAAGATCAGGGATGACGGTGACGGCTTTGACTGGAGAAAGTTCATCGAAAAAAATGGCGCCGAAGACGAAGGTGAGAAATTCCACGGCCGTGGCATTTCCCTTGGAATGGACCTTGTTCAGCGTGTTTCATACAACGAAAAGGGCAATGAGGTTTCCTTTGAGCTTCCAACCATAAGGAACAAGGTAAATACTGTTCCTGGAATCATGGAGCCTTTTGCCACCATCGACTTTAAGAACAAGGATGTAATCTGCCGTGAAAACGAAATGTCCAACGACCTGTTCTTTATCGTTTCCGGAAGGTACGCAGTTTATGCAGGAAAAAAGCTTGCAGCGGTCCTGACTCCCAACGACATGTTCATCGGCGAGATGGCATTCCTTCTTAATGACCGCCGCACTGCAACGGTTCTTGCCGTAGGCGACTGCAGGCTGATTAAAATTCCAAAGACGGCATTCCTTACCCTAATCAGGAAGAATCCCCACTACGGAATCTTCCTCAGCAAGATGCTTGCATTAAGGCTTCAGCGTCAGACAAAGGCTCTTGTGGAAGCCCAGAAGAAACTTGCGGAATTTGAAAACCTGAACGGCGAGATAATCTAGCTTTTCGGTTTTATTACATCCTGTATTCGTAATAAGTGTTTTTTAAGTCTTCGCTGACCTTTGAAAATCCGATGCGTTCCAGGGCTGCGGAATTTTCACTGCCCGAAGGAACCGTCATCTTAAGCAGGTGGATTCCAAGTTTTTCCGCCTGCTTCCTTATGAAGAAGATCATCTGCCGTGAAAAGTTCCTTGCGCGGAATTCCCTTTCGACATGGAAGTCATTGATGACAAGCCAGTCCTCTTTTTTATAGAAGGAAAACCTTCCGGCCTTTTGAGGGACATCCGGATTTGAAGAATCTGCATTTGCCACGGTCATGTCCCAGATGCTGTGGCCATATTCAATTTGTCTTGCAATGGCAGGATCGTCGCTTTCCCTTACCTGGTTGAAGATGGCCGGGATGAAATTCTTGATCCTGCAGCTGGAAGAAACGCCGTCCCCCTTGTCATAGAAGGTGGTCTTGAATTCCGGATTGGATTTAAGGTAGGAAACATATTTCCTGATTTTCCTGACCAGCTTTATGGTGCTGTAGTTATGGGTCAGGCTTAAGTCGTCGACCATGCCGTGAAAGAACAGGTTGTCGCTGATGATGACGCCCTCCGGCTTAAGGTTTTCGGAAAATTTTTCGAAGAACCTTGTGTACTGGGCTTTTGCTGCGTCGATGAAGACGAGGTCGAATTTTTTATCCGTCGAAAAATCCAGGGCATCCATGTTGTGAATTTCAATTCTTTCAGAAAGCCCATGGTCCTGGATGTTCTGCACTGCGCGGATGTATCGGTCAATGTCGATTTCAACAGTTGTTACGTGGATGTCCTGTGCAAGGGATGCAAACCGGATTGCCGAATAGCCGATGGCAGATCCAATTTCAAGAATTTCCCTGGCATTCCTTTCCTTTATGAGAGAACAGATGAATTCAATTCCTTCATCCTTCATTATGGGAACCGAGTTTTTTACTGCGTATTCTTTTATTTCTTCAATGTTTTCCATCAGTCTGCTTTTATTCCGTCCTGTGTAATGCTTCCGGGATTTTTTATCAGCTCTTCATAATTGCTGACCGGAAGGGGACGGTAATAATAGTAGCCTTGAACGTATTTTATGCCAATACCCTTTAGCATGGAAATCTGCTGTTCGGATTCAACTCCTTCTGCAATTACGGGAAGGTTCATGTTCTTTGACATGTCGAATACGCTTCTGATGATGTTGATGCCCTTGTCGTAGTTCTGGTTGTTAAGGTCAAAGAATTTTATGTCCATTTTCAGAACATCGGCCTGCACGTCCTTGAGCATGTTGAGGGAAGAGTAGCCGCTTCCAAAGTCATCGATGAGCACAGGGAATCCAATGTCCTTGAGTTCCTGAATGACGGTCTTGAGGATTTTTATGTCGTCAACGAAAGCGCTTTCCGTGATTTCAATTTCGATGAGTCTTGGTTCCAGGTTGTACCTTCTGATCAGGTCCTGGAAGAACTGTGGAACATTCAGGGTGAATATGTCAATGCGTGAGACGTTGACGCTGATGGGAAGAACTTCTAGTCCAAGGTCAAGCCACTTTCTCTGCTGGCGGCAAACTGATTCCCAGACGTATGCATCGACTTTTGAAACAAGTCCGTTTTTCTCCAGCACTGGAATGAAGTCCCCCGGCGAAACAAAGCCATGTAATCGGCTGTTCCATCTGACAAGTGCTTCTGCCCCGATGATTTTTCCGTCAAGGTTCCTGCATTTTGGCTGAAGATAGAAGATGAATTCTCCATCCTGAATTCCACGCTCAATGTCTGGAACAATCTGCAGCTCGTGCTCGATGTCCTTGATCATGCTGTCGCTAAACCAGCAAAGGCGCTGGCTGTAGTTGTCCATCACGCGGTTTGATGCAATGGTGGCCCTGTCAATGCAGTCAAGGAGGTCTTCTTCCCTGTTCTTCAGGATATATCCACCAAAGGCCATCTTGAATCCCTCGATGCCGTCAAAGGATTCCACGATCCTGGAAATTCCATTTACAACGTAGTCGATGACGGACTGATGGTATGGAAGGAAAATCAGGAAGTTGTCGCTTCCGCAGTAACCCGATACTGATTCAAAGAGCCTGTCCGTTTCAAGAAGGAATGAAGAGATTGCCTTGAGCAGCCTGTCTCCCTGCCATCTGGAATACCACTTGTTGAAGAAGCGGAAGTGCTCGATGTCCATGGAGATGATGCAGTGCTCATCGGTAGAATTCTTGATGGATTCCCTTGCCTTGGCAATGAAGGTGTTCTTGACGTAGAGTCCCGTAAGGTGGTCGTGTTCCTCGATGCTTCGCGTAATGAGGTTTTCCTTTTCCATCTTGAGGATGGAGAAGAATATCATGATCTGGCGCTCATTGTTCTGGTTGTTTTCTTCGGGAACAAAATTCAGGGTAACTTCATCCCAGTTGCCATGGGAATTCTTTTCGCGGAAACTTGCCTTGTAGTTTTTTTTGGTGTCGTTGAAGATGCGTTCAAGGTTGTCCAGTGACAGTATCTTGTCAAACCTTTCCCTGTCGTCTGGGTGGACTATGGTGTTTCTGGTTCTCCTGAAGAAGGAATCAACACTTTCCGTTGAATAGTTTATGTCTTCCCTTGCTGCAAGATTTGTGAAAACCCTGTAGCGGTTTAAGGTCAGGTTTACTTCCATGAAGAGGCTGAAGTCCGGGAAAAAGCGAAGTCTGTTCATTATGCCCTTGACCGGATTTGAAAGAAGACATCCGTTTATGATGGTGCATAGGCCGTGTTCAGGAAGTTCAATCTTTGAGGGAATGTAACTTATCCACCTGTGAACCTTGTGGTCGTAGGTGGTGATGGGGCAGTCGGTTTTCTTTTCGAGTGGGCAATGTACGCATGGGGAATCATGACCCATTATTGCCTTGTAGCAGAAGTCTCCTTTCTTGATGTTAGGATATAGGGATTCCATTACAAAATTAAAGGAGATAAGCCTGTGAGATTCATCGATTATGTAAGTGAAATTATCCTGATCTATCATGAAGTTTTTCTTCTATATTAGAATATTATACCATAGTTTACCGAGAAGACAATGGCTAAAATTGAATCAGCCTTAAGTGGGCCACAATGGAACAGAATGCCATGGCGGTTGAAATACATTTTGCTTTTGTTTAAAATCCGTCTATATGTTAAGCAGAACCAGCCTCATTGGCGACAGGAAATTCTATTCTTCAGTCTTTAATATCACTCTTCCAATAATAATACAAAGCACGATTTCAAATTTTGTAGGACTTCTTGACAACATCATGGTTGGCCGCTGCGGAACCGACAGCATGAACGGAGTCAGCATTTTCTCCCAGCTGTTTTTTGTCTTTACCCTTTGCGTCTGGGGATCTTCCTGTGGTGCTGGAATTTTTACGGCCCAGTATTATGGAGCCGGTGACCATAAGGGAGTGCGTGATACATTCAGGATAAAGATCTATCTTGCAGCCCTGGCTACCGTCCTGGGGGCTGTGATTCTTGCATTGGGCGGGGATTTTTTCCTTCTTAAATTCATTCACGAAACGGATGCCATCGGCGATCCTTCTGCAACCTTGGCCTATGCAAAAAGCTACATGAACATAATGATCGTGGGCATGATACCTACCGCCTTGGGAATGGTTTATGCAGGAACCTTGCGCGACATCGGGGAAACTTCCGTTCCAATGAAGGCCGGGTTTGCCGCCGTTTTTGTGAACCTTACATTGAACTATGTCCTTATCTTTGGGCACTTCGGTCTTCCTGCCATGGGTGTTGAAGGGGCTGCCATTGCCACTGTAATTTCCCGTTTTGTTGAACTTTCCATCGAAATCATCTGGACTCACACTCACAAGGAAAGGTGCAGGTTCATTGAGGGAGCTTTTTCTTCCTTCAAGGTTCCACTTCCTCTTGTTAAGAAAATCGTCCTCAAGGGAATTCCTCTTGCAGCCAACGAAACCCTCTGGTCCCTTGGCCTTACCATGCTGAACCAGAGCTTCTCCCTGAGGGGACTTGCCGTTGTTGCTGCCATAAACATTGCAAACACCATCGCAAACCTGTTCAACGTTTTTCTTTTTGCCATTGGGGAATCAATATCAATTCTTGCAGGACAGCTTTTGGGTGCGGGAAAGGATGAGGAGGCAAAGCTGACTGCCAACAGGATGATTCTTCTTTCTGCAGCCGTTAGTGCGGTTATTGGTGGTGTGCTCATTTTGTTCAGGAATATTTTTCCAGCCTTTTACAATACGGAAAGGGAAGTCATGGACTATGCCGCAAATTTCATCATGCAGACGGGAATCTTCCTTCCGGTTCTTGCCGTTGTGCACGGATGCTACTTTACATTGCGCTCAGGCGGAAAGACTTTCATAACCTTCCTTTTTGACAGCGTGTTCATCTGGGTGTTCATTGTTCCAGTTGCATTTGCGTTGACAAGATACACTGCCATGGGAATTATCATGGTTTATCTTGTGGTAAAGAGCCTGGATTTAGTAAAATGTGCCATTGGGATCGTGCTTATCCGAAAGGGTGTATGGGTGAATAAAATTGTTTCCGATTAGTGCCCTTGCTTTTCCAGTAAGATTCTTGTGTCCCGGGTTATCACAGTATTCTTTTCACATTCTATAAGCTTTCTGCCGGATGCAATACGGGTAGCTCCTTTTGTACCGGGAATCCATGGTTCCACAGGATAGAGAATTTTCAGGAGGGGGGGCCAGGAGTCGGAATCTTGAATTGATTTCTACAGCTGACAAGACTGAGCTTCAGTAGATTCATCCCATTACAAAAATTGTAATTTTTCACCAATATCAGTATAATTACGCCCATGGCTTTTTATGATTCATTTGACGTTGCAGTTTGTGGCGGGGGACATGCCGGAATAGAAGCATCCCTTGCCTGTGCCCGCATGGGATTGAAGACTGTGCTCATTACGCAGACCATTGATTCAGTGGGAAGAATGTCCTGTAACCCAAGCATTGGTGGAATTGCCAAGGGAAACATCGTCCGGGAAATCGATGCCCTGGGTGGGGAAATGGGCAAGCTCATCGACAAATCAATGATTCAGTTTCGCATGCTGAATAAAAGCCGCGGCCCTGCAGTTCAGTCTCCGAGAAGTCAGGCGGACAAGATTACCTATTCGCAGCTTGCAAGAAAAACCGTGGAGACAACTCCAAACCTCTGCACCCTCATGGACACTGTTGTGGATGTCCTTACGGTTGCGTCAGATACACCCCTGCCGGAAAACACGGACAGTTCTGCGGAATTAAATTCCATTCCGGGAGAAAAGCGTGGAAGTGCAGGTTACGAGCATGCAACGCAAGCCGCTAAAAGTGGAATGCGCCAGAAGGTAATCGGTGTCGTTACCGAGCGCGGAAGAATCATCACATGCCGCTCCGTAGTCCTTACGACGGGAACTTTTTTGGGTGGACGAATTTTCATCGGTGAATATGATGCCCCCTGCGGCCGCATTGGAGAAACGGGAGCCTTTGGTCTTACGGAAAGCCTTAACAGACTCGGATTTACGACAGGCCGCCTTAAGACGGGAACTCCTCCACGCATCCTCAGGCACTCCATAGATTTTTCAAAGCTTGAGCTCAATGAGGGCGACAGCGAAATAATTCCATTCAGCTTTGACAATGAAAAAGTTGAACGGCCCATGGTTCCATGCCATCTTGTATACACGAATCCCGAGACTCACAGGATCATCCGCGAGAATATCGGACGCTCTCCTTTGTATTCCGGAAAGATCAGCGGAATCGGCCCGCGCTACTGTCCGTCCATCGAAGACAAGGTCATGCGTTTTGCAGAGCGGGAACGCCACCAGCTTTTTGTTGAACCGGAAGGACTTGAGACTGACGAAATCTACCTTAACGGCTTGAGTTCATCCTTGCCGGAAGAAGTTCAGGATGCATTCCTCCGCACCATGCCGGGCTTTGAAAACTGCATTGTAAGCCGTCCGGGTTATGCTGTTGAATACGACTACGTTGAACCAACCCAGCTTTTCCCAAGCCTTGAGACAAAGCGAGTTGCAGGCCTTTTTGATGCAGGCCAGATAAACGGAACTTCAGGCTATGAGGAAGCTGCAGGGCAGGGACTTGTTGCAGGAATCAACGCAGGACTTTATGCACGTGAGCACAAGAAATTTTGCGGCCCACTTTGCGCTGCCGATTCAAAAATCTATTCAAGCCCTGCAAGTGGTGAGAAGGGAAAGTTCCAGCCAAAGCCCGTATTCAATGCAGAAGACCTGAGGAACTTTGCAGAGATTTCTGCGCGTGAGACAAGGGAACTTTCTGAAAGACTTAAAAATTTCCAGACGGAAAAGGGCTTCAATAATTTTGAAAAAATTCCGTCTTACGAGCCTCTGGTCCTTGGCCGTGACGAGGCATATATCGGAGTTCTCATTGATGACCTTGTAACCCTTGGAACAAAGGAACCGTACCGCATGTTTACTGCCCGTGCAGAGTACAGGCTTAAGCTTCGCCATGATACAGCCGACCGCCGCCTGCGTCGCAAGGGATTTGACATCGGCCTCATATCGAAGGAACAGATGGATGCCATGGACCTTAAGTACCGCAATGTTGAAGAAGCAATGGCTTTTCTTGACAGGCATCCAAATGGGGAAAATCCCGGCAACTATACGGCCCTTGAATGGACCATTGCCCAGGAAGACCACAAGTACCGTTATTACATTGAAAAGCAGGACAGCCGTGTGGCAAAAATGCACCGCATGGAAAACGTGCGCATACCGGACAACTTTGACTATTCCAGGATTGTTGCCCTTTCTGCAGAAAGCCGTGGCAAGCTGGAAAAGGTTCGCCCGCTGACTTTGGGGCAGGCTTCACGCATCAGCGGAATCCGCAACAGCGACATAATGCTTTTGATGGTTTATCTCTAGTATTAAGGGGCTTCAGTTGTTGTGGCCCTGTTGGTGCCCTTTTGCTTCAGCTGCGGCGGCATCTTTTGCGGCGGCCCTTTCTTTTTCCGTGTTGACCTTTGAATATGCGCAGCCACAGTACTGCTGCCGGTACAGGTTGAATTCTTCGCTGATTTCAAGGCTTCTTAAAAATCCACCCTTCTTCTTAAAGTCTGAATAAAGCCATTTTGGTCCCGAGGGATTTTCCATGGAAAGAATTTCTCCCTCCCGGTTTATTTTTTCCGCATCCTTGAATGGACTTATGGAAAGGGTTGTGCAGAAAAAATCGAAATTGTTTTCTGATGCATAAGCGTGGGCTTTTTTCAGTCGCAGATTGTAGCACCTGCGGCAGCGTTCTCCCTTTTCCCTTTCGTGGGCAAGCTCCGGTTCTGTCCTTATCTTTATGGCTTCGTAGAATTCTTCCGGATCATAACCAGCTTCCACAAGCTTGACCTTAGCAAGAAGGGCAGGTTCAAACCTTGGCAGAAAGTCCTTAAGTTCATTGAGGCGGCGGTTGTATTCCTCTGCCGGATGAATGTTGGGGTTATAGTAGAATATGGTAATATCAAAAAAACGGGCGATGCTTTCAATCACATGGGAAGAGCACGGACCGCAGCATGCATGGAGAAGAAGGGTGGGTTTTGCTGCCTGGGGATTCTTTTCCCGAGACAGCTGGATTTTTTTTATGGTTTCTTCAAGTTCCCTCTGGTAGTTCATCAAAGGACAGGTTCCTATCTTACTTTATGAACTTGAGTTTTGCAGGAAGGGATTCAACGTAAATCCGGTCTGCCTTCTGCCAGACTTCTCCGTCGGTTGCAAGCCAAAGGGGAATGTCAGAAGTGATGGTGCACCCTGTGAATTTTTCCTCATGGATTCCAGGGAAAAGAACATGAAGGCCGGAGAATGCAAAAGGAAGGGCGCAGAAAAATCCGGGAATGCTCTTGTTGTTTACGCGGCACATGTCGAGGAGTCCGTCGGCTGGATCTGCATGGGGACAGAACTTCATTCCGCCGCCTTCAAATTTGTGAACCATGGAAACCAGGAACAGCAGCTTCTTCAGTTCCATCTTGCGTCCGTTTTCAAATTCAAGGCATACGTTGGCCCGTGGTGCCTTGAAAACCTGCTGGACCCCAAGAAAAAGGTAGATCAGCTTTCCAAGCCCAATCTTGTTGAGCCTTTTTTTAAGTATTGAATGGGTTGTTTTTTGTGCAATTGCAGCGTCATATCCAAAGCCGCAGGATACGGCAAATTTTCTTACGGTACGGTCCGTCGTTACCTGGCCCAAGTCAAGAAGGGTTGGTTTTTTGCATGAAAGGACACGTTCAAGGGTTTTTGTAACGTTCTTTGAAAGCTTTTCGTGTTTTGCAAAGTCGTTGCCGCTTCCAGTAGGAATCAGGGCAAAGGACGTATGCTCGAAGTCTGTGATTCCCTGGACTGCATCGTTTACGGTTCCGTCGCCTCCAAGGGCCACGATGATGCAGTTGTCCTCGTCCTTGGCTTTTTCAGAAATCATCCTGCAGTATTCGGTGGTGTCGCCGCGCTGCTGGGTATAGTCGACTGTGTATGCGATGTTCTTTGACTTAAGGACGGGCTCGATTTTTTTCTGCCAGAGAATCATACCCTTGCCTGATCTTGATACTGGATTAACAATAAAGTGGTACATTCTACCATTTTATATGAGAAATCCAGTATTTGCAAATCAGTAGGTCACTTCTCCGTCGTGTGCAAGAAGGGTTGAAGAGGTAACTCCGGAAAGGGATGCAATCTGGCGCAGAAGCTCCGTTTCCTGTGAAGAACGGATCTCGATTACAATGCTGATCCTGTTGTTCTTGAGGGCGCGGCTCTTGACGGTGTAAAGCTTTGAAAATTTCTCCACGGTGGAGATTATGTCCTTTTCAAGGTCGTAGCCGTCTCCGTTTACCATTAGGATTTTTGGGGCCCTTGCAACGGGGCATCGGTCCAGTACAAAGAGGGCAATGGTCAGAACAAAGGCAAGAACGCAGCTGATCTGTGCAAGGCCTGCACCGCAGATGATGCCTGTGGAAATTGCCCAGAAAAGGAAAACCAGGTCCATTGGATCCTTGATGGCAGTCCTGAACCTTACGATGGAAAGGGCACCAACCATACCGAGGGAAATCACCACGCTGGACTGAATCGTCAGGATGACTGCAGTGGTGATGATGACCAGGGATGGAAGGGCGATGTTAAATGACTTTGAATAGAATGTCTTTCTTGTAAGGATCCTGTAGGCAAAGAAAAGATACAGGGCAAAGAAAGAAGCGATGGCAAAAACCACGATGATGTTTTCCGGTGTTGCATCGTAGCGGGTGAATCCCTGGATAAAGGATTTCTTGAAGATGTCCTTGAATGTTGTCATAGAGTACCCTCCATATTGTATTTTCGGCAAAGATAGTATTTGGAAAAGGAAGTCTGCTGCAGTCTTGAAGTCTGAAGCGCTTCATTTATAAAGTCCGGAAGAAGCTCGTCAAATTTTACTTCCATCATGTTGATGCCAGATTCCAGGACAGGCCTGAAGTCTACGGCTGGATCAAAGAATCCCTCGATGTCGGAAGAACTCCTTATGTTCCTGTCAAAGGTTATCCTCACGTTTCCGTCATTGTAGACAAAGGGAACCCTTTCGTAGGCAACGATGACAACAGGACGCAGTGCTCGCATGTTCATCTGCATGATGAGTTTTTTTAGCAGGTATGGAGTCTTGGAATCAAAGTCAGGTATTCCACCGGCCATGATGGTCCTGCAGTCTTCAAGGCTAAGGGGGCATGAAATCTTGTGGCACATGCCGTGCTCCTTCTGCTTGAGTTCCAGGGAAATTCGGTCGGTGCTGCAGTTGTAAATCCTGATCCTGAATTTTTCCCTTGGGTCCGTGCCGTCTTCGTTTTCCCTGTAGCAGGTGTTGAAGTAGTCGTCAAAATAAATGCTTCTGATTGAATAGGTGTTTTCGCTGCCTGCATGGCTGTCCACGTCAAGGATGGAACTCAGCCTCAGCTGCTGGGCAGAAAGAATATATTCGGGAGAGACGTATTTGAATTCGTGACGGTATTTTTTTTCTGCCAAAACATATTCCTGACAAAGGTTAAGGTGACGGAAATGCCACGCAAAACATTATAGAAGATAATTATTTGCACTTCAATATGGAGAATGGCAATGTAAAATTGTTTGATTTTATGGTATAAAGGATGAATGAGATTCCGCAGACTTTCAATTTCCTATGTATTTATTCTATCGGCAGTTTCCGCCATGGCATTGTTCATGTTCATTGCATCCAGCAGGGACAGGATAAGCCCGGAAAAATGCAGGAGCCTTGGGATTCCGGTGATGTTCATCGAGACTCACATGGGAAAGTTCATAACCTCCAAGGAAAAATACGTTGATGCAAAATATGAGGCGGATGAATTCAGCGGCAAGTGTAAGGTAAGGGGGCATGGAAACACAACATGGAAAACCCGTGAGCTTTACAAGAAGCCCTATCTCCTGAAGCTTGAAAAACCTGCATCCCTCTACGGAATGAATCCTGCAAGAAAATGGATCCTTGCGGCAAACACCAGCGACAAAACCTTCCTGCGGAACCATTACGGCTACTGGCTTTCGAAAAATGCATGGAACCGTTCGGGCAGGACTCCTGAAGCTGTGGATGTTTTTCTTTTCATAAACGGCAAGTTTAACGGAATCTATTCCGTAACGGAAAAAATCGAGGTGGCCCCGGGCAGGCTTGAACTTGGACCCGGTTCCTTTCTTGCAACCGTGAATAATCGCCTTAACAAGGAATGGAATTTTACGACGGAACACGGCGTGAACTTCAGCATAAGGATGAAGGGTTGCACCGACGGCCAGTACAGGGAAATGCAGCAGACGGTACAGCGTACGGAAAATGCCATCTATGCAGGCGACTGGAAAAACATCATCGACGTTCCTTCCTTTGTGGACTGGTACCTGCTTAACGAATTCATCAGGAACAAGGATGCAAATTTCCTCGCCTCCTGTTACATGACATGGGATGGGGCCGCCGGCCGGATGCACATGGGCCCTGTGTGGGACATGGACCTTTCATGCGGCAACGTTGGCTTTGAAGACGGTCATAATCCTCAAGGGTGGTGGGTCAGGAACAGATACTGGTACGAGCAGCTTTTGGCAGACGAAGAATTCCGTGAGCTTGTAAGGCAGCGGTGGAAGGAAACCCGTCCCCAGGTTCTTGAATCCTTATCATGGCTCGAATTCCAGGGGCAGAAGTACAGGGAACTGGTAATGCTAAACGACAGGGTATGGCACAACATCGGAAAAAAGCAGTGGCCCCATGCACCCGGCTGGAAGAACCGCATCACCTATGAAAGCGAAATCCGTTACATGGAGGACTTCCTGAAGAACCGGATGGACTGGATGGACGAGAATCTTTAGTTTTTCGGGAGGCTGTTATATGAAAAAATTTTCCACTTACTGCATTTTGGTTTTTCTGGCCCTTGGATTTTTTTCTTCCTGCAAGGATTCTCCTAAGGGTGAAGTTGACATCAGGAATGATTCCAATGTCGAGATCAGCTATGAACTGATCGAGTCCGGTTCCGTCAAATATGGCGGAAAGGTGGACAGGCATTCAAAGGTGACAATAGAAGATTTTGAAGATGGCGAATATACGCTTAAATATTGGCCTTACTATTTTAATGATCATTACAGGTCCTTTTACATAAAGGATGAGGACGTTGTTGTCGTGGAATTCAATCCCCTAAAGGGCGGTTGGCATGCCTATGTAACGGAGAGGTACAAGTAGATTTTTTATGGGCGCCCGGGCGGCTGTTCCAGGGTTCGCTATCCGCTCATCCCGCCGCAAAGTCCCTTTGCTCTGGGACTGACGCCCTTCCATAGCCTGGCGCGTTTGCTGATATTGAATTCCAACCCGTTTTCTGATATTTTCTTCTATTAAGAAGTTACGTTTGAGATGACTGTTGGCAGAATGGAATCAATTTTTTTTACCACTGCCTAACGAGCCTACGGCGCTCCTATCAACTACATCAACAAGTAAATCAACAGCAATTTATTTTTCTCATGAGGTGTTTTATGAACAGGTACGTTAAGCGTTATTTGATTGACGCTATGGGCGGAATGGCACAGGGACTTTTTGCATCCCTTTTGATCGGAACAATTGTAAAGACTTTGGGGCAGCAGCTTCTTCGTTTGGGAAGCAACGTTGTATTTGATTTTCTGGTACAGGCCGGAACCTTTGCCGCAGAACCCCACGTTGTAGGTGCTGCCATGGCAGTGGGAATTGGCTACGCAATGGGAGCCGCTCCACTTGTTCTCTTTACCCTTGCAGCCGTTGGTGCCAGTGCAAACGTAACCGGTGGGGCAGGCGGTCCTCTTGCAGTTCTTGTCATTGCAATTCTCTCTGCAGAAATGGGAATGCTCGTAAGCCGCAAGACAAAGGTTGACATCATCGTCACTCCACTTGTAACAATTTTAAGCGGAGTTCTTTGCACCCTTTTGTTTGCACAATATATCGGCATGGCTGCAGCTTCCTTTGGCCATCTTATCGTTTGGGCAACAAGCCTCCGTCCTTTTGTAATGGGAATCCTCATTTCCGTAATCGTTGGAATCCTCCTTACCCTTCCTGTAAGTTCTGCTGCAATCTGTGCAGCCCTTGGCCTTACGGGGCTTGCAGGTGGAGCTGCCGTTGCAGGATGCTGCGCCCAGATGGTTGGCTTTGCAGTCATGAGCTTCCGCGAAAACAAGTGGAGCGGACTTTTGTCCCAGGGTCTTGGAACTTCAATGCTCCAGATGCCTAACATCGTCAAGAATCCATTCATCTGGCTTCCACCGATTCTTGCAAGTGCTGTTACAGGTCCAATTGCAACCTGCGTTTTCAAGATGCAGATGAACGGTGCCGCCGTTTCTTCCGGAATGGGAACATGCGGTCTTGTTGGACAGATTGGCGTAATCACAGGATGGTATGAGCCAAGTGCCGCTGCAGTTTCCCATGGGGCAGTTGCCATGGCTCCTGGAGCAATGGACTGGCTTGGTCTTGTCCTCGTATGCATTGTTCTTCCGGGACTTTTAAGCTGGGCCTTCAGCATTCCAATGAGGAAGAAGAACCTTATCCGCGAAGGAGATTTGGTTCTCGCATAAAGCCAACAAAGATTCCAAAAGGAATCTTTGTTTCTTCGAGTTTATACTTGGCGCAGTCCGCGCCATTTTTTTTCCAAAAAAAACGTATAAACTCGACTTTAATCCGGCAATAGCCGACCCCGTCAGGGGTGGTGCCCATAAAAAATTGAAATTTATTCCAAATGGGTTTAAAATACAGGTTGTGGAGAATGCTTTGAATAAACGTGTTTCGAAAACTGCCTGTATTTTTTTTGTCTCTCTGATTCCCTTTGTCTTTGCATCGTGCATTTATAAGCCGGAAAAAAAGCGCATTGTCGTAAGCTACTGCTATTCCGGTAACCAGGCCGAGCCACACCTGTCGTGCATGAAATCGGTGGTGGATACTTTTACTGCGGACAAGGGATACGAGCTGCGCCTTACCAATGCCCACCTTAGCGTGGAGTCACAGCTGCAGGATGTTCAGCTGCAGATCTGGCAGGGAACCCAGTACCTTATTCTTGATCCGGTTTCTGAGCACGGTTATTCAGTCATTGCGGATTACGTCAAGTACAACAAGGTTCCACTTTTTCTTGCCTGCGGAACCCTGGACATTGGCTTTGAGGATGACAGCCGCATTCCCTATGAAGTCAGGCCTGATTATGCCATGGAAGGAGATGAGGCTGCAAAGTGGCTTGAGTCCCATGATGAGGAACAGACTGAGCATAACATCTGCATGATCACAGGATATTCAGATCTTACATCCGACATTGAAAGATTCCGTGCAGTTGAACGTGGCATTGAGCGTAACCCAAAGTGGAACCTGGTTTTAAAGCGCGAGGCCCGCAACGATAACGAATATGCAAAATATGTCATGGACGACATGTTCCAGGTAAATCCTGACATCGACGTTGTTTTTGTCACTTCGCAGGAAAGTGCCCTTGGCGTCATAGATTCCGTTTACCGTCATGGAAAGATGCCGGGTCGCGATGTCTTGATTCTTGTTTTCTGTGCCGACGAATCAATAGAAGATTTTGTTGAGGCAGGCATTGTCAGCTTTGCAACCATTGTGAACGGAGCCTTTGGTTCAGACCTTGAAAAGGTTGTTGCAGCTTCTGAAAAGCTTTCTTCATTCTACAGGTTCGGTTCTTCCCAGCCAAGGATTGTTGTTGCCAAGGATAAGGAAAGAAACCTTGGCACCGAGGAAAAGAAGAAGGAACTTCAGGGCCTCAGGTTCCAGATCAGGGATGCCTTGCGCTAGTTTTTTCACCCCAATTTTTTTTGAAGCATAATTGAAATTTTCCTAAATTTTATTTCTCAAGTTCCGAAAATTAGAACATGAGAACTATCGTTTTAAAATTGTGCTTTGTTTTTTCTATTGTTTCTTTAGGGGTGCAGGGTTTTTCACAGACCAAGCCGCTGTACCAGATTCCGGAAACACTGCCGGAAAAGAAAAGCGTTGTGAAGGATAAGGATGGAACTCCTTTCCTTGCCGGTACCGATGCCGGTTTGTTTAAAATCAATGCGGACGGATCGGCAGAGGCCTTGTGGACTGGCGGCAAGGTTGACCGGATCCTTAAGACCTCCGCAAAGTGGTTTCTCATTTCAGACGCTGGAATAATCTCTTCATACGACCTGAAGGAATTTAACGAGTGTAATGACGGGCTTCCGTTCCTTACCGTTAAGTCTTATGACGGTACGACCAAGAGCCTTAATCACCAGATTCAGCTCCTGAAGGACATCTGCGTTGACCCTTTTAATCCGGACATTCTCGTTACGGCTACAAAGAATGCAGTTTTCCTTACCCGCGATGGAGGCCAGTCCTGGACAAATATCGGTTCCACAAGCAAAAATACTGCCGGCATCAAATCGGTTGCAGTTTCTCATATGCCGGTGTATGACAGTAACGGAAACATGACCGGCTCGGAACTCGTGGTTTTCATGTCCCATCCAATTTACGGTTTCAGCTATTACAGGGCCGATACCAAAAATCCCCAGTGGTTTGACGTAAGCTCGGGCTTTGAGGCCATGAAGAGCATGACCCAGATTGATGAAATCTCTGACATCCTTCCAGTTCTCTGCAAGAAGGCTGACGGTTCATATTATGCAGAAATTTACTGCGCCCAGTCTTTCCTCCCGAACATCTACAGGTTCAACTGGCAGACAAAGAAGGGCGAGAAGATTTTCTCCGGTGAAGAACAGTCGTCAACCATTGACGGCATGTGTCAGGCAGGATCTTCCATTGTATTTTCAACTGTTGGGAAAATCTGTTCCCTTTCACTGGAAGACAATTCCGTTTCCGAGATTGAAAATTTTGCAGACTGGAGGCGCAAGCTTAATGCTTCCCAGTCCATCGTCAATTCAGCATACATTCCGAAATTTGTTTCGGGCCTTGATACAAACCTGGAGCTTAGCGAACTTTGGCTTTTGACTCCTGACGTGATTCTGACTCCATGGGGTGAGATTGCAAACAAGAAGAAGGCCATCTATTCTTCCGTTTACCAGCTTCGCAATGACCAGGGAATTGAAAAGTACAGGAAGATCGTTACGGATAACAAGCTTAACTCTGTCGTCATCGACATGAAGGATGACTACGGCCTACTTCGCTTTGAACCGGCAAGTCCACTCCTTAAGGAAAAGGGTACGGTTACAAAGTACAAGATTGATGTGGACAAGCTTGTCAGCGAATTCAAGAAGGATGGAACATATCTCATTGCCCGCATTGTTGTCTTCAAGGACAGGAGCCTTTCCCAGTATGGTGGCGGCAAGTATGCCGTATGGAACTACAAGACCAATTCACCTTGGGTAGGTCTTCGCGGTGTTGAGGATGTTGTTGATGAGGCCGGAAATGTTACCGGACAGAAATACAATTACTACGACGAAAACTGGGTTGATCCGTACAGCGAGGAAGTTTGGGAATACAATGTTCAGATTGCAAGGGAATTGATTCAGCGCGGCTTTGACGAAATTCAGTTTGACTATATTCGCTTTCCTACTGACGGCCTGAACCTTAGTGCATCTACATACAGGTGGAAGGACAAGGGCATGGACAAGGAAAGTGCCCTGGTATCATTTCTTTCCTATGCAAGAAAGAACATTGACGCTCCAATTGGAATCGACATTTACGGCGCCAACGGATGGTACCGCTCAGGCACCAGAACAGGGCAGGATGTTGAACTCATGAGCGCATACGTTGATGTCATCTGCCCAATGTTCTATCCGTCCCACTTTGAGCAGAACTTCCTGGACTATTCTCCCTATGAGGAACGTCCATACAGAATATTCTTCTACGGTTCATACCGTAACACTGTCATCGGCCGCAACAGGATTGTAGTCCGTCCGTGGCTCCAGGCATTCTACATGGGCGTAAGGTATGACAGAAAGTATTACGACAAGGATTATGTTTCCCGCGAAGTCTTTGGCGTACGCGATGGAATTGACCGTGGCTACATGTACTGGAACAATTCCGGCGGCTACTACGAGGACATCAGGCCTGACCCGGATGATGCTGATCTTTCTCCATGGCATCACAACGAAGCTGCAAAGCAGGTTAAGATTCCGGCATTCAGCAAAAGCCACAGGGAAGAGAGCGGTTTTACAGAAGAGGACATAAGGAACTACAACCTCAGGAATGAGGAGATGATTTCAATCTGGAATACGGTCCTCGACCAGGATGAATACGAGAAGGAAAACATGCAGCCTCGCAATTTCCTTCTGGTTGATCCTTTCCCGGCAGGCGGCCATGAATAATACCGGCTATACCCCGGAAGAACCCATTGCTGCCATTGCAACTGCACTTGTTCCAAGCGCCATTGGAATAGTGCGTGCAAGCGGAAGGAATGCGGTTGAATTGGCATCCAAATTTTTCTCTCGTCCAAAGGCCTTGTGCACTGCGCAGGGCAATACCCTTGTTTACGGGTGGATAAGGAAAAGTGACGGCACCTTGATTGATGAAGTCATGGCTGCCGTTTACCGTGAGCCAAAATCCTTTACGGGCGAGGAGATGATAGAAATATTCTGCCATGGTGGTGTTGCCGTGGTTCAGGCCGTTTACTCTCTTTTCCTTGCAAATGGCTTCAGGCCTGCAGAGCGCGGTGAATTTACATTCCGTGCATTCATCAATGGAAAGACTGACCTTACGAAGGCTGAAGCCGTCAAGGAAATCATCGACAGCAAGACTGACGGTTCCCGTGGCAGGGCTGCAGGCAGGCTTTCAGGAAACCTTTTTGAAGAAATCGATTCCGTAAAGAAGGGCATTATTGATGTCCTTGGAAACATTGAAGTTGAAATAGAATATCCTGAAGACGAGGAAAACATTGCCGAAGCCTTTGATGTATCTCCCCTTGAAAAAGTCAGGGACACCTTGAGGCAGCTTTGTTCCTCCTGGAAAAGCGAAAAGCTCTATCAGGACGGGGCAAAGGTTGTTCTCTGCGGAAAGACCAATGCAGGCAAGTCGAGCCTTTTTAACACCCTTCTTAAGGAAGAGCGTGCCATTGTCAGCAGCATAGAGGGAACCACCCGCGACTGGATAGAAAGTTACGTTGACTTTGAGGGAATTCCTGTCCGTCTTTTTGACACGGCAGGCTTGAGGGAAACGGAAGACCTTATTGAAGCCAGGGGCGTTCAGCTTACAAGGGACCTTACCCTTGATGCGGACGTGATTTTATACCTTGTGGATTCCACCAGGGGCATTACTGATGAAGACAGGTCTTTCATGTCAGCCCAGAAGGAAGTGCCGGTGATCCTTGTTCTTAACAAGTGCGAGGGTGAAGCAGAAGATTCCTTGGATGCTGATGCTGCAGGGGAATGGAAAAACGTCGTCAGGATTTCTGCAAAGCACGGCAAGGGAATAGACAGTCTTGTTCATTGTTCCAGGGAACTCATAATGGGCTCTTCCGGTGAAAGTGACCATGCAGGCCTTGGTTCCGAGCGCCAGAAGGTTTCCGTCCAGGAAGCTCTTGAACGTGTTGAACATGCCCTTGAGATTGCACGTAGCGGAGACTACGGTCTTGATGCTGTCGTGCAGGATCTTGAAGATTCCCTGGACAGCCTTGGGGAAGTGACGGGCGATGTTACGCCTGATGATGTACTTGGAAATATTTTCAGCCGCTTTTGTGTCGGCAAATAGAAAAATCTTGGGTTGCCCTTTGGCTGGCGGTCCTATATGGAGGAAAATAAATGACAGTTTTACAATCAGTTCTTTTGGGTCTTTTGCAGGGGATTGCGGAATTCCTTCCCATCTCTTCCAGCGGTCATCTGAAAATCGCCCAGTCTCTTTTTGGCCTTGAGGATGTTCCTGTCTTGTTTGACGTATTCCTCCATCTTGCCACATTGCTTGCAGTGGTGATCTTTTTCAGGAAGAAGATTTGCGATCTTGTCATTTCCTTCTTCTGTCTTTTTGTACCGGAAAAAAAGCTTTCCGAGGAGAGGCTTCAGTCACGTGGTGATGACAGGAAGTACATTGTTGCCATCATCATTGCAACCGTGATAACCGGGGCAATAGGCGTGTTCAATTCAAAGCTTCTTGATGAAAAGGTGTTTTCGGTAAAGAGCGTATGTGCAGGCCTTCTTGTTACTTCTGGACTTCTTGTCGTTTCTTCAGTTTATGAAAAAAAGCAGATGGCCTCCGGAAAGGAATTTGCAAGGATTCCTGGAATCATTCAGTCTGTGGTAATAGGCATTCTCCAGGGATTTGGCACCCTTCCTGGAATTTCAAGAAGCGGTTCAACAATTTCAGGAGCGCTCTTTTGCAACATAAGCCGCGAGTCAGCGGGCGAGTTTTCCTTCATCGTTTCAATTCCTGCCATCCTGGGAGCTTTCCTTCTTGAACTTAAGGATCTTGGCGAGATGAACCAGGCCGTTGGAATTGCTCCCCTTGCATGCGGATGCATCACGGCCTTTGTTGCAGGATATGCAGCCCTTGCATGGCTCATGAAGCTCATCAAGAAAGGCCGCCTGGAATTCTTTGCATGCTACCTTGTTCCTGCGGGAATTCTTGGAATGCTTTTCCTCGGCTAGGGAATGCCAATGCAGAACAAGTTTTCATCTTAAAAAACAAAAGCCCTGCACTTCTACAAGATGCATGAAGTGCAGGGCTTTTTTATTCAGGCAGAATTACGTCTGACAGTTTTAGTTTGATTCAGCAGCTCCAGGAAGTCCAATGTCCTTTCTGTAGAACATTCCCTCAAAGCTTACGTGCTCGATTGCAGCGTAGGCTTTCTTCCATGCTTCGTCAAATGTATCAGCCTGTGCCGAACATGCAAGTACGCGGCCACCGCTTGTAACCATCTTTGAAGAAGCCTTGTCTTCCACTGCACCGGCTATGAAAACCTTTGCTCCTGTCTGTGCAATCTTTTCCTCGTCAAGGGAAATTTCAAATCCCTTCTTGTATGACTTTGGATATCCACCGCTTACTGCAACAGGTGAAACTACATAGCCTTTTTTCCAGGCAGTCTTGAATTCGCTGAGCTTTCCTTCCGTAACGGCCTTGCACATCTGGGCAAAGTCAAAGTCCATGAGGGGAAGAACTGCCTGTGTTTCAGGATCTCCAAGGCGGATGTTATATTCAATGACCTTAGGGCCTTCCTTTGTAAGCATGAGGCCAAAGAAAATGAATCCCTTGTAGTTCCATCCTTCAGCCTGAATTCCCTTGAGGGTTGGCTCAAGGATGTTCTTGTTGAACTGTGCCAGAACTTCGTCCGTAACGTCATCAACAGGACAGATGGCTCCCATTCCGCCAGTGTTTGGTCCCTTTGCTCCGTCAAGAAGTCTCTTGTGGTCGCGTGCGCTCATGAATGGAACGATGCATGATTTTCCCTGGGCTGTAAGTTCAGGGTCAACGCAGACTGCACCGAGGATTGAGATTTCAACACCGCGCATGTATTCTTCGATGACGAGCTTGCGGCCTGCATCACCTACAAGTTCACCGTCCATAAGTTCGTTAACTGCCTTGATGGCGTCGTCCATGTTGAGGGCAACTACAACACCTTTTCCTGCGGCAAGACCGTCTGCCTTGAGGACGATTGGTGCTCCGTGTTCCTTTACGTATGCAAGGGCCTGTTCCTTGTCTGTGAATGTCTTGTTGTCAGCGCAGGCAACGCCGTATTTGTGCATGAAGTTTTTTGCAAAGTCCTTGCTGCCTTCAAGCTGGGCAGGATCTTTTCTTGTTCCCACTGTAGGGATTCCGTTTTCCCAGAATTTGTCTGCAAGACCTGCACAAAGAGGATCTTCAGGGCCAACGACGCAAAGATCGCAATTGTTTTCCCTTGCGATTCTTACGAAATCGTCCTGAGTCTTGCCTTCAACGTTGCGGCATTTATTTTCAAAAGCTGTACCGCCATTACCGGGAGTACAGATTACTTCTTCTACAGAACTGCTCTGAGCCAGTTTCCAGGCGATAGCATGTTCGCGTCCACCGTTTCCTACAACAATTACTTTCATGGGCAATATTATAGTAGAAAGCGCAGTTCTTTTCTAGATTTCAGCAGGGCAAAGTTTTCTAGAGGAATATGAATTTATCAAAATAGACTGCCCTGATTTTTCCAAGGACAAGCTGGGCATTGGTCAGCTGGAGGAGTTCTTCCTTTATCTGCTTTTCATCCTTTTCCTTCAGTTCCTTTCTTGAGAAGGAAGAAAAATATTCGGCAAAGAGGGTTTCGAATTTCGTTTCCTTCTGGGACAGTTCCTCTAGAAGCTGGATGTTTTCCCTGTCATAGGAAAACCAGGGTACTACAACGAGGATTCCGTTTTCCATGTCGTCTTCAGAATCCGGACGAAGGCTTACCCTTATCTGACGGAAGTTTGTGTACGTCTCAGTCTGTCCCTTGCCTGTCCTTGAAATTTTTTCAGGGCTTGGATCCATCCTTCTGTAGTCGGCCGTCAGGTGTCCCTTTCTGACTGCCAGTGTCGTAAGGGTGACGGTGACTATGGCAAGGGCTATTATGGCGGCAATGGTTGCGAGTATTCTGTTCAGCAGGGAAAGATTCATCTTCATGCTATGAATTCCTTGACCATGGCCAGGGTCCTGGTGCTTGCCTTTCCCTCGTCGTCCAGTGTACCCGGAATTCTTGCACTGAGTTCAACGGTGGCTTCAAGCCATTCTTCCTTTTCTATGGTTCCGTTTTTGCGCACAAGTTCAACAAGGTGTGACTTTTCCAGGGGAATTGAAAAATTGCGGAGCTTGCCGAGAAGGTTTTCCGTAAGCACTTCGTTTATGCGGTCAAAGCCAAGCTGTGTCTTTGCGCTGGTGTGAATTGCATCGGGAAAAAGATTGTCGAGCCTTGCAGATTCAACAGGGTCATCCATAACCCTGTCCCATTTGTTCAGAAGCACGGTGTATGGAATCTTGTCCGCCTTGATTTCTTCGAGAACCTTAAGAACCTGGTTAAACTGTTTCTGGCAGTCCGGGTCCGAGGCATCTACCGTTATGAGCAGGAAGTTTGAAAGGGCGGTTTCCTCAAGGGTTGACTTGAATGCATCGATGAGGGTGTGGGGGAGGTTTGAGATGAATCCTACGGTGTCGGTTATGAGGACGGTGCTTGCCTCCGAAAGGGCCAGCTTTCTTGTCGTAGGGTCAAGGGTTGCAAAGAGCTTGTTTTCCACAAAGACGTCGGCTCCCGTAAGGGCGTTGAGGAGGCTGGACTTTCCTGCATTGGTGTAACCAACCAGGGCGCAGCATGCAGTGGAGTTTCGTTCCCTCTGCTTTCTCTGGACGCTGCGGTTTACCTCAACCTGTTCAAGTTCCTTTTTTATCTGGAGGATTTTTTCTTCAATCTGGCGGCGGTCAAGTTCAAGCTGAGTTTCTCCGCTACCCTTGTTTCCAAAGGCACCGCCACGCTGTCTTGCCATGTCGCCGTACATGTGGCTCAATCGCGGCATGGAGTAGGTAAGGCGTGCAAGTTCAACCTGGAGGTTTGCTTCCTTTGTCTGTGCACGGCTTGCAAAAATTCTTATGATGACTTCGTTCCTGTCAAAGACCGGCATGGATGCAAGCTTTTCCCAGTTGCGCTGTTTTGACGGATCTATTTCCCAGTCAAAGATTATGCAGTCAGCAAAGCATTCCTTTGCCTTGTCCACGATTTCCTGGGCCTTTCCGGTTCCGATTCCGTATGCAGGAGTAGGCTCGATTCTTGCAAGAACCATGTATCCTGCAACTTCCATTTCCAGTGTGTGAACCAGACCTTCCAGTTCCTTAGGATAGGGGTCTGCACTTTTCTTGTCAGGGGCACCCACGATATAGCAGCGGACTTTCTTTTCTTCTTCAGCTTTAACTTCAACCATGGTTACATTATAGAAAAACGCAAAAAAATTGTAAAATGCCGCTCAATATCTGCCGAAGTTATAAAGACGGAGTAGTAATCCTGTGACTTCATTGCCAAAAGTATTGTTAAGTACATTGATAACGGTTCTCATTTTTGTTTCAAGCCTGTTCTTTTCCTTTGCGGGTGGATTCAGGCTCCTTGAGGTTAAGTATTATACTCCCCGCGTAACAGGCCATGTTAATGAAAAGCTGGAAAGTGCCGAATCAGCCTACGCCAGTTACATGGCAGAACTTGAAGTTGAATTCAAGGGCTACCTTTCAAAAGAGGAAGTCGTTTCATACATCGAGCGCGAACCGTCGGAAAAAAATGCACTGGAACGTGTCCAGACAACCGGCCGCTTGTTCCAGAACAATCCGGGCCTTGAGGGAATCAGGCTCATTGAAAATGACGGCGTTCACGTTCACTTTAGTACCTATCGGGAGGACATTCTTTCCGAGACTGAAGAACTTGTAACCTATGCAAACTATGCAGACCGGATTCCCTATGTCCATGTTGAATCAAGGGATGGCGCAAGAAGACCGGTTGTTTACTTTGACGGTGAACGAAACAGGATCATCCTGTCATTCCCTTTTTACGATTCCTACACTGCATACCGTGGCTCCATGGTTTTCTACATTCTTGGCGATGACTTTACAAGGCGTCTCATTGACCAGGGAATCGTGTCCTTTAATGCAAGGGGCTGCGTAATGAATCCTGACGGTTTCGTGTTCGGTCTGCCCATTGCCGGAAGAAAGGAACTTGCCGAAACCATCAGCACCATCTGGAAGGGACGCCATTCAAACATCGAGCAGATTTCCGCTTCGGACAGGAAGGAAGAAAACCTCTTTGTTGTAACGAAGGGTGATGGCGTAAAGTTCGGCTGGATTTTGCGCCAGAATGAATTTGAACTTAACGACTACGAGAAGGCATCATTGCTTGTGTGCCTCTTTGTTACCCTATACCTCATCGTCTTCATGCTGTTTAACCTTCGCCATGACAAGATGGTCATTGCACGCCGCAGGGTCAGAAAATTCCAGTACGGTCTCCTTAAGGAATTTCTTGAGCGCAAGGACAAGGTTGACTGGAACAAGCTTCAGAAGGAAATTTCCGACAGAAGGATGGATGTCAACGACGACATAAGGAAGGGGCTTGGATCCGTTTCCAAAAAATACAGCGTGCAGGTGGACAGGCTTCTTGATGAAAGCTGGCGTGACGTCATGGGTGCCATTGCAGGATTTACCCGCTCTTCAAAGGATTCAGTGGTGCAGATGGAAGTTGTACCGCCTGTTGCGGAAAAAGCTGCGGTGCCAGAAGTGCCTTCACCGGTGAAGGAAGCAGAGCCTGTTGAAGAACTTGAGGAAGTCGAGGAGCTGGAAGAACTCGAAGAACTTGAAGAAATCCCTGAGGCCGAAGCCATCGAAGAAGCAGAGCCTGTTGAAGAACTGGAAGAAGTCGAGGAGCTGGAAGAACTCGAAGAACTTGAAGAAATCCCTGAGGCCGAGCCAATCGAGGAAGCAGAACCAGTCGAGGATCTTGAGGAACTCGAAGAACTTGAGGAAATCCCTGAGGCCGAGCCAATCGAAGATGCAGAGCCGGTAGACGATGCCGAATCAGTGGACATCATAGAAGAATCCCTTTCTGACGTCATGGAGAAGGATTCCCCGGACCCTGCCGACAGGGAAGGTTCTGAGCTAAAGAAGAAGCAGGCCAGCGACAGCTTTAATGTTGCACCCTTGACCTTCTCAACCCTGGACAATGAAAGGGGGGAAGAGTAAATGGCTGCAGAAAAAAACAGGGGCCTCATGAACCGGGCCCTGCAAATTAAAAATGGCAAGAAAAAGGAAGACTGTTCCCAGGGACTTCTTTCAAAAATTAAAAATATGGATATGAGAAAAATGAACGGTGAACTAAAGGTAAACGCGATTGTTGAAAACGAAGGGATATTTTCCATTCAGGAAAATCTTGAGACATCTGGAGTAGTGCAGGACCCGGAACTCAAGGCCCTTGTGGATGCAGTCATGGGTAACTAAATGGCATTCTAAGGGATGCAAAAAAAAGGTGAGTACTTTGCAGTGCTCACCTTTTTTTTATGGGTTTACCTTATTTCTATTCATCCTCTTCCGGAGGAGTAATCTTAAAGTTCTGCATGAGTGCAACGAAGGTAAAGATCTTCTTGTATGCATCAATGGACATCTGCTTAAGCTGACCTTCCGCAAAATGGTCAATGTCCTTCCAGTTGATGATGAGGGTAGGGTGCTGCTTTACGCAGTCTTCAAGAATCATCTTAAGGTTCCTGTCGTATGTAACAAGGATTTTTGTAGCATCAAGGATGATCTTTGCTGCCTGGGTGTTGATTATGTTCAGGGTGGAAATGATGATTCCCTTTGATTCCTTGTCGCGGTCTGCACGTGGCAGGTGAGTCTTCATCTTGAGTCCAAGGTCAACGGATTCGTTACAGCTGTCGTCAAGCTTGATTATTTCTGCACTAAGGTCGATGAGCTTGTGGAATGCGTCGCTCATTGGTGTGGCCATCTGCTGGTTTGCCCATTCACCGCGGACGAGAAGAATGTCGGAAAGTTCCTTGATGTCCTTCTTTACGTATTCAATGAGGAATTTCTTGAGGTAGCTCAATGGCTCGGCGTATTCAAAGGAACCGATGCTCTTGCGTTCAAATGGGGCGCTGCCGGCTTCGTTGTAGTACTTAAGGTGTTCAATGTCTGCCGATCCAAAGATCTGGGTAAGCTGTCCGTCAATCTTGCCAGCCGTCTGCTTTGCCGCAATTTCGTCAATGGCCTTGCTTACGGTCTTTTTTGTTTCGGAAATGAAGTCGTCTACAATCTGCAGGTCCTTCATGGCAACGTCATCGTGGTACAGAGGATTTTCCGACAGAAGCTGGATGAGCATCTCGATGATGTGATTGTCCTTGATGTACTTGAGCCTTGCGATGACTTTCTTCCACTGTCCCATGGCAACAGGATCTGCACCCTTAACATTCTTGAACAGCTTGAAGACTTCCGTCCATTCAGTATCCAGCTGCATTGCCCATGCCACGTCAACAAAGTTCTTCAGGTCTTCCACAATGTATGAGCCGTTGATTGGAACAAACCTGGGTTCCTGGGCAACATTGTGTTCCTTAAGGCCGTTGTCGAATTTCTTGAGGGTAAAGTAGTAGTCAAAGTTTACAAAGTTTACAAACTGCATGAGCTTTGTGTAAAGCTGGTCTGTGGCCATAATCCTTGTGCTGTCAAATTCCTTGGAGAATGCTTCGGAAACTCCATTGATTTCTTCCGTAAGCTTGTTAAGTGGAACTTTTCTTGCAGCATCGGCTATGTACTGTTCGTTAAGCTTTTCAAGGGCCTTCTTCTGGTTTTCAGAAAGGGAATGGTCTATGACCATGCGCTTGAATGCTGCCGGGTTAAAGGACTGAACCATGGCCTGTGCCGGCGAAATGGTCTTGTAAATTTCATAGAAGAATTTTGCAAAAGCCGGTTCGACTTCGTTTGATGATGCCTTATAGAATTTGTATTTTGTCTTCGAGAGGTTTTTTGCTATGTTCTTGAGGGTCTTTTTCTTTGCTGCTTCCGGGTCGTTTCCCCCAAAGAAGGAGCTTAAAATGTCTTTGATTAAATTACCTGCCATATTCCTAATATATGAAAATAATGGGAATTTTTCAAGGTTAGAGGCCTAAATCCAAAGGTTCCTGCGTTTTTTTTCTATTATATATGCTGAATTTGGGCATAAATGGGGCCAATGGACTGGTGTTTTTATAAAAAAATCATTATGAACTTGAAAATTCAAAAATTCCGTCCGATAATATAGGTGAATACTCAGAAACTTTTTTGTTTTGGGGTTTCAGTTTGAAAAAAAGGCTCTATTGCTGATATTTTGGGCTAAAATTGATATTCCAGGGGGAATTTATGGAGTTGAATAAAAAGAATGGAAAACTCGTGGTAAAGCTTCTTGTTTCCATTGCAATTGCGTTTGTTGCGCTTAACGTAATCCAGGTTTTGGTTATTTCCAACTACACCAAGGCCAAGATGAAGGCTACGGCAGAAACTGAATATGCCATCCTGACGGAACAGTTTGCCAACCAGATAACTGACAAGGTGGAAGAATATTATGCAGAGCTTTCTACATACACAAAGGCTCATGTTAATAGAACAAAGGATCCGGAACAGATTGTTGCATGGCTCCGCGAAAATGAAGACATTCGTCCTGATGACTTTGACTATGTTGCTTTCGTAGACAAGAAGGGTAACTTTGATTCCGACATTGGTTCCCACACTTCAATTCCTGACCGCGACTACTTCAAGGCCATGATGCAGGACAGAAAGGACATGTACGTTGACAATCCTGTAAGGTCAAAGACAACAGGTAAGTCAGTTCTCCACATCTGCCGTCCAGTAGACATTAACGGCGACAGAATCGGTTTCTACTGTGCAGTTATCCTTGCAGACCACCTTGTAAACCTCATTGGCAATGTTCATGTAGGAAAGACAGGTGTTGGTACCCTTTATGCTTCTGACCACGAACCAATCGCAACATCAGGCGACATGGCAGGCATTGCAGCTTCACGTGCAGACAAGGTAAACAGCGCAAAGCTTGATGCCCTCATTGAATCATTCAACAGGAAGACAACCGTTTTCTACCAGAAGTTCCAGGAAGACATGATGCTCGTCTATACTCCAGTCAGGGAAGCTCCATGGTATCTTACATTCGTAATGAACACATCGGAAGTTCTTGAAACTGCAAACAATGCATCAAAGCTCATTACGGTATTCAGCTTTGTTTCTGCATTGGTTCTTCTTGTCATTATTGCACTCGTAATCAACAGTGCCATGAGACCTCTCATCATCGTTGAAAAGGCAATCAATGAGATTGCAACTGGAAACGCAGACCTCACAAAGAGAATCGAGCTTAAGGGCAAGAACAACAATGAAATTGGCCGCGTTGTATACGGATTCAACCAGTTTACGGCAAAGCTCCAGGAAATTGTTGCTGCCATGAAGGAATCAAAGGACGACCTGGACCGCTCGGGAAGCGACCTTCGTGCAAGTACGGAAGACACGACTGCTTCCATTACACAGATCATCGCAAACATCCAGAGCATGGACCGTGGAATCAGTTCACAGACAGACAGCGTACACCAGACAGCCGGTGCTGTTAACGAGATTGCATCAAACATCGAATCCCTTAACCGCATGATTGTAAACCAGAGCTCAAGCGTATCACAGGCTTCTGCTGCCGTAGAAGAAATGATCGGAAACATCAATTCCGTAAACTCTTCTGTAAACAAGATGGCAGTTTCATTCACTGACCTTGAATCAAAGGCAAACATTGGTGTACAGAAGCAGGAAGATGTAAACGCAAAGATTCAGACAATTGCAACTGAATCTGAAGCCCTCCAGGAAGCCAACGCCGTTATTTCTTCAATTGCAGAACAGACAAACCTCCTTGCCATGAATGCCGCCATCGAAGCTGCTCATGCCGGTGAAGCCGGAAAGGGATTCTCTGTTGTTGCCGACGAAATCCGCAAGCTTTCAGAAACATCATCTGAACAGTCTAAGACAATCGGTAACCAGCTACAGAAGATTACTTCAAGCATCGAGGAAATCGTTAGGGTTTCAAAGGATGCAGCCGATACATTCGCCCTTGTTTCTACAGGTATGAACAGTACAAACAACCTTGTTCAGGAAATCAAGAACGCAATGGAAGAACAGGAAGAAGGTTCAAGGCAGATTTCTGAAGCCCTTGAAAACATGAACGACAGCACTTCCCAGGTTAGGAATGCTTCTGAAGAAATGTCTGAAGGTAACAAGGCAATTCTTGAAGAAATCCGCAACCTTCAGGATGCAACAACAAGCATCAAGTCCGGCATGGAAGAAATGTCAATCGGTGCAACAAAGATCAACGAAACTGGTGCTGCCCTTTCTGGCATCTCAGGTCAGATGGAAGGTGCAATCAAGAAGATCGGCGATGAAGTTGACCTCTTCAGGACATGATGAAGAGTCATCTCTTAAAGTAGTTTTTAGAGATGCCGAAAATAATTGACCATCCTGGAACAGATCTTTGGATGGATTGAATGGGCTGCCTTTGGGAGTGTGGTAACTTCCGGGGCAGCTTTTTTTTGCAAAAAAACTTGTCGATTTTTGGAATTTTTATTATCTTTATATGGAAAATAAATAAAACATAAGACTGTTCCTGCATTCAAGGTAAAGGGCAGGCCAGTTGCATTTTATAGGAGACATATATGGCTAAACAGTTGGTTTACAGCGAAGAAGCACGCAAAAAGATGCTCAGCGGCGTTGAACAGATCGCAAAGGCAGTAAAAGTTACCCTCGGACCTTGTGGTCGTCTTGTAATGCTGGACAAGAAGTACGGCGCTCCTACAATTACAAAGGACGGTGTTTCTGTTGCAAAGGAAGTTGAACTTAAGGATCCTTTTGAAAACATGGGTGCACAGCTTGTTCGCGAAGTTTCTTCAAAGACAAACGATGTTGCAGGTGACGGTACGACAACAGCTACAGTTCTTGCCTATGCAATCGTCCGCGAAGGGCTCAAGGCTGTTTCTGCAGGCATGACACCAATCGAAATCAAGCGCGGTATCGACAAGGCTGCAGCCCTTGCCATTGAAGAAGTAAAGAAGAACAGCCGTGCCGTAAAGGGAACTGAAGACATTACCCACGTTGCAACAATTTCTGCAAACAACGACCCGGAAATCGGTAAGATTCTTGCAGATGCAATCGAAAAGGTTGGAAAGGACGGTGTAATTACTGTTGAAGAATCAAAGAACATGGACACAACTGTAAAGACTGTGGAAGGAATGCAGTTTGACCGTGGATACATTTCATCATACTTTGTAAATGACCGCGAAAGAATGGAAGTAAACTACAACGATGCTTTCGTTCTCATCTATGACGAAAAGATCAGCACAATGAAGGATCTTCTCCCAGTGCTTGAAAAGGTTGCCCAGACTGGAAAGCCTCTCGTCATCATCAGCGAAGACCTTGACGGTGAAGCCCTTGCAACTCTCGTTGTAAATGCAATCCGCGGAACACTCAAGTGCGTTGCAGTAAAGGCTCCTGGCTTTGGAGACAGAAGAAAGGAAATGCTCCAGGACATCGCAATCCTTACTGGCGGACGCGTAATTACAAAGGATCTTGGTCTTAAGCTTGAGACTGCTGAACTTACGGATCTTGGACAGATCAAGTCGGTTAAGATTGACAAGGACAACACAACTCTCGTAGACGGTGCAGGGGATAAGAAGGCCATTGCAGACCGTATCAGCGAAATCAAGGCTCAGATTGAAAAGTCTACTTCTGAATACGACAAGGAAAAGCTCAAGGAACGCCTTGCAAAGCTTTCTGGTGGTGTTGCAGTAATCAATGTTGGTGCAATCACGGAAACAGAAATGAAGGAAAAGAAGTTCCGTGTTGAAGATACACTTGCCGCAACCCGCGCAGCCCTTGAAGAAGGTATTGTTGCTGGTGGTGGAATTGCCCTCATCCAGGCTACAAAGGTTCTTGATGAAGAAAAGGCAAACCTTACTGGTGATGAAAAGGTTGGATTCCGCATCATTAAGCGTGCCCTTGAGGAACCAATCCGCCAGATTGCAGAAAATGCAGGCGTTGACGGTGCTGTAATTGCAGACAAGGCAAAGAACGAAAAGCCTGGTGTTGGTTACAATGCTGCCAAGGGTGAATGGGTAGACATGATGGAAGCAGGTATCATCGACCCTGCAAAGGTTACAAGATGCGCCCTTCAGAATGCAGCTTCCGTTGCAGGCATGCTCCTTACAACAGAATGTGCAATCACCGACATCCCAGAACCTCCAGCTCCAATGCCAGCAAATCCAGGTGCCGGCATGGATGGTATGTATTGATAAAAAGAGCGAGTTTGCGTAGCAGGCGTCAGCCTGCGGAGAAAACTCGGTAGCAAGCGTCAGCTTGCGGAGAATGTATTAATAACGAACTCGGTAGCAGGCGCCAGCCTGCTCGTACAAAGGACTGTCTAATAAGTTCTGTCATGCTGAACTCCTATGATATTTGTCAATGCCATGGGAGCTCCTGACACCATTAATTTATGATGCTAATGAAAGGGCTTCTCCTGCCAGTTTACTAAAGTCAGGAGAGGTCCTTTTCTCATAGGATGTACCATTTTTTAACAGAGTGTACATCAACTCAGCCAGCTTTCTTGCTGCAGCTACAATAGCAATCTTCTTTGATTTACTCTGTACTGTAGTCATATAAACAAACTTATCCTTTAGCGCACCTCCGCCATTTGATCTTACATGCGACCACGCAGCAAGTATCTTCTTCACAGTTCAGGTGAACAATACAGTAACAGATCTCATGATAAAACTACTCTACTATGGTTTGAGTCAACCGGAAGCCAAAAAGATCAACATACAGATGAATGATGTTTTTTAAATCATAGAGCTTTATAACAGAACAAATCTTTTTATCGCCATCATAACAATGACCCCCATAAGCATGAATCTGTCCATCTGTAATAGTACTGTAAAATTCATTCTCACTAAGATTTGGGACAATTGAATACTCGCAGACATTTCCGCTCATGTCATAGCAACCGATTCCGTTTGGCTTTAAGCTGCCAGGAATCTTCATTTTTGTAGTAGCAGCAACTTCTGTTAAAATATTTGAGCCAGCATATTCATACGATCTGTCTTCGAGAGTTCGTTTTGCTCCCATTGCAGCATACTGCCATTCATTTACAGTTGGAAGTCTGTACCCGTTTGCATTTGTTTTTTGGTAGATATTTTTTGTTATTTTAAAATCAAAAACTGTCTGTTTTTCACCCGACATGTCATAATGAATATTATCATCTATTACATAGTTATCATTGGCAATATCAAAGGAACTTTTTAATACATCTTTGCAGGCAGCATCCTTGTAATAAACAGGAGAAAGTCCGTTTTTAACAGACAAGGCATTGCACCAGGTAAAAATGTCAGCAGGATGTGCGCAGGTTACAGGAAGATATGCATATAGACCAGGCTCCCCGTTATAACCGGTTCTTCCATCTTCTGCCATCTTGATGAATTTGAAACCGTTAAGTCGTGCCCAGGTAAAAACTTCATACCATAAAAGATAGGTAGTCTCGTACTTGCAGATTCTGTATGGAAAGAGTCCGGTTGTTCCTCCATTGTTTACATCCTTTAGTTCCACCATTTCCAGACTGTTGATTTCTGGTAAATCGGCGGAAATTTCATTCATATCGTGGAGCATATCGCGGCAACTGCTCAGTCCCATCACAAGAAAAAAAAGCAAGATTGTGACAGTGACATATTTTTTAAATTTAATCATTATTTTTCTCCGGCAACAGGCTTTGTTCCAAAAGGTTTAAAGTCCAGAATAATGCCAAAATCAGGTCCTATACTCATGAAACTTTCAGATTTTTCGTTATAGAATGCCCAGTGACATCCTGCTGAGCCTATAAGATTTACTTTTTTTGTCTTAAGGATAGTTTTTCGCAGACTAAAGTCAGATTCAATCGAAAAATCATAATAGATGTCGTTAATTTTACCGTTTTCGGCACTTACAAAATCAACATCGCTGATAAGAAAACCCATTCCACCAGAAACTAAAATTGAAAAATCCTGGAAAAAATCCCATTGAGTAAACAATCCACCGGAAAAAGTATAACTATTAAGTTTTTTTAGCTGGATATTATCAGGAACAAAATTCTGGAATGCAGTCCGTCCATAGAATCCCGCATCAAGATTTTTGCCAAGTTCAGGAAGCAAAGTATATTCAAATCCCAAAGCACCGCCGATGGTATTCTCTGAGTAAATATCCATATTGTAAAGATTAAATGCGTTTGTGTAAGCGGAGGTTAAACGAAATCCCGAAAGAGCGGATGTGAGCTGATCTTTAGTGGAAGAATCTGCCGCAAAAACAGAAAAGGAAATGACTGAAATTAAAAATATAACAAAACTATTCTTTTTAAACATGTCCTATTATACCACGTCAATCCATTTACGTCATGCTGAACTCCTATGATATTTGTCAATGCCATGGGAGCTCCTGACACCATTAATTTATGATGCTAATGAAAGGGCTTCTCCTGCCAGTTTACTAAAGTCAGGAGAGGTCCTTTTCTCATAGGATGTACCATTTTTTAACAGAGTGTACATCAACTCAGCCAGCTTTCTTGCTGCAGCCGCAGCAAGTATCAACAATCAACGTCTCAACGTTCTTGTCACCTTCCAGCTCTTTATCAAGAAGTTTTTCAACTTCAGTAATCTGTTCATCTTTTTTGTTTTTTTATGAATTTGGGTGTATAATATAGGCATGAGATTCGGTCTGGTCATATACGGCTGCAACAATGAATACTTTCACACTTTCATAAAGGGTACGGAAAAATACTGCCGTAGCCACGGCATAGATCTTGCGGTTTATGTTGTAGGCGCCCCCAACTGGCGGCCGGACGACTTTGGTTATCACGACTGGTTCCTCATGAAATTCGTAAACCGGGAAAATCTTGATGGTGCCGTCATCCTGACCGGTACCCTATGCCACTTTGTAACAAAATCCAAGATTCAGGATATAATCAGGGGGCTTTTGCCTCTTCCCCTGGTGTCCATTAACGTGGATGTGCCGGGCATCCCAAGCGTAATGGAAAACCCGGACAAGGCCTTTTCCTATCTTGTGGAACACCTGATTGTAAAGCATGGCTTCAGGCGCTTTGCCTTTGTTTCTTCCATAACTGCAAGCGTCGAGATTCGCCACAGGTATGACATTTTCAGGGAAGTTCTTTCCAAGCACGGCATAGACTTTGACGAGAAGAACCTGTTCTTTGGTGACTACACCTTCTATTCAGCACAGAATGAAGTTGGAAAAATTCCTGACAAGGCGCACGTTGATTTTGATGCCATGGTCTGCGTCACTGACGAGATGGCCTATGGTGCAATTTCTGCTCTCAGTAAAATTGGCGTATCAGTTCCTGATGATGTGGTCGTAACGGGGTTTGATAATACTTCATTTTCAAAATCTTCCTTTCCAACCCTGACAACCGTAGACCAGCACATTGAACGCCAGGGGGAACTTAGCGCCCAGATTCTTCATGACCAGACAGAAGGAAAAAGCGTAAGGGACATCTATAACGTTGAAACTTCCTGCCGGCTCAGAAAGTCCTGCGGGTGCATTAATATTTCCGACATGGAAAACAACAGCATTGATGAAAACGGCGTATATGAAAAGGAAGGGGTGGCCACATTCAATTCAACCTTGAAATTCCTTTCTCTCCAGGAGCAGATGCAGAAGGTTCAAAAGCAGCTTAACAGGCTTCAGGGCAGTCTTTCCCTGGATGAACTTTGCAGCTCCATGAAGGAAGATTTCATTAACCTTGGCATAACCAATGCGGCCGTCTGCATTTACGAAAAGCCAAAGGTTCATACCAAGGCAAACATCGGTGACACTCCGGACAAGGCCCGGGTTTACTTTGCATTCAGCATGGATGAGGATGATAATGAGATTCCGCTGGAATATGACAATGGCGAATTTTTTGACTGTTCAAAAAAGCTTCTGCCCGCAAGTCTTGAAAATGAAATCCTTAGGGGAACAAATACCGTCCTGACCCTTTACCACGGCGATCTGCTTTACGGATACATCATTGTCCGTCTTGGAGGCTATGATCCCTTCATCTATACGCTTTTCTGTTCCGTAATTGCAAAGTCAATCTGTTCCGCCTTTGAAGTATCAAAGAAGATGGCAGAAAACCTGTTCCTGGAAAAATCAAATAGTGACCTTTCGCTTCTGTCGCGCACTGACGAAATGACTGGAATATACAACCGCCGCGGTTTCATGGAGGCTTCAAGAAAAGCCATGGACGTTTCCGCTTCAAAGGAAATTTCTGCTTTCCACGGCCTTGTCATTTTTGGGGACATGGACGGCTTAAAGAAGATCAACGACACCTACGGACACGATGCAGGTGACAGGGCCATTAAGGCAGAAGTCGAGGTCCTGAAAAAGGCATTCCGTGATACCGACATCATAGGCCGCCTTGGTGGTGATGAATTTGCAATCCTTGGTCTTTCCCTTGACTACAGCATGTTTGCTTCCATCAAGACAAGGGTCAGTGATTTGTGCGCCGAGTGGAACAGGAACTCCGGCGAGCAGTTCTCCCTGTCCATAAGCCTTGGTGCCGTTGAATTCAACAGCGAAAGCGACAGCCTGGAAAAACTCCTGAAGCTTGCTGACGACGAGCAGTACAAGGAAAAGGTGCTTAAGAAAAAGTCCCGCCAGAATTAATTCTCGAAATCACTTTCTTGCCACGATGACCATGGTGCTGAGATTCTGGTCGTAGGCTTCCCCGTTGAATCCGCCGTAAACTTCTGCACTCTTGAATCCACATTCCTTAATCAGGATATCCCTGAGTTCGGCTGCGGAGTAAAGGCGCTGGACAAAGGTGTGGTCGATTTTTGTTCCGTCCTTGCCAATCAAAATCCATCTTGACCTGAGGCCTTCCCAGGCACCTTCTATCGTGAATTCCGTAAGAACCGTTTTTCCTGCACGTTCAAACCATTCACCCGGGGTAAAATACTTGATGGCACTTTCGCGGCTTATGCATTCGAGGATGAATGTTCCTCCGTCTTTTAATGCCCCATGAACGCTCTTAAGGATTTTTATGTCGTCTTCAATTTTGTCGCAGTAGCCAAAGGAATTGTAAACGTTTACTGCGCAGTCAAATTTTTCCTGGCATGTAAAGGTGCGCATGTCCTGGTTGATGAGGGTAAGCTGGACGCCTTCGTCATCGGCCGTTTCTTTTGCCGCATCAAGAAAGGGTTGTGTTATGTCTACGCCCGTCACCTTGAGTCCAAGGAGTGCAAGCTCGACTGAGATTCTTCCAGGTCCGCAGCATACGTCGAGGATTGAATTCCCCTCCTTAAGTTCAGCAAGCTTCTGGACTGCCTCTGCAATTCCCCTTGCTTCTGCCCAATGCTGGCTGTCGAACATGACGGGTCCGTAGTTAAGCCAAAAGTTTTCTTCTTCAAACCATTCTTTCTTTTCCATGGTTACAGTGTATACCCAGATTCCTCTTGTTGCAAATGGCCATGGGCTGATTTCTCCGGCCGCAAAAGAATATTTTCACTATATGCTTGTATTAAATCGGAGGTGGGTGTATACTATAAATATGTCTGATAAACGTATCACTGTCCTGGATTTGCTGGACATGGATCTTAAAGGCCACAATTCTCTCAACATCAGGTGCATTGCAGGACGCAGCGGCCTTTCGCGGCAGATTACCGTATCAGACATCAACAGGCCGGGGCTTGCCCTGTCTGGCTTTTACGAGTCCTTTGCCTATGAACGCGTTCAGCTTTTTGGGCGCGGTGAATATGCATATCTTCAGAAACTGGAGGCGGAAAACAGCATCGACCTTTTGAGGCAGTATTTTTCCTACAACATTCCGTGCATTGTTTTCAGCCATTCCATTAATCCTTCGGAACTTTTCCTGTCCCTTGCTGAATCTTCCGGTTGCGCTGTCCTTCAGACTGACCTTGGTTCCTCGGAATTTTCCCAGAGACTTTTCCGAGTCTTTTCGGATATTTTTGCCCCGCGAAAGACCCTTCATGGAGTTTTTGTGGAAGTTTATGGTGTAGGCATCCTTCTTACCGGCGAAAGCGGTGTAGGTAAGAGCGAGACGGCCCTTGAGCTCATTGAGCGCGGACATCGCCTTGTTGCAGATGATGTTGTCGAGATCAGATGTGTAAACGGAAACTCAATCCTGGGCCAGGGTGCAAACAAGCTTATCAGCCACCACATGGAAATCCGCGGACTTGGAATCATCAATGTTGCCCAGCTTTACGGTGTTGGTGCAATCCGCGAGCAGAAGGAAGTTCAGATCGTCATAAAGCTTGAAGCCTGGAAGGACCAGAAGGTTTATGACCGCATAGGAACAAGTGGCGACACCGTTGATCTTCTGGGGGTAAAGATTCCCCAGATTGAAATACCGGTAAAGCCTGGGCGTAACCTGCCCATCATCATAGAAGCCGCATCCATGAACGAGCGACTTAAGACCATGGGATACTTCTCTGCCAGGGAATTCAACCAGAACATCCTTAAGTGGATTGAGACGGGCCAGGCACAGAAGGCATATTATGGAAGTGACGACTTGTATTAAGTCTCAGATATAGAAGGACATCCCTGCAAGAATCAGGGGTGACAAGAAGTGTTGTATCAGCAACAAAGGAAGGACATTGTGGTAGAAAAATTATTGACAGTTAGAAATCGCGCGGGAATCCATGCTAGGCCTGCAGCCCTTATTGCTCAGACAGCAAACCGTTTTGCATCGGAAGTCCTCATCAAGAAGGACACCATAACTGTAAATGCAAAGTCAATCATGGGCGTTATTACAATGGCTGCCGGTTACAATACAACATTGACTCTCAATGCAGAAGGTTCGGACGAAACAGAAGCAGCGGAAGCTATTTTCAATTTGTTTGAATCAAAGTTTGAAGAGGAATAAGAATGAAGACATTGACAGAACGCCAGAAGGAAGTTCTGGAATTCATTGCAAAATTCACTGATTCCAATGGTTACCCACCAACCGTTAGGGAAATCGGTGACAATTTTGGCATCTCCCTCCGCGCAGTCCAGGACCATATTGCCGCATGCCAGAAGAAGGGCTATCTTACCCAGTCTCAGAAGCGCTCCAGGTCTTTCCGCGTAATCAAGGGGGATGATGTTCTTGAGAAGCGTCCCTACACTGCAAAGATTCCCCTTCTTGGAACTGTTGCTGCAGGAAAGCCCCTTCTTTGTGAGGAGAACCTTGACGGCTACGTAACCATTGCGGAACCTTTTGTAAAGCCTGGCAAGACATATTTTGCCCTTCATGTTCGCGGTGCAAGCATGATCAACGCCGGAATCCTTGAAGGAGACCTTGCCATCCTTGAGCAGGCAGAGGTTGCTTCCGAAGGCCAGATTGTTGTTGCCGTTGTAGACAATGCCATCACCCTCAAGAGGTTTTACAGGGAAGCTGAACGTGTCCGCCTTCAGCCGGAAAACCCTGACTTCCAGCCCATTTATTCAAAGGACGTGCAGGTTGCTGGCGTAATGGTTGGCCTTGTAAGAACATACTGAAATAAATCATGGCATCAGAAGTTTATCTTTTTACGGGACCGGAAGCCGGAGAAAAGGCGGAGGCCATTGAGAACATAAGGAAGGCTGCGGAAAAGAAGAACGGCGCCCTTGGGGAATACAGGTATTATTCCTCGGATGTAAGCGTTGCAGAGCTTGTTGCCCAGCTGCAGAACAAGTCCCTCTTTGAGCCGGCCCTTTTCATCATCTACCGCAATGCCGAGGCCGTAAAGACAAAGTCTGATGTGGACATGATGCTTTCCTGGATAAAGGGAAGCGCCCAAAGCCCGAATACCCTGGTTCTCGTATCCGATGAGAATTCCATTGAAAAAAAGATAGAGTCTGCCATTGCATCGGACCACAAGAAAATCTTCTGGGAGATGTTTGAAAACCGCAAGCCCCAGTGGGTTGAATCCTATTTCAAGAAGAACGGTTTTGCCGTCACCCCTGATGCAGTCCAGCAGATTCTTGAGATGATAGAAAACAACACGGAAGCCCTTAAGGCCGAGTGTTCCAGGTTTTTCTTCTGCTTTGAAAAGGGCCACAGGATTACCGTTCAGGATGTGGACAGCATTCTTTCCCACAACAGGGAAGAGAACGCCTTTACCCTTTTTGATGCCATGTGTGATACCACCAGGTCTCCTTCCCAGAGGCTTGAAACTTCCCTTGAAATCCTTCAGAAAATCAGGACTTCCTCAAAGTCGGCTTTTGCCATTCCATTGATTTCGGGGCTTGTGTACTGCTTTCGCCAGCTTAAGGCTTACCATGGCCTGTGTGCCGGTGGGGAAAAGCCATCCGATGCCCAGCTTAAGGCTGCGGGTTTTGCCAGCAAGAAAAAGCAGGAGCAGTACGGTCGTGCCAGCAGGTGCTGGAACGGGGGAGCCACTTCATCAATTCTTGCACTTCTTTCATCAACAGACATTGCCGTTCGCGAAGGCGGATCTGCCTTTGAGGAAACCAATGTTTCCATGATGATCTATTCAATTGTAATCAAGAATGGATTGTTTGCTGCAAGCTATGATGTTGAAGTATAAAATCTTCTGTTTTGTAAATTTTTACAAATAATGATAGCATAATTGTAGAAAACACAGTTTTTTTTTGTAATTTATTGACAAATTATCGTCGATGGAATATATATTTTTCATAGAACACAGGCGTTCTGATTTTCTTAAAAAGGAATCAGAACGCCTTTTTTTTTTGAGGTGCCTATGGATAATATGGACTTATTGGAACATACAGACACTGTAAACGGTTTGCTCGCAAGGTATGGTGTCCGTTTTGGAATTTACAAAAACAACACTTTTAAGGAACAGCTTTTCCCTTTTGATGCCATTCCTCGTATTATCGAGCATGACGAATTTTCTTATCTTGAAAAAGGTTTGAAGCAAAGGGTAATGGCTCTCAACCTGTTTTTAAAAGACATCTATAGGGACAAA
>JAKSLY010000021.1 GCA_024400955.1 Treponema sp.
AGAGCTGCAAAGTACTGGTCTTCCATTTCCTGTCCCTTTGAAGGCTTTGCACCAAAGAGTGTGCGTCCTGCCATGCGAAGGTCCTTGCGCTGTGACCAAAGATCCTGGTCAACGATGAAGTATTCCTGTTCAGGACCTACTGTTGTTGCAACGCGGCTAACTTCCTTTCCAAAGAGCTTGAGGATGCGCTTTGCCTGAACGTTAAGTGCGTCCATTGAACGGAGCAATGGAGTCTTCTTGTCAAGGGCTTCACCTGTGTAAGAGCAGAAAGCTGTTGGAATACAAAGTGTATGTTCCTTGATGAATGGATATGATGTTGGATCCCAAACTGTGTAACCGCGTGCTTCGAATGTTGCACGGTGACCGCCGTTAGGGAAAGAAGAAGCGTCAGGTTCACCCTTTACGAGTTCCTTTCCACTGAATGACATGATTACGGTTCCATCATCCTGTGGGTTGATGAAGCTGTCGTGCTTTTCTGCAGTAATTCCAGTAAGAGGCTGGAACCAGTGTGCAAAGTGTGTTGCACCGTTTTCGATTGCCCATTCCTTCATGGCATGTGCTACAACATTTGCAACATCAAGCTGAAGTGGTTCGCCATTATCCAAAGTCTTCTTGAGAGCCTTGAATGTTTCCTTTGGAAGACGGTCCTTCATTGTCTTCTGGTTGAAGACCATGCTTCCGAATAATTCTGGTACGTTTACTGCCATAACAAACTCCTTATGCAATAAAATTAAAAAGGCGATGCAAAAATCTTCTGCGGAATAACGCAAAAAACTTTTACATCGCCTTTGATGCAATTTCTTGATTTCTTATGGTGTCACTTTAGACCTGTCATAAAAAAAAGTCAATTATATTTGAACTTTATTTTTTCCTCTGTTCCGATTTTTACAAACAGTTTTTTCCCCCAAAAAAAAACGGGACGTCCTGCAAGACGCCCCGATTCCATCTCATTCCATTACATTACTACATTACAAGAACAACTTCCGTAGAGTCCGTCATTGCACTTTCTGGAATGTAGTTACCTTCCATCTGCTTGCCGTTTACAGTAAGCTTTGTGCATCCGCTTTCAACGTGGCGGCTGTTGTCAACAACAATGTGAAGCTTCTTTCCGCGGAATGTCTTGCTGATTTCAAAGCCATCCCATTCAGCAGGAATTGAAGGGGCAACCTTAAGTCCGCCAAAGTCAGGGCGCATACCCATGATTCCCTCAACACAGCCTACCATTACGGTAGATGCAGTTCCCGTAAGCCAGTGAACGTGCGAGCGGCCAAAGTGAGGGCTTGCCTTTCCTTCCGTAAACTGTCCGTAGCAGTATGGTTCAAGCTTGCGGATTTCTGCCTTTTCGTTCTGGGCAGCAGGAGAGTTTTCCATAAAGTACTGGAAGGCCCTGTTTCCGTGTCCGCGGAGTGCTTCTGCAAGAATGATCCATCCCTGTGACTGCGAGAAGATTCCGGCATTTTCCTTTACGCCCTGGTTGTAGATGACTGCAAGGGCACCTTCAAAGGCATGGGCATGGTATGGAGGATCCATGAGGACTGCACCGAATTCAGTGTTGAGCTGTTTGTAAACATTATCAAGGGCGGCATCAGCCTGGGCATCGCTTGCATATCCTGAGATGACTGACCAGCTCTGTGGGTTGAGCCACATGTTTGCCTCAGGGTCGTCACGGCGTCCGATGGTTTCACCGCGTTCAGTAAAGCCGCGGATAAAGCGGTCCTCGTTCCAGCAGAGGGTCTCGATCTTCTTTGCAAGTTCTGCCTGCTTTTCTTCAAGGAACTTGATGTATTCTGCATCCTTCTTGTATTCAGCAAACTTCTTGAGGATTGAGAATGCAAGGTAGAACTGGAGGGCAACAAATGAAGATTCACCCTTCTTTCCAAGGCGGAGGCAGTCGTTCCAGTCTGCATAAAGACCGGCTGGCATTCCGTGGTTTCCAAGGTGGTCAAGGCTGAACTGAACTGCACGCTGAAGGTGGTTGTATACGGTTCCCTCATCCTTGTTTGCGTAAGGAATCACTTCGTCGATGAATGCAAGGTTTCCCGTTTCAGAAACGTACTTGTAGACAGTCGGGAAAAGCCAGAGTGCATCGTCTGCGCGGTATTCAGGATGACCAGTTTCCTTTACATAAGATGCATCATCAGGAGTGTCTTCGTGACCTGCATTGTGAGTGAACTTTACGAGAGGGAGTCCGCCGCCGTTGTCAACCTGTGCCGAAAGCATGAAGCGAATCTTTTCAACTGCCATTTCCGGAGCAAGGTGAATCACACCCTGAATGTCCTGAACCGTGTCGCGGTAACCGTAACCGTTGCGCAGTCCGCAGTAGATGAATGATGCTGCACGTGACCAGATGAATGTCATGAAGCAGTTGTATGCGTTCCATGTATTGATCATGGTGTTGAATTCTTCGCTAGGTGTCTTTACCTGGAATGCCTCAAGCTTTGTGTGCCACCACTTCTTGATTTCTGCAAGTTCAGCAGCACATGTTGCGCTTACATCACTGTAGTCTGCAAGAATTTTTTCGATTTCGTCATTTTCCTTAAGGCCGAGGACGAATGCAATTTCCTTTGTCTCGCCAGGCTTGAGTTCAACAACGCATGAAAGGGCTCCGCATGAATTTTCATTGTAGCTTGTGTGGTTTCCGCAGTCGCCGCTTGTAACGCCAACCGGATTTGCATAGCTGTTGTAAAGTCCAAGGAATTCTTCCTTGTCACCGCACCAAGAAGAAACAGGTGCACCAACGAGGCAGAACACCCTGTCGGTTGCGCGCTTGCAGTCAACGTATTCACCTTCCTTGAGGGTGTCCAGGTTTCCGTGAACCGTCTGACGGATCCTGTTTTCCACAAAGGAAGTTCTTGAAATGAAGAGAGAATACTGAAGGTTCACCTGGTCCATCTCATAGTTGCTGTGGTTTGTAAATTCAGCATAGCCTGTAAGGGTAAGCTTACGAACCTTGCTGTCGTTGTTTGTTACCTTAAGGTTCCAGATTTCGTGAGACTTTCCTATTGGAACGTAGTAAAGGGCTTCCGTATGGATTGCGCTGTAGTCTGCATTGAACTTTGTGTATGCAGTACCGTGGCGGCATTCGTTCTTGTACTGGGAAAGATCCTTGCCGACAGGCTGCCATGAAGCCGACCAGTAATCCTTTGACTCGTTGTCGCGGATGTAGATGTAACGTCCAGGCTGGTCAAAATCGTTGAACACATAGCGAAGAATTCTTCCGCTTGCACCGGACTTTGCAAAGCTGTATCCGCCTGCATTGTTGGAAATAAGGGCACCGTATTCAGGGTCGCCAAGGTAGTTTGCCCAAGGTCCCGGAGTCTTTGGATTTGTAATTACATACTCCCTGTTTGCATCGTCAAAAAATCCGTACTTCATCAAATTCCTCTCTATGAGTTTAGTTTGAAAAACCTGCAGGACTTGTTTTGTTCCCCAAGGCTTATTCTATTCATCATAGTGAATATAAGGCTGAATCCATTCCTAATCCACCACGATTTTACTTTTTATACCATATATTTTTGAACATGAACAAGGAGTCGAGAAGAATCCTGGGACAATTAAAGGAAGAATAAAGGGTGACAATTATTTATGATTGCAGTAAATTATTAAAATGAACGCTTATATCCTGATTGCACTTTTAGGCTTTATGGATGTTCTCCTTTGCTGCGATCTTTATGACCATTTTTTTGAAAGGAGAATCAAGATACGGTTTCTTTCCTTTTACTGCGCCCTTGTTTTCTTTGGTTTTTCCTACGCAAACATAAGCATTGCCTCAAGGCTGATTTCAAATTCCACATTTTTGAATTACGAACGAAACATATTGAACATATTTCTTGGCCTGACCATGTGCTTTATGAATTACGAAGGAAAACCTCTTGAACTGGTATTGATGTTTGCAGTTTTCTACATCTGCGAAGTCATGGCAGAAGCGATCTTCTTTTCCTTTGCGGCAATATTCAGAATAGACTGCAGTCAGCTTTCCATGATGACAAACATGTTCTCGGCCTTTGCAACAAAAACCCTTACCCTTACCATATCGAGAGCAGTCCAGCACCTGCTAAAGAAAAACTTTTCATCCCGCCGTTATAAGATAGAAGGAAAAATTTACCTGCTTTTAATCCTGCTGCCCATAATCACCATCTCCATAGTCATCTATCTTTTCAGAATGGAAGTCTCAAATCCTTCTGACAAGACCTTTATATCAATAGCGATTCCCATGCTGATTTTCTTGAATCTCTTGGTGTTTGCCGTAGTGGAAAAACTTTCGAGCCTGCAGTACGAACACTACGAGCTGGACTTTTTTAAGGAGAAGGTTCAGGCAGAAAAAGAGTTCTATGACAACCTTGATGAAATTGAACGGAAACATGCCTCAGTGCGCCACGACATGAAACACTACATTTCCGTAATGAAGGTTTTAATGGAAGAAAACAAGTTTGATGAGGTAAAAAAACTGCTCCTGTCCTTTGAGAATGGAATGAATGCAATAACTCCCCAGGTGTACACCAGCAACAGAATGATAAATGCAGTTTTATGCGACAAAAAATCTCAGGGTGAAAAGAAGGGAATCCATATTGCTATTACTGTTGAACCTAACGTAAACCTGAACTATCTGTCGGATCTTGATTCCATATCACTGCTGGGAAACCTGTTGGACAATGCCATCCGCGCAGAAGACGAATCTTCTTCTGCCAAAAAGGAAATCACATTCAGGCTTTTTGAAGGTGAAGGACAGTTTTACATCATCAATATTTCAAACCACTATTCTTCCATAAAAAGAACAAAGGAAGGCTTTCTTTCGACAAAAAAAGAAGACGGAAACCTTCACGGAATAGGACTTAAAAACATACGACACATTGCAGAAAAATACAGGGGCTTTTTTAACACTGAAACAGAAAACGGAATTTTTACTGCAACTGTCTGCCTTCCAAAAAAGGATCCGTCTATTTCATGAGGCTGTAGGCTTCCTGGCGGAGTGCAAGGTTGCCCCGGAAAAGTCCCCGGACTGCAGCCGTCTTTGTCTTGGCCCCACGGCTCTTTATGCCACGGGCAGTCATGCAGGAATGCTCACCCTCCACGACAACAAGGACATCGTCGGAATCAGTAACCTTCTGCATTATGTCGGCAATGTCGTTGCAGATGCGTTCCTGGAGCTGGAGCCTTTTTGCAACCATCTCGCAAATCCGCGCAATCTTTGAAAGTCCTATGACCTTTCCATGGGGAATGTATGCCACGGAAACAGTCATGTTGTACATCAATGCAAGGTGATGCTCGCAATAGCTGAAGATCGGAATGTCCTTTTCCACAACCAGGTCGTCGGTTCCCGTCTCAAAGCACTTCTTGAACATGGAGGCAATGTCGTCATTGGAATAGTTCATTCCCTCAAAGACTTCCTCATACATGCTGGCAACACGCCTTGGAGTTTCCTTAAGGCCTTCCCTATCAGGATCATCCCCAAGGGCAACGAGTATATCCCTGACTGCTTTTTCTATGGCTGCTTTATCTATCATAACGGAAAGATTATATCCTAATTGCCGGTAAGTTCATAGTCAGCATACCAGACAGGTTCCCTTACATCCGTCGGGCATGAAGGGTCGCCTTCGCCAATGAACCTGTTCATCCATACAATGCCAAGCCACCTGCCCTTCTTGATGCCGGCGTTGTAAAAGTGGCCCACTTCCGTAAATCCCAGGGACTTGTGGAATTCAAGGCTTGGTACGTTTGTATCAACGATTACCGCATATATGTACTGGAAATTCTGTTTTTTTAAGGTTGAACTGAATCGCTGGTACAGGGCCGTGGCAATTCCTGACCTGCGGGGGGCGTCGGGGGCAAGAACGATGGTCCACTCAACGTTCCACTTGTAGGCATCGTGGGGACGCAGTGGTTCGCCGCAGCAGTAACCGAGGATCTTTCCGTCTTCAGCTTCCGCAACGTAAAACGGATACTTCTTTTTTGTATCTATGATTTTCTGCCTGTAATCTTCCACAGAGGGATTTTCTATGGTGAAGGTAACATTAAGGCCTTCCACATAGGCGCCATAAATGTCGTGGCATGCTGCAGCATCGCTTTCCTGGGCAACCCTGATCTTGTATTCCATATATTCCTCATTATATTCCTTACTATTTATAGTACTAGTATTTCATGTCTTTTTCAAGGTTCCCGGGAATTTGCAGAATTTTCGTGGTTTTTAAGTAAAAAATGGTTTACAATAGTAGAAAGCATGATTCCTCATGAGAACAGGAGTAGAAAATGGACTATTATCTTGTATGCTTTGTCATATCTCTTTGCCTTACCCTGACCTTTGCCTTTAAGGAAAGCTCAAAACGAACGGTCCACATGTGCCTTTACTTTATCTTTACATCCATTTCCATCCTTGGGCTGTGGCAGCGCAACGAGGCGGTAAGCCTTGAGGAAGCAATTCTTGCAACAAGAATTGCCTACATTGGGGAATGCTATTCCTCCCTTTCCATCGTGTTCATCATCCTCTACCTTTGCAAGATCAAGATAACAAAAAAAATCCGTGCCCTCATCGTCATCATCAGCTCCATAAACTTTAGCATCTGCCTTACCATCGGAAGACTGCCCTACTTTTACAAGAGCATGCAGCTCCTTTTTGACGGCCAGAAATACGTCCTCATAAGGGAACACGGCATCCTGCACACCCTGTTCTTTGCCCTGCTCTTTGCACTCTATGCCATGTGCAACATCATGCTGTTTACATCCATCAGGAAAAAGCGGGACATATCCGTAAAGATCATAAGCATCGTCCTTTCCGTCATGGGGCTGGGGCTTTTATGCTACATCGTGCAGCACCTTTTCCTGAACATGGAGATCATGCCAATATGGTTTACGGCCTCTTCCATCATCTTCTTTATCATTGACGAAAAGCTGAACCTTTACAGCATCGACAGGCCTGTCATCGATTCCTTCTTAAAGCAGAATTCCATAGGAGTCGTGGCCTTTGACAAAAACTACCGCTACCTTGGATGCAATGCCTGTGCAAAGGAAATATACCCCCAGCTTTCACATCTTATAGTCGACTACAAGATCGATACGGAAGACCCGGAACTTACGGAACTGTATTCATGGATTCAGTTCTTCCAGAGGGACATAAAGTCTGAATTCTACTTTAAGCAGGGAGACAGCTATTACAAGGTGGTGTTCAACCATCTTTACTCTGCAAACAAGATCAAGGGATTCCAGCTCATGTTCACGGACTGCACGGAAGAAAAGAACAAGGAATCAAACCTCATAAAGATTTCAATCACGGATGAACTTACAAAGCTCTTGAACCGCCGCGCCTACGAAGAGGAAATCAACAAGATTCAGTCCGACGGAATTCCGGAAGACTTTGCAATCATTTCCTTTGACCTTAACGGCCTCAAGAAAGCAAACGACACCAAGGGCCATGCAGCCGGAGACGAACTTATCATTGCTTCCGCCAACTGCCTTAACGGAGTCCTTGAACAGTACGGATACGTCTACAGGACAGGGGGCGACGAATACATTGCCATCGTCCTTGCTTCCGAAGACCAGATCAAGGATGCCTTTATGGAAATCAACGTCAGGTCAAAGCTTTGGGAAGGAAAATACAATTCGGGCCTGAGCATTTCCAAGGGATGCGCAAGCCACGAGGAATTCCCGGACTATACCCTGGAACAGCTGGAAAAGGAAGCCGAGCAGAGGATGTACAAGGACAAGACAAAGTTCTATGTTGAATCCGGCATTGAACGCCGCCGGGTGTAAAACGTCAGGCCGAATCAAGGCTAAATTAAAGTTTTTAACCTGTAAATCAAAAACTACCTGCTTAGCTAAAGTTTTTAACCTGTAACTAAAAAACTTTACATTCCATGCAAGATGTTGTAAACTGTCCTTATGATAACCAGAAAAGAATTTCATCAGATTCTGCTTAAATGGCAGAACAAGAGAATCATCAAGGTTGTGACAGGTGTGCGAAGATGCGGAAAATCCACATTGCTCCAGGGATTTCAAAAAACGCTCCTGTCTCAAGGTGTTCCTCAAGATTGCATTCAGTCTATTAACCTTGATGCAATTGAAAACGAGCATCTCTATGACTATCACGTACTATACAGGCAGATAACAGAAAATCTCATTCCCCAGAAAATGAATTACATATTTCTTGATGAAATTCAGATGGTTCCAGATTTCGAAAAAGCCATCAACAGTTTGTTCCTCAAGGAAAACATAGACCTTTATCTTACAGGTTCAAATGCCTATATGCTTTCTGGTGAAATTGCCACACTTTTAAGCGGTCGTTATATTGAAATCAAGATGCTACCCTTTTCATTTCCTGAATATTGTGAAATGTGTTCTGAAATTTCAGGAACCAAAATTGAAGCCAACAGAAAATCCTATAACCAGTTTGTAATGTTCGGCGGTTTTCCATATATTCCTAACCTTTTGAACGACAAGGAAATGATAAGGGATTATTTACGCGGAATCTATTCAACAATTGTATTAAAGGACATCCTTCAGCGTAAAAGGATATCTGATTCCGATGTTCTTGAAAAAATCACAAAATTCAGTCTTTCAAACATTGGCAATTTGACTTCCAGCAAAAAAGTAAGCGACACATTGACTTCAGGTGGAAGAAAAACTGCCAGCGCAACCGTAGAAAATTGTTACACAGCCCTGACGGAAAGCTATCTGTTTTACAAGACAAGCCGCTATGACATAAAAGGCAAGGAATTCTTAAAAAGCCTTGAAAAATATTATGCCGTTGATACAGGCCTATACTATTTTATGCTTGGCAACAAAACAGGCAACGAAGGTTTTATTCTTGAAAACATCATCTATCTTGAATTGTTGCGCCGAGGATATGAAATCTACGTAGGAAAATTTGGCGATATGGAAGTCGATTTTGTTGCAATAAAAAACGGACTACCGGAATACTATCAGGTTTCCCTTTCCGTAACAAATGAAGAAACCTTGAACAGGGAATTAAGACCGCTCAAGGCAATCAAGGATTCCTATCCAAAATTTCTTCTTACGTTGGATGAATGTAACGAAACTTCCCATGATGGAATCAGGCAAATTTATGCACTGGACTGGATATGCAGCAAGTCATAGAAAGAGATCCTGAGTCATAAGCCGTAGCAAGGGCGCCCGGCGCAGCGTAGCGCTCAGGATGACATTGTGTCAATTAAGGCCCGATGGTACCACTAACCATACAGCCGTTTTGATTGAAGGTGGTTCCGCTTTTTTTGTATACTGCATGGCCTGTGCCTAAATGCTGTACGTAAGCCCCACTGCCTGACTCCATGGTGAAGGTGCCGCTTGAAAGATATACAACTCCTTGAGTATTTTTCGTCAGCGTATTATCGTAAATTTGGGCCCCTCCTTTCATTATGAAGGTACCCTGAACTCCGACTATTCCACCTGATGTAAAATCATCTCTTGTACATCCGGTTATCTCTCCGCCATCCATGACAACCCTTCCATTGTTTTCAATGGTAATGGCACTACCGGCATCTCCCCCTTGATTATTTGCACTATCTCCAGATATCTTGCAGTTTTTAAGGTTTACAGTTCCTCCCTTAACCCTTATAACAGGCAAACGTTCATTTGCACCCTTAAATTCAATATTCTCAAGATTAAGGGTACCACCTCGCTCAACCTGGACAACTTGAGTATTTTTATATGAAACAGAAACATCAATGGCTGTTCTTCCAGTGGCCTTTCCCTTGAGGGTAAGGGTTGCCCCCGATGGAACATAGATAATTCCAGTTTTATTTTGATTGATTCCTTCTATATTATCAGGACTCGTAGAATCTACAGCAATAGAAAGATCTGTATCAAGATTGAGTATCTTTTCCTCCCCATTATAAGCCCCAGATTTAAAGAAGGTATTAGTCGCTTTTATGAGGCCTCCAATTGATTCCGCAGTTTTCTTGAGTTTTCCGTCGCTTGATATATAGTACTGGATATTATTGAGTGCAAACTTTGCCACACTTGACTCCAGATTTGTTCCCGTTACAATCTGGCTACCAACAGAATATTTGTCCATATTCAAAACAATGGTCATGGTCGTATCAGTTGTCAAATCTCCCGTGACATTTATCTTACCACTATCAAGATAGATTTCCTTTGCGTATGCACTGCCAGTTAAATTGAGAGTAGCCGTCTGTGCATAAATATCCATTCCCTTGAAAGAATCCTTTCCACTTACCGTGTTTTTAATGTTACTACCGTCCACTGTCAATGTACCCTGCAAAGCTGCCACTCCAGCGCCACCAACATCGGCATAACAATTTATGATGCTGGTAGCATTTAAGGTCACGGAGCAAGAAGAAGCATTCATGAATATGGCACCACCCATTTCCTCACCGTCATATGCATAACAGCTGCCAAACTTGCACTTATTGAATGTAACCTTTGCCGCACTGGTACCTTCTATCCTGAAGGCGCCTTTACCATCAGTGCTACTATTAAGGGTAAATCCAATTCCATTGAAATTCCAGTTACCCGCCGACCCATTGGTCATGGTAATTAAGGATGAAGGCTTGATTGATCCCCCACTAATGGTGGCATAGTAACCTGCTAATTGCGTATTGGTTTTCTGAATAGTGTATGTACCCGAGGCACTGCCCTTCGTGATGTTAATTATCCCATCTGAATAGAATGTAAACGACTCAGTTGCACTGATCTTTCCAAGGTATAAAACAGAACCACTACCTATATCAGGAAGTGCATTGACCGCTCCATTTAAGAGGACGGCTGTATCTTTATACCTTTGGGCAGAGGCTATTCCTGCAGTGGAAATGCCTGCATTAATCCTGATGAATTTTCCTGTCTTGGAATAAACGGTATCATCAATGGTATCCAGGACGCTTTCATTGCCGGCGTCGACGGAGCTCATGTCAATGCCTCCAATGGAAAGACTGGATCCAGATTCTTGATGTATTCCCGTTGACAGCACGGTAGGCTTATATGAATCGGAATACTTAAAATAGTTGCCGCTGACTTTAACACCTGCGGCAAAAATATGGGTTCCCTTGTTTCCTGCAAAGTAACCAATACCTCGAATCGTTGTAGCAGAAGAATAATTTGAGCAGTCAGCAAAGTTGCCCGTAATTTCGCATCCCTGGCCAATGGTGTAATCCCCGGCCTGATTTTCAATAAAAATGCCTGCACCAGATAAGGTGGTACCTCCATAGACAATCTTGTTGCCTGTAATCTTGGTATTGGTCATGGAAAGGATCGTTGACGTACCTGATCCATACCTGCAGAATATTCCCCCACCAACGCTATCTGTAGTCTGGCAGCCAGTTACCGTACAATTAGTCATGGTAAGGGAAGCCCCAGGGCTTACATAGATGCCACCACCCCTGACATTAGTACCAGTACCAGTAGTCTGGCAGTCCTTAACCGTGCAACCGGTAAGAGTAAGGACTGCACCGTTGCTTACGTAAATGCCACCACCACTTGTTGACATTTCCCCGTTTTGCATGACCAGGTTTACCAGGGTAAGGTCTGCATTTTCTCCGGCTATGAAAAGACGCCCATATTTTTTTGCATCGATTGTAACAGTGCTTGTGCCAATGGAAGATATGGTAAGCTTTTTTGAAGACGCCGGGGAAAAATCAATGCCAGCTTCAGAAAGGGATCCGTCAACAAAAATCCTAAAACCGCCAGTACCCGGATTAAGAGTGCTGCTGCTTACAACAGCAACAGCATTTGTAAGGGTTTTAAAGGGCTTAAAGTAGGTTCCTTCATTGTTATTATCTGCTACGGATGCATAGGCTCCGCCTGTTCCACTGACATAAAATGTGGTGCGGGCAAAGTTGTCAACCATGGTCTTGGTAACGGTAAAGGCGCCGGTACTGCCATCAATGTATTCACTTGATCCCTGCCAGGTATTTGTATCCAGTCCGTCGTATACGTTAACAACCTCAACGGCATGATAGACAGGGCTGGTGCCAGCCATAAAGGTAAGTGCAAGAGTATAAGTTCCGCTTGCAATATCAGGAACCGAAATTAAAGCTTTTCCAGAAGCATCAAAGTTCAGTGTTATCGGACTGCCACCTGCAAGGGAATAGCTTAAGGCAGTAATTCCAGAATCGGGTGACTTGTTTACAGTCAGGTTTATTCTTCCAATTCCACCTGCCGACATCTTTGGCACGATTTTTAATGTTAATCCAGAAAAAACCTGGCCCGAGCCAAGAATAAGATCAGTTCCAACCGTTCCATCTGCCAGAGTATAGTCGTATGGGCCAGAAATGACTCCATCAATTTCTGCATAAAAAGTGTATGCACCGGGTACAATATTGCTAAAGCTAAAAGCTGAGCCGGTTATTACATCTGCTGTATAAGCATCCATACCGGTGGCCTTATCCCTTAGAATGATTTGAGTTACATTCATGGAAGGAAGTGCCGTACGGGTTAAATCTCCCGGGGTTGAAGCCGTACCGGATATGGTTGCGTAGAAGGCAGCAGCCTCTCCCGGCGGCAAAAGGTCCAATGTCAGTCCCTGGGCAATGGCAGCTTCCTGCATGGCATTGAACGCCACAACATCGTCGTCAACATCTTCTTCCTGAAAAAAGGAACATGAAGTCAAGGCATGTGCAAAAACCGCAGCAAGGCAGCCCCACAATATAACTTTAGAAAAAACTTTTTTAATTCCAACTCTCACAATTTTATATTATAGAATTTTTTTCAATATTCCTTCAATAAGTGGAGACTTGAAGAGGGCTGCATCAGTCCCCAGGTGATTTGTGCATGGAGCCGTTTTCTTCTATAATAAACGCATGATTAAGGAAATTTCAGTAGCGATTACGCCGGACAAGGAAAAGAACCAGAAGTTCATCAGGGACAGGATTTTTGAACAGCTTAACAGGGACGGCATTGACTTTAAGGCAGAAGAGACGGAACTTGTATTCGTCAAGAAATCCATAGACGCACGCCACAAGAACATCAAGCTGTTCCTGCGCTACAAGGTCTACATCGGGGAAAAGCCCGGCGATGCACTGAAAAAAATTCCCCAGTGGAAGAAAGCCGACGGAAGCAAAACCGTACTCATCATAGGCTCGGGGCCTGCAGGTCTTTTTGGCGCCCTAAAGCTTTTGGAGCACGGAATCAAGCCCGTAATCATCGAACGCGGAACGGACACTTCCTCAAGAAAGCGCGACATTGCAGCCATAAGCACAAGGGGAACCGTCAACAGCGATTCCAACTACTGCTTTGGTGAAGGAGGAGCCGGAACTTTTTCTGACGGAAAGCTTTACACAAGAAGCAACAAGCGCGGCGACATTTCTGGCATTCTTAAGATCTTTGCACATTTTGGCGCAGATGAAAAAATCCTTACGGACGCACATCCTCACATTGGAACGGACAGGCTTCCTTCCATCATAAACTCCATGAGGAAGATGATTGTTGACTGCGGCGGAGAATTCCACTTTAACACAAAATGCTCAGGCCTCATCACGGAAAATGGAACGGTCACGGGAGTCCGGGCAGTCGATGTTCTTTCCGGTGAAGAAAGGAATTTCATGGCGGATGCAGTTCTCCTTGCAACAGGACACTCGGCAGACGACATTTACAGGATGATTGCACGGGTAAGCCCCCAAAGCCTTGAAGCAAAAACCTTTGCAGTGGGAGTGCGCGTTGAACACCCACGAAGCCTGATCGATTCCATAAGGTTCCACGGAAAGGAAATGGAAAACCTTGGGGCTGCAGAATACAGGTTCACCACACAGCAGATGGAACGTGGCGTATACAGCTTCTGCATGTGTCCGGGGGGATTTGTAGTTCCAAGCCAGACAGGGCCGGAGCAGATTGTCGTAAACGGAATGTCTGCAAGCGGACGCAACAGCAGATGGAGCAACGCGGCAGTTGTCGTTGAAACGAGGCCGGAAGACATACCGGAAAAATTCAGGATGGAAGCAAAAGAAAATGGATGCCCTGCCCTTGCAGGACTTTTGTGGAGATCATGGCTTGAGCACGAAACATTTGTTCACGGAGAAGGACAGAAGGCTCCAGCCCAGATGATACGCGACTTTGTTGACGGAAAGGAAAGCACTGCCTTGATCGAGACAAGCTACACTCCGGGAATTGTTGCAAGCCGTCTTGACCAGTGGCTGCCGGAACAGATTGCATCCCGCCTTAAGATGTGCTTCCGCTACATAAACCGGGACACCATGAAGGGCTACATAAGCGACGAGGGAATCCTGATTGCATCGGAAACAAGAACTTCCACCCCGGTGAGAATCTTGCGTGACAGGGAAACCTTTGAATGCCCTGGTCTCAAGAACCTTTATCCATGCGGAGAAGGCTCTGGATATTCCGGGGGAATCGTAAGCAGCGCCATGGACGGAGAAAACGCCTGCTGTAAAATTTCTCAAAAATTGAGAATGAATTGAATGCGTCCATGAACCAGAAGCTTATTCTTGCAGGAGCCGGAAGCCTTTTTGGCCACGAAAAAATTCTTGAGTCCTTCAGGTCACTTGGATTTGATCCGGTTTTTGTTGAAGTTCCCTACATAAAAAAATACATGTCACAGCAGAACCACGACGGCACCCTGGATGACAGGACAATCGTCTTTACGGAAGAACTGGAATCAAGGGAACCGGCCATTGTCATTCCCCTAAGCGAATACTGGATTTCCAAATGCGCACAGCTTGACCCCAGGGAACCCAGCGGCACAAAAATCCAATGCCTCATAAGCGACGTGGCACTTAAGGCAAGCAGGTCAAAAAAAATCCTCTACGAAGTTCTTAAGTCGGCAGGATTTACCGTGCCCAGAATTTTTGCAGATGCACAGGAAGCACGAGAGTTCATTGCAAAAAGTCATGGCCGCGTCGTCGTAAAACCCGAGGGACTTTTTTCCGGCTACGGAGTAAAGGTCGTTGGAACGGAAAACCTTGAAAAGCTTGAGCAGTATGAATACAACGCATGCAACGTGCACAACAACGCCATAAAACTTTTTAGGATAAGCAGCAGCAATGCCCTCATTACCCAGGCCCTTGAAGGAACGGAGTACAGCGCCGACGTATTCTTTTTTAGGGGAAAGGTTTCCATCGTAAGGGTGTGCAGGAAAGTGATTGTAAACATCCACGACAGTCCATGCACGGCAATCTGCCAGCTGGTGGAATGCACCACTGCCATGAGGCAGGCAATTGAAGGATGGTGCCACGCCATATTTGGCGGACAGGACGTAACATTTGGTCAATTTGATTTCATCGACATGAATCTAAAAACCGAATATGCTCCTGAAGCCAGGGCCGAGACAAGGCCTGCTGATTTTGCCCCCATTGATTTTGCATGCCGCATCGGCGGTGGCATGGCGGAACTTCTATCCAAATACGAAAGGGAGACAGGCATCAATGTCTATGCAAGGGCAGTAGGTGAAAGTTCATTCCCGCAAAACTCTTGTAATTCAGCATGCAAGAAAAATCCTGAGGAACTTTACTGGACCCAGCACAACTACCTGAGCACCAAAAGCGGAACCCTCAAGGACGAGGTGGAAAATTTATCCAGGGGTCTTGTTAATGGAAAGGCATTCATCTACAAGCACAAAAATGACTTTGTCCCGGAATGCCCTTCCAGCGCCGCAAGCAGAATCGCAGTCGTCGTAAACCGCACTCCACTCCTGCACGGAAAGGATGGCCTACTGGCCGCAGAAAAACTTCTTGTCGGGGAAGACGCCGTTGAATTCTGGAAGAACAGCCGTGGCAAAAGGCCTGCCGACTAGGACTTCATCAGCCCCCCAGGAAACAGCCTTTGCATAATCGACACTGTCCCTGATTCCACCGTCAACCCAAACATTGCCGCAGTTCTTCTTAAGTTCTTCTATATTATTACGAAGGAATTCAGCAGTGCTACCCTTGGGGCCGTCAACCCTTCCCCCGTGGTTTGAAACAAAGGCAACATCAGGCCTAAGTTCCCTTACAAGATTCATGTCCTCCCTGGTGAAAATTCCCTTGATGACGAAGGGGATTCCACGGCCGGAGAGAAACTTTTTAATTTCGTTCAAGTTGGAGGCCGTCTTTTTTTCAAGCTTGGCCTGGTTACGCATGGTGGCAATGTTATATGCATCTATGTCAATTCCACCGTGGCTTGCAATTTCCTGTGCCCATTCAAGGCGCTCAAGCACCCTGCGGTTTTCATACGGCTTTATGAATACGGCAGCCTTTTTGCCGGCTTCCCTTACGGCCTTGATTCCCCAAAGGAGCTTTGTGTCCGGGCTTCCGTCGCCAATGGAAAGTTCGATGCCTCCCCTGACGCAGGCACCCACCATGTCAGCGTAAAAATGTTCTTCGTCGGGATGGCCCACGTTCATCTGGCCGCCGGTCATGGGTGCAAGACGCACTGGAACTGTCCTGTATTCAAAAGGTCCGTCAGGCAAAAGCTTCCAGCCCTTGCAGTTAAGGATGAAATTCTCGCTGTTCCTTATTCCACCCATTCCAGGCAGCTGACCCATACAACCGTAGCCCAGGCAGACGGTGCACATGCGGCACTTCTTAGATTCTTCCATAAAAACATTATACAGCCAATTTTAAAGCCGCCACAAGACAAAACTGAATATTTGGGTTACAATTGTAGAATATAAAGGAGAGTAGGAGAACCAATGGCAGCAGATTCAAACGCCATCATCGCAGGCAGAAAAACATTTTTCATTCAGCCGGACATGAACCTTTTTCCAGAAAATTTCTGTGAAGAATACCTTTTGCACGGCTACGAATGCTATTTTGCCAATCCGCCAAAGCACATATCCCTCGAATGCTACATCGATTTTCTTGTAGACACCTTCAAGGACCTGATTCTGTTCTTTAACATTGACGCACCGGAGCCTGGAGAACCATGGTCTTCCTTCATCAACAAGATAAACACAAAATATGAGCACCAGGTTTTGATTGGAGTCCTTTACCTCAAGAGGCAGTCCAAGGAAGAAAAGGCAATGCTTGAAAAAACTTACCTTTTTAACATTGGAATCATGTGCGGCTGCATCCAGCTTGAATACACAAGAAAGAACAACTTTGGAATCATTGAGCAGACGCTTTTTGCAAACCAGGCCAACGGAAGGCGAAAGCAGGTTCGTGCAATATGCAACAACAACTGCACCTTCAACATGGTATGGAACAAGGCTGCCCACACAGGCCAGCTGCAGGACATTTCCATCTCCCACTTTTCCATCGTCTCTCCCCATGGAGCACTGACCATGCCCTTGTACGAAAAAATCGACGGCATACAGATGACCATCAAGGGTGCCCACATAAGGACCAGCGCCGTTTTGTTCATGACGCGTCAGATAAACAACGGGGCAGATGACCTTATGGTTTTCATGTTCGTGGGATATTCCGGCCAGCAGGGACTTGATACCACTGTGGAACAGACGATCCTGCCAAAGCTTTACGAAATGATGCAGGAAAACTGCAACGCCCTTCTTGAAACAACCATCAGAGAAACACTGCTAAAGTGAAATGCTTCCGATGACAGTTTCGTCGGAAGAACTGTAACCGCCCCTGTCCTGTACGGGGGCTTCTTCTTTTTCTTCATCCCTTGCAGATCTTGTACTGCGCTTTTTTGGAAGAACCAGGAATCCAAAAATGCTTCCGCAGATTCCTGCAATCATCTGGATGAAAACCGGAATTCCAAAAGTCATTACCTGAACAAATCCCGATGCGTTACGATTTTTGCTGTTAAAGAAAAGTTCTGCACAGACTGCTGCAACCAGAAGGCCGGCCCATGATGCAGGGATTTTTCTCTTGTTGAATTCCTGAAGGGACGAAAGGATCACCAGGGTAAAGACCAGGGATGCAGGACCTGTAACGGCATAGGGGCTGATGCATGCAGTCATGACGCCGCTTACAAAAATCGATATGAATGCCATGAGGCCAAACATCTGCGGCCCGTAGCGGGTTTCCATGGCAGGACCCAAAAGCAGGATTACTGCAACGGAAAAAAAGAATTCCTCCCAGCTGCCGTTTCCAAGGCAGAAGAGGAACATGCGGAGGTAATCCAATGGAGCCTTGAAGTTGAATGCAGGAACTGTCCCCTTTGCACCGGGACACGTGAACACCGATTCCGTCATCTTCCCCTTGAGGAAAAAGGAATCAAGGATGAAAACCAAAGTGCATGCCATGCAGAAAATCAGCGAGACATGTGCATCAACTACGAATTTATAAGAACTTTTTTTTGCCATAAAAACACCTGTACCTCATTATCGGCATTTTCAGGTTAAAAGTATTCTTTTTTCTGCAATTCCTGTATAATTAACCCATGAACGTAATGATAATCGGAGCCGGATTTACCGGAGTTCAACTTGCAAAAAGACTGATCAACGAAGGCAACAAAGTAATTCTCATCGAAAACAACCAGGACGCAAAGGAAAGTGCAGAAAGCCGCCTGGAATGCCAGGTTTTCCTTGAAGACGGAAACAGCCTTGAAAACCTTGAACGTCATGAAATCGCAAAGATGGACGCACTGGTAACCCTGACGGAAAGCGACGAAATCAACATGATCACATGTTCCCTGGTGGATGCGGTTTACCCGGACATCCTCAAGATTGCACGCGTAAGGAACTATGCATACTATGTAAACACCAACGATGCAGCCCGCCATCACGCGGAAACATTCAAGGGGAACCACAGACCACTTTACGGAATCGACTACATGATCCATCCTGACGTAGAGGCTGCAGAAGCAATCGTCAAGGCTGTGGAACACGGTGCAGTCAGCGACATCCTTGACTTTGGGGAAGAAAGCGAATTTGAGCTTACGGCCCTTACGGTGGAAAAGGAAAGTTCCATGGACGGTGTTGCACTCAAGGACCTGAGGAACCTTACGGACAGAAAATTCCTTGTGGCATACGTTGAAACAAAGGATCCTGAAAGCGACAACATGGTTTCAAGCCTGCCTAGCGGAGAAACGGTCCTGCACGCAGGCGACAGAATCGGCATCCTCATTTCCAAGGAAAACCTTCCTGACCTTGTTGAACTTTCCGGTGCAAAGATTGACCGCATAAAGAAGATATGTCTTGTGGGCATCGGACGGGTCGGAACCATCGTTGCAGAACGAATCATCGAAAAGGAAAAGAATTCCCTCCTCAAGAAACTGATGAAGAAGGATTCAAAGCCATCCCAGTCCATTACCATCATCGACACGGACAAGGCGCTTTGTGCTGCAGCAGAAGCAAAGTTCCCTTCAGCACGTGTGCTCAATGCAGACATTACGGACGACGTTATAATAGAAGAAGAAGGACTGCACAAGTACAACCTTCTGATCTGCGCCACACACAACCACGAGCTGAACATGGTAATTTCAGCCTACCTTGAATCCCTTGGCCTTGAACGATCCATTGTTCTTGTAGCCCAGACCCAGTTCAAGAACATTGCACGCCGTCTTGGAATCGAGGTTGCAATCCCGATGCGCGACACATTGATTGATTCCATCATAAGCCACCTTCACGGCAAGAGCGTTACCGGAATCCACACCGTTGGCGGCGGTGAATTTGAAATCGTTGAATGTGACCTTTCTGCAGGCAGCCGTTTTGTAGGCAAGCAGCTTAAGGACATTGCAAACCCGGGCCAGTACCTTGTTCTCCTGGTCAAGAAGCCTGGAGACACAAAATACGAAATGGCCAGCGGCAACACAACCCTTTCCACCGGAGATCACCTTGTAATCATAGAGAAAGCCGGTGACAAAAAAGTTCTGGACAGGTTCAGCAAATGAAAAATCAAAACTCAATGGTCTTCATAGTCTTTAAAGTTCTTTCAATAATACTTGCCATAGTGGGTCTTTCATTCCTGCTGCCTGCAGCCGTGGCCCTTTACTGCAGGGAATATTCGGTTCTTCCTTCCTTTCTGATTCCAACGGGAATAAGCATTGCAGTTGCAGCCGCATTCATGATTGCAGGAAGAAACAGAAAGAACAGCCTGAGCATACGCGCAAGCTTTGTCATAGTTGCAACGGCCTGGATCGGGACATGCATCTTTGGTGCAATTCCATTTTATGCAAGCGGTGCAATTCCTTCGCTGGTGGATGCAGTCTTTGAAAGCGTGTCGGGCTTTACCACAACCGGAGCCACAATTCTTTCCGAGATAGAAACCCTTCCGCGCAGCATCAACATGTGGCGCTGCCTTTCTCACTGGCTTGGCGGCATGGGAATCGTCGTGCTTACTGTTGCACTCCTGCCGCTTTTGGGCATCGGGGGATTCCAGCTTGTAAAGGCAGAAACCACGGGGCCGGAAAAAGGCAAGTTCACCCAGAAGATCACGACCACTGCAAAAATCCTCTGGTTCATCTACATGGGTCTGACTGCCATCGAGACGGTTCTCCTTAAGATTGCAGGCATGGATTTTATTGACGCCCTTTCCCACTCATTTTCCACACTGGGTACCGGCGGATTTTCCACACGTAATGCAAGCATTGCAGCCTATGATTCTGCAGCCATAGACACCATCGTTTTTACGTTCATGTTTCTTGCGGGAATAAACTTTACCCTTTACTACTACGCCATCATCAGGAATTTTACCGGCATCAAGAACAGCACCGAATTCAAGGTTTACCTTGGCCTGAACTTTTTTGCCATTGCAGCCATTACGATTCTTGAGCTGCCGCAGTATGGTTCATTCCTGCAGTCCCTCAGGTATTCAAGCTTCCAGGTAAGCGCCATATTGACCACCACAGGTTACGCCACATGGGACTACACCACATGGAACAATGCAAGCCAGGTCATCATCCTGATGCTTTTCTTTATCGGCGGATGCTCGGGTTCAACTTCCGGCGGCGTCAAGGTCATAAGATGGGTCGTCCTTTACAAGCAGCTTAAGAGCGAAATGATGAAGACAATTCACCCCCACGGAATTTTTTCCGTCAGACTCAACAAGGAAGTCATCAGGCCGGAAATCATATATACGGTTTCTGCCTTCTTCTTCCTGTACTTTCTTCTCGTAATCCTGACGTCCTTTATCGGAGCCCTTTTTGGAATGGACATAATGACCGCCTTTTCTGGAGCAGTTACGATGGTAGGAAACGTAGGCCCCGGCTTTAACATGCTTGGCCCATCATGCAACTGCGGCTGGCTTGCCACCCCTGTAAAGTGCTGGTACTGCCTAGTAATGATTGCCGGCCGTCTTGAACTCTTTACCATAGCAATCTTTACAACAATTGCCTTCTGGAAAAAATAAGATAGCCTACCACTTTATTTTTTTTATCAAATTTGCTATATTGATGGAACATTAATCGCCAACTTAGCTCAGATGGTAGACACAACGCAAGCAAGTGCGTAGCGTTGTGCCCGAGTAAAGAGCGAAAGAAAAATGCCAACTTAGCTCAGATGGTAGAGCAGCTCCCTCGTAAAGAGCAGGTCAACAGTTCGATTCTGTTAGTTGGCTATTGTCATGGAAGAGACACAACGCAAGCAGGTGCGTAGCGTTGTGCCCGAGCAAAGAGCAGGTACAAGGAGCACCCTAAGGGTGTTCCTCTCTTCCCCGACACCCCTTCTCTCCTCGGCAGCGTTCAAGGGAGAGCCCTTGAAAATCCCCTTTCTAATCAAACAATTAACAGCTTAGCTCAGACGGTAGACACAACGCAAGCAAGTGCGTAGCGTTGTGCCCGAGCAAAGGTGTGGGCGCCGAGCAGGTGCAGCGTTCAAGGGAGAACCCTTGAAAATCCACTCCTTTAGCAACTCATTTTTCACATAAAAAAACCGCATGATGTCTCATGCGGTTTTTCATACTAATTTATTACCCGAAACTTAATTCAGCCTACAACGTGCTTGCGGCCTTTGCGGCGGCTTCAACCTTCATGTAATAGTTGTCAACAATACGGCGGATGTCGTGGATGTTGGCAACCACAATCTTCTCCTCAAAGATTTCAATCTTGCCGCGGTCCATGAGCTTGGAAAGTTCTTCACGTGCCTTGTCCAGCGGAATGGCAGCCCAACCGGCAATGTCGGAAATCTTAACGTTATAGGTACGCTTTGAATTTTCATCATCCTTATTGAAGCTGTTTCCAGAAAGCTCTTCATACATGAGGAAAACATCGCAGATGCGCACAGGAATTTCCGTAATCAGGATGATCTTGAACTGCCTGTTCTGGTCATAGATACGCTTGCAGAAAAGCTTGAGCAGGTTCATGACGATCTGAGGATTGCTCAGGACAAGTGCCTTAAAGTTTGCCTTGTTGAATTCAAGACATGCAACTTCCGTACGTGCAATGCAGGAAGCACTGCGCTGCGAGCTGTCAAGAATTGCCATTTCCCCAAAGAATGCACCGCTTTTAAGGATGTCCAGGTTCTTGTTCTGGCCGTTGATGCACTTTGAAATCTGAACGTCACCGTACTTGATGAGGTAGAAAGTTTCACCAGGTTCATACTCGCTGATAATGACTTCGCCCGGCTTATAGACCTTTGTAAACCTATCAAAGGCTGGAAGGCTAAACTGGTTCAATGTCATGTTGCCCGTTGGAGCCCTTGATTCAGCAGAACCTGCAATATGGGATGGAGCCTGCCTTACAATGGATTTCTTTGCGAGGGCACAAAGCTTATCGACTTCCGCCTTGAGGGATGGTTCAGGATTGAACTTATAGATTCTCTGGCAGACATCAGCTGCCGTAACAAACATGTCATCATTGTAGAAAGCCTGAGCAACATTGAACATGCCCGTCTCCGGCATAACGTATGCAACGCCGGTGTTAAGGAATTCAGCAGTCTTCCTGTGAATGTCGCGCAGAGACTTGGAGAAAACCCTGAGCATCTTTTCCGTAATTGCCTGCTTGGTGCTGAAAAGCTTTTCAAATTCGCTTATGGTAAGAGAAACAACAACGGAATCGGCAGCTACAGATGCAGTGACAAGGCTAGGCATGCGGGCAAGGGCGCTCTTAACCCCGAAGAATTCACCGATGTGAACAATTTCCGAGAGCTGAGTGCCTGTCTCCAGGTCAAGACTCTTTAAAAGGACAGAGCCGGACTGAAGGATGTAAATGTTCTCATCCCTGTCACCCTGGAAAAAAATGATGGAGCCTTTTGAATATTGAGCTGTTTTTGGCATTCTTTAACCTCAATTTGTAATAAGTGCAGTTTCCAAGTTTTTTACTACCCCATAGTGTACCATAAGTCTTAAAATTATGCTATATTTATTCCCGAGTTAAACAATGATTGATCTTCACACACATTCTTCGGCTTCTGACGGAACTTTTACCCCGTCGGAGCTGGTAAAATATGCAAAATCAAAAAAAATAGAGGTCATGGCACTTACAGACCACGATACGGTGGCAGGACTTGCGGAAGCCCAGGATACGGCCAGGGAACAGGGAACGGTTCTTGTACCGGGCATTGAGCTTTCCATTCAGTGGCCCACGGGGGAATTCCACCTGCTTGGCCTGGGACTCAAAAAGCCATCCCGCGAACTGCTGGACATTATCCAGTTCCTCAATGAAGAACGCTTGAACCGCAACCGGAAGATGCTGGAAAAGCTCCGGGAACAGGGCGTGGACATAACCTGGGAAGAAGTCACGGCAACGGCAGGAACGGAAACCATAGGCCGCCCACACTTTGCAAAACTCCTCATGGAAAAGGGAATCGTAAAGCAGCGTCAGCAGGCCTTTGACCTTTATTTTGCAAAGGGAAGACCATGCTATGTTGAACGCCAGGGTGCAGACCTTGCAGAGGCAGTAAAGGCCATCAAGTATTCCGGGGGAATTCCAGTCCAGGCCCATCCCCTTTCCATCTACGTAAGCTGGGGTAAAATAGAAGAAACCATGACGGAAATTCACGCAAAGGGTGTTGAAGGACTTGAAGCATGGCACCCGGGAACAAGGGTTTCGGAAGGATTCAGGCTTGAAAAGGTTGCAGAAAAGCTTGGAATGATTGCAACGGCCGGCAGCGACTTTCACGGAGAAAAGGTGCGTGCAGACAGAAAAATCGGCCACACGGCAGGCAAGAGCAAAATAGAAGACCGCTTCTGGTATGAACAGCTAAAGCCTGCCCTGGAAGATGCCCACGGCGGGGAAGACCTTACATTCAGTTTTTAAACCTGTCACGAAGCAGCATCATGACAAAGGAAACCGTAAACAGAATTGGCGGAAGGGCTGAAAAGACAAGGGACGTAAGCGGCATGGAAAAAAACTGCAGCCTGTCATAAACCAGAACCCCGAGTTCAACAAGAAAGGAATAAACGGTTCCTGCATAGCTTACGAGAACTGCACATATCATGCAGATCCAGGCGGCATCACCGTTACGGCTCCACAGAAGGATTGCGGTAAAGGCTGCTGCTCCTCCAAGAACAAGCTTTATGATGAACATTAACATTTGTGCTCTTTCCATGACGTCCTCCTGTTGTGCCTAGTCAAGGCTAAAGGGATTCTTCTTTAATACTTCAAAAACTCCGCGGTCAGCCCCAAAGGGAACAATGCTTGGCTGGTTGTAGTCAGGGCTGATTACGATGCCCAGGTCAAGGCAGTGAAGAACAAAGGCAGCATATCTTTCTTCCGGAACTTTAGGGAAAAGATAAGGCCCCTTTCTTGTCCAGTAGGAATTGATCAGGTTGTCATAGATGAACCAGTCCTTTTCCTTGCGGTCCCTGAGTGCCGTGATCAAGTCGTATGTGCTGCGGGCATAGGCTTCCTCCATTGGGGAAGCAAGACGGATCTGACGGGTTCCGGCAAGCTTTATGAGTTCAGCATTCTCAGGAGTTTCCCTTACGGCAAGAACCGTTGTCTCTCCGGCCCATGGAAGGGTTGGCTCATAAACGATGCAGTCCACGGCGGCCCAGTCAACTTCTGCCTGATGCCACGGATGATATGCAGAAGTCCTTGCGCTTATCTTGAGGCCTTCTTCCACGGCAATTTTCTTTGACGGAAAAACAAGGACAGCCCTCTTGGTTCCCCCTGAAGGAAAAAGGGTGTTGACTGCCTTTGCAAGACGGTATGTGTGGTCGGTTCTGTAAAAGCCCGTTGCACCGCGGTTAAGAACATTCTTGAGCATGGTGTATGCACTGCATCCACCCCAGCCTAAGATGGCCCTTCCGCTTTCCTGATAAAGGTCCGTGAGTCTCCTGCCCTTTGCAGTGTACAGGAATGGCCCGCGGGCTCGCTTTACATTTCCGTATCTTGAAAAAATTTCATCAGCCAAAAAATCTGCGTTCTTCATGGTTCCTTCATTGTAGCACAAAGAGGCCCTCTGTGTCATAATTGGCAATGTGAAAATTCATAAAGTTTTTTTCCTTTTTAAATCACTGCGCCCCCTGGACCTTGTTCCCCTTGCAGCCTTCGTTGCAGCCATCTGGTTTTGCATGTCACTGCTTTTTTCCCAGGGGACTTCACGTCAGGTTCTCGTGGTGCATTCGCCTGAGGGACGCTTTGCATATTCCATGGACAGGGACACAAGGGTTGAAATAAAGGGCAACCTGGGTTCCTCATGGATAGTCATCAGGGACGGCTGCGCATGGTTTGAATCTTCTCCATGCGACAACAAGATCTGCGTGGAAACAGGCAAAATCACCATGGAACGGCAGTGGGCCGCATGCATGCCCAACGGCGTCATGATTCACATTGAAGGCAAGTCAAAAAAATACACCCAGGATCTGGATGCAGTGGTGAACTGAACAATACAGGGAACCAGGTCGTTTTCCTGCTGAAATTTTCAGGGACTCCATTAAATGCAGCAGTCTTGAAATTATGGAAGAACAGGTATATAGTATATTTACCTGGTAATTTAATAGGTAAATATACATCACAGGATGCTTCCATGGAAAAAGAATTTTATGACTACATAATAATTGGTGCCGGGCCCGCAGGCTTGGCAAGTGCCCAGTATGGTGCAAGAGGCGGACTTAAGACCCTTGTGCTTGATTCAGCCGGTGGCGGCGGACAGGCCACAAACATTACGGAACTTGAAAACTATCCCGGAGTTTTTCCAGCAGTAAACGGCCTTGACTTTATGGAGAACATGAAGGCCCAGGCTGAATCCTTTGGGGCAAAAATCCTTTCCTCCAAGGTTCTTTCCATCGAAAAAGAAGATGATGGCTTTAAAGTCACCACAAGGAAAAAAACTTACGGGGCAAAGGCAATCTGCATTGCATCCGGAGCAATCCACAGAAACCTTGAAGTTCCCGGCGAGAAGGAATTTGCAGGCCGTGGGGTTTCCTATTGCGCAGTATGCGACGGCCCATTCTTTAAGGACAAGAAAATTTTTGTAGTTGGCGGCGGAGATTCTGCATGCAGTGAGGCAATCTATCTTTCCACAATTTCCAGTGACGTGAAGATTGTTCACCGGCGGGATTCCTTCCGTGCACAAAAGGCCATCGTGGATAAAATGCTTTCCAGCGGAGTTTCTGCAGTTTTTGATTCCGTCGTCAAGTCAATCAACGGAACGGACAAGGTTGAATCCATTACCCTTAAAAACATCAGGACAGGGGAAGAACGCACCGAGGATGCTGATGCAGTCTTCATCTTTGCGGGAATGATTCCACAGAACAACCTTCTGGAAGAACTGAAAAAGGATGACGGGGGTTACATTATTACCGATGAAAGAATGGAAACTTCCGTGAGAAACGTTTTTGCAGCAGGAGACATCCGGTCAAAGGAATTCCGGCAGATAGTGACGGCTGTAAGTGACGGGGCAATTGCTGCCCACAGTGCCTGCGAAAAAATCCTGAAGCAATAAAAAAAACGGGTGCACTTCATTTTTGATGAACTGCACCCGTTTTTTTTTACACGATCTCCAGTGGATCCTTTGAAACATCCGTGTGGTTTTCCACGATGAATGCATTTAGAACCGGAGCATCCTTTTCCATAAGCGAAAGAATCAAGTACCGCGCCTTTGAATCAAAGAACAGCCTCTTGTCTTCCTCGCTCGGACGGCTTGGGCTTTCCGGATGGGAATGCCAGTTTCCAAGGGGAACTAGGCCTTTTGCACGCATGTCCTTTATTGCCTTAAGCTGGTCCTGTGGACTGATGTTAAAATGCTCGTTTGAATGGTCGGTGTTTTCAAGGAGATAAACTTCCTCAATATGCTTTACACCGTCAATTTCTTTTCCGGCTATGAGACCGCATGCTTCTTCCGGAAGAACGCTTTTTGCATGGGCAAGCAATTTTTCGTAATCTGATTTTTTTAGGGTGATCATTTTTTCCTCTGTAGGGTTAGAAACGCGTTAGCGATGGTAACACCGCCGAAGGCGTTCTGGAAATGTGACATTCGAAAGAATGGCGCGTTTCCAGAATGGAGCGACAGCGGAAGTGTGGACGTAGCGACCGGCTGCAAAAGCAGACGGGAACGCCCATAATTTGCTACAAATTTTTACGGTGCTGGGCTTCGGCACATTCCTGCTGTTCGTAATCGATGAGTTCCGTGATTGTCGGATTTTCACCGCACACAGGACACTTGCCGTTTGCAGGAGGAAGCTTGATGGAATGGAAATCGTTCTTAAGGGCATCGTATGTAAGAAGACGACCAACGAGAGGCTCCCCTACACCGACGATGTACTTTACTGCTTCCATTGCCTGAAGGGAACCGATGACACCGCCCATTGCACCGATTACGCCTGCCTGCTTACAGGTTGGTACTGCATCCTTTGGCGGCGGATCCTTGAATACACAGCGGTAACAAGGTCCCTGGCCTGGAATGTAGGTCATGAGCTGACCCTTAAAGCGGATGATACCCGCGTGGCTGAACGGCTTTTTTTCCATTACACATGCATCGTTGATGAGGAACTTTGCAGGGAAGTTGTCAGTTCCGTCAATTACAAAATCATACTCGCGGATAAGCTCGCGGATATTTGTTGAGTCCACGAACATTCTGTACGTCTTTACCTCCACGTCAGGATTCATTGCGTTCATCGATTCCTTTGCAGACTTTACCTTTGCCTTGCCAATGTCGGCTGTTCCGTGGATGATCTGACGCTGAAGGTTTGAAAGGTCCACGTCATCAGCATCAACAATGCCGATGGTTCCAACTCCGGCTGCAGCAAGATACATTGCAACAGGAGCACCAAGTCCGCCTGCTCCAATAATCAAAACCTTTGCTCCCAAAAGTTTTTTCTGTCCCTTTACGCCAACTTCCTTAAGAATGATGTGGCGCGAATATCGTTCTATCTGTTCGTCTGTAAGTGCCATAAAAAATCTCCTATATCAGATATGGATACTACCGATCAGTCCGAGTCTGACAAAACCGCTCGCTAGCGTGAGTTCTATTACTGACCGCCGCCCATGAAGTAAAGGAATTCTACGCTGTCGCCTTCCTTTAATACGGTTGCGGCTTCATCTGATTTCTGGATGAATTCCTCATTGATTGAAACCGTTACGTATTCCGGGGTTTCAACATTTTCCTGTGCAATAAGTTCCGGGAGTGTGAGTCCGTCTTTTACTTCCTTCTTGTTTCCTGCTACTGTAATAGTCATATTTTCTTCTCCTGTTTTCTATAATCCAAGCCAGTCTTCCAGATCATCCAATGTCTGGAATCCTGATTTTCTTTCCGATTCTTCGCCGTTCTTGAAGAGGATTAAGGTCGGCGTTGAAAGCACGCTGTACTTTTCTGCAAGTTCTGCATCAAAGTTTACGTTCACCTTGTAGACCTTGAGTTCACCTTCATGGTCATCCTCTATATCGCCCAAGATGGGGTTCAGCTTTTTGCAGGGGACACAGCTGTCGGAATAAAAATCCACAAGGACGGTTTCCGAGCCTTTTACGGCCCCTTCAAAATTTTCTTTATTCAGTCTTTCTGCCATTGACGCCCCCTATTCTTCCAGCTTCTTTACGTACATGGTGTATGTTCCGTCGTCATTTTTCTGGAGCTTTAGTACCTGCTGGCCGTCATCCTTCATGCTGCGTGGAACATTCTGTACCGGTTCCCCGTCATTCATTCTTACTGCAAGAATCTGACCTACATCAAGCTCATCCAGAGTTACCTTTGCCTTTACAAATGTCAGCGGGCAAACCTTATCCGTAATGTCTACAAATTCATCGTATTCAATTTCTGCCATTTATTTTCCCTCGTATGCCTTCTTAATTTCTTCCCTGAAAGTTTCTTCGCCTACCCTCTGGAGAGTGAACCTGAAACGTTCGCTTGGCTTGGCATTTTTTTCAAACCAGCCGATTGCAGCATCCGTCACCCTGAACAGTGTTTCCTTATCCTCGATAATTGGAACGATCTGCTCGCCCTTGTAAATCTTGTTTCCAAATAATCCGCCAAAACTTACGATGTAGCCGCTCTCACCCTTCCATGCTCCCGTTGGGCAGGACTTGACGCAGCGTCCGCAGTTGTTGCACTTATCAGGATTCAGCTTTACGCCTTCTTCCTCGCTGAATGTAAGGGCTTCTTCACGGCAGGCTTTTTCGCAGACACCGCACTTGATGCATTCTTCCTGTGCAAGGCTTATGATCATTCCGCCCTTGATGCCAACGTCATTTTCTTCCGCCTTAAGACAGTTGTTCTGGCAGCCCGTTACACCAAACTTGAACTTGTGGGGTAGCTCGCGGCCAAAATACCTTTTGTCAAGTTCCACTCCAATTCCATAGGAATCGATACATCCGCTTGGACAGACTTCACTACCCTGGCAGGCAGTTACAGTTCTTACACGTGGACCGCAGACACCGGGACGAACTCCGCCCTTTGCAAGTTCAGCCTTTACTTCTTCTATGTCGTTAAAATCAATGAAAGGAATTTCCACACCCTGACGGCTGGTCATGTGCACGTAACCCTTGCCGTACTTTTCTGCTACCTTTGCAACAGTTGCCAGGCCTTCTGCCGTAAGGTTTCCTCCAACGACTCCAAGGCGAAGGGAAAACTTGCCCTTCTGCTTCTGGCGCATGAATCCACCTTTCTTTAACGAACCATAATCAATTGCTGCCATATTCATAACCTCCGTGTGTGGTTTTTACGCATTCAATATTGCATTCCTAAAATCTTCGATCAGGTCTTCAACATCTTCAATTCCAACGCTGACCCGGATTGTATCGTCAAACACTCCTGCCGCATTCATTTCTTCCCTTGTATTGTGAATGTACAAAGTTGTGGCAGGATAAATCACAAGGGTCCTTACATCACCAATGTTTGATGCAATGGTTGCAGTCTTCAGGGAATTGATGATTCTAAATGCCTTTTCCTTGGTGCCTGCACGCAATGTAAGGATTCCCCCGCCAAATCCCTTAAGTTCTTCCTTGGCAATCTGGGCGTACTTATTGCCATCCAAGAGCGGATAGTTAACTTCAATGCCATCAAGATTGCTGAGGGCTTCTGCCAGCTTATGTGCATTGTGACAGATTTTTTCCATCCTTAAGCCCAAGGTCTCAAGACCTATAATGTTAAGATAGGCATTCAACGGGGCCAGACAGCCACCAATGCTTGCCCATGAATCTTTCCTTAAGCGAACTATGTAAGCAAGGCTGCCGAACATCTTATATCCAGCCAGGGCAGGGTATTTTTCAAAGTCCCACTTAAACTTACCGGCATCGATGATTACGCCGGAAATTGCATCAGCAGATCCATTGATATATTTTGATGATGAATGAATTACAATATCCGCACCTGAATCAATTGGATTTATCAGGAATGGAGTTGCAGTCGTATTATCAATGAGCAAAGGAATCTTTTTTGAGTGAGCATATTCAGCAAGTTCCTTTACTTTAATGATCTCAAGGCTTGGGTTTGAAATTGTTTCTGCAAAAATTGCCTTTATCTTATCTGTAAAAATTTTGTCCAGTGATGACGGAGTTAAGTCGGAAGCATAATGAACCTTGATTCCAAGCTGCTTTAGAACGGTAAAAAGCTGAATCGTTCCACCGTAAAGGCCGCTGGATGCAATGATTTCATCCCCTGCACTTAGGAAATTCAAAAGTCCCTGGGAAATTGCGGCCATTCCTGATGCAGTTGCCACAGCTCCGTTTCCATGTTCAAGGGCGTTGATTCTCTGTTCGAAGGATGCAACAGTCGGATTTCCAATTCTTGTGTATGCAAAGCCACCAGCCCTGCCATTGAAAACTTTTTCCAGAGCTTCCATATTTTCATACGAGAAGGCGCTTACCTGATAAATAGGTGTAATAGTAGCGCCAAAACTCTGATCCTTTACTACACCTTTATGTAATGCTTCTGTATTAAATCCCATGGGAATCTCCAGTCTCTTTCATCTTATTACCTATCTTATTAGTAGGTTATATTAATATACAATGTTTTTCCTACTCAGTCAATGGGATATTCATTCAAAAAGTAATACAAATAAATTATAAGCTGTGATATATTTTTACTATGTTAAATCAATTTTCGCGAACAGAATTATTAGTTGGAAAAGAAGCAATGGAGATTTTAAATAGCGCCCGCATTGCAGTTTTTGGTATCGGTGGCGTAGGTGGATTCACGGTAGAAGCACTGATCCGCTCAGGAATCCAGCACATAGATTTAATTGATGATGACAAGGTATGCCTTACAAATCTTAACCGTCAGATTATTGCAACCCGTTCTTCCGTAGGCAAATACAAGGTAGATGTAATGAAGGAACGCATCCTTGACATAAATCCTCAGGCTGAAGTCAACGTTCACAAATGTTTCTATTTACCAGAAACCAAGGATCAGTTTGATTTTACAAAATATGATTACGTTGTGGATGCAATTGATACGGTAACTGCAAAACTTCAGCTTATCATGCAGGCAAAGGAAGCAGGAACAAAAATCATCTGTGCCATGGGTGCCGGGAATAAAATGGATCCAACGAAATTTGAAGTTGCTGACATTTCCAAGACTTCAGTTTGTCCCCTTGCCCGTGTAATGCGCCAGGAATGCAAGAAGCGTGGCATCAAGGATTTAACCAGTGCTGCAACTGCCAGGGCCAGGGCCAGAGCCGCAATTCCGCAGACAAAGCCCCAGCCGGCAGTTTCCAAAAAGAAGGCCAGCAACTCTCCGGAAACTGAAATTTCTTCCGGCCTATAAAAAAAATGGAAGCCTACTTCTTCAAGGTTTCGTTCATGCTTCCAGTACGATAACCTTTTAAATCCAGTGAAACATAGCTGAATCCAATCTTCGTGAATTCTTCTACGATTTGCTGGTGGTTTTCAATGACCCTTGGAAAATCTTCAGGCTGAACTTCGATTCTTGCAATTGTGCCGGAAGTTTCCCCATTTCCAAAACTGTGGATCCTGACCCGTTCCTGAACAAATCCCAAATCTATAAGAAGCTGTTCCGCCCTATCGACCATGCCAAGCTTTTCCACCGTAATTGATTCACCGTAAACAAAGCGGCTTGAAAGACATGCAAAACTCTGCTTCTTCCAGGTTTCAAGGCCAAGCTCTTTTGAAATTGCACGGACTTCCGACTTCCACAAATTGCATTCACGAAGGGGGCTTTTTATGCCAAGTTCTGCCACTGCCTGCAGACCTGGACGATAGTCCCCGTTATCATCAAGATTGCTTCCTTCACACACATAGGCAAGATTGTTCTGCTTTGCCACTTCCAGAATTTCTTCAAAGAGTTCATGCTTGCACAAATAGCAGCGGTTCTTTGGATTCTGGCTGAATCCTGGAATGCTTAATTCTTCTGAATCAACAAAAATATGTCTTATACCTTCCTTCCTGCAGAATTCCTCTGCTTCGTTTTTTTCACGGGCAGGGAAAGAATGAGACCTTGCAGTTACAGCAACGGCCCTATCGTCTAAAACATCGTGGGCAACCTTAAGCATAAAAGTTGAATCTACGCCGCTTGAAAAGGCAACTGCGGCACTTCCAAGATTCCTGAAATATTCTTTTAATGCTTCATATTTTTTTTCCAATTCATCCGTCATCTTTATAATCCTCAATGAAAGAATAACACATTTATTTGCAAAGGTTAAAGCAGTAGACTAAATCGCTGTTTTCTGATTTCTTAAGTCCGACCCCCATTACATCCTTCATAAGGCTGTAGTTTTCTGCAACATCTTCAGGTTCTCCTTCTGCAACCAGATGACCGTCCTTCAAAAGACAAACCCGGCTGCATGCAGAAAAACTCTGGGGCAAATCGTGGCTGGTAAAAACCACTCCCCTGCCTTCCCTTACCAAAAGCTTCAGGACATCCAGCACTTCAATCTGATGCTTAATATCCATGTAAGTTGCAGGTTCATCCAGCAGAATGTATTTCGTGTCTTGGGCAATCACCATGGCAAGATAAGCACGCTGCCTCTCGCCGCCGCTGATTTCCTGAAGGTTCTTTTCCCTAAGTTCCCATAAGTCCGTAATCCGCAATGCCTTTTCTACCAGCTCAAGATCTTTCCTGCCAAGAATTTTTGAATACCCCAAATATGGGAACCTGCCGTGACTGACAAGAGTATAAACATCCATGTTTGCCATGGGGGAATATTGAGGAAGAAAACTTACAGCACGAGCCCGGCTTTTGTGGCTCATTGCAGCGGTATTTTTTTCATCGATTTTTATTTCGCCGGAATATGAATTGATTCCGACAATGGACTTAAGCAAGGTCGATTTTCCGCTGCCATTAAGTCCGACAATTGCCGTAAGCTGACCTTCTTCTAATGCCAGTCTTTGAAGTTCCAGCACAGTTCTTCCATCATATCCAGCCTTTAATTCAGTAATTTCAATCATTAAAGATCCCCCGTAATTCAGCCCCTGAAACATAAGCCATAGCAAGTGCATGCGGCGAAGCGTAGCGTTCAGGGAGACGCTTTTTTTTTAAACCGCCAGTTTTTTTCTTTTGGAAATCAGCATCCAGATAAAGAAGGGACTTCCAAGGCACGAAAGAAACAAGCCAACCGGCAGTTCATAAGGATAGAAAAGAAGCCTTGAAACCAAATCGCACAGCATTAAAAAATCTGAACCGAAAATCACACAAAGAATGATATTTGTTCTTGCATTGTTTTTTCCGATCATTCTTATGAAGTTTGGGATAATCAGTCCTACAAAACCAAGAAGTCCGCATACACTGACGGCACAACCGGCAAGAACCCCGGAAATCAAGATGACAGCAACCCTGTAAAACCGAACATTAAGACCAAGGCCGTAAGCCGCATCATCACCCAGGGCAAACAAGTCAATTCCGCCTGAAAGAAAAATCAGGGCCACAATTCCAGCAAAAATTATTGGGGCTGAAAAATACAGGCTGCTGATGTTAAGATTCTGAAATCCACCCAGGCTAAAGGCCACCTTATCTGCCACAATCTCCGGATGCATGGTGATCACAACATCAATTCCTGCAGACATTAGGGAAGAAACGGCAACCCCTGCCAGAATCAAGGTAGTCTTTGAAATTCCAGCCCTTTCGCTGATCAGGTATACAATCAGGACTGAAATTACGGCTCCCGTAAAAGCTCCCAGAGTTTTAGCAAATGCAGAAAATGGAAAAAGCAATGTTACAAAAAGAACAAGAAACCCTGCACCGGAATTTATTCCTATGATTCCAGGGCTTGCCAGTGTATTGTTCAATGAAGTCTGCAGGATCAGGCCCGAGACGGAAAGGGCTGCCCCACATAAAACGGCACCAATGAATCTTGGAAGACGGATGTTGAGCAGGATGATTTTTGTTCCTGCAGCAACCTGTTTTCCAGAAACGAATCCAAGAAAGGCATTCATTCCATCATGAAAGCCCAGGCCCTTTGTGCCTGCAAATACGGAGAAGAAAGCTAGGATAAAGAACAGGACAGTTCCAGCTGCATATAAAAACGTTCTATCTTTTTTCATGAGATTTTCCTAAAGCAGTTCTTCCACAACCTTATAGGCTTCTGCCCAGCGAGCGTTTGGCTTGTAATTGAAAAGATCTTTCGGGAGAACAAAAACATTTCCATTCCTGACGGCAGACAAACTGTTCCAGGCAGGATTACTTGAATAGGCCTTATAGAATGCTTCTTCTGCATTTTTCTGCTTTCCCTGGTGAACGACAAAAATGTAATCAGGATCAGAACTTACAATGGCCTCGATACCGATTTCATCCAGGGCTGAATCATCCTGCACCATGGACCTGAGGCCAAAATCCTGTAATATTTCATTTCCAAAATGATCTTTCAGAACCTTGTTTTTTGCCGACGAAACCCTTAATAACAAATAGGTTTTCTGAACAGCTCCATCATCCGAAGCTGCCCTGTCATCCTGAACCTGTTTCAGGATCTTTCTTCTTCCAACAAGTTCATCAATTTCCTTTTTTACATCAACGACATTTTTATTATACAAGTCGCTGCGCCCGGTTAATTCAGTAAAGTCCCTTAAGACCCTGTCGTAATCTGCAAAGCATTTTACATCGGCAATGTAAGTCCTGATTCCAATGCTTTTAAGATTTCCATAAAGCTTTTTGTGAAGGGGAATATCCTGGATAAGAATCACAAAATCAGGATTCAAGGAAACAATTGCTTCAAGGGAAGATGTTGTAAGGCTTCCAACGGAAACAGCTTTTTCGGCACCAGAAAGTTCCAGGGCGTCATCAGTTGTCCCGGCAATTTCGCCGCCAGCCAAAAGCCACATTTCTGTCACGGACTTTGACAGGGCCACTACAGTTCCTGGATTTTTTGAAGAACGACTTTTTGCATAAACCTGATTCACTGCAAGGGATATAATTGCAAGCAGAATAATTCTTTTAATTAGGGAGTTTTGTGTTTTCATCCAGATACCTTGCCTTAAAAGATTCAAAACGACTTAGGGGCACGGGATTTTTCACGACGGAAAAACCATTTTCTTCCAGAATCTGAACAAAGCTTTTTTCTTCGCCATCATCCGTTCCAAAAATGTCCTGCCTGATGTGAACACCAAGATTAATCAAAAGGGGATAAACCTGAATGCCTTTTGGTTTTTCGCCCCCTGATTGCCCAGTTTTTTTCCCAGCCTTTTCCAAATAGGAATTAATGTTGCCCTCACCTGTTAGGCAGGCAACTTCCACATTTAAAATGCCTTTTGAATGTAAAACGTCTGAAAGTTCAAAGTATTCCCTGTTGGAACCATTTTTAGAACCGTGCCCAACAAGGCAATATTCAAACTCAGAACTAAAACCAATTTCCTTAATCAAAAGATCGGCAAAAGAATTAATGTTCTCCAAAGTCCCCAGGACTGGAAAGCCGAATTCAATCTTCCTGAAACGGCCTTTATAAACGGAAACCCGTTCCCTTAATTTTTTTGCCTCATAACCGTCTGACATTAAAACTGGTTTCACAAGGATCTCATCAACACCGGATGCCAGCAATTCTTCTATTTTATTTTCAAGGGAAAGATAACCTTGAGCGTTAATCATTTTATAATCAGCATAAAGTGTTCGTCTCAAGGTAATTCTCCTGAATAAAAAGTGCAACTGTAATCATGAAAACACTACCAATCGGTCCGAGTCTAGCAAAACCGCTAGCTAGCGGTTTTAACAGTCTCGACTTAACTGGCAGTGCTTTTATAACAGAACTTTATTATATCGAATAATTATCAGAACTTACGTTTTCAAAGGCACTTGACTTCTTAATCTGTTCGGTTACATCATCAATGCTAACGGCTGTAAGGTTTTCCTGCAAGCCCTTTAGGTAGAAAGATTCTGCCCTAAGTTTTTCATTGAGTTCAACATGTTCATCCAGAGCAAGCAATACAATTAAACCTGCATCTACAAGATGGTTTACCACATTTGCATAATCTTCACCAACTACCGGTGTATAAAGATAAGTGTGGCGCAAACCTTCGTAGAGACGTTTTTCAATCTTCTGCAGAATTTCTCCAGTCACTCCATTCTTTCCAAGAAGGAATTCAAATACCTTTGCAGACTGCCCCTTAAGACCGGCACGCTTTGCTCCATCAACGTTTGCTGAATAGCCGAAACTTTCGCCTGCGTGAACTTCTTCAACAACACCACATGCACTTGTCATGTTTGTGATGCGGTCGATAAGAATGAGTTCGCCCTGCACCTTGTGGTTCTTGAATTCGTCAACAACAATGGTGTCGCTGAAAGAAATGTCGCAGACTGCAATTTCATTTTTACTTAAAGAATCTGCGTCCTTGTGTTCGCCACTGTTTACATCAACCGTATACTTGATTCCCGTTACGATGGCAGGAAGCTGTTTTGTTCCAAGCTTTACAAAAAAATTCTTTCCGTTTTCAAGCTTTGAGTCGTCCATCCACAAAAGTGTTGCCGTAACAGAATTTGCAAGCTTAAGGTTTTCGTTAATTTCAAAAACGCATCCGCGGCTTACGTCAACTTCACGGTCAAGGGAAATGTTTACAGCCTGACCCTTTACGGCAGTCTGAACTTCCTTAAAGCCGTTTATGATCTTCTTTACCTTGGCTTTTTCTCCGCTTGGCAATGTTGTGATTTCATCGCCTACAGAAATTTCTCCATCTTCGATCTGTCCCTGGAAACCACGGAACTCATGGTTAGGACGGCATACACGCTGAATCGGCATGTAGAATTTCTTGCCTTCCGAGGCAGTTTCGGCAGGTTCAACCACCACGTCTTCAAGATGGGCAAGAATTGTCGGGCCCTTGTACCAGGCCATGTTTGACGACTGTTTTGTTACGTTGTCACCTTCCGTTGCAGAAACCGGAATAATCTGAATGTTTGGAAGATTGAGCTCGGCAACGATTTCCGAAATCTGTTTTGTCACTTCACCAAAGCGTTCCTCGCTGTAACCAACCAAATCCATTTTGTTTACGGCAAAAATAAAATGCTTGATTCCCATTAAAGAACAGATGCGGCTGTGGCGGCGGGTCTGTACCAGAACACCCTGCTTTGCGTCTACAAGAATAATTGCAAGGTCAGCAAAGGATGCCCCTACTGCCATGTTGCGTGTGTATTCTTCGTGACCCGGAGTATCTGCAACGATGAAGCTTCTCTTTTCCGTGTTGAAGTAACGGTAGGCAACATCAATTGTAATTCCCTGCTCGCGTTCTGCCATGAGACCGTCAAGCAAAAGTGAATAGTCAATTTTACCTTCACGGCTTCCAACCTTTGAATCCAATGCCAGCGCTTCTTCCTGATCAGTATACAGAAGTTTTGCATCGTAAAGAATATGTCCAATAAGTGTGGATTTTCCGTCATCAACTGATCCACATGTTATAAATTTTAAAAGTCCGTTCATAAAGTTCTCCAAAAAATCGGGGCGTTGCGGGGTGTCCCCGCTGGGTGGGTAGGACGCAACAGAAGGAGCCTAAGCTCCTGGCGTGCGGCCGCAGGGAGGGGCTCCTCCCCCTTTTTAGAAATACCCTTCCCTTTTGCGTTTTTCCATGCTTGCAGCCCCTCCGTCCTTGTCGATGACACGGCTTGTACGTTCAGAAGTTACGGAACTCAAGGTTTCATCGATGATTTCGTCAAGGGTTACGGCTGTCGATTCAACGCCACCAGTCAAAGGATAGCAGCCCAAAGTTCTGAAGCGCACCGAAATGTTTTCAATTTTTTCCCCAGGCAAAAGCTTGAGACGGTCATCGTCAACCATGATTATGTTTCCGTCGCGGCGTACAATTGGACGGACTGCGGAAGAATAAAGGCTTACGATTTCAATATTCTCGCGCTGGATGTACTGCCAGATGTCTTTCTCAGTCCAGTTGCTCAAAGGGAACACGCGCATGCTTTCTCCCTTGTGAATCTGCGTGTTGTAAAGCTTCCACATTTCCGGGCGCTGATTTTTTGGATCCCATGCCTGGGCACTGTTACGGAAACTGAAAACGCGTTCCTTGGCACGTGACTTTTCTTCATCACGACGTCCGCCACCAAAGGCTGCAGTAAAACCGTACTTTGTGAGAGCCTGCTTGAGAGCCTGTGTCTTCATAATATCAGTGTAAGCCGAGCCATGATCAAAGGGATTGATTCCATTCTTGATTCCTTCTTCGTTGGAATATACGATCATGTCCAGGCCATATTTTTGTGCTACGTGGTCACGGAATTTTATCATCTCCTTGAACTTCCACGTTGTATCAATGTGCATGAAAGGAAACGGCGGTTTTTCCGGATAAAAGGCCTTAAGTGCAAGGTGAAGCATAACCGAGCTGTCCTTTCCGATGGAATAAAGCATAACCGGCTTTTCACATTCAGCAGCTACTTCGCGGATGATATAGATTGCTTCTGCTTCCAGTTCATCAAGATGTGATAGATCTGACATATAGAACTCCCTAAAAATGGATATTTTCCTACTTGTTTTATAGGTTGAATATACATTCTATTTCCTACTATGTCAATAGGTTTATATATTATTTTTACCTTCCTCTAGTTTGAACCCCTTTCGCTAACTCCCCTAGTATTTATTTGCGTCCTTTTTGTTAATCAGAATTTCAACCTGAGTGCCGTCATATTTGTTGATTGTCCACAGGGAATTTTCAGCAGTGTTCCTGACAGTCATGGTGCTGCCCTTACCGCCAATGTCCGCGCCAAGGAAAAATTTAATGGCAGTCCTTGGGCATTCCTTGATGCAGCTTGTACAACCCCAGCAGTCGCGCACGTGAGTAATGAAAGCTTTTTTTTCACCGTTCAGCTTAATGAGATTGCCAGGACAAACTTCAACGCAGGCACCGCAACCGACACATTTATTTTCATCAAATCTTACACTCATTTTTTTCTCCTTGTGGGGCGCCTGCCCCTACGGCCGCACTCTGGAAACTTCGTTTCCGCCGTTGCGTCCTACCCCCTCTCCTAGGGTTGCACCCTAAAACCCGCTTTAAATCAGTTCCCTGAATAAAATTTTCACTTCGCCATTTTCACCCATTATGGAATTCACATACTTCTTAAACTCAGGATTTGTTTCAGGGTAATCTGCATTTTCTCCAAAACTGTGCCATCGGGTTTCCTTTCTTGCAAGAAGGTGTTCAATCAGAACCTTGCAGACAATAAGGCGCTCACGGATTTCGTAGATTCTCAAAAGCTCGTCCATGTCGGAAGCAGCAAGTGTTGGAAGAATTTTCTGCAGCTCACCAATCTTCACCCTTGCAATTTCAAGGCGTGATTCATTGTAAATGTAGTCTGTCCTGATTCCGCCTGCGTACTCGTCCATTACTTTCTGCATTGCTTCCTCAAGCTGTTCAATGGTCAATTCCGTTTTTGCATTCGAAAGGTATTTTTCATAGGCCTCAAATGGAGATGCTGAAACAAGTTCAGCATGACAGCCATTTATCTCTTCTCCCTTCAAAAACTGCAAAATTCCCTCTGCGGCAATTTCTGCCTCGGCCAAAGCACCGGTAACATATTTTTGTGGAGCGCCACCTGCAACATCTCCTGCGGCAAAAAGTCCCTTGAGGCTTGTGCGGCGGCTGTTGTCAATCCAGAATCCGCTTGCCGTATGACCGCCAACAATGTAAGGTTCCGTTCCTTCAACTTCCACATTGTAAGCCGACGGCCCCTTACCGTCTTCAATCCATTTAAGTGTCTGGCTTGGCGCCATGTTAAGATATGCCTTGTACAGATCCTGCTCCTGGTCGCTGGAAATTCCGACAGTCCCCAGATAGCACGGACCGTGCCCCTTGCGGTTTTCTTCCACAGTTCCATAGCAGCGCTCGCTGGTTCGTAAGCCGTATTCTGTTTCGTAAACCTGTCCCAAGGAATTGAGCTGCTTTGCATGAACACCCTGGGCAATTGTTCCAGTCGGCGCAATCGTATCCTTGCAGCGAAGGGCAATAAAGCGCATCTCAAAGGTTGTCATTTCAGCCCCGGCAAGAATTCCCATGGCGTAACCTGCCCCGGTATTAAATGGCGGATACCACATTTTGTGGCGGCTGAATCCAGGGTTATTTGGCTTATACAAACCGGCAGCTCCACCAGTTGCAATAAGAACAGCTCTTGCAGAAAAATCATAGGCAGTTTTTTCATTTACACTGAATCCGTAGGCACCGGAAATCCTTCGGGTTTCCAAATGGTTTTCTTTCGACATCTCGCCTTCAGAATTATCAGCCCACTTTAAGTCCGTTACGTTCACGTGATTCAAGACCTTAATGTTCTTGTGCTGCTTAACTCCGTCTGCAAGAATTACCTTAATATTTTCCCCGTTGATCTTAAGGTTTCTCCATCCACGGGTAACGTATTTTCCATTTTCATCCTTTAAGATTACAAGACCACGCTTTTCAAGGTCATGGGTAACATCATTCAGGTGCTCGCTCATGCTCAGAAGAAGGTCACTGCGGACAATACCGTTGGCATCGTTACTTGCATAGTCCACGTAATCCTGGGGAACGTGACCTTCAGAAATATAGGCATTGAGGGCATTTACGCCTGCAGCAAGACAGCCGCTACGCTTGATGTTTGCCTTTTCTACAATCGTAATCCTTAAGGAAGGATCTTCCTCTGCAAGCTTTATTGCACAGTAACAGCCGGCAGTTCCTCCACCGATAATCAGTACATCTGAAGCATTTTTTTCAATTTTCATCTGGGACTCCATAAAGGGGGCGTTGCGGGGAACTCCCCGCAGGGTGGGTAGCGACCAACGAAGTGGGCGCGCAGGGAGGGGCTCCTCCCTCCTACACATCAAACAATAGTTACGTCTTCTTTCATCAGCTCATTTTCGATCTGAATAAGCTGACCGTTTTTAATCAGGAACACCTTGTACAAAAGGACATGAACCTTTTCACCAACTTTTACCGGACGCACCTCAAGACGGCGTGTGGCGGCAATTTCTTCACCGTTAACTTCGACCACAAGTTCCGTGTGGGTTCCGCGGAAAAGCACCGACTTTACAATGCCTTCACTGACAGAAACCGGGAACTTTTCGATGTGGTCGCTTTTTGTAATGCGCACAAATTCCGGGCGGACAAAAGCCTTTTCAAAGCCGTCGATATTTTCAAAGCTCTTGAAGCTCCTGTAATCCTTAAGATAGGAAACCTGGCCAAAGAACTGTGCCGTAAACGGTGTCTTTGGATTCTGGTAAATGTCGATGGGAGTTCCAACCTGCTCAACGCCGCCCTTGTTTGTAACGATGATCTCGTCGCTTACTTCAATTGCTTCATCCTGGTCGTGGGTAACAAAAATCGATGTAATTCCAAGCTTCGTGATCATTTCCCTGAGCCAGGTTCTGAGTTCCTTGCGGACCTTTGCATCAATGGCGGCAAAGGGTTCATCCAAAAGAAGAAGCTGTGGATTTGGAGCAAGGGCACGGGCAAATGCAACACGCTGCCTCTGTCCGCCGCTAAGCTGGCTTGGGTAGCGTTTCTCCATTCCCTTAAGTCCAACAAGTTCAACAAGTTCTGCAACGCGCTGTCTGATGAATGTCTTGTCTGCCTTCTGCACCTTAAGGCCAAAGGCAATGTTCTGTTCAACCGTCATGTATCGGAACAGGGCATAATTCTGGAATACAAAACCGATGCCGCGTTCCGAAGGATGGATGTCGTTTACAACCTTGCCGTCAATGAGGATGTCGCCGGAATCCTGTTTTTCAAGGCCTGCAATCATTCTCAAGATGGTAGTCTTTCCGGACCCTGAAGGCCCAAGAAGAGCCACAAGCTTTCCCTTTTCGATTCCAAAGTTCACGTTATTGGAAGCCTTAAAGTTTCCGTAATTCTTGTTTATGTTTTTAAGCTCAACGTACATTTTCTATTCTCCATCCTTCTGCCCAAAATGTTCCACCACGCTCCGTATCACCAGAACCACAATTGCCATCATCACAAGAATGGAACTTACGGCAAAGGCATCGTAGTAATGAAACTCGTTAAACAGAATCTCAACATGCAACGGAAGGGTGTTTGTCTTTCCACGGATATGGCCGCTCAAAACGCTGACCGCACCAAACTCTCCCATTGCTCGTGCAGTGCACAAGACTATTCCATAAAGGAATGCCCACTTGATGTGAGGGAAAGTTATCTTTGTAAAGATCGTAAAAAAGTTTGCCCCCATCAAGGCAGCCGCTTCTTCCTCGTCTGTTCCCTGAGTATTCAAAACCGGAATCAGTTCACGGCTCACAAAAGGAAAGGTAACAAATACAGTCGCAAGAATAATTCCCGGAACTGCAAAGACCACCTTAAAATGCATCTTCATCAAAAGAGGATAAATCGGACTCTGGCGGCCAAAAATCAGGATGAATATCAAGCCTGCAATAATGGGGCTTACGGTTACAGGAAGGTCAATCAATGTTGTCAAAACCTTCTTTCCCTTAAAGTGGAACTTTGTTACAGTCCAGGCAGCAAAAAGTCCAAAGAAGGTGTTTATCAGCAAAGCCCAAAGGGTAGCCCTTAATGTAAGGCCAAAAGCCTTTAGGGTATAAGTGTCGCCAATGGAACTTGTGTAAAATTTCCAGCCCTTGTGCAGCGAATTCACGATTACGGAAACAAGGGGAAAAATCAGCATTACAACAAGGAATACGGTGCTCAAGGCAATCAGCAAAATCTTTACCGTCCTGTTTTCCTGCTTTGTTCGGTTTTCTTCCATTATTAACTACCCCCTTCTTCCTTCAAGAATTTTCATGTTGTGGGATTGAATCATATTTACTGCAAACAGAATCAAGAATGAAAAGCCCAGCATGACGAGGGCGATTGAAGTTGCCTTTGGATATTCAAAAGCCTGAAGCTCGCTCATGATGATGAGCGGAGTAATTTCCGTGTCAAAGGGAGTGTTTCCTGCGATAAAGACAACGCTTCCGTATTCACCGATGCATCGTCCAAAGGCAAGGCCGGCTCCAGTAAACAGGGCTGGCTTTAGTTCCGGAAAAATTACCTTCCAGAAAATCGTTGCACGGCTTGCACCCATAACGCTTGCAGCCTCTTCATAGGTTCCTTCAAATTTTTCAAGGACAGGCTGAACTGAACGAACGACAAATGGAATGCCGACAAAAATCAATGCAAAGATGATTCCCAGTTTTGTGTATGCAATCTTTATTCCAAACTGGGCAAAGAATTTTCCAAGAATTCCCTGGTCGGTTGTAAGGGATGTAAGGGAGATTCCTGCAACGGCCGTAGGAAGCGCAAAGGGAAGCTCGATGATTCCGTCCATTATTTTTTTTCCGGGAAATTCATAGCGAACTAAAACCCATGCAATTACAATTCCCATGACTGCATTTACAAGGGTTGCAACAAAGGCCGTAAGAAAACTTACCCAAAAGCTGTACAAGACTCTTGGGCGGGTTACAGTTTCCACAAATTCCCCAAGGGAAAGTGTGGAAGAATAAATGATGAGAGAGGCCAGCGGAATCAAAACTACAAGACTCAAAATGGTTATTGTGATTCCCATTGAAATTCCAAATCCTGGAATTACCCTTTTGCTCCGTTTTTTCATCCGCTTACCTCTTACTTATTTCTTTTCGTAAATCTGGTCAAAGATTCCGCCATCGGCAAAATGTTCCTTCTGAGCCTTTGCCCAACCGCCAAACTCTGCAATTGTCACAAGGCTTACGTTCAGGTCAAAGACATTGCTGAATTCCTTAAGGATTTCAGGATTTGAAGGGCGGTAAAAATTCTTTCCTTCAATTCTCTGGGCTTCCTCGGAATAAAGATAGTTCAGGTATTCCGTGGCAACCTCGCGTGTCTTCCTAAAGTCAACAACTTCGTCTACGATTGCAACGCTTGGCTGTGCAAGAATCGAAATGCTTGGCGTAATGATTTCGTATCCATCAGGATCTTCTGCAATGGAAAGGAATGCTTCATTTTCCCATGCAAGAAGAACATCACCCTGCTTGTTCTGGACAAAGCTGTTTGTAGCTCCACGTGCTCCGGAATCAAGGACAACAACATTCTTGTAAAGCCTTGCAATAAAGTCCTTTGCATCAAGACCATGCTTTTGTGCATAGGCCCAGGCTGCAAGGTAGTTCCAGCGGGCACCACCAGAAGTCTTTGGGTTTGGTGTAATTACGCCTACCCCTGGTTTTACAACATCATCCCAGTCCCTGATGTTCTTGGGATTTCCCTTGCGTACAAGGAAAACGATTGTGGATGTGTAAGGCGAAGAATCCAGCGGAAACTTCTTTACCCAGTTTTTGTCAGTGATGCGACCTGCATCGGCAACTGCCTGGACATCCCATTCCAGTGCAAGGGTTACAACATCGGCATCATTGCCGTTTGCAACTTCCAGTGCCTGCTTTCCGGAACCCCCGTGGCTCTGGGAAATTTCAACTTCAACTCCTGTCTTTTCCTTATAATACTTTGCAAAGGCTTCATTATAAGATTGGTACAGCTCGCGTGTCGGATCATAAGAAACATTGGTCAAGGTAACTTTCCTTGCAGAGGCTTCTTTTTTTTCACAACCAGAAAAAGCTCCCATAACAGAAATCAAAACTGCAGCAACGCTGATTCTAACAATTAACGACTTTTTCATTCTAAACCTCCTCATGAAAATGTTTCGTCTTTTTTTGTATTTACCTACTAATCCAATAGGTATTTGCACGATACTGTTATTTACCTATTTAGTCAATAGGTTTTGCAATTATTTTTTCGAAAAAAAAAGCAGCACTCCCCGTGGAAGCACTGCCCTTGATTGCCATTAACCGCATGGCCCTTGCCTAAATGCAGTAATCAAAGCCCACATACTCCTTGTTTTTTTCAACAAGGAACTGCAGGCTCATATTGTCCAGGTAACTGTTTACCTTTGCATCAAAATCATTCCAGAAAAAATCGTTGCCCACATTGGAAACAGTCTTGCCGTCTCCATTGGAATGAACGGAAATCTCACCTTCCGTGGAACGGAGGATCTCCCCTACAGAATAGTCAGCCGACTTTTTTGCAAGCTTATACCCGCCGTTGCTTCCCCTGACGCCAATGACAAGCCCGGATTTTCCAAGCTGAATCAGAATCTGCTCCAGGTACTTTGTGGAAAGATTGTGCCTGTGGGATAAGATCTTCAGGGGAATGAATTTTTCCGGATCCTGTTCTGCAAGACTTGTCATTATTAAAAGTGCATACTGACCGCGTGTGGAAATCTTCAACATCATTATCCTCCTGAATATTATGCCTATTAAACAAGTAGGTATATAAAGTTATACAATCAATTTTCCTATCAAGTCAATAGGTATATATTCAGGAATAGAATTTTACTTGAAGCACATCTAAAAAACTTTTCCGATTTCCAAAGATGCCTGCAGTTTTTACATGTCTTTTTTTGTCACCAGCACAAATTCCCCGTCCAGGAATTCCTTCTTGTAGACAACGTTGTTCTTTATGTCACCCGATTGGGTAAAGGAATAAGGTCCCGCGGCTTCCTTCCAAAGTTCGCCCTTAAGAATTGTGACAATATCTTCCGGCTGCGATGAACCTGCCATGTGGATTGACCTTGCAAGAACCATCATTGCGTCATAGGCCTGCATTGCCTCATAGTCTGGCTCCATGGAATATTTTGCAACATAGGCATCACGGAATTCCCTGTAAGGCTGGTATTCCGAATGCTGGTTGAAATTCGTCACGGCAAAAATTCTTCCGTTTTCCTCGCTGCCAAACTGCTTCTTGAAAACATTGTCTTCAAAGGAATCGGCACCGATTACAGGACAGGTGATTCCGCACTGGCGCATCTGCTTGACGATGGTACCGATGCCCGGGTTTGTTCCCGCAAGAAGAACTGCATCAAAGATAAAGTCGTTCTTCCACTTTTCAAAGACCTCGTTAAAATCCGCCTCCGATGTCGTAAGCTCATAGCTGTCCCTGGAAACAACGGTAATCTTTTTTTCGATGGAATTGAACTCAAAGCTGTTGGCAAGACTGTTGGCCGCCGCCATGTCAAGGTAATAGATCAGCACGCGACCGAATTTTTTTTCTGCACAAAGTTCCGCTGCCCTTTTTCCAAGAAGGTTGTCGTCGGGAATGTTGCGCACAATGAGTGGATTGTTGTTCATGGTAAGGCGTGGAGCAGTTGAAGAAGTGTTGAACATCAGTATTCCGTAGTACTGATAAATCGTGGAAGCCGGAATGGAAATGTCCGAATACCCGTGGCCGATGACAGCGCAAATTTCATTGTCGGAACAAATCTTGTATGCCGTGTTGGAACCGGTGATTGCAGTTCCACCATCGTCAAACTTAACCACCTCAAGCTTCTTTCCGAGAATGTCCTCTTTTTCTATGACTTCCTGGGCAAGCTCAATTCCATTCCATTCGGAAGAAATGTTGGTCTGGTAACTGTTGGCAACAGCAATCTTTACGGTGCCCTTTTCTTCATAGAGTTTCTTAAGGGCCTTCTTTCTTAATGCAACAGGGTCATCGCTGCTGCACGAAGCAAGAACAGCAAGGGCAAGGGCGCCCAGCAAAACTGCACTTATTTTTTTATTCATCTTCATAAACACTTCCTTCTTGTAATCCTAAAGGCTCTGCCGCTTGGCAAGCTGGGCAAAATATCCGCCGGCCTTCATCAGGCTGTCGTAGGTTCCGGTTTCCACAATCTCGCCGTGATCCATTACATAAATCCTGTCGGCATTGATGATGGTACTCAGTCGATGGGCTATGATGATTCTCGTAATCTTAAGTTCATCAAGGCTCTTCCTTACAACTTCCTGGGTGATGTTGTCCAGTGCGCTGGTTGCCTCGTCAAAGATAAGCACGTTTGGATTCTTGATGATGGCCCTGGCAATTATCAGTCGCTGGAGCTGACCGCCGGAAAGGGTGCCGCCGCCTGCAGGAACCATGGTAAGCATTCCCATGGGCATCTGGTCAATGTCCTTGTCAAAGGCAACTTTTTTTGCAGCCTCCCACGCATCGGATTCCTTAAGGCCGGAACTGCCCACAATGTTCTGCAGGATTGAACCGAGCATTACCGTGTCATTCTGAAGAACCACACCCATCTGGCGGCGCAGGGATCCGATGTCAACGGAATTGATGTCCGTCTCGTCGTAATAAATCGAACCGCTTTCAGGCTTTTCAAAACCAAGAAGCATCCTGAGCAGGGTTGACTTGCCCGCACCGGAAGTTCCAACAACGGCAACAAATTCCCCGGGATGGACTGTCATGCTGATGTCCTTAAGGACAAGTGGTGCGTCCTTTGAATAGCGGAAGTTAACGTGGCTTACCTCAATGTCGCCATTCAGGTGGCCGATGCTCGGCTTATATCCGTCGATCTCCGGCTTTTCTTCAAGAAGTGGCTTTACCCGCCTGTACATTGGAACAATATCCTTGATGGAAAAAAGTGAATTGGCAAGACCAAGGAATGCCCCCTGGAAGGAACTGAATGCAGAAAGGAATGCCATGAAGGAACCCGTGGTAAGCCCCTCAATTTTCTTATGCTGAATGGCAACACCGTAAAGCAGGTAGAACATGATGCTGACCAATGTCGGAAAAACGCCCGTGATAACCGATGTGACGTTTTCAATCTTCAAAAGCTTGCATCCAAGCCTTGTCTGCGGAATGAATTCCCTTGTCCACACGTTAAAGATCTGCCTGTGGGAATTTGAAACGTTGATCTTTTCGTTACCGTTCAGGATCTGGAGCATGAGGCCCTGCAGCTTTCCCTGGCTTTCCAGAAGAATCTTCTGCCACTTGAATGCAAGCAGGCTCGAGCAGATGGAAATTAAAAGGGGAACAAAACAGAAGAGGATTCCCCACTTGGCAAAATATCCGCAGTACCTGAATTCCTGGATCAGGTAGACAAAGCTGAATATGAAATTGGTAAAGCAGCCGAGGGCAATGTCAAAGATCTTTTTCTGGATTGTGTTTACCATCAAAAGCCTTGAAGACAAGTCTCCGGCAGAATAGTTCTTGAAGAAATCTACGGGAAGCTTTAAAAGCCTGTCGGTAACGGCAGCCTGAAGGTCGGAGTCTGCGCGGGTGTCCATGCGGAGGTTTGCAAAATATTTTGCCATGCCGCCAACAAGGCTTGCAATGTTTGTCATGAAAACCACAAAGCAGATCTGCAGTGCCGTGTTCTTTGCAGCCTGCGGAATCACCTCATCGATAAAATGGCGCGTAATTGACGGAGTGATGAGTCCAATCAAGGTGCACAAAAGTCCTATGAGAACATAGCGAAGGATGTCGGCCTTAATGTGGGAAAATACAAAACCGCAGATTGCCCTGATGGTTATCTTTTCTTCCGTGATGGAACGGTAAGCCATGAAAGCCATGGGATGAATCTTTGCAACAATTTCCTTGGTGACCGGAATATGGAAATTGTCCTCAGGATCCACAAGCACATAGGAATTCTTCCTGTAAAGAAGGGCCACAGCCTTAAGGCCAGAGCCTGGGGAAGAATCAGGACCCATGCCATCAAGGTCAATGTTTTTTTCCGGGTTATAGAATGCAATCAGGTCACCGTTGTCTTCCTTGTACCAGCTTGAACGAAGGGCAACTTCCCTGACGCGGATAGTGTTGTCCTTTGCAAGGAGGTTTACACCGGCCTTGGTGCTGTCATACTTTCTTCCCTCAATGGTCTTTACGGCAAAGCCCATCCTTTTTCCGATGATCTTAAAAACCTTCACAAGCTGGGAATCTTCATCCCCAAAGATAAGGCTCGTTTCGCTTTCCTTGTTGACCACGGAAGAAATGCTTGCAAGGGATCCGCAGAAAATGTCACGGGAACGCTTCTGCTGTTCAACGGAACGCTCTGACTCAAGGGCAGCTTCCTTCTGGATGCGCTCAGTTTCCGTCCTGGAAAGATCCATGCCGTGGGCAGAAAGTTTTTCCAGTTCTTCCCCCTGGGGAAAAATGAATTCAGCTTCCGTGTCGCCAGTTCCTGCAAGAATAAAAAGATAGAATTCCGACGGTGGAACATTGGGGCAAATGTCGCCCTCACTGAAGACTGCAACTTCATGCCTTGCACCCGTCCTTCCGTCAGCAAGTTTTTTTACGGCATAAAGGTATGCTGTTCCACGGGTGATCCTAACGGCTCTTGCAGAAGATTCAGCGCGTCCATCAAAGGTGAGGAAGTTGGTATTGTCGATCTTAAATTTATTTTCTTCCATATTTACATTGTCTTAACTAGATTTCTATAGGTTCCTTCAACGTTGTACAGCTCTTCGTGAGTGCCACGCTGAACCACATTGCCATGGTCAAGAACGATGATCTCGTCACAGTCGCGGATAGTGCTCAGACGGTGGGCAATGATGATGCTTGTGCAACCGCGGCGGCTTATGTTGCGGGCAACAACCTGTTCCGTAATTGCATCGAGGGAACTTGTGGCCTCGTCCATGATGAGGATCCTTGGGTTTGTGGCAAGGGCGCGTGCAATCTCAAGACGCTGCCTCTGGCCGCCGGAAAAATTGTGGCCACCTTCTGCAACCATGGAAGAATATCCTTCCGGGCGCGAAGAAATTTCCTCGTGGATGCATGCATCCTTTGCAGCCTGAATGTACACTTCCTCGGGAATGGTGGAATTCCACATGGTAAGGTTGTCCCTGACAGTTCCTTCAAAAAGGAAAATGGATTGGTCTACCACAGACACGGAAGCAGTAAAGTCACGGCGCCTTATCTGGCTCAAGGGTTTTCCGTCAAAAAGAATTTCGCCGCTCCATGGGGAATAAAGGGTGCTCACCAGCTTGCCGATGGTGGACTTGCCGGAACCGGTGGCCCCAACAAGGGCAACCCTCTTTCCAGGCGTAAGCTCAAGGTCAAGGCCGTTTAAAAGCGGAGCTGCCAATGGACTGTAGCCAAAGACAACATTCCGCAAAGAAACATAGCCTTCAAGCTTCTGCACAGGCTCAAGGCTTTCCTCCGATTCTTCCTCGGTACCTTCCACCTGTTCCTTAAAGATTTTTGGAGACGGATAGTCCATTACGTCATCAATGCGCTGCATGTCCGCGTTGGCACTGAGCAGGGCCTTTCCCAATGCCATGGCGGTACCATTCAGGAAATGATGGAAGCTGAAATGGATGAGCATCTTGGATATGACAAGTATGAACGCTCACCGGAGTCCAATTATCGTAACGGCACCAAGACAAAGCGAGTAAGAAGCAAGTATGGTGAGTTCGATATTGACGTTCCTCAGGACAGGCAGAGTACATTTGAGCCTAAAATCGTTCAGAAGCGTCAGAAGGACATTTCTGCCATTGATGACAAGATTATCTCTATGTATGCCAAGGGAATGACTA
>JAKSLY010000022.1 GCA_024400955.1 Treponema sp.
TCGAATATCGGTTTAGTTCGTGACCCTCTCAAGGTCGAAAGACGGGTTCGACTCCCGTTGGAGCTAGTCAAAAAGGACTTCCATATTGGAAGTCCTTTTTTCTTTGAGTTTATGTTTGGCGCAGTCCGCGCCATTTTTTGCAAGCAAAAAAACTCATAAACTCATTGTAATTGAGGGAGTCGAACCGCGGAGTGAGCGCCGAGCAGATGCGAGGATGAGCCGACAGGAGGTCGGCGTAAGCGAACGTAGACGGGGCGCCGGAGGAGCCAGGACGGCGACGACAGAGCCCTTCAATTTCCTTACATGACGCAACATGTCATGTTTTAAATGCTATAATGAAGTCATGAAATTCATCAAGGCTAAATCAATCCTTACAAGCAACGGCGGCACTGGTATAAATCCATACCGGGGCTGTACCCATGGCTGCATCTACTGCGACTCACGAAGCACCTGCTACCACACGCCCCTGCCCTTTGAAGACATCGAGGTCAAGGAAAATGCCGTTGAACTTTTGGATTCAGCATTAAAGGCAAAAAGAAAAAAAATCATGGTAGGAACCGGAGCCATGTGCGACCCCTACATGCCCTGCGAAAAGGAACTCTTGATCACCCGTGGATGCCTTGAAGTAATCAGAAATCATGGATTTGGAGCAACTGTCCATACAAAAAGTTCACTGGTACTGAGGGATTTTGACATTTTAAAGAACATCAACTTGCATACAAAAGCAGTTCTTCAAATGACCCTGACTACAGCCGACGATTCCCTCTGCAAGAAAATCGAACCAAATGTTTGCGCAACAAGTGAAAGATTCAGCGTACTGATGGAAGCAAAGAAGGAAGGAATCCCTACCGTTGTTTGGCTGAGCCCTTTTCTACCATACATAAACGACACCAGGGAAAACATTTCTTCCCTTCTTGAAATGTGCGCCTCTGCAGGAGTCAAGGGACTGGTTGTTTTTGGAATCGGACTGACCCTGAGAGATGGCAACCGACAGTACTTCTACAGATGCCTCGACGAAAACTTCCCAGGACTACGGGATAAATACATCCGCCAATTTGGATCAAGCTATGAAGTTGGCAGTCCCAATTCAGACAGCCTTTACCAGATGATAAAAAAATTCTGCACTGAAAAGGGAATCATGTACAGGCCAAGAGACACATTCTCGTACCTTGCAGAATTCCAGCAAAGAGATCCACAGCGCACACTATTTTAACGTCAGGAATTCAATCCTCAGCAGCAAGTACTTTTTTTTCCTGCACCGAACTGCTATAATTCCCCCATGGAAAAGAAACTTAACTTCATGGAACAGAGAATCCTCAAGGACGGCATCGTAAAGGAAGGAAACATTCTTCGCGTCGACAGTTTTTTAAATCATCAGCTGGACGTTGCCCTTCTTGAAGAAATCGGTAAGGAATTCTACAAAAGGTTCAAGTCCGAAAAAGTGACAAAGGTTCTGACTGTGGAAGCATCAGGAATCGCCATCGCATGTTTTGTTGCGGCAAAATTCAAGGTTCCCGTGGTCTTTGCAAAAAAGTCAAAGTCACTGAATCTTGGCGACGACGTTTATTCAGCAGAAGTTGAATCATTCACCCACAAGACGAGAAACACCGTTGTAGTCACAAAAAAATACATCAGCAAGGATGACAGCATTCTGATCGTGGATGACTTTCTTGCAAACGGGGCTGCACTACAGGGATTGATTTCCATCCTGAACCAGGCTGGGGCAACAGTTGCAGGCATCGGCATCGCCATCGAAAAGGGATTCCAGCCGGGCGGCCAGTTCATCCGCAACTTGGGATACCACCTTGAATCCCTTGCCATTGTTGAATCAATGGAAGTAGAACCCAAGAAAATCAATTTCAGGAAATGACAGGCACATTACAGTGGCCTATTCAAAATAAATCAGGAGTTCATTATGGAAAAAATGCAGGAAATCTATGAACTTGACGGAAAAATCAATCCGCTCAAGGGACTTCCATTCGGAATGCAGCACGTTCTCGCAATGTTCGTTGCAAACATCACGCCAATCATGATCATCGCAGGCGCATGCGGAATCGGTCAGGACAATGTGGCACGCCTCATTCAGTCTGCAATGCTCATCGCAGGTATCGGAACTTTCATCCAGCTCTTTCCCCTCTGGAAAATCGGTTCACGCCTTCCAATCGTCATGGGAATCAGCTTTACTTTCGTTGGAATTGCATGCGGCATCGGAGCACAGTTTGGTTATGGTGCAATTGTTGGTGCCGTTATCGTTGGCGGTCTTGTTGAAGGAATCCTCGGACTCTTTGGCAAGTACTGGATTAGATTCATCAAGCCTATCGTTGCAGCAAACGTTGTAATCGCCATCGGATTCTCACTTCTCGGAGTAGGTGCACGTTCCTTTGGCGGCGGATATGCCCCAGACTTTGGCTCATGGCAGAACTGGACAATCGGTACAGTGACACTTGTAAGCGGACTTGTGTTCTCCCACTTTGCAAAGAACTACCTCAAGTCCCTTTCAGTTCTTTTTGCACTCATCGTAGGCTACATCCTTGCAATCTGCTTTGGCAAGGTTAACTTTGCACCTGTTGCTTCAAGCCCAATCGTCGGACTGCCTGCATTCATGATGTTCAAGCCAACCTTCAACGCAGGGGCCATCATCTCATTCATCCTCATTTACCTTGTTTCGGCAACTGAAACTTTAGGCGACACTTCTGCCATGTGTGCTTCTGGACTTAAGCGCGACCTTACTACAAAGGAAGCTTCGGGATCCATCGCATGTGACGGTTTCATCAGTGCCCTTGGCGGACTTTTTGGATGTTCCCCAATCACTTCATTCAGCCAGAATGTAGGCCTTGTTGCCATGACTGGTGTTGTAAACAGAATCGCAATTGCAACGGGAGCTGCCGTTCTTGTAATCGCAGGAATCTTCCCTGTATTCGGTGCCCTTCTTGCAACACTGCCTGATGCAGTTCTCGGCGGATGCACCATCATGATGTTCGGTTCCATCGTTACAAGCGGAATCGAAATGCTCACAAAGTGCGGCACATCAAAGAAGAACATTACAATCACTGCCCTTTCACTGAGCGTTGGAATCGGCTTTACACAGATTCCAGAAATGTTCAACGCATTTCCACAAATTGTTCAGACTGTATTCAACGGAAACTGCGTAGCCGTAGTATTCGTAATCGCCCTCGTGCTTTCACTCTGCATGAAGGACGACAAGGCTGAATAAGCAGCATACTTTACCAAAGTAAAATATTAATCCTAGCAGAACATTTCCTGCCGGGATTTTTTTGTCAGGAAAACCAGTTTTCTACCATCAGTCCTTCAATTGGCAAAAAATCCTTTGTATTCCTCGTAACAAGAATCATTCCATTTGCAATGGCCGTAGCAGCAATCTGAAGGTCGTGGATTTTTGCTGTATGGCCTGATTTCTCATATTGATACAAAACCTTCGCATAAATTCCTGAAGCATGCTCGTCAAATGGAATTTTTTCATATAGGGAATTTACATGGTTTATTACAAAATCCTGTATGTTTGTGCGCCTCTTTCCTGCAGGGAGATTTTCAATTCCGTACAATAACTCTGCCCAAGTAACTATACTAATGGCACTAAGGTGAGTCTTTGATTCAAGCTGAACAAGAACATTTTCATTAGGTATTTTTTTTGTCGGCTCAGAGACAATATTCGTATCAAGAAGATAAATTTTATTCATTCTTCCCCACCAAATGGATTTTCAATTACTGAACCGGAAATATTTCTGCAACCTTCAAGAAAAGCAGAATAAGAATCATCAATTTCCTCTCCACAATCCCTTCGCCATTTCCTGTAATGCTCAGAGAAGCTTTCAGATTTACTGGTCAGCTGCTCCAGGGTTTCCTGACTGATCAGCAGAACAGAAGTCTTTCCATGCTTTGTAACGGCAACAATCTCCCCATTCTCCGCCATGGTAACGTATTCACTAAATTTTGCCTTGACATCAAAAAGTGGCGCAGTCATAACATTCTCCTTTTATAGTTATATTATACATAATATGACTATATTAACATTAAATGGAATGGATGACAAGAATAAATTATCAGTTAAACTATATTATACTGGTTACCAATAACTTAAATCTGCAAAATAAAAAAAGCACCTCTCATACAAGGTGCTTGAAATAAAATGAATAAATCTAGATTTTATTGTACCTAACCCAATTTACTCGCAGCTGATTACAAGTTCCATGTGGCCTTCAAGGCAGGCGGTTCCGTAGCCATAAGGCATGATGAAGCTATTTCCCTTTGAAAGCTTGATTCCGTCCACGCAGCCATTGCCTTCAACAACAGTCACAATAAGGAACTTCTGGTTCTGCATGACCTGAAGACTGCCATCAACATCTGCATGCCAAACGGTGAACTTGTCGCAGCCTACAATCTGGTGGACCTGACTGCATTGAGACTGAACAATGGATTTTTCTGGATTCAGTGGCGGCTGTTTTTGCACAAATGGTGCAGCTATTACGTCCATGCTTTCCTTAAGGTGAAGCTGGCGTGGCTTTCCGTTTTGCAATCGGTCGTAGTCATATACACGGTATGTAATGTCGCTTGACTGCTGGGTCTCGAGAATCAAGGTTCCGCCCTTGATGGCATGAACCGTTCCAGGCTCGATGAAAAAGCTGTCTCCCTTTTTAACGGGAATCTGACGGATGAATTCATTCCACCTGCGACCTTCAATCATCTGGCGCACCTGCTCGCTATCGCTGGCATTATGTCCTATAACAATGGTTGTACCTGGTTCAGCATCAAGAATGTACCAGTGCTCGGTCTTTCCAAGGCTTCCATTTTCATTGGCAGCTGCATATTGGTCATCAGGATGAACCTGAATGCTCAAGTCATCCCTCGCATCAAGAATTTTCGTAAGCAGGGGGAATTTCCTGCGGCAAGAAGAATCTTCCCCAAAAAGTTCAGGGTGAGAATTCCAAAGGGAACCTAAAGTAAATCCTGCAAACCGCCCCTGGGTGATTTTATTGTCACCGTTGGCATGGGCACAGACAGCCCATAATTCACCAACATGGTCGGAAGGAAGAGAAACTCCAAACTGCCCGATGCGAGAACCGCCCCAAATTGTTTCCTTAAGGACCGGTTCAAGAAAAATCAACTCACCCATTTCAAAAGCCGCTTAAATCTGCTTGAGAAGGTTCACCATTTCGATGGCACCAAGGGCACATTCATATCCCTTGTTGCCAGCCTTGGTTCCAGCGCGTTCAATTGCCTGCTCAATGGTATCCGTTGTAAGGATTCCAAACATTACAGGAATCGATGAAGCCATGGAAACCTGTGCAACACCCTTTGAAACTTCAGCACAAACATAGTCATAGTGGCTTGTTGAACCGCGAATTACGGCACCAAGACAAATGATGGCATCGTACTTCTTGCTTTCTGCCATTTTCTTTGCAACCACAGGAATTTCAAATGCACCTGGAACCCATGCAAGTTCGATGTCATCCTCATCAACATCATGACGCAAAAGTCCGTCACGTGCCCCGCCAATAAGCTTTGAAACTATGAATTCATTGAAGCGTGATGCAACAATTCCTACTTTCATTGCGCCCTTACCGGCGACCATCTTTCCTTCCAAAATCTTCATATTATCCTCCGTATTTAGATGCCGAAATAAATTCGGCATGACATATTAAAATAATTCAGCATGCCTTGATTCACTGATTCGGCATGCCATATTAAATAATTCAGCATGACTTGATTCACTAATTCACCATGACATGACCCACTGATTAAGCATGACATGTTCAACATGGACTACAGCAGATGTCCCATCCTGATTTTCTTTGTGTTCAGATAGAACTCATCAAACTTCTGGCTCTGAATCACAATCGGAACGCGCTCAACAACTTCAATTCCCGTTCCTTCAAAATTAAGGGCATCAACCTTCTTTGGATTGTTTGTCATAAGCCTGAGCCTTGTAGCACCAAGATCCTTCAGAATCTGAACTGCACAGGTATAGTCACGGGCATCCTCCGGCAATCCAAGGGCAAGGTTTGCATCAACAGTATCCATTCCCTTTTCCTGCAGGGCATAGGCCTTTATCTTGTTGAGTATGCCAATTCCTCGGCCTTCCTGAGTAAGGTAAACCAGAATGCCGCTTCCGTTTTCCGCAATCTTTTTCATGGCAGCATCAAACTGCTGGCCGCAATCACACTTAAGGCTTCCAAAGGCATCACCCGTAAGACATTCACTGTGAACGCGGCAAAGAACACTTTCCTGGGATGCAACGTCTCCCATGACAAGGGCTTCATGATGCTCACCGTTAATCACATTTTCGTAGCCATACATGGTGAACTCGCCGTACTTTGTGGGAAGCTTGGCCTTGGCAACACACCTGTAAATCTGTTCAGTCTGCTTGCGGTATTCAATAAGGTCTTCAATGGCAAGCATGGTGATTCCCCATTCCTGTGCCTTCTGGGTAAGTTCCGGAAGTCTTGCCATGGAACCGTCATCGCTCATGATCTCGCAGCAGATTCCAGCGGGCTGCAAACCTGCAAGACGGCAGAAATCTACGGTTGCTTCCGTATGACCGTTGCGTTCCAAAACACCATTGGGCTTTGCAACAAGGGGGAACATGTGACCGGGCCTACGGAAGTGCTTTGGCAATGCCTCAGGATCTGCAAAGGCAATGGCAGTGCGCGACCGGTCGAATGCAGAAATACCCGTCGTGGTATACATGTGGTCAACGCTTACGGTAAAGGCAGTCTCGTGATTGTCCGTGTTGGTAAAGGTCATGGGGTCAAGGTCAAGGCGCCTTGCAACCTCCACGCTGCATGGCATGCAGATGAGTCCACGTCCATGCTTTGCCATGAAGTTTATGTTTTCGGGAGTTGCAAACTGGGCGGCACAGATAAAGTCACCTTCGTTCTCGCGGCTTTCATCATCCGTCACAAGAATCAGCCTGCCATTCCTTATGTCTTCAAGGGCTTTTTCAACCAAATCAAATCTATCTTTTTTCATAATCAACTCCAACCATCAGTGAAAGGATTCAAAGTCCTGCATAAAGGCCGAACTTTCCTTATGTTCCTCAAGAAGTGCAAAATGCCTTACGTACTTGCCGATCACGTCGCACTCAATGTTCACAATGTCGCCGCTTTTTTTTGAAGAAAGGGTCGTATGCTCCCAAGTATGGGGAATGACTGCAACAGTAATTACAAAGTCGCTTCCTTCCTGCCTTACGCGGGCAATTGTAAGGCTTATGCCGTCCACAGCAACGGAGCCCTTTTCCATCATGTATTCACCCAGCTTACCGTTCATCACTATGGAAACATTGACGGCATTTTCATCCCTTGCAAAAGAGACAAACCTGCCAGTCCCATCAATATGCCCGGAAACAATGTGGCCGCCAAATCTTCCGTCTGCCTTCATGGCACGCTCAAGGTTTACTACGCTGTCAGAATGAAGCTGTCCCAACGAAGTGCGGTCAAAGGTTTCTGGCGTTACGTCTGCACAGAACCAGTCCTTTCCAAATTCCGTCACCGTAAGACAGGTTCCGTTGACTGCAATGCTTTCTCCAAGAACGAATCCACCTTCAAAGGAAGCTCCGATGCAAAGAGTAAGGGATTTTGTATTGCGGGAAATATTCTTTATTCTTCCAGCCGTCTCTATGATTCCAGTAAACATTTACGATCCCCCATGAAGCCGCGCACCGGCAGGTTCAACCTTAAACTTAAGCAGAATGTCATCTCCAAAAAATTCCACTTGGGGCCTGCCCATTCTGACACACTGAGCCAAGCCCAAGCACTCAAGCCCCTGAACCGGGCTGTGGATCTTTTCATCGACACCGCCGGCAATCTTTGGCGCCACATAGCAATGAACTTCGCTTGCAAGGCACTTACCATCCTGAGATCCAAAGAAAATTGAGGAATTAAGCCCCCCACCCGATTCAACAAGAATGCTGTCAATCTTCCGCTGGCCCAGGACTTCCAGAACTTCCTCCAGGTCAAGGTGACCGTCTTTTTCTGCAACAGGAACAAGCTCAATGCCTTCCATTTTTTTCAATGGTGAACCATTCAAGTTCTGATTCCCATCCAGTTTCCTTGAGTAAAAAACAAGGACCGGCAGCTGGGCGGCAGTTTTTGCAAGGTTGCTTTCCGGGGGAAGCTGAAGATTCCTGTCAAGGACAACTCGCACCGGCTGGGCATAAAGATCCCCTTCCACACGGCAGTTAAGCATGGGGTCATCGGCAAGAACCGTATTAATTCCACACATTACGGCGCTGACAGTTCCACGGGTACGGTGAACGTTGGCCCTTGCTTCTTCACCGGTAATCCACTTGCTTTCGCCTGTAGACAGGGAAGTTTTTCCGTCAGCAGTCATGGCGTACTTTACAATGACGTAGGGTTTCTTGGTCTGAATATAATGGAAGAAAATTCCGTTGATGGCATCGCATTCTTCGCGCATAAAATCGCGGATGACGGTGATTCCAGCTTCCTCAAGCTGAGCCACACCCTTGCCGTTTACAAGTTCATTGGGATCGCGGCTGCCGATTACGACGGTTTTAATTCCGCTTTCGATTACCGCCTGGGTGCACGGTGGCTGTCTTCCCGTGTGGCAGCAAGGTTCCAGAGTCACATACATTACGGCACCGTTCACATCAACTCCGGCTTCCCGGGCATTCTTAAGTGCATCCCTTTCTGCATGAAGGTCGCCGCACTTATGGTGATATCCTTCGGCAATAATCCTGTCATGGCGCACAATGACTGCACCGACAAGAGGATTTGGATGAACATGACCGCCACCAAGTTTTGCAAGCTCAATGGCACGCAGCATGAATTCTGCCTGTGGTATGAAACTCATATAAATAGTTTTATATCAAACTATTTTTTTAGTCAAGGGTATGAAAAAAGGACTTCATTCGAAGTCCTTTTTTCATACGGCGAGTTTTTGTTTGCCGCAGTCCGCAATATTCTAATTTATGCTGTCAACAGCCTTCTTAAGGGCTGCAGATGTCGGTCTTCTTGGATAGGAATCAAGACATGCCTGGTAAAATGCAACAGTCCTCTGACCGTGCTTCTGGAGGGTAAAGTCCTTTACTATTTCTGCAGCATTTCTTCCCATCTCTTCCGCCTTTTTTGGATTGTCAATAAGGTCGTAAAGATAGCCGTCCATGTCCTCGTCAGTGTCGGCAAAATATCCGTTGTTACCGTGGAAAATCGTATCGTTAAAGCTGGAATCCCTTCGGCAGACAGTAGGAAGCGCCATGCTCATGGCTTCAAGGATTGTCATGGAATGCATCTCGGAAAGTGAAGTGGTGACAAAAATGTTACCGAGGGCATAGTAGGCATAAACCTTCTGCCAGTCAATGAATCCGGTAAAGATGATGCTTTTTTCAAGGCCGGCTTCCTCAACCATCTGCTTAAGTTCTTCCAGGGCACCGCCAGAACCGACAAAAACCATCTTGACATTTGGCCTGACACGAACGACGCGCATCATGATTTCAAGAAGTTCAACAACGCGCTTTTCTTCCACGACACGACCAACATATAAAACCACCTGGTCATTTTTCTTAAGGCCAATGGATTTTCTGATCCTTGCAAGTTCCAGTGCACCAACCTTCCTGTCGCTGAACTTTGAAAAATCTATGGCATTTGGAACAACGGCACATGGTGTTTTTGGCAGCATGGACCCCTGGGTAAAATAGTTCTTTGCCTTGTCAGACACATTGATGAAGGCAAAATACCTTTTGTAAAGCCTCTTTACGATTTTCCTTACAACCTTCCGCGGCACCAGGTTTCCAAAGGAAAAATAGTAGCGGTAGTAGTCTTCCCACATGGTATGGGTGGTGGCAATTACAGGGATGTGAAGTTTCTTTCCGCAGGCAACTGCAATCTGTCCAACAAAGAATTCCGTGTGGGCATGAATGATCTGAATGTTGTGCTTCTGCAGGAATTCACAGATGCTCTTTCTGTGGGGAAGCCCCATGAACTGCCCTTCACCCACAGGCGACTGAATGGACGTAACCTTGAAAATGTTTGGGTCTTCAACGCCGTAATTGTGATGCCTGTGGTTGGAAACCGTAACGATGACAACGTGATGGCCCATCTGCTCAAGAATGTTGCGCAGCTGAACCACTACGGTTACGATTCCGCTTTTTGTAGGTATGTAGCTGTCAGAAAAGAGTGCGATATTCATCCTTACAGTCTAATTACTTTGCCCAAGGAATTCAAGATTACCGTCCCTTGCCGTAACCTGGATCCTGGACCCCTCAGGGAATTTTCCGTCAAGAAGAAGACGCGACAGGGGATTTTCCACGGCAGACTGAACTGCGCGCTTAACCGGTCGGGCGCCGAATTCAGGATTGAATCCAAGGTCACAGATTACATCCACAGCCTTGGCATCAAATTCTATGGCAATGCGTTTTTCTTCAAGGCGTCTTGCAACCCTTTCAAGCTGCAGCCTTACAATGGAAGAAATATGCTCCTTTCCAAGACGGTTGAACATGACAACTTCGTCAATTCGGTTAAGGAATTCCGGCCTGAAGGTATGCTTTAATAGACCGTCAAGTTTTTCCCAAAGGGATCCTTCCTCTTCCCCGGAAGCAGCTGCATTCAGGATCAAGTCAGAACCAAGGTTGCTTGTCATGATGATGATGGTATTCTTAAAGTCCACAACCCTTCCCTGACCGTCCGTAAGCCTTCCATCATCGAGGACCTGCAGCAGGACATTGAAAACATCCGGATGAGCCTTTTCCACTTCATCAAGAAGAATTACGCTATAGGGTCTTCGCCTTACTGCCTCCGTAAGCTGGCCACCTTCATCATAACCCACGTATCCCGGAGGAGCACCAATGAGACGGGTCACGCTGAATTTTTCCATGTACTCGCTCATGTCGATTCGGGTAAGGGCCTTCTCGTCATTGAAAAGGAAATCCGCAATGGTCTTTGCAAGTTCCGTCTTGCCGACGCCTGTAGGTCCAATGAACATGAAGGAACCAAGGGGCCTGTTGGGATCGGAAAGGCCAGCCCTGTTCCTGCGGATTGCATCTGAGACTGCAGCAACTGCCTTCTCCTGGCCGATAACCCTTTTATGAAGGACTTCCTCAAGCATCAGGTACTTCTGCCTTTCTCCAGTCATCATCTTGCTGACAGGAATTCCAGTCCAGCTGCTGACAACACGGGCAATGTCTTCTTCCGTAACCTCGCGGCGAAGAAGGGACTGGCGTTCCTCGCTTTCAGGAATTCCGCTTTTTGCAGCAGATTCCTCAAGAATCTTTTCCAGCTGGGGGATTATGGAATACTTAAGTTCCGCAGCCTTTTCATAGTTTCCTTCACGGGTGTATTTTTCCTCGTCAAACCTGGCCTTTTCAAGGTCTTCCTTTGCCTTTCGCGAACCCTCGATGACAGTCTTTTCGTTCTGCCACTGAAGCTTCATGGAATCCCGCCTGCCGCTAAGTTCTGCAAGTTCCTTGTCAAGCTTTTCAAGACGCTCCAGACTTGCCTGATCGTCTTCCTTTGACAGTGACTGCTTTTCTATCTTAAGCTGCATGATCCTTCGTTCAAGCTTGTCCAAATCAACAGGCTGGCTTTCAATTTCCATCTTAAGGCGGCTTGCAGCTTCGTCAACCAGGTCAATGGCCTTGTCCGGCAGGAACCTGGAAGTGATGTACCTGTTGCTCAGGAGGGCTGCTTCCACAAGGGCCTCGTCATTAATCCTTACCCCATGATGAATTTCGTACTTGTCGCGAAGTCCACGAAGAATTGCAATGGTGTCTTCCACAGTAGGCTCGGCACAGAATACCTGCTGGAACCTTCGTTCAAGGGCAGCGTCCTTTTCTATGTACTTCCTGTATTCGTTAAGGGTTGTGGCTCCGATGACATGAAGGTCACCACGTGCAAGAGCAGGCTTCAAGAGGTTTCCTGCATCCATGCTTCCTTCCGCAGCTCCAGCCCCCACAATGGTGTGAAGCTCATCGATAAAAAGAATTATGCGGCCCTCGCTTTTTGAAACTTCATTGATAACGCCCTTAAACCTTTCCTCAAATTCACCACGGAATTTTGCGCCGGCCACAAGGCTTCCCATGTCAAGGGAAAGGAGCCTCTTGTCCCTAAGGCTTTCAGGAACGTCACCGGAAGCGATTCTCAATGCAAGGCCTTCAACGACTGCCGTCTTACCAACTCCAGGTTCCCCGATAAGGACAGGATTGTTCTTTGTGCGACGGCTTATGACCTGCATAACACGGCGGATTTCCTCATCTCGGCCAATGACCGGATCAATCTTATCCATGCGTGCCCGTGCCGTAAGATCTATGCAGTATTTTTCAAGGGCCATCATCTTGCTTTCCGGATCCTGGCTGTCTATGGTCTGGTTGCCCCTGACTGACTTAAGGGAATCCATGAGGGAATTTCTAGTAATGCCGTGATTCTTTAGAAGTGAACCGGTATCGTCAGGAGAACCGGTCATGGCAAGAAGAATATGTTCAACGGAAAGGAACTGGTCCTTGAGGGCGTCCATTTCCTTTTCTGCATTGGCAATAACCTTTTGTGCTGATGATGTAAAAGAAAGCTGTGCATTGCCCTTTACCTGGGGCATCCTTGCAAAGAGGGATTCCAGTTCCCGGATAAGGACATCACGCTGAACGCCGATCCGTTCCACAAGGGGACCTGCAATTCCGTCCTTCTGCCTTAAAAGTGAATATAAAAGATGTTCTGTACCTACTGCGGAATGGTCTTTCTGCTGTGCAATGGTGCACGCATCGTTCAATGCTTCCTGAAGCTTAATCGTCATGTTGCTGTAGTTCATTTTTTACCTCCAAAACAATTTCTAATTCATAAGGTAATAAAATAAACTTCAGAATGCAACTTGATGGCAGCTAAAAAAAACTAAAACTCAGGAACCTCAAGATTTCCGTATTCACAAACGCACTTGGTGATTTCTGCCTGCTCTAGAATTTCCAGGGACTTTTTTACCTTCCTGTAAATCTTGATTTTGCCGATTCCAGAGCCACCGCCAAGAACGCGCATGACCTTTCTGCCACCGGAAGGACTTTCGTAATCCCTGAGGAACAAATCCTTGGTGCGGCAGTATACGTCAATGTCGATTACATACCTGCGGTCGTTTACACTTACGGACCAGTGGAGTTTTGGCCCCATGTCGTCATCGTTGAGTTCCTGGCAGTCAAAGAGAATATTGTAGTTCTTCTTCTTGTCCGCGTGGAATTCAATGTTGCGCCCGTTTATGCATACAAGAACGTTAAGCCTTCCATTGAATTCCCCTTCAACGGCAATTGCAGAATCAGGACATCTTGCGCCGGTGATGTTGCTTGTTATGCTTGAGGAATGAAGATGGAAATATGGATTTTCAAAATCGCTTCCCCAGTTCTTGTCGTAGTAGCCAAAGGAATTTCTTGGGGTAACGGCAAATTCGTCGCCATTATAGATGATGGTTCCGTCAAAATCAGTCTTGCCGCCAATGACGGACCAGTTGATGGAACGGCTCCTGTAATCAGGGGTGAATGTTATGTTCTTTGAAAAATTAAGGTTCCAGGTAAAGGCCCCGGTGTTTCCAAAATATTCCGGGTGTTCCCTCAGGTCTTCATCAGTGACGCTTACGGAACCTGCAGTAAAGCTGTCTGTAAGGACGATTTCCGAGCCAGGCTTTCCGATGGAAATTACCGAATCTGCCTTTTCAAAATCTGCTTCGCTGATGGAATAATAGTTGTTGATGCTTCTGCCTGCAGGAGAAAGGCTACCTGCCCTCACCATGACGAAAGATGGAGTTACAAGAATCTGGGACTTCAGGTTTTTTGCCGATTCCGTTCCAGCAAGAACATTCTGAATGTTTTCCGAAAGATTTGAATCGAATTCATTGCAAAAGCCAAGAACGGCCTTGGACGGTGAAACGGAAGGATTTATGCAGTAAAACTCGAAGAAGAATACACGCTCTTCCCCAGTAATGCTGCTGACGCCATTGGTTACAAAACGCCAACGCTCAAAACCGTTCTTACGTTTTGATCCCTTTAAGTTTATACGTTCACTTCGATGTAGATGTAATTTCTTTGAACCCATATTTCTCCGCCAAAAAATTCATCAGGCAACCGGTTTCGTTCCAGATTTTCTGAAAAAATTCCACCAGTTCTATATGAAATTTTCGGCAGAAGAAAATTCCTACTTGAACATTTTGTTCAACGAATTTGTAAATTCAGAGCTGTCCAATGGAAAGTGTTCATCCAGATATTCAAAGCAGTTCTGTGCTCCGCGCTGAACGTGCTCGTACCAGATGGAGTAAAGTTCCGGCTCAAAATCAGGGCCAGGGAAAGGTGCACCCTGTACGTCAGAAACAAGCTGTCTCATGAGCTTAACCAGCTGTTCAACATTATCTTTATTCATTTTATCCACTCCCGAATCAGTTTCAAAACCAATCATACAGTTATTTCCATAAATTATATGCCAAGTTTTATTATTTTTCCACAATTTTTTTTGATTTCGGAAGTAACCAGGCTTTTTCCGCAAAGGACGACGGTTTCCCCCAGCTTTTTGCGCTGGGCATAGCGTGCCATGGCCTTTTTTATGTCGCCAGTCTTAATGGAAAGCATAAGCCGCTGCATCTTCCTCTGGTCCCCGTCACTTCCACCATAGAGAACCCGCATGAATCCGGTTCCGCCTCGCTGGCCTGGAGTCATGGGCTCAATTTCCCCGGCAAAAACGCCGCAGACAGCCTTTTCAACTTCTTCCTCACTGTAGAATTCAAGTTCTTCCCCAAATCCTGCATCCTCATCAAAGTACCGGCTGCTGTCAAAGGGCTTTGGGTCCCTGTATGTCATGAACATGGTAAGTCCTGCCCCCATGCTTTCGCTCATGTAAACACCGTAAGCCCCACCCTGGGTCCTGATCTTGTGCCACAGGCGGGAATTCTCGTGAAGATGACAGAAAACGTAGTCGGCAATAGCCTGACGGTTTATTCCCCTGCAGCTTTCAACGCAGGATGCCACAAACCCTATGTCGCCCGGAATAAGGAAAACCTCGTCCACTGCACCGGAAGCGCAAACCTTACCAGCCCCGCAAGTTCCTTCAAGCTCCGTAAGCCTTATGAAGTCAGAAAGCCTTGAATTCCTCCTTGCAACAGGGGATTTAAGCTTAAGTTCCCTTGCAAATTTTTCAAACTGAATCCGTGCCTTGCTGCAGCCCTTCCTGTCCGCAGTCACATGGAACACTGCACCGGACGAAAAGATCTTCCTGTATATGCGGCGCAAATTTTCTGCAATTTCACCTGGATCCATGCGGCTAATCCTTCCTATGTTTGCCACGGAAGAAAGACCGTCCACAAGTTCCATTACGGCATTGTACCTGCCAAGCTTTCTGCGGCTCCTGACACCGGCATACCTTAAGGCATAGGGAACCAGCTTGTTTTCTATTGAGGACCTTAGCCCCGTAACAAGGGTCTTGATTCTTTCAAGGTCGGAAAAATCAACCTTTGAAAGCATCTGGCATGCCATGTCAAAAACCTGGTCCCCGTATTCTTCCAGGTACTTGAAATGAACCGTAAGCCACTCGCGGCCAACAATGAGCGGATTTTCCCTGGCGTATTCCTCATAGTCGGCGGAAACCTTTTCCACCCTGGTAAATACGCTGAAATTGCCCGTGAACCTGTCTATCAAGGATGCGGCCTTATCCCATGAAACACCCTTCCATCCGCAGTCAGGCAGGCATGCTTCAAGAATCGGCAGCCAAACGTAGTCTTCAGGCTTTAAGGTATCCACAGGGAACAGAACGGACGAATAAACTATTCCACCGGCATTTTCCACGTTCTCGTACAGGGGAACCCCGGCACAATCCCTTAACGAAGTCCTTATCCTTTCAACGGCAGGCTCCAAATCCCTTACACCGATGCTTGGAATCAGGTCGCTCCTGTCCCACTCCGGCGAATTCTGGAATGCAGCCATTTTTGCAAGGGTCTTTTCCACCTTTGCCTTGCCCATCCTGTCATACAGCCTTGCTGCAAGCTCCTTTTCCGCCCTGGTACGGCTTTCCGTATATTCAGCAGAAGGAGTTACCTGCACAAGGGAACGCTCCCTGTTTTCCAGGAACCACTTCCTGACCAGTTCCTTAAGGTAGTCGGGATTCTTCTCGATCTTGCCCCGGAATCCTTCAGAAAGCTTCCTGAATGAAAGGAACAGTGCAGGATCCCCTCCGTAAGTCCAGCTCCTTAAGACGCGCTGTAAAAGCACGATGGAAAAAGGCCCTCCGGTAACGTTGCGCTTTACTTCCCTGTTGGAAAACTCAAAGTCGTTGAAGGCACGCTCAAGGTCGTCGGATTCAAAACCTTCCTGAGCCAGGCGCTCCATGGTGGCATCAACGGTCTGCTCAAATTCTTCGGTTCTGGCAGGATCAAAGTCCTTTAGGGCAAAGGTCACGCTAAGGTGGCGCGTAGTCGTGTTGGTTCCCGAAAGGTATGAAAGTCCGGATTCCGGAAACTTCTTGAGGAGTGCCCTTGAAAGGGGTGCGCTGTCTCCCCCGTAAATCAGGTCCCCAAGGAACATGAGCTCAAATCCGTCGGTGCACCCCTTATCGCACATGTCCACAGGCTGCCCGATTCTCCACGAAAGTGAAATTGTGCTCTTGTTTTCTTCCTCGGTGGAATCATTTTCACAAGGGGCCAATGCCTTCTGGAATTTTACGACCGGGGCTATCTTTTTCCGTGGGAATTCAAATTTCTTTCCGTAATCCCTTACGCGGCTTATTACGTTTTCATCAAGGAAGTCAAGCTGTTCTTCCGTGGGAATGTTTCCATAGAGGAATACAAGGCAGTTGCTGGTGCAGTAATACTTCCTGTGGAATGCCTTGAGCCTTGAATGGGTCAGTTCCGGGATTACGGCAGGATCGCCCCCCGAGTCGTACTCATAGTTGGTGTTCGGTACGATGGCATTCTTTACTGCATCACCTGCAACGCTTATGAATGAAGAATAGTTCCCCTTCATCTCGTTGTATACAACCCCGGATATGGCAGGATTTCCTTCCTCGTCATTTTCCAGGTGCCAGCATTCCTGGCTGAACACTTCCTCCCTTAAAAGGGGAAAGAATACGGCGTCAGCATACACGGACATCAGGTTCCAGTAATCAGCCCTTATGAGGGAACTTGATGGAAAAACGGTCCTGTCCGATGCCGTAAATGCGTTAAGGTATGTATTTACGCTCTGCTTTGCAAGCTGAATGAATGGATCTCGAAGCGGATACTTTTCCGACCCGCACAATACGCTGTGCTCAAGAACGTGGGCCGCCCCTGTGCTGTCCTGGGAAGGAGTCCTGAAGCAGAAGGCAAACAGGTTCTCCTCGTCGGAATTAAGCAGGTGGTACACCTCAAGGCCTGACTTTTCGTGCCTGAGGTATATGGCTGTAGCCCCAAAATCCTCTATCTTTTCCGCGCTCAATACGCGAAATCCCCTGTAAACGTCACCTTTTTTCATACGTAAATCTCATCCTCATCGCGGCCGTAAACCCTAAGGTCGCCGTTTTCCCATGCACGCCTCAATATTGAATAGAAATGGGCCGTAGCCTTTTCGCTTTCCGCGCGGGTTATTCTTCCAAGAATCCTTTCCTCTTCAAGAATGTCCTCACGCCTGTTCTTTGAAACGTTGGACAGGAGCTTTGACCGGAAGTCTTCACTCTTTCCTATGATCAATATGGCAATATCCCTGTTTTCCACATCGTGAAGGTAATTCTGCAGGAACTTGTTGTCGCAGTTGACCACGTCTTCTTCCGTAAAGAGCCTCTTCCTAAGATCTGCCCCAAGTTCCGGGTCCTGCTCGCTAAGCACGTCAAGGATGCCCTGCTCAGACCCCGGGTTCATTCGCTTCAATATCTGGGCAAGAACTCCACGTCCGTCCAGGTTCTGGCTGTTCTCCGTGTTCTGGGTCAGGAGCTTTTCGTGAAGGCTTCTGTCTATCTCCTTCATTACCTCAGGGGAAACGGCCTCCATCTTTGCAAGACGCAGCACAATGTTCTTCTTGCCCTCAACGTCCATCATGTTGATGACCTGGGCGGCTTTCTTTGGTTCAATCTGGGAAAGGACTATGGCCTGGACTCCCACCGATTCCCCCTCAACAAGAAGCTTTATGCGCTCGGCATTGGCATCGGCAAGGTATTCAAAGGGCTTGCCGCCGTCAAACTGAACGTACTTTTCAAGCATCTCGTCAGCCTTTTCCCTGCCGTAAGCCTTTTCCAGGATGTTGCGTGCAGTTTCCACTCCGCCTTCTTCCCGGACCCTTTCCAGGAGGGAATCGAATTCTTCCATGATGGCGGCCTTTTCTTCCGGCGTGATTTTCTGTATGGAAGCTATTTCCGGTATGATGCGCTCGGTCTGTTCCTGGGTCAGGTGGGGAATTATCTTGGCAGCCTCATCCATGCCGATGATGACAAGGAATTTGGCAACCCTTCTGTAAATGGAATCTCCCTCTCCAGGAGCCGTCCCAGGAACCTTGATCAGTCCTCCATTCATGAGGGGGCGCACGGCTTCCTTTACGTCCTCAGAGGTGGCGGCATGCTTTTTTTCAAACCAGGTGCCGGTGCGTGCCGCAGCCTTTGCCTTCTCAATGGTCTGGGCGTCAAGCTGCCTTGAATTTTCCTTTTCAGCCTTGGCAAGGGTCCTGTTGACGTTTTCAAAAATGGGCTTATGCACCAGGGGAACATGTCCCGGCTTCTGGCTGCTCCTTATTTCCTTCGAGACGGACTGGGTCTTCTGGCTGTTCAATGCCGCCTGGATTGCAAGGGCTTCCGCCATGGAATTCCCTTCGTCGCCTTTATCATCATGGCCTTTACCTGCACCCTGCATGTATGCATTAAGGCCGTAGTCACTCATTTTCATGAACATAATTCTAATTGAACATAACCTACAAATCAAGTATTATGGAAGAAAGCGTTCAATTTAGTGGAAGGTTGGTCTATTTTCATGCTGAATAAAATTCGCGCCCAAAAGAACAGGACATTGACTGTGGAGGAACATGAGGTTCCAGAGCTTAAGAAAGGCATTCTTGTTCCTGCTGAACTTGAAGGTTCCGCCAGTTCCCATGAAAATGCCCTCATAAACGGCGACATGATGGAAGCCACAAGGAAGCTTCCCGATGGCTTTGCCGACCTCATAATCATCGATCCGCCCTACAACCTTTCAAAGAACTTCAACGGACTAGCCTTCAACGCCATGAAGACGGAAGAATACGACGCATACCTTGAAAGCTGGCTCCCACTGGTCTGCTCCAAGCTTAAGGACGGCGGCAGCCTGTACCTTTGCGGCGACTGGAAATGCACGGCAAGCCTGCAGCGGGCCCTGGAAAGACACCTTACCGTAATAAACCGCATCACCTGGCAGCGGGAAAAGGGCCGAGGGGCAAAATCCAACTGGAAGAACGCCATGGAAGACATCTGGTTTGCAGTCAAGGATCCCAAGAACTACTTTTTTGATGTGGAAGCAGTCAAGATAAAGCGCCGCGTCATTGCCCCCTATCGGGAAAAGGGTCAGGCAAAGGACTGGGAACAGGAGGAAGGGGGAAAATTTCGCATGACATACCCTTCAAACTTCTGGGACGACATATCAATCCCCTTCTGGTCAATGCCAGAAAACACCGACCACCCAACCCAGAAAAGCGAAAAGCTCTATGCAAAGCTGATCCTCGCCTCATCAAGGCCAGGCGACATGGTCTTTGACCCCTTTGCCGGAAGCGGAACTGCAGCCGTGGTGGCAAAAAAGCTTGGGCGAAGATACTGTGCCGTGGAACTCAACGGGGAATACTGCCTCTACGCTGCAAAAAGGCTTGCCCTTGCGGAAGAAAACAAATCCATCCAGGGCTACACCGACGGCGTCTTCTGGGAACGGAACACCATTGCATTCCAGAAAAAGACGCAGTAAAAGCCGCAACCTAAAAAGAATCTTTTTATTTGACAATTTTTCTTCTATAGATTATTATTGAATCTGAATTATTCTAATCTGAATATAAGGAGAAAAATGTAAATGTCACTTAACATGATATTGTTCATTGTTCTCCCCGTAGCAGGAATACTTCTTGGATGGACAATTCGCTGGATTTATGCCAGATTTCAACTTTCCGCCTCGGAACAGAAAGCCGAACGCGTTAGACAAGATGCTATAAAAGAAGCAGAAGCTCAGAAGAAAGAGATTCTCCTTCAGGCAAAAGAACAACTCATTCAGGACCGTAACCAGCAGGAACGGGAGAACCGCGAACGCCGCACAGAACTGCAGCGCTATGAAAGCCGTGTCAACAAAAAGGAAGAACTCTTGGACCAGAGGGCCCAGGAATTCGACAAGAAGGACAAGGAATTTGCTGCAAAAATGCAGGACATGCAGAAGAAGGAATCAGAGCTTGCCGAACACGAGTCAAAGCTCCGCTCGGAACTTGAGCGCATTTCCGGCCTGACTGCAGAAGAAGCAAAAGCCCTCATCATCAAGAACCTTGAAAACGATGCACGCCATGACGCCCAGGCACTCCTCAACAAGATTGACCAGGAAGCCCAGGTAAGTGCAGACAAGAAGGCCCGTGAAATCCTTGTTGCAGCAATCCAGCGCGTAGCCACTGAGGCCACAAGCGACATCACAGTTGCAACAGTCTCGCTTCCAAGCGACGAAATGAAGGGACGCATCATCGGCCGTGAAGGACGCAACATCCGCTCACTGGAAACCCTTACAGGTGTAGACATCATCATCGACGATACTCCGGAAGCAGTTGTAATCAGCTGCTTTGACCCGGTACGCAAGGAAATTGCCCGCGTTGCCCTGGAGCGTCTCATCATCGACGGAAGAATCCACCCTGCAAGAATCGAGGAAATCGTACAGAAGGTTACCAGGGAAATCCAGCAGAAGATTTACGAAGAAGGTGAAAAGGCTCTCTTTGACCTTGGCATCCACAACATGAGCCAGGAAACGGTCAGGGCTGTTGGACGCCTCTACTTCCGCACAAGTTACGGGCAGAACGTGCTTAACCACAGCCGCGAAGTTGCAGAACTTGCAAGCCTTCTTGCCGCAGAAGTCGGTGCAAACAAGGAACTCGCAAAGCGCGCAGCCCTTCTCCACGACATCGGTAAGGGAGCAGAAAACGACAGCGACCAGAACCATGCAGAAGTTGGTGCAGAAATGGCTCGCAAGATGGGAGAAGATCCACGCATCATAAACGCCATTGCATCACACCACAACGACTGCGAGCCTCAGACACTTGAAGCCGTAATCGTACAGATTGCAGACGCCATCAGTGCAGCACGCCCTGGAGCACGTCGCGAAACCGTTGACAACTATGTAAAGCGCCTTGAAAACCTTGAGGAGACAGCAAAGAAGTTTAACGGTGTTGAACAGGCTTATGCAATCCAGGCTGGACGCGAGCTCAGAATCCTTGTTAACAACGAAAAGATTCCTGACGACCAGGTTAAGGAACTTGCAAAGAACATTGCAAAGCAGATTGAAACGGATTTGCGCTATCCTGGAAGAATCAAGATCACAATGATCCGTGAAACAAGAATCATCGAGTACGCCCGCTAGTTTTCCGGTTGTACAGATCATCTGAAAACAGTAAAAGCCGCTGGTTTATCCGGCGGCTTTTTTCATGTCCAGGGGGCAAAAGCAAGTAGATTATCAAGCAAGGAAAGAAATAATGCAGGAATTAATGCATGGCAACGATTCTCTTCTTTGTAAACCTGTTTGGTGCAAGGTTAAAGCCAGGCAGTGATTCATCTTCATCCCCTTCATCGCCCTCATAATCCCTAAGGTACTTTCTGAATCCGGGATATTTTGCCATGAACTCGTCACAAGCCTGATCATAGTCAATGTAGCGGCAGTTAAACAGCTCAAAGGCACCGTCAATGTAATACAGGTCAACGGGCGTAAAGCCAAAGGGATTTATGTTACATTCACGGAAATTTGTGCGAATCCTTGTCACGGACTTGGAAAGAATGTATGCAGAGAAGGTTGAGCATACAAAGGTCCTCTTTGAAAAAGCCTCTTCCTCCCCATCTTCAAGGGAAACGCTGTCAAAGGCATATTCAATCGGGAAATTCCTGTATTTTTCGTACTTCTTCTTATTCTTCCAGTGGCGCGGCGGCACCCCAAGGTTATACGTTATGCCATAGGTGAATTTCGTTCCCTTTGCAGTTACATAGTCCAGGGTACGCTTAAGGTTTTCCGCATCAACCTTTGAACATGGGATTGCAACGACTGCACAACGAGACTTGAATTCACTGTTGGTAACCATAAAGTCGTTGGACTTCTTGTCAAGGACGCTTTCATAGCGTGCCATGTTCTTTTCCTTGGAAAGGGTCAGGCCGACAAAACTGTCGTCAGTAATATAGGTGCTTAATGCAGTGTGGTTATAAACGGTTCCGTCAGGAGTCTTACCAAAGATCCTGATTGGCCGCCTTAAATAGTTTCCAGGTCTCAGAGGCTGGTCATAGACTACATCGTAAAACCTGATGAAGACATAATCCTCGGAATCAAGCTGTTCCTGGGTTATTTCTTCATTAATCCTGTAGTCGTCAAGGGCATGGTAATATTCCGCCTTTGTAGACTTGCAGGAATAAAATAAAAGAGAGAATAATGCAAAATGTAAAACTAAACAAAACTTTCTCATTTTATCCTTATAAGATGGATTCCGGAACCGGCAGCTTTCACCACCAGTCCCGGAACATGTCGCAGCCGCGAAACTCGCAACAATATTTTCTACAGGTTATCGAAATATCGTCGCAGCAGCCTCGCTACAATGCTACAAATTATCAAAAAAACCTTTTGCCTTAAGCAATTCTGCGTTGAGGATTCCACCGAGGGCAGCACCGCGCTTTGTGTTATGGCTCAAGGCTACAAACTTAACGTCGAATACGTTACATGGGCGCAGGCGTCCGATAACACAAGCCATACCCTTCTCCGTTTCGCGGTCACGGCGTGGCTGAGGACGGTTTTCTTCCTCGCGGTAAACGATTGGCTTTGCTGGAGCTGATGGAAGGTCAAGTTCCTGAGGAACAGACTTGTATGCAGCCCATACCTTCTTGATTTCTTCCATGGAAGGCTTCTTGTCTTCCGGCAAATCGAATTCCAGGGAAACACATGCCGTATGTCCGTCGATTACAGGAACACGTGTACATGTAGAAGATACCTTTGGATATTCAGAATTTACAATCTTACCGTCAGAAACCTTTCCGAGAATCTTGAGGCATTCCTTTTCTGTCTTTTCTTCTTCACCGCCAATGAAAGGAACGATATTGTCAATCATGTCGAATGAAGGAACTCCTGGATATCCAGCACCTGATGTAGCCTGGAGAGTTGTAACGATCATTCTCTTAACCGGATAGCCAGCCATGATAAGTGCATGGAGAGGCATCATGTATGTCTGGAGGGAACAGTTAGGCTTAACTGCAATGAACCCCTTGTCCCAGCCATGGTGCTTCTTCTGGTCTGCAATTACGTCAAGGTGAGCATAGTTGATTTCCGGTACCAACATTGGAACATCTTCAGTCCAGCGGTTTGCCGATGCATTTGAAACTACAGGGATTCCCTCTGCTGCATAAGCTGCCTCGAGAGCCTTGATTTCGTCCTTACCCATTTCCAGGGCAGAGAACACGAACTGGCACTTTCCAAGGGCCTTCTTTTCATCGTTGGCATCTTCAACCGTAAGGTTTGCAACTGCTGCAGGAATATCTGCACCGATGAGCCAGCGTGAAGAAACTGCATCCTTATAAAGCTTTCCTGCTGAACGAGGAGAAGCTGCCACATAAGTAACTTCAAACCATGGATGGTCTTCCAAAAGCTTGATATATCTCTGGCCAACCATACCAGTTGCGCCAAGTACTCCAACCTTAATCTTATTTGCCATAATATTACCTCTTAAAAATTAGAGTCCGCACTTTGCAAGAGCGTCTTCAATAACCTTCTTTGCTGCATCTGTAACTTCAACGAGAGGAAGCCTTACGCTGCCGGCAGGCATCTTCTTGTAGTTCATTGCATACTTGATGCTTGTTGGGTTTCCATCTACGAAAGCAGCCTTGAAGAAAGGCTGGAGCCTGTAGTGAATCTTGCGGGCTTCTGCAAAGTTTCCGTCAAGACAGTAATGTGCCATCTGTGTAACCAGAGCAGGAGCAAGGTTTGTAACAACGGAAATGATTCCGTCTCCACCTGCTGCCATCAATGGAAGTGTAAGTCCGTCATCACCGCTCATTACGCTGAATTCAGGATTTGCAAGCTTGATCTTTTCAATTACTTCCATCATCTGGTTGATGTTTCCGGAAGCTTCCTTAACACCAACAACATTAGGGAGCTTTGCAATGCGCTCAAGTGTTGCAGTCGGAATGTTCTTTCCAGTGCGTCCTGCAATGTTATAAACAACGATTGGAATGCCAACCTTTGATACTGCTTCGTAATGGCGGAAAATGCCTTCATCACTAGGCTTGTTGTAGTATGGAGTAACAACGAGGGCAAAATCTGCTCCCTTAGCCTTTGCACGTTCAACATAGCGAACGGCATCCAGAGTACAGTTACTTCCGGCTCCAATCATTACCTTTACGTCTTTGCCAGTCTTTGCGTTGAATTCTTTTACCTGCTTTATTGCAATGTCGATGATCTTGTCTTCTTCATCTTCCGTGAGGGTTGGAGTTTCACCTGTAGTTCCTAAAGGCAAAAGTCCGTCAATTCCCTGATCCAACTGAAACTGAACATTCTTGGCAAATCCGTCGTAATCAACAGATCCGTCAGCGTTCATCGGCGTAATCATTGCTGTGTAAGCACCGTGAATTGCTGCCATAATTGAACTCCTGTAAAAGGGCCGAATCCCATCGGTCCACGATTCTTAATTTTGGATGCACAGGGCTAAATGCAAGCCATGCATCACATGGGAGACATTATTGCATTTTTACAAAAAATAATCAATTTATAGAAGAATTATAGAAGAAAAATAGGACATCACTAAAAATTGCAATTTTTAGAGGTTACCAATAATAAACCCCGTACACAGCCAAAATTTATGCACGGGGTCCATATCTATATATACTCACCTTTAATGATTGGTATGGTAATGGTACCCAACTGAGTAAACAACAAGAAAAAACTACCATATTCATGGTATTTTTCTACCCTTTTTATGGTATTTTTATGTTGAAAATATGGCAAAACCCCTATATTCTTTTATTCATGAATAAAATTGCCAGCCAATTCATAAACATAATCATTCTGATTCTTGTAGCACTTTTCTTTTCCATGGACAAATTCAGTACAAGCAGGACTTCATACATAAGCGCCCTGTCAGACACGGGCATTTTTCTTGACCCCCAGGGAACAAAAACATGTGAATCCTTGTCACAAGATGACTTTACCCCACAAATTTTTCCATGGTACCCGGGATTATACACTGGCAAGGTATGGATTGATGCAACCATAGACAATTCCAAGCTAAACATAGACGAAGCATACACGGTGAATCTTGGAAACGACTACATTGCAGAAGCTACGATTTACATACTGAGTGATGGCACATGGGTTAAGACTGGACGAACAGGACGAGGCCTAAAGAAATCGGAAATCAATATAGCCAGCAAGGATCCTGTACTTCCACTTAAAAGTTACTATATCAAGCATAATCCAAAAGTCAACATCAGGATCTGCATATCTTGCGAATCAGGAAACCCAATAAAACTTGGAATCATGGAATTCCCTAAATTCATGGAAATGGAAGCCAGAAACCATGCCATTGGTGCATTCAACTGCGGCGGCGGCTTCCTCATCATAATCGCAGTGCTTTTCATTGCCATAGGTCTAAAGAACAATTCCTTTTTTCTTCTCTTTTTATCGTCCGCTCTATACTTCATAAAGGAAATCCAGCTGAGCGGAACAGGACCCGTAATCCTATGGAACCAGTTTTCAGGGCCAATCCTTACACCCATGATTTTTTACGTCCTGGACATCGTTTCTTCCATGCTTTTTTTCTACACCATTTATTCCCATCTCAAGGACAACGGACTGTCTGACACCTTCAGGAAATTCATCTTTCCAATAAATCAGATTTTCATTGTAACATTCCTTGTCATCCTTGTTTGCAAAAATCCAACCATAAGACATTGTGCATACCTGATTTCCACAGCATTGATTTTCAACACTTCCTTTGCAGGTCTATATGCAACCATGTACAAGCATAGGGATGCTCGGACCCTTACGTATTTCTGCTGGACCTTCATTGTCTTTTTTGGAATCATCCTGAGAACCATAAATTTCCTGAAGATAACTTTTCCTTCTCCGGCCTTCAGCTTCCTTACTTCCGACAAAAAGTTCATCCCCGAATTCACCCTGCTGATGATGACAGTTCCTTCGCTTCTCAAATACGCCACCAACATGAATTCAATTTTCCTTAGGCTAAAGTCAGACAACAGGATTCTTACAAAGGAAAATGAAGAACTTAAGGAACGAATTGTTGTTGACACTTCCACAGTTGACCAGATACTAAAGCTTTCAAGGACAATACTTACAACTTCCGACATACTGTACTCGAAAACCTACATAAGGGAAAACTGCGAGTACATCGACATCATAAAAAGAAAGACGTCAAAGGCAGGAGACATTGCAACAATCCTCAAGGAAAGAATCGACACTGAACACAGGGACAAGAACCTGATTCTCCTGGAATCATTTTTTACCAGCTGCCTTCAGTCTTCAAGAAAATACTCCGAAGAAAAAAACTGCAACCTTTCCGTCAAGAATGCCATAACCAATGACACCCTTGTCCTTGCAAACGAAAAAATCCTCCAGTACATCTTCATAGATTTTTCCATTGCCATAATTGAATTCTCAAAGGAAAAGACAAAGCCACAGATTCAGTTTGAACAGGAAAATGACACCTTCATCCTGGAATCAACCATAACATTGAATTCAGCATATTCTTCTTCAAGAAACCAGAAGGTTGAATTTGACCTGTCGGAAGACCCGCGTTTTAACATGATCAATCTTGCGGCGAATTTATATGAGGGGACAATTTCCTCAAGGACATCAGGCAGCAAGTGCACCATAACCATAAAATTCAACCTTGAATGCATTCCGCAGGAAAAAGCCCTGGGCAGAAAAATCGTTACAAAATCAATCCTTAAGTCCATCCCTTTTTCCGGAAAGCTGGAACCCCTGGGAAATGAAAGGCAGGATGCAGACACGGAACAGCAGGCAGAAGATTTTGATTCCACACTGGAAACCATGAAGGAAGAAAACAAGGAAGGAATTCTTGACAGGTACGGTCTTTCAAAACGGGAAAAGCAGATTACTTCCCTCATAATAGCAGGCAAAAGCGACAAGGAAATTGCAGAGGAACTTGGAATTTCCACAGGAACGGTTGCAAGCCACAACAAAAACCTGTTTAAAAAGATAGGAATCCATAGCCGTGTTGAGTTAATGACAAAACTACGTTAAAATAGACTTTCAAAAGGCGCCCTCCATGGGTGTGCCATTATTCAGGGGACAAGATTATGGGTGGAAATACATTCGGTGAAATTTTTACGGTAACGACCTTCGGAGAAAGCCACGGTGAAGGCCTTGGATGCATTATTGACGGTCTTCCTGCAGGAATTGATTTTAATGCTGAATTCCTTCAGTCCGAAATGGACAGGAGAAAACCGGGTGCAAAAAGCGCTGCTGTTACGAACAGAAAGGAAGCAGACAAGGCAGAAGTCTTAAGCGGCATTTTTGAAGGAAAAACCACAGGCACACCGATTGCAGTCCTAATCAGAAACAGCAACCAGCATTCATCAGACTACAACAACATAATGAACAAATTCCGTCCGGGTCATGCAGACTACACCTTCTGGAAAAAATACGGAATCAGGGACTACAGGGGCGGCGGAAGATCAAGCGGCAGGGAAACTTGCGCCCGCGTTGCAGCCGGTGCCTTTGCAAAGATGTTCCTTAATACCATGGGAATCAAGGTTACGGCATACACCGTCAAGGCAGCAGGCATAAGCGCCACAGAAACGGACCTTGCAGAAATCGAGAACAACCAGATCAGGACTGCAGACAAGAATGCAGCTCCCCTCATGCAGAAAAAGATAGAAGAATTCCAGAAAGCCGGAAATTCCTGTGGCGGTATAGTTGAATGCCGCATTGACGGAATTCCTGCAGGCATCGGTGAACCGGTCTTTGACAAGCTTGACGCCCTTCTTGCCCATGCCATTCTCTCCATCGGTGCAATCAAGGGAATTGAATTCGGCCTTGGCTTTGGCTGCGCAGATTCAACTGGATTTGACAACAATGACTTCATGAGAAGCGGCCCATCCTTTGAAACCAATAATGCAGGTGGAATCCTTGGGGGAATTTCCAACGGCAACACGGTAATTTTCAGGGCTGCAGTAAAACCTGTGCCAAGCATATACCAGAAGCAGGAAACCATCGACAAGGAAGGAAATGAATGCGACATTCTCATTGAAGGCCGTCATGACGTATGCCTTTGCCCAAGAATCGTGCCTGTAATCGAAGCCATGACTGCCGTCACCCTTTGTGACCTGATCCTTAGAAACAGAAGCGCAAGAGCCTGAGAACCATCATGGAAAACTACACCCCGGACTATTTTGATCCGCCAGAAATTCCAAAGCCTCAGGTTCAGCAGCAGGAGAATAGATCCAGCCTTAAATTCAAGGTTCTTGGAATCATGGCTCTTGTCCTGGGACTTTCCTACGGCATATACATCTGCATTTGTGCCCACAGGCTGTCCCATCCTTCAGAACCTGCACAGCTTAAGGATGAACAGGCGCTGGAGCTTTCGGCAAAACTTGATTCAATTTTTTCTGAAAGAACCAAAATCGTAAAGGAACTTCCATACAAGACCATTCCGGCAAACCTGGATGTCTATGCAGAAAGCGCAATCATCATCGATGCTGCTTCCGGCAACATCCTGTATGAAAAAAATGCAGACAGGAAAATTCCGCCTGCATCCATGACGAAGCTTGTTGAAATGTATGTCGTGTACGAAGCCATAAAAAATGGTGAAGTGGCCCTTGATGACATTGTTCCCCTGCCACCAAAATGCTGGGCAGTAAACCTTCCGCGGGATGCATCCATCATGTTTCTTGCACAGGGACAGACCGTAACCCTTAGGGAACTTCTTCTTGGCCTCGCCATTGCAAGCGGTAACGATGCATCCATTGCAGTTGCCGAATACGTATGCGGCAGCATGGATGATTTTGTAAAGAGGATGAACGATACTGTAGCTTCCTTTGGCCTAAAGAACACACGCTTTGTGGAATCAAGCGGCTACAGCGAATACAATTATACAACGGCAAGGGAATTTGCGGCATTCTGCAGGCGATACGTCAACGACTACCCTGAAAGCCTTGCCATGTTCCACAGCCAGAAGGTTCTTGCCTATCCGCAGCAGCACAACCTGCCGAGGGAACAGCAGAACAAGGAAAGCAACCAGCCTGTAATCCAGTACAATACCAACAAGCTTCTAGGACTTTTACCCGGTTGCGACGGACTTAAAACCGGATTCATTTACGAAAGCGGTTACAACCTGGCCCTAACGGCTTGCAGGAACGGCACAAGGTTCATTTCGATAACAATGAAGGGACCTGGAATCGGCAGCGTGCAGGGAAACAGATACAGGATTCATGACCATACAATCATGGAAGAATTCGCCTTTGAAAAATTCGACACATACAGGCCAAGTCAGGAAGGAAAAAAATTCCTGATTCCAGTTGCCGGTGGAAAGCAGAAGGCAGTCAATCTTGTTCCGGCTCTTGACGAAGCATTTTCCGTTCCATTCATTTCCGGGGAAACGCCACGGGATGCGGCAGAAAAAATTACAGTGCAGGTAAAGATTCCTGCATGCATTTTCGGACAGGTTGAATTGGGCAACGATTACGGTTCAATCCATTATCTTCTTGATGGAAAGATCCTGAGGACGATTCCCCTGGTTGCCGACAGAAACATAGAAAAAGCAAATATCTTTGCCCAGGCTTCGGAAAACCTTGCAGCAAAGATATGCGGCTTGAAACATTAAAGCTATAGAAAAATCCTACTTAAGGCTTGTTATGTCGGTAAACTCATAACCCCTGGAAAGAACTTCATCAAAAAGGACATCAAGCTTTTTGTACATGCTGTCGTTTTCTGAGAATGCATTTCTTCCAGCCTGAACAGGTATCACGATTCCATCATAAAGGTTTTCCGAAATCATCCTTACGTACTCTGTGGAAGTTGGAACACGCCCTTCTTCTGAAGAAAGTCCCTTTGTAAAGGCTTCCACATAAGTGTAACCTGCATCATTTCCAGCCTTCTTCATTACTTCAGTATGATGATAGTATGGAGCATGCCACAACAGTGAAAGCTCGCAATTTGTCGCATTAAAGAACTCATCTTCGTTTCTTGCAAGTCCCCTCTTGATGAATTCCCTGTCAATGACAAAACTGTTTTCCGTAAGGTCAGCAGTCGTATAGAAAAGGGATGCACATGTATGTCCTGATTCAGCAATCTGCTTTGCAATCTGTGGATAGCGGCGGATGAACTCACCGTTAATAAAGAACACGGCCTTAATATTGTAATCCTTAAGCTTAAAGAGAATGTCGGCAACCCCTTCACTGTCGTTCATGCAGTCAATGGCAAGAACTGCCTTTCCAACGGTAACGTCTTCCAGCATGCTTTCCCTGTAAACAGGATATGTAATTACACTGCCAGACAAAGAGCGGACGTAAAGGCTGTTTTCAAAATGGGCATTCTTTCCGTCTGCCTCAAATACGCGGAACCTTGAGTTCCTGTCCTTTCTTGAAGGACTTACAACGGCAGATGTTTTTGCCCACGACCTGTTCTCCTCGTTGTATTCGTAAGTGCTTCCATTTGAAGATTTTTCATAAATCCTGTAGTCGCTGAAAAACGGAGATTCAGCAGAAGAAAGGAACAGAAGTTTTTCTTCACCGCCGATGGTCCATGAACTGATGGTGCTGACTCCACCCATGGCAATGGTAGACCTCGAAATCCAGCAGCATGAAACCACCTTCTCTCCGGAACGGGTTGCGCTGTTGGCAAGGATGTTCAGGTCAAAGACGCAGAATTTTTCACCATCAGTATAGGCAACCTTCTTCCTGTCAGGAGAAAGAACCGGTGCAATGGAATCTTCGGCATTAAACAAAGGCTGAAGGCTTCCTTCCTTTACGGTAAACACCCTGCTTATCCTGGAATTGCTTTCAAAGTCCAGCATGTTCACCCAGAGAACTGGATGCTTGTCAAAATTCCAGAATATCCTGTAATCAACAGGAGAACCTGCAAAGTCAGTAATCTGGAGTGTTGTCTCAATCTTTACGAAATTGTAGTTTTCCTTCTGGTCGATGGAAAAAAGACTTAGGATCTTGTTCTTTGAAATTACTGCAACCTTTGTTCCGGAAGCATTGCACCAGAACCTGTCGTTCCTGCAGTCAAAGGAATATGGAAGCCTGCCCTGTACTGAACCGCTGCCTACAACCGTGTTATAAAGACCGCGTGTATAAAGTTCATTTTCTTCAATGGAATAAACAACATCACCGTCGATGTAAAGGATTCTCTTGTCCAATGTCCACTGGACGCTTTCTATTGTTCCCTTTCCAATCTTTCTATAGGTTTCAGGAATGTCGTAGTTCTTGAAAATGGCCTGAGGAGTAACAAAGTAAATGCTTCCATTCTTTTCGTAAAGAACTGCCTTGCTGTCAGGAGCCCATTTTACATCTGCATCTTCACCTGCGGTTGTAACGGATTCCACAAGGACCTTTTCTGCTCCAGTCATGTTGTCGCAGATTACAAGGCATGACTTTCCTTCTTCCAGGTTCTTTATGTAGCAGCTGAACTTTCCATCCGGACTTGTTGACATGCTAAAGCTGTGCCTTGCCGTTGAAAGAATGTTGGAATCAATGTTCTTCCATTCCATGCTCTGGGTGGAAAAATTATACCATGCAGTTGATGAGGCATTTCTGATCTGAAGCTTTTTTCCTCCGTCAAGGACTTCCATCCTGTCAGGGAAGCATGTAAGGGGTTCCGGCTGGCCCTTAACTTCCTTTTCCATGAGCTTTACGTTATAAAGGGTCTTGTAGGTAATGTTCCCCGTGTAATCATTCTCCTTTGTAAAAATAAGAGAATCAGATCCCGCAAGATCATACTCGCAGAACCTGATTTTTGAAAAGGAAGGAATACTTACGGAAGCCAGAATTGCAAATCCGAAAATTAGCTTGTATTTCATTAGTTCAACCTCAAAAACTAGAATTTTCCACGAACAACAGTCTGCGGATCAACTGGAACCGAATTCTTGTATACCGTAAAATGAAGATGCGGTCCGGTTGAATATCCGGTGCTGCCAACAAGTCCGACCTTTGTAGACTGATTTACTGCATCATTCTTCTTTACAAGAATTTTGCTCATATGTGCATAAAGGGTCTGATACCCTTCACCATGATTGACAAGAACATAGTTTCCATACAGTGGAGTAAAGCCCGCCCTTGCAACAGTTCCACTCTTTGAAGCATAAATTGGAGTTCCCGTAGGACATGCAAGATCCAGTCCCTTGTGGGAAGTGGCAACTCCTGTAATCGGATCATGCCTGAATCCAAAGCGGGAAGAAATCCTGTAGCTTGACTTGAGTGGGTTGCCAAAGAATTCACCAAGGGCATTCTGCAATGTTTTTGCATCAAGCCTTGCGCCAGGAATGAACAGCTTCTGCTTTTCCACAAGAACATCAGAAGAAAGGTCATTGACATCAAGGATTGCCGACACGCCCACATTGTATTTTGAGGCAATGGAACTTACGGATTCATTTTTTGAAACTACGTGAACAAGACCGTCCATGGAAGGAATCCTAAGCTTCTGTCCTGAATATACTGAACGAACGTTTGAAATTCCATTGACTGCTATAAGGGTTGAAATGTTTGAAAGTCCAAACCTGCTGCAAATTCCGCTGATGGTTTCCCCAGGCTTTACCGTATAGTTCTGGAAGGTAACAGGCTCACTGAACCTGCTTGCCGAAATAACACGATTGCTGTCCTGGTCAAAAACGTTACCTTCGCTGTCATAGTAACTGATCCTGTCCATGGCAAAGCTGCTCATGAGACCGTCGAGGAATTCATTCTCTGCAGCACGGGTTACAGACATGTCCAGAACGCGCACATGGCTTTTCGTCATGCTGAACAAATGGAGGGAAGTAAGTGGAACTGAAAGAACTGCCGCAGCCAGGGGAACTGCAACAAGAAATTTTGAAGCTGACTTTACAGTCTTTGCCGTATACAGGACATTTCCAGCCAAGGTCTTTACAGAAAAACCCAGGCCATTGGACTTTCTGAAAATCTTTTTTACAGCCTTTCCATAGTCCTCGCTATTTTCCGAGAAACGCTTTGGTCTGGCTGGCAGACGGCTTACTGCCACTGCCCTTGTCCTTGTAGTCTTTCTTGGGCTATAGGATGAAACTTCAAAACAATTTATTACTTCCATACTTCAAGTATCGACTTTTTTCCTACAAAATTTATACCCCGGGCAAAAGTTTTTCTTAATTATGGAAGAAACATGAATCAACTGCTAAAACCAAATGTACGGGATGTCGATAAATTCAACATGGAAGAAAAAAAGAGGAACAGAATCCTTGTACTTGGCCTTGCAATCTTAGTTGGCATCCTTGTTAAGATTTTCTGTCTTGAAGTCTTTACGGTTCAGGGAAATTCCATGGAACCTTCAATCAAGAACGGGGAGACAATTTTCGTAAACAAGCTTGCATACGGCCTGCAGCTGCCCTTTAAGGCAAAACTGCTGATTCCATGGAAGGCTCCGGAACTTAATGACGTGGTCATCTATGCCATTGACGGAAATGTCATTGTAAAGCGCATTACCGGACTTCCAGGCACTCCACTAGAATTTACCACCGATTCCCAGTATAATATTGTGTTGAATGCAGAAAAAATTCCCATTACCGAAGTGCAATACCATAAGCTTTCGGTTACGGATTCCATTCCAGGGGGAGTTTATTTTGCAACAGGCGACAATCCTGAAAAATCCATCGATTCAAGGGATTACGGTTACATTCCGCAGAACAATATTTTAGGCAGGGTGCTATTCAAATGAATCTCTTCTTTAGAAAATGGGGAATAATTTTAGTCTTTGTGCTTCTTGCCTTAGGCTTTTCCCTGACCTATGTTAAATTCGTTAGCCTTGCCCTTGGTCCACAGAAACAGTTTAAGCCGCGGTCGCCGGTTGTTGAGCGAGGTTCCATAGTCGACAGGAACGGAAAACCCCTTGCAGTACAGACCAATTTCTTTCACTTTGGCATCACCCCAAAGCTTGTAAAGGATCCTGATGAATTTGCAGAAAAAGTATGCCCCATCCTTGACCTTGATCCGGAAGAAATCGCCACAAAAATCAGGGCCAGCGAAACGGCTTCATTCATCTACATAAAAAAGAAGATCTCCCAGGAACAGTATGACGACCTTTCAAAGATAATTCTTGAAAACCGTTGGGTGAATTTCACTCGCTTTGACAAGATTCCAGGAAGACTCTATCCGGAAAACAACCTGGCAAGCCAGCTCATTGGGTACATGGGTGATGACGGAATCGGATTGAGCGGCATCGAATACTCCCAGCAGCTTACCCTTTCTCCGGAACCTGATGCAGATGCAAAGGACACCATTCACGGGGAGAACGTTTACCTTACCATCGATGCAGGCCTTCAGTACAAGCTTCAGAAAATCGCCCTCGATGCCATGGACAAAACCCAGGCAGAAAGCATAATGCTCATTGCAGCTGACTGCAGAAACGGGGAAATCCTTTCCTACATAAACCTTCCTTCTGCAAACCTGAACGAATACGGAAATGCAACGGTTCAGGAAAAGATAGACAGGGCATCCATCACGGCCTACGAACCGGGAAGCGTCTTCAAGATTTTTTCCGTTGCATCATTCCTTGATTCAGCATCCATAACATCAGACGACAGCTTCAATTGCGATGGCATTTACCAGAGAAAGACCACCAGGGGCGAAACCATAAAGATCACCTGTCTTGAACATCACGGATGGCTCAATGCAAGAACGGCACTGAAATTCTCCTGCAACGACGCCCTTGCCCAGATGAGCGAAAAAATCGACACGGACGAATTCCTCTCATACATCAGAAGGTTCGGCTTTGGGGAAAGAACAGGGGTGGAGCTCCCCTCGGAAACCCGCGGATCCGTAAAGAACCAGAACGACAAGTACTGGTCGGCACGAAGCAAACCTACAATGTCCATCGGCCAGGAAATAAGCGTCAGCGCACTGCAGATGGTTCAGGCTGCAACAGCCATTGCAAACCACGGCGTACTGGTAAAACCTACGTTCATCAGAAGAATTTGCGACATTGACGGAAAAATAAAATACGAACACGAACCAAATTATGGAAACCGCGTCCTCAGGTCTTCCACTGCAGAGTACCTGTTAAGCTGCATGGAAACCACGGCACGTAGCGGTACGGGAGCCAGGGCATCCCTTGGAGACATTTCCATCGGCGTAAAGACGGGAACAGCCCAGATGGCAGACATGGTAAACGGCGGATACAGCACCACCGACTTTCTTTCAAACTGCATTGCCATATTCCCTGTTGAAAATCCACAGATCATACTTTACATAGTTGTCCAAAAGGCAAAGGGCGAAACATATGCCGGACGTATCGTTGCCCCAGTCATTGCCAGTGCCGCGGATGAAATCATCGACCACCTTGGAATAAGCAGGGATGATGCGGCAAGCCTTGAACACTCAGGACTTGTAACCCTCAAGGAAGCAGGCCCAATAAAGCTTGGAAAACTCATTCCCGACTTTAAGGGACACGCAAAGAGAGACCTTCTGCCGCTTCTTGGAAGAGACGACCTTAAGGTTGTAATCCAGGGCGAAGGCTGGGTTGTTGACCAGAATCCGGAACCAGGTACACCAATTCAGGAGAACATGACAATTGAACTCTTTTTGGAATGAAAACCTGAAGCTCTTTGAGCAGCGCTTTCCTGAACTTGCTTCGCAACTGAACAAAGCCACATGTCCCGACATGGTTTTAATGCAGGCAAAAAACGGCATGACCGTTGCAAGCCACAATGGGCTTATGCTCCATTCAAAATACGATCCTAAGAAGGAAGCAGAAAACCTCATAAAGCAGTTTGATGGGGAAAAAAGCGACACGGCACTATTTCTGGGATTTGGACTTGGATATGCCGTCATTGAATTTGCAGAAAAATATCCAGACAAGACCATCATGATTGCCGAAAGCCGCAGCGACTTTTTCTTTACGGCTCTTGAAAACGCAGACTGGACACCGGTTTTCAGGCATCCAAAGCTGATCATAACGGCTGGTGCAGATCTTGCCCAGGCAAAGGAAATCCTGTCCACCCTCAATGCAACCACACTCCATGTCTTTAGGACAAAGGCCCAGTCAGCCCATGATGAGGAATACTTTACTTCCCTTGAAAAAGCCGTTCTCCAGAATGCAGAAAAGGAAAAGGTGAACACCAACACCCTGGAAAAATTCTCACATCTATGGACAAGCAACAGCCTAAGGAACCTTCGCACCATGGAGAAATTCGACGGTGCAAACAAGTACCTTAACCTGGGCCGGGAAATTCCATTTACGGTAATTGCCGCAGGGCCATCCCTTGAAACCCTTCTTCCACACCTTTCTGAAATAAAGAAGCGTTCCATGATCGTATGCGTTGACACCGCCCTTCATGCATGCCTTAAGGCCGGAGTTGAACCTGACTTCATAATTCTTGCAGACCCACAGTATTACTGCTCCCTGCACCTTGAATTCCTAAGGTCGCCATCTTCAATCCTTCTTGCAGAAATTGCAGCCTACCCATCGGTCCTCAGGTTCCAGTGCAGGGAAATTGTCCTCTTTACTTCCCTGTTTCCCATTGGCCAGTATTTTGAAAAACAATGCGGAACAAAGGGACAGCTTTTGGCAGGCGGAAGCGTAACTACAAGCGCATGGGACTTTGCACGACTTTGTGACAGCCGCAGGATTTACATCGCAGGAATGGATCTTGGATTTCCCGGAATGCAGACACACATACGTGGATCCAAGTTTGAGGAAAAAATTCATGCAGCCAGCTGCCGTACAAAAAATGCAGAGACGGACAATGCATCCTGCCTCATAAGCGCATCCCCCTATTTTGCATCGGACTACGACGGAAATAAAATTCTCACTGACAAGAAAATGGCCCTCTATTCCTGGTGGTTTGAAACCCACTGCACAAAGGCCAGGGAACAGGGAGCAGAAACCTATTCACTGACACCACAAAGCCAGGCAATCAAGGGAATAGAAAGGTCATCCATCGAAGAATTCCTAAAGCTGCCGGAAATAGAAGAATTAAAGAAGGAATTTTTTGCAAGGGCCCAAGAAATGGCAGCAAAATATCCAAGACCTGACATGACGCCACTGATTGAAAAATTCACTTCAAGCATACTCGTTCTAAAGCAGCTTGCAAAAAAAGGGCTGGACATTACAAAAAAGACCGAAGCAGACAGAACACGAATCGAAGACAGCAACTACAAGCTCAACCAGATAGACAACCAGATTCTAAAGTCGGAAGTAAAGGATGCTGCATCCCTCGTATTCCCTACACAGCGCCAGCTGGAAAAACTTGCCTCCCAGATTCCAAACCAGACGGAAGCAGACAAACAGCTTTATTCAATCAGGTATTCAAAGATAATCTACACCCAGCTCCTTAAGTCCACAGAAGAACTTGAAAAATTTTTTCCAATTTTCTCTTAAGTTTTCCAAGATGGCACCGATAATATAATCGTGCTGTGATAGAAAACGTACAGACGGTTCTTCTTTTCCAGAAGAGGACATCCAGACGCCTGTGCTGAATTTAATTACAGATTTGTTAATTCTCCATAGAAGAGGTCGGGAAAGTTTTAGGTCCCGGCCTTTTCACTTTTTAAATAACCTGCCTAAAACCCATCCCCCAAAGGACTAAAAAAAAATGCCATAAAAATTAAAGTTTATTGGAATTTATACCGATATAATAAAGGGGAACTTGTAAAATGATTACCTACAAAACATCTGAAACAAAAGAAAACACATACTTCTCTGAAACAATCACTCTTGATTCAATGTTCATCATTGCAGTCCCTCCATGTCCAGTTTCAGGTGCAATACTCAAGCTTCTTGATAAATGGGGAATCAAGGAATTCTATTCAGCAGGCGACATAAGGGCAAAGGCAGCCCAGCAGGCAGCTCAGGCACCAAAACCGACTCCACAGAAAAAAGCAGAAATCTCAACAGCAACAGAATCCGTAGACCTGTCGGAATTCGGTCTTGAAGGCGATTCTGATTCTTCAAGTGCAAAAAAGGAAATTCCCCAGGAATTCATGACTTCAGAAGAAGTTGACCTTTCAGAATTTGATGAATCTGCACCAAAGAAACCTGATCCAGTTCCAAAGTCAGTGGCAACCCCTGCTGCTCCTCATTCCACCATGGGAAACCTAGACGGAACGACAAAGCACAAGACAACATCACTTTCTGCATATCTTGAAAAACATGAAGAAAACAAGAGACAGGAAACCTTAAACCCAGCCCTTGCAAACAGGATGAGCGTAGAAAACCTGTCTGAAGAGCAGGACAAGATTCTCATGAACGAAGCACAGAAGACTTACGAAAAGTTCATGCAGTACATCTTTGACCTGTACACAAAATATGCAACTACAAAAATGATTTCCCAGCCGGAGCTTAACGGTAAGATTCTTGAACTGTGCAACTTCGTAAGGGAAAACAAGAAATTCATCCTTCGCATTACGCCAAGCTACGAGGCACGCAACAAGAACTTCCTCATAAGCCACAGCTTAAGAACAGCAGTCATTGCCATCGTCATCGGCCTCCAGCTTAAGATGCCATACGAAGACCTGATTGAACTTGGAGTTGCATGCGTACTTCATGAAATAGGACAGATCAAGCTGCCTCCACAGCTTTACATGAACAACAAGCCATTGAATGCAGCAGAAAAGGCACAGATGGCAAACCATACGGTCCTTGGCTACAACATCGTAAAGGAAGCAGGATTTTCCAAGAACATTCAGTTTGGAGTCCTTGACCACCATGAACGCGAAACCGGAACAGGATATCCAAGGCACATTCCTGGAAACAAGATTTCTTTCTTTGCAAAGATAACTGGTGTTGCCTGCTCATACGAAGCCATCACTGCCCCACGCCACTTTAAGGAAGCACGTTCAACATACGAAGCAATGATTGAAATGCTCAGAAACTCAACCCATGAATATGACGATACGGTTGTAAAGGCTCTTCTCTACAGCGTTTCCCTGTTCCCTATCGGCTCCTTTGTATATCTTTCAAACGGCAAGGTTGCCCAGGTTATAGATGTTTCTCCTGACAATCCAAAGAATCCTGTCGTAAAGGTCATCGGTTCCCTTACAAAGGACGGAAAGCCAACGGTCATCCAGACAAACGACGTAATCAGGATCATGCGCGTAATGACACAGCAGGAATCTGAAGACTTAAAGAAGATGTTCCCTAATACGTAAGAGACTGAAAATCTGAATCTGATAAAAACTAAGGAAAAAGGGAGTCCTAAGATCAGTTAAAGAAGTCCCTTGCCCTCTGAACTTCACTCTGAAAGTTTTCATCGAGAACAGGCGGATGTTCCGTAAAATACAAAAGCTGCTGGAGTTCTTCCGGCGTACGTGTTCCCCAAACAGGCACAACATTTTCAAACTGACTCAAGAATCCAAAGGCAAGGGTAAAGTCGTTGAGGATTCCCCCATTAAGAGGCTGCATCGCTATGCACCCCACATCCTTTTCGTTGCACAGTTTTACAAGATTGGCTACACTGTCGGGATAGACAAGACTGAATGGAAACTGAACCGTTTCGTAAAGACCGCTGTTTATGGCTTTTTCCGCAATCTCAAAATCATCAGTAGAAATGCCTATGTGCCTTACTATGCCCTTCTGCTTCAGGAGAACCAGCTCGTTATAAATTCCATCCGGGCCATTTTTTTCCGGAACAATGAGGGGATTTTCCAGCTGAAAAAGATCAACATAATCGGATTCAAGGGCGTCAAGGCTTTCGTTAAGGTCGTGGCGGATTTCTGAAACCGACTGGGAAGAAGACTTTGTTGCAAGAATTACGTTGTGGCGGATTCCATGAAGGGCTGCCCCCAGGCGCTTCTCGCAAAGAGGTTTTGAATGGGTGGTGTCAAAGAAATTGATTCCACTTGAATAGGCCTGATGAACCATGGCACAAACCTTTTCGTCAGCCTCGTCACCATAGGCTTCAATCTGCTTGCAGTCAAAGCACTCGGCACCAAAAGCCGTCTTAGAAACGAGAAGTTTAGCTCTTCCAAGTGAAATGTAGTCCAATTTCTTTGCTCCAGGCAATCAGGCAACAGGCAGCGGACGAAATATACCGCGAAACCCATTGCCCTATTTTTTTACTCTTATCTGATGACAGGCTTGTAGTTCTTGATCTGGCTGAAGATGTATCCAGTAAGATCATCAAGCTTAACGCGTTCCTGTTCCATTGTATCGCGGTTGCGAACTGTTACAGTGTTGAAGTTAGGGCTTGCGCTGTCAAGGGTATCGTAGTCTACAGTTACACAGAAAGGTGTACCAACTTCGTCCTGGCGGCGGTAGCGCTTTCCTACTGTTCCGCTCTGGTCATAGTCAGTTACAAAGTCTTCCTTGAGCATGTTCTGGATTTCCTTTGCCTTTTCTGCAAGTCCGTCCTTCTTCATCAATGGAAGAACTGCAACTGTAATTGGTGCCAACTTTGGATGGAGATGGAGAACCGTTCTGTAGTCTTCCTTTCCGTCCGTTCCAACATTCTGTTCTTCATAAGCTTCGCAGAGGAACATGAGGAAGTTGCGGTTAAGACCGGCAGATGTTTCTACAACATAAGGAACATAGCGTTCGTTGCCATTGTCCTGGTCGATGTAGTGAAGGTCCTTCTTTGAATACTGTTCATGCTGGCTAAGGTCGAAGTCAGTGCGGCTGTGGATGCCTTCGATTTCTTCAAAACCGATTGGATACTTATACTGAATGTCGTAAGCATCCTTTGCATAGTGAGCAAGCTTGTCGTGGTGGTGCCAGTTGAGATGATCTTCTGGAATACCGTACTTAAGGTAGAATGCCCAGCGGTCCTTGCGCCATCTGTCAAACACTTCGTCTTCTGTTCCAGGCTTGCAGAAATATTCCATTTCCATCTGTTCGAATTCGCATGTGCGGAAAATGAAGTTCTTGAAGATGATTTCGTTGCGGAATGACTTACCTACCTGAGCTACACCGAAAGGAACCTTCATGCGGTTAGACTGGATGATGCTCTTGAAGTCAGTGAAGATACCCTGACATGTTTCAGGACGAAGGTAAACGATGTGAGTTGCATCGGCAACAGGTCCCTGGTATGTCTTGAACATGAGGTTGAACTCGCGAACATCTGTCCACTTGTGTTCATTTCCACATGTAGGACACTTCATCTTTGAATCGATGAAGTCGTGCATTTCTTCATGTGTCCATGTATCAACAGGCTTTTCCGGAGTTTCACCAGACTTGTCAAAATATTCTTCAATAATGGTATCAGCGCGAAAACGTGCCTTACATTCTGTACAGTCAACCATTGGATCCGAGAAGTGTCCAACGTGACCAGAAGCTTCCCAAGTTGTGTGATGCTGGAAGATAGCCGAATCAAGGCCTACAACATCATCATGAAGCTGTGTCATGTAGTGCCACCATTCGTTCTGGATATTGCGCTTGAATTCAACACCGAGTGGACCGTAATCCCAAGCTCCTGCCATGCCGCCGTAAATTTCAGATGCCTGATAAACAAATCCGCGGCGCTTACACAAAGAGATGATTTTGTCCAGTGTGCATGAATGATCAACTGTTTTTTCTGCCATTTTTTTTACTCCTTTTCGCTATTGGCTTGTAGCGATAAAAAATCAATTGCAAAATTATATCACAAATCAAGGTCATGGGCAAACCCAAATAAAAGATGTGATTGAAAAAACACATTATTTTCTATAAAATGACGCCATGAATCTAAATAAAAAGAAGAAAGACAGACTAATTCCAGCAGGCATAATTTTCTGCGCAGTATACATAATTTTTTCATTCAAGCCCATGAACCAGGAAATCCACTTTACTCCGGAGTGGACGGTCAACATTAGCCAGGTTCAGGGAGCAGACAGCGATGAGGAACCGGTTCCATTCAAGCTTGGAAAGACAACGGGATTCTTTACCGGCAGCGGAAAAATCATCACTTCACTGAACTACGACTTTAAGGCTGCAATCTCCGACAAAATCATCGCACCCTACAATTCCGACAACACTGCCACTGACCTTTTCAATTACAAGGGAACGAAAATCTGCACCATAAGGGAACCGGGATTTCCATTCCTTGACAGCGACAGAATATACCTGATGCCAAGCGGCGGAAATTCATTCAAGAGAATTTCAGCAGACGGAACGCCACTTTGGAACTACGAATACTACTGTCCAATAACGGCCTTTGCCTCAAGCTCCAATGGAACCACGGCAGGCTATGCTGACGGTACCCTCATCGCCTTTGACAACAGCGGAAAAATCACGCAGAAATTTTCTCCGGGTGGAAGCAATACGGAAGTAATCCTGGGGGCTGCAATTTCTGAAGACGGCAACATGGTAGCCTGCGTATCGGGCCTTGACCAGCAGCGCTTCATTGCAGCAGAAAAAAGCGAAGGACATTCCAGAATCATTTTCCACGAGTACCTTGGGGAACAGATAAACAGGCAGACCATAGTCAAGTTCAACAAGAATGCCGACGTTGTCTACTACAACTTCAAGAACGGACTTGGAATCGTCAACCTTAAGAAATCCGCAAGCCTTAAGATTCCTGTAAAGGGAATGATTACGCAGATTGAATTTTCTGACGACGGTGACCTTGTGTACATCCTGAGCAGGGACGGAAACACCTACACCGTAACTGTCCTTGAAAAATACGTTTACAAGATGGCCACCTTCTCTTTCACAGGAGAAAGCGCATTCATACAGACAAGAGACAATGCCCTGTTCATCGGACACAACAACAAGATTTCAAAAATTTCCATTTCAAAAAAATAGGTTGGTACTGAAATGAAAAACACGAAGATTATTTTTACAGCCCTTGCCCTTCTTGCAATGCCGGTCCTTCTTTTTGCCTACGACTGGCCACAGCCGGAATCTGAAACAAATACCGTAAAGTCACAGTTTGGCCAGCTTCGCGGAAGCACCATCAGCAGCTCCATGATTTTTTCTGAAAAACAGGAAGTCAAGTCCTGCGACAAGGGAAAATCCATTGCAGTAATCAGCGAACATGAAGACGACTTTGGCTGGTTTGAATCCCCTCTTGGAACCGCCATCATAGTTGAACACGGCGACAAGCTCTGCACCGTTTATGCAAATCTTGACAGGAACACCATCACTGACTACCAGGATGTATTTACTGTTTCTGCAGGTGAAACCCTTGGAACCAGCGGACAGTCCGCATGGCACAACGAAGGAGACTATCTTGAATTCAAGGTTTTTGACACAAAGAGCCATACAGCCGTAAACCCCAAGATCCTCATGCCAAAAAGTGGAAGGGAAAAAGTCCTTGATGCAGGCGAGATTACCCTGGAGGACAAGAACGGAAACAAGAGGAACCTTCTTGTGGAAAGAAAAATTCCTTCAGGAACATACTTTGTATACAGAAAGCGCAATGAAATCGAAATGCCATTCCAGACACTCATTGCTGTCAACGGAAACACGACGGAAAAAATTTCATACGAAACAATGACGGAAAAAAACGGAAGGCTTTGCATCCGTGGAAATTCCTTCTACTCAAGCAGGGACCTTTATCCGGATTCGGTAAAGCAGCTTCTTGGAACCGTTCAGTTCAACAAGGGACAGAACACCCTTTCCATCACCATGGTAAACCTTCTTGGAAACCAGGCTGCAATTTCCTACAAGCTGGACATTTACTAAAGGCAGTTTTCCTTCTTGTATTTATCTTCATATTCCTCAGCAACAATATTCAGGATGAAGCAGTTCCACTTCACGTTCTTGATGTCGTAAAGCTCCATCTTTCCGTATTTCTTGAATCCGACCGACTCATAGCACTTTATGGCAGACTCATTATTCTCAAAGACACCGAGTCCAACTTTTTCTACGCCATAAATTTCAAAGGCATATTTCAAGGCAAGCTGAAGCATTTTCTTTCCATAACCCTTGCCGCGTTTTTCGGGACTTACAATGACAAAGCCTACCCTCAATTCTGCAAGGGATTTTTCCGGATGCCTTAAAATGAAGAAGCCAAAGATTCCGTCGTCATCAAAGGCACAAAAGGGAAAATACTTTTTGTCATCGATTCTTCCTGAAGTGGATTCAATAAATCGGTCAACGGTCAATGGATATTCCCCCAAGATTCCTGCAGACCATTTGTAGAATTCTTCCTCATCTGAGCACCACCTGACAATTTCTTGAGCATCGCTGGTTCTAAAAGGCCTTATCCCGATTTTCATTTTTCCCCCGTTGAATTCATAAATCTTTTTGAAATAAAAAGAACCTGCCGAAAAAAAATGGCAGGCTCCCATAGACGCTTGTAACTGCTGCAAATTACTTTTTAACAGTTTTTGACGTTTTTGAAACCTTAGTTTCGGCAGTCTTTGCACCGGCTTTTGAAGGAGCCTTTGGTTCAAGCTTCTTTTCAAGGCGAGCAACTTCCCTGGCCAATGCCTTGTTTTCCATTTCAAGACGCTTGATTTCTGCCTTAAGCTCCTTTCTTTCAGCAGTCAATTTTTCGATCTTTTCATCCTTTGCAGAAATCTCATTGTTCTTCTTTGTAATCCACTGCTTGTGTGCAGCAGAAGAAGTTGACTTTTCAAGCATTTCTTTCTGTTCAGCGATGATGTTTTTTCTTCTTGTGTCAACTGCCTTCTGGGCAGGAGTTTTTTCAGAAGTCTTTTCCTTTGTTTCTGCAGTTGTAGTTTTCTTGCATGTTGCCATAAATTCAGCCTCCAATAAATAAATGATAACATCAAAATCCCTATTTATCAAAATTTTTTTTTATTCGCGTGCTCGCAATACAATGGGAAAACGATATATCTTGCTTGTCTGCGGCGGGGGCATTATTTGCATCTATCATGCTCAAAAAAGACAACTAATACTGTTACATCACAAAGGCTGCAATTTCCTTTTCCAGAAGTCTGAATACATTTGCAACCAGATATCCGTCAGCGATTGCATGATTCAATCTTACGCTTACAGGCATCATGAGTCTTTCATTTTCCTCCCTATATTTTCCCCAGTTTACAATCGGCAGGAAATATAGATATCCATCAGGCAATTCAATATTCATTGAATCGTAGGACACCCAGGATATGTATGATGCATCAAACCAATTTGGATGGTTTTCAGAATCAAGACCATAGTCCCTGGTTTCCTTGGCCCTTTCCACATCCAAAATCGCCTTGTCATAAAAAGTTTTGTAATCTTCGTAATATTCCGTATAGACGGGCGTGCATGTTTCCGTATCCTCATGAAATACATACTGAATTGGGTTTATGACATCATAGCAAATAAGCTGCTCATTTTGCCATTGATATGCCATCCTATAGTCATCACGGGAATTCAACACCTTGGATAAAATGTACAGGAAATTTATGTAAAACTTAGTATTGGTCTTTTTTGAATATTGAACTAAATCCGTTACGTCTATTCTTGCAGTAATTGAAGTAGAACATTTGCAGTCCTGTGTAAAATGCCTGAAAACACCTTTCCTGTAATATGTTTCCTTGTCTATGATTTTGTAATTCATTTAATTCTTCTCCTATAACAATTTCTATACTTCTTTGGCAATGCCATTTTGTGAAAGAAATGTACCCCGATGCTTGCGGCGGGATTCATTCATTCTTTTTTCAAATAGTAACCCTACGAATTTAAAACGAAGTCACAAAATTCTTTTATTTCTTCCATTTTCCCTTCCAGGTTTTCCTTACATTCAACACCACACAGCCCAAGTTTTCCGCAGGAAATTATTTCTAGGTGACCGTGAAAATGTTCTATTGTACTGATGATTCGTTCACATTCCTTCATGTTTGGGCCTGTTCTTAATGCAATGGCATATCCCTTTTTTCCACCTGCGATTTTTGCATGAGGTTCGTGTGTATTGCACCATGGTGTGCATCGGTCAATAAAAACCTTGAACTGTCCGGGAACATCAGCCCAATATGACGGCGAAACTGCAATGATCTTATCAGCCCAATCATATTCGGCCATCAATTTTTCTACATCATCTTCCTGAAAACATTTTGCAGTCTGATGACATTTTCTGCACCCCTTGCAGAGCTTGATTTCATAATCATCTATGCAGACGGTTTTTACAATGTTTCCTTCTCCAACATATTCTCTGGCAAGACTTACAATTCCTGCAGTGGCTCCGTTTCTTACAGGGCTGCAATTTACAATCAAGATGTTCATGTTTTTTCCTCTCAATCAATGATTTTATGTCCTTTAGGAATTGCAAGTTCAGTCATTAATTCTACATACATTATTTTACCTCCCAGACATTGCCGGTTATTTTTGCAGGATTTCCTGTTACAATTACATCGTCAGGAAAACTTTTTGTAACTACGGCACCCGCTTTTACTAATGCGTCTTTTGTTCCGAAGCAACTTCGTATGCGCAATATTCATGGGAAAATTTATAGCCGAGTTTTTCTGCCAGATGGACAGAAATAAGATTGTGGGCATCCCAGCTTGGATATAAATTTTCTTTCAGACAGTTCAGGATCAGTTTTGCACATGCAACCGTGGCCAGATTTTTTTTGCGCTCGGCAGGATCTGTATCAACTTCGATTTCGATTCCTTCTTTGTAACGCGTATATGATGACGCACCGGCAACAATTTTTCCGTCCCTTAAAATAACTACACCACGTCCTTTTTCCAGATAATCATCTTTGCAACTAAAGGTCGAAACAAAATCTACGGTAGCAGGATTTAAAAGACACTGGTCATAAAGTCCGCTGTCAATTTCTTTAATAGTGTAACCGGAAGGAAGAAGCGCCACAAGACTTTCAAGATGGGCTTTATCAAATACAGTATCTTTCCTAATTGCATAGCGCATAAATTTCTTTGCAGAAGGAAAAGATTTTTCAATTAACTTTTCCCATTCCTTATTCTGCGGAACCATGATTATATAACCGTCAGGTTTGTTCTTTACAAGTTCTTCGTCAGGAACTCCGGCAAAGAATTCAAAGCATCCCACAAATGCACATGCAGATTCAGGATTCTCCTTATCCGTTACTAAAATTTTTCCCATGACTTTCTGAAGGCAGGAATAAATCAAAGTTTCTTCCCAACCTTCAAAAAGCGATTTTACAATTTCATTAATTTCAGAAAGTTCATAAATCATTTTTACAAAATCCTTTCGTCAATTCTTCGTGCAAAAGAATAGATGCATGGTTTGAAATACTTTGTCCAGAAGTTGAGTACTGTAGGATTCAGTGTTTCGTAATCTACGCCCATTATTTTCTTTCCTTCATCTTGCACTATTAATTTTTTTTGTGCATGATGTGTCATGCCAAACATCAATTTCTTCTCTGGAAGGAATTTCAAACATGGAAAGAACTTTTGTTTTCAATCCTTGGTCGACATAAAAATCAGAGCCGCCCTTGCCCTCCATGATTTTTCTGTTGCGGGACTGAATATTTCTGTTCCATTGTTCATCACTGATGTCGATGTAGTGCCATTCAAATCCTGCATCATTTTCTTTCAGATAATCAGAAATGTTTTTTCTGTCAGCATTTGTCCAAAAGCCCCAGTCCAAAATCACGTTCGCTCCGGCCTTTACAATTTCAGCAGCTTTTTTCATGAGGTAAAGGTTGATTTTCTTCGCAAAGGAATCGTAGGAATCACCCTGTTCATTTCCAGTCAACGCGTAAGTTGTCTCGTCAGTCGAAAGAATCACCGCATTGTGTTTTTCTTTCAGTTCTTTTGCATAATAAGTCTTGCCGCTGCAGATTTTTCCGCAGATTAAAAATATTTTTGCCAATTATTCTCTCCTGTAAAAACCAAATTTTCATAATGCCTTGGTCATGAGCATTTCCATGGGCTGTTTATATCCTGGAATCTCCATGATGAATCCGCCGCAATCTTTATATCCAAGCTTTCTGTAAAAATGCTGGGCATTCTCATCTACCCGGGTTGAAGTCATTGTCATTCCGTAACCCTGAACCTTCATGTCATCTTCCCAGAACTGCATCAGCTGACGGCCATAGCCCTTTTTCTGTTTTGTCCAATCCACGAAAAGCATTGTGCAGAATGGAATGCTGTCCCAAAAAAGATTGTATCCCAACAGCCCGATTTTGATTCCATCATCGGTCAAGACGTAGCCCTGCCTGTCGCGGACTTTCTTTTCAAATTCGCTTTCCGGCAAATGCTTGTCCAAAGTGAACCAGAAATCCTTGTCTTCGTTTTCAACATATTTTATCTGCATCATTTTTCTGTTCAACCCATATGTATTTGTAACCTGCAGCCATTGCTCTTTGCAAGCTTGTCATCTTTACAGGCGGCTATCTTGTTTCCAGCAGCAGTTTTTTCCCGCCATACTGCTGTTCCTGTATTAATTTTCTTCGATTATTTTATCCAGTATTTCGGCTGCAGTTTTTACCATTTCCGGGCAGAAGGTTCTGAACAAATTCTTTTCCTGAATGACCTTCATGTCTTCATCTTTGCTCAAATCGTATCCAAGCAGTTGGCGGCACACAACGCTTCCGTTTTTTTCTTTAAAGCGTTTCATAAAATCTTTCGAAATTTCATAGGCCTTTCTTTTGCACTCCAAATCATTGCTGTCACAATGTCCGTAAAGAAGCCCCAACACCATAAGCGCACCTGAAACGGCTCCACACATTTCACCATTCCTTGCACCGCCGCCAAAACAGGTTGCAAGCCGCAATGCTGTCTTTTCATCCATTCCATGTTCCGTGGCAAATGCTGTAAAAACTCCCTGGGAACAGTTAAAGTTGCTGCTAAAATATTTCACTGCCTTTTCTGCATGTGTCATAAGCGTCATCTCCATAAAATCTAGTTTTCTTCAAGAATTCTGAGACCTTCCATAATGTCCTGCCCGAGAATTTCCTGGGTCTTTGAAAAATTGAATTTCTTGTGGAGTCTG
>JAKSLY010000023.1 GCA_024400955.1 Treponema sp.
GGAAAAACAGCACAAAGCTGAGCAGAAACACAGAAATGCCAATCGCATTGATGTAAGTTGGGAAAGATAAAGTGATGCCATCCAGATATTGACAAAGCGACAGTGGTGTCGCATAATGTAGATAATAAAAAACGACAATACTGTCGCTTTTTATGGAGATACGATTGATTTATGACTGAGAAGGGATTTGAGACAAAGAAGATGATTTCTGAAGCGGCGAACAAGCTGTTTGCAGAGAAAGGATTTAAAGATGTTTCCATGTCTGACATATGCAAAGCCACAGGTTTAAGTCGAGGAGGATTGTATCGTCATTATTCCTCGACTTCTGATATTTTTAAAGAAATAATCGAGAAAGAATACTCCTTTGACGAAAGTATCGAGAAGGGAAACTCTGCACTGGATATACTACGGTTCAACTTGAAATTAGTTGAAGAAGAGATTCTTAAGAATCAGAACTCCCTAAGTCTTGCAATTTATGAATATGCAAGTATTGCGGATAATAAAAAAATATTTTCTTTACTTGAAGCAAAGGCAAAGAAACGATGGATGAAGCTTATAGAATATGGAATAAAAACCGGTGAGTTCTGTAATGTTGACTCGGAACAGGTTTCTGAAATGATTCTTTATTATTATCAGGGACTTCGAATGTGGTCCCGCATTGTTGATATTAAAAAGAAATCTGCAGGCTTTTACAGAGAAAATATCATAAAGTACCTTGTGGGAGAAAAAAATGGAAATTAAATTAATAAGACCAGATTTATCACATAAAGAAGAAGCAGAATTATTCAAAAATGAGTTCTTTGAGAATAACGAAAATATTATCAACGGAAGTGAAATGCTTGATAATATGGATTCATACGATGATTGGCTAAATAATGTAAGGCGGAATTCAAATCCTGAAGCTGTAAATCCTGAATGGGTTTTAACAGATACCTTCTTTGCAACTGATGAAACCAACAGAATTGTTGGAATTATTGACTTCAGACATGAATTGAAAGATTTTCTTATTGATTTTGGACATTGCGGTTATAGTGTAAGACCTTCTGAAAGAAAAAAAGGATATGCCACAAAGATGCTTTCCATGATTCTTGAAATTGCAAAAAATACAGGACTTGAAACATTTCAGCTATCGGTAGAAAAAACAAATGAACCATCTATAAAGACAATAGTTAAAAATGGCGGAATATATAAACGCAGTTTTGATTATGAAGGTGAAACTGCAGATGTTTATGAAATCAAGTTGTAAGAAAAATGATTAAAGCAGTAATTTTTGACATGTATGAAACTTTGATTACCCACTACGATTGTCCTTTGTATTTCAATGCAGAGATGGCAAAAGATGCTGAAATTGATGTAATTAAGTTTCAACGAACATGGCACGGAACAGAAAGCGATAGAACAATCGGAAAACTCACTCTTGAAGAAGTTATCGAAAAAATCCTGCGCGAAAACAATTGTTATACAGAAGAAAAGTTCAATAAGATTGTTCAAAAACGCTACAAGACAAAAGAAGAACTTTTTTATCATCTTGATTCAGAAATTATTCCGATGCTTACAGAGATTAACAACCGTGGTGTAAAAATCGGTTTGATTACAAACTGTTTTTCCGAGGAAGCTAAAACCATAAAGCAGAGTGTTCTGTATAAATACTTTGATGTTACCTGTCTTTCTTGTGTTGAAGGCATTCAAAAACCTGACCAAAGAATATTCAAACTTTGTCTTGACCGACTTGGATTAAAGGCTGGTGAATGTCTATATATTGGAGACGGTGGAAGCAACGAACTTGAAGCGGCAAAGGAATGCGGAATGAAACCACTTCAGGCAGTGTGGTATCTTAAGGGACTTTCAGGTTATCAGCAAGATAGAAAACCTGAATACATAAATGTAGAAAGCCCACTTGATGTGTTGAATTACATTTGATTTTTCCAAAAAATCAGTCGCATTGATGTGGGCTGGGAACGATAAAAAAGTAGCAGACTTGTCGAGAATCCTTGGGTGGGAGGAGATAAGAATTACATCAGGCAGTCTGCTTATTTTTATTATCGGCAAAGACCTAACATTTCACATAACAATTCATAAGCCTGCTTACCTGTCATAAAATCAATCAAATTTGCAAGTCCAGGTTTGATCTTTTCACCCAGGATTTCTTCGTAATTTTCCTGATAAAAATCCAAACTCATCATCTGTGATGTGTTAAATGTTGCTGCCATAAAATACCTCCGGCAATAAAATAAAGACCAAAAAAGTCCCTATATATATATTGTCGAAGAAATGTCATTTTCAGCAAAAAACCAGAAAAAAAGTTAAAATTTTTTATTGTGTGGTGTGGAATATGAGATCTTCTTTTCGATATTAGTACACAGTTGTTTAATCTCGGCCTCAGTCTTAACCATTTCCTGTTTTAAAAAATCCTGATATTGCAATGCAGCAATAAGTTTTTCTGCTGTTGCCTTATCACAGTAAGCAGGATATGGACATAAAGATGTTTCCAGAATCTGCATTTTATTGCTTGTTTTTATCACTTATCCTCCTCTGGAAAATAATACCTTCCACGGGTCCAGTGATAGCGGCAGACTGGAATAGTGATTGAGTGTTCCATAAAATAAAGTTTCAATCGTCGATAATAAATGGGGCTAACCACAACGACGTCAGCATTGTTTATTTTACCTGTCAATATTGAATCAAGCATGTCGACATACTGGAATTGAACCGTATCTTCTTTCATTCCGTTCTTACGGCAGCTTTTTGCTTGAATCTTTACGAGTGTCTTTGGAATGTCGTTAGTGTAGTAAATCTTCTTCATCATCATCTCCTTCATTTTCATTAATGAGAATAGTTTTCCCAGCTGCACGAGCTTCGGAAACCAATATCTCTTTTTCAGAATCTGTAATTGAACCGTCTATTAGCAAAACATTTTCGCTCTGGAAAGCTACAGCACCGTTTTTTAGAGCATGCAAGCAGCACTTATGTATTAAGCCTGAATCAACATCATCCCGAAAAAAAATCCTAACTTCTTTCACTTAATTACTCCTTAATATTTTTTCAAGCAGACTATCTTGTAAATATCCAAGTCTCTCAGAGAATCAGAATATATAGTTTCAAGAAAATCTTTTACCTCTGAATTTTCATTTTCCTTCAGTAATTTAACGGAAAAAGTGTAATCTCTTTCTTGAGACAACGAATTCATAATAATAGTTTTTGTAGACTCCCCAACACTTTCTTCAACAACTTTAGCTTTCGGGTTTCTGGCAATTACTAAGTACAAGCAATTTTTAATCCAAAAGAGTCTGTTGAGAAGGCGGGGAAGAAATACGATCCGATTTTCTAATTCATCCAGCACCATAATTGAGATCTCGCTCTTAATTAAGTTTTCGCGAAACCAGTCCGATCTGACATAAATTTCTCCATCCTTCTTAAAATATATTTCATCATCCTTTATTTCCATTTTAATTTTTCCTCCTGATCAATCTGAATTAATATAGCAGGCTTTTTCCATCCATGGCTGTATCTGAGATTGATAATATAAGACCCAAAGAATCCTTGTGTGCATTTTAGATGGTAAAACAGGCGTTTTTGCCTCACCATCTGTAAAAATTATCACACCATCATATTCTGAATGTTTTTTTGCATAATCGATAACTGGCTGAAAAATTGTGCCTCCCCGTCCCAGCCTGGGCTTCTGTTTAAATTTCTTTTGTATCTTCTCAGGCTTTCCAAGAAGATCTGAGTCAAACTGAATTACATCTACACTTTTGATTTTTGTATTAGTATTAATAACCTGGTTAATAGTCTGCCACCATTGCCCAACTATAGAATTTTTTACGGATCTCGATACGTCCACTGCAATAAGGATTTTTGGTTTTGGTTGGATTTTACTGCCCATAGTATCAAAACCTAATCTTCTATTCGGCCGCATTCGTGTAAGCTGTCGTGTGGAAAATGATACGCTCGTCTTAAAATTTTTCAATTCTTTTATTAAGTCCCAATTCATCCCAATCTCTGTCGATGTCTTAATATTTTCTGATATAGCTCTAGTTGTATTCCCCCAGGAATTATTCTCTAATTCCTGATTCATTCCTGGTAATAAAGATGAATTTTCTTTAGCCAATTCTTTCTTACCATTGGATTCCGCATCAGATTCTAAAGTGTTTTTTTCCTCCTTCTTTTGTTTACTGGCATTATTGTTATTACTGTCAGACGGTAATTGTCTGTTTGGTTCATTTTCCCCTACTTTTGGAGCTTCTTTTTCAGTTTCAAAGTTTTTGCTTTCATCTGGGAAAATACCAACTGCATCAGAATCTACTGACATATTTTCAGTAGACTCACCCTTCCCTGAAGAATGGCTTCCATAATCTGAAATGCTCTGAGTTCTAACATCTGCAATTTTTTCTTTGCTGCATTTTGTTGAATGTTTATCATCTGACTGATGATTATCAGATGAATTACCCTTTTCTATTGAGTCAGATACAGAATTTTTTTTTATTGCATTCTTCTCCCTTTCCTATGAAACTAGCGTCGTCATTCTGACTTCCACACAAGTTAACCATAATTTTTTCATTGTTCATGGAGTATCGAATAAAAGCTAAGGCTGCTTCTTTTCCAATGATCCCCGCGATGAACTTAACATGATTTTCCTGAAGCTTCGGGATATTTTTTACAACATCCGAAACTTTTTTCCATGCACGGCGGTCAGGAGTCTTGAATAAACTGTTTTCATATTCTTTTTCGTCTGACAGCCCTTTGCCATCGAGAAAATCAGGTTTTTCTTCTATAAAATTAATTATACGATCATCAAGGTCGTTTCTTTCTGCCCAGCTTATCCAGTCTGCACAAGTTGGATTAAAAAAATAAACATTAAAACGAGACATAAGAGCCGGGTCCAGTTCTTCAACCTGATATTCGTCCCCTGCGTTAACAGCTGCAATTACCTGACTTCCTTCGGGCAATTTTTTCCCGGCAAGCTTACGGTTCAGGGCAAGGTCCATTACCGACTGCATGAGCTCCGGGCGTGCACGATTAAGTTCATCAAGAAAAAGAACGATTGGCTTTTTATCAAGGGGAAACCAGTAAGGCGGATAATATTCTGTGTGATTGGCTTCTTCATCAAAATGCGGAAGACCAATCAAATCCCCCGGGTCTGCCATCTGACCTAAAAAGAGCGGAATTACTTTCATTCCTTTGTTTTCAAAGTGGTCAGTAAGTATTTCCGACTTTCCGATTCCGTGTCGTCCAACAAGGAGAATGTTTTGACTGGAAGGCGTATAACTCAGAACTTCTATAAGATCTGCTGTGTTGATGTTATCATCATTCGTTACTTCTTCCAATTCCTTCTCCAACAGTGTTTTACTAATTTTAAAACCTCCATTGTTTTTTTTAGAGTTGAAAACCAGTTTTGGGCATCCCTCTATGTTGTTTTTTACAGTCATGTCCGTAGGTATAGTAAGACCTTTCAATAGAGGGCATCCAGAAACCGTAAGTTCTGCTGCATACTTCATGAAGCTTTGATTAGAGACGTCCTTTATGAGTATGTTCTCGCATCTTGGTAAATTTGAAAAATTTACCAAGATTTTTTTTACATTTCGACCTGCCCTTTTACAGAGTGCAGCATAGTTCGAAAAATCTACATTGATTGAAATAGACTTAAGAAAACTCAGATTTTCGAAATTTATGTCATACCCTCTACAGTCAAGATTTGTTTCGAAAACAAAAGGCTGCGTGATTTTTGAGAGGTCATGCTCTAGCATGGAAATTTGCAAAGGGTCTATATGTCGAATCAAGATTTGTAGCTCCTCTTGAGGAGACGCAGACGCCTTAGCAGATGATATATCAGAAAAAAATTCGTACTGTGAATAATATTCATAATTACAGCGTACCATAAAATAAATATCCTAAAAAAAGCCGTGAGTATCAGGATTGGAGAGTCCAGGCTATACACACGGCACAAAGTGGGAGACAAGGGCTTTATTAGCCTTGCAAGATTTTCTATACATCCAGCGACTTCAACTCAGAATCTGTAGGCATTGCGTCTCGAAATAAAACATCATCGCTTTTTGTCTCAAATTCAAAAAGGCCATTTCCAGCCTTTTTTACAGAAACAATTTCCATTTCGTTATTCTCTGAAATTAACGGAAAAACTTCCCAGAACTTTCTTCGTCTTGTATCATTTTCTGAGAGCAACAGAAAATCTTCCTCTTTCAGTTCAGGGAAGAAATCAAGAAGCTTTTTAACTTCTGCTTCGAAAAATTTTGCTTCAATCTTTTCAATTGTCATACCTTAAGACCTCCTTATTTCTTATGCATATAATTTAATATATTTACGATTCTTAAAAAGATAATAAAAATCGTCGTCGTTATATGTGCGACGTGTAGTATTCCGGTTGCTGAAGTAATGAGTTTTCTCAACTTCAGCAACCAAGTTCTCATCAAGATCAACGCAATGAACACGTTGTTTCTGAATGTTCTTACAAAGCCGGTATGGATTACTCATATACGATTCTTTTCCTCGAATATATGAAACCGCATCTATTTCTAATCTTTAGGCAGCTAGATTTATATAATAATCTGTTCCCATAATATTTTTTTTATGATTATTTACAGATTTTTCACTTAAATTACTTGATTCAGACAACTTATTTAGGTTTTGATATTTTTGAATCATCTCAAGAGTGCTACTTATATAGTTATCCGAAATCTGTTTATCTCTTAAACTTTGCAACTTCCACACGTTTATACACTTCTCAAAACAAAAATCTAAACCGTTAATTACTAATTCAGAGTTATTTGCCAATAGTTCAAATACGAAGCCTGGATCATTGATCTTGATAATTTTATCTCTGATGATATCTGTCGTACCAGAAAAACTGTAGAATCCTTCCATTCTTTCATAACCAATCTGCATAGAATCACTTACCCTTCCTGTGGATCCTCGATGTTTTTTTGCATAGCAATTAATCGTGCTTGTACCATCTTCATGGGTCCCCAAGAAAGAATCTTTTTGCTTATAAAGAGTTGATTTTAAGCGACGCTGTTTTGCAATTTCATGACAAACCGATTCAAATACAGATTTTGAACTATTGATTACTTCTTCCTTATTCATATATACCTCCATGACTGTAAGGAAACTGTTCCGAAGAAAATCACACAATTTTCCCCTTGTTTTTACGAATTAAGTGTACTATATAAAAAATCTGATTTGGGTGGAAAAAAGCTAGCCGAATACGCGATTATAATCCACTTTTAGTGATATAATTCTTCCATGACTTACAAAAAATATTTTAATGATAGAATTAAAAAAGAAAATGAACATTTATCAGATAAAACTGATCTGGCAATAGACCCAAAACAATTTAAAGACGATACTTTTTATCCTTTTTTGCGAAAATTAGGAATTCTAAAAGAATACAAAAGATATTTCGATAGTAAGTTGGAACTTAATAATGAAACGAAAGAATTTTTAGACCAGTTATTCAACTTTATATTCAGGATTCCTGATGAAAATGCCATTAAATCGCTACTTGCCGATGATGGCAAAGAATATAACGGTGGACGAGGTATGGGGCAAAAAAGCAATGCATTCTACTGTCGAGCAATTTTAAATGATGAAGAAAAAATAATTCAACACGTGAGATCTGAATTATTAGAAATATTGGAAAAATTTGAGGGACTAATTAAACGTAAGAATTCAAATTATTCATTAAACACAAATGAGTATTATTGCGACTTATTTAAGTTGGAAAAACTTGAAGAACTAAAAAAACTAGATCCAATTGACTTTAAAATTCTTTTTGATTTGTGCATCAATACACCTTTGAAAGAGATCGAGCAGGCAAGAGACTTGCCGATTGGTCTAGTAGATCCAAATGATTTTTCTAAGACACTTAACTTTATTCTTTCTGTTGCTAATGCTCAGACAGTTTTAACAAAAGACATTAAATTCAAGTCTATGCAAAAGCAATTATCTGATTTAGAAAAACAGCCTGCAAGAAGAAATAACTATAGAAAAATAGATAAGAAAAAAGATGAACTAAATAACTATGTTTGGGAAGAGTACATACAAAATAGTGACCTTATAAATATTCCAATGGAAAAAGAAAAATTCCATTATCAGCCAAGTGATATTGAGGGAAAGGTACAATTATTAGTAGATTTACTAAAGGAGTACAGAAATGATAGGCCCTTGTCATAAATTCTGTGTAAATGGAGACTGTGAAAGTCTTTCTGTAAATGGCAAGGTTTAATTAAAAACGGGAACACGCCCGTCAAAAAGATGATAATGAGGGGTATGTTTGGTGGAAATTTATTTAGTTGAAATCAGCATTATATTGTAATTCCAGAACTGAAGCTTTGCATTAGCGCTGTGCAAGGCGGCGAAGCCGTTGCGGAACGCAGTGTAGCAATGGAGCGATAGCGGAACCTGGAACGTAGCGACCGGCAACCAGCGTTGCCGGGAATGCCCTCATATTATAAATCTTCCATCAGCAAAAAATCTTTCAATTTGATATGACGAACAACACTGGTTGAATAATCAAGTTCGTCGGTTGTAATAAGAATTTTCTGGGAAAGATTGTCCAAGTTTGCAAATGCACGGAATTCTCTTTCGTAAGCCTTTTCATTCTGCACGCTGAATGCAACCTGGATAAAATATTTTTTACCATCTCTTTCCGCAACAAAATCTACTTCCCGTTCGGTATCATTAAAAACTTTTAGGTTGTAGTCCATATACAGCAATTCGTTATAGACAATGTTTTCAAGATTATGATCCAAATCATAGCGGGAATCTGTGCAACGAAGGGAATTCAAAGCTACATCAGCATTATAAGTTTTATGATAATAAGAAAGTTCATTTTTTGTTCTTGTGGAAAATGGTTTAATCCTATCGATTCCGAAAGCTTCTTCTATATAGTAGATATAATTTGAAACTGTATGAACCGAGCACTTTTCATTATTGGAACTTAGAAAATCAGCAATGGACTTTGAAGAAATGATTCTGGAGTTTGAGCGGAAAACAAAATTGCACACACTTCTAAAAAGATTTTCCTTCTGGATGTTATACCTGACCATTATGTCGTTATGAATGATTGTCTCGTCCAAATCGTAAAGATAATCTTTTATGGCATCATTATCAAATTCCAGCCTCTTTGGAAAACCACCCCACACAAGATAATCTGTAATGGAAATTTCCTTGTTCAGTTCTTTCGCGTATTCAAGAATTTCCTTGTAAACAAATGGCCTGATTCTAAAAGAAACATAACGACCGCTTAATTCTTTTGTAAATTCTTTTGAAAGAAGTTTTGAATTGGAGCCGGTTATAAAAACAGAATTATTTTCAAGTCGAAGAGTTTTACATGCTTCCTGCCAGTTTTCAAGAATCTGGATTTCATCTAGAAAAATGTAGCATTTTCCTTGCTTTTTATGTTCATCCACATAGGCTAAAAGAGAATCAATATCTGGAATCTGATTTTTTATACGACGGTTTTCAAATTCTAAAAAGATTATGTTGTCTGTTTTGGCTGCTATTTCATCACGAACCTGTTGCAAAACAATGGATTTTCCACAACGACGAATTCCTGTAATGATTTTGATTAGGTCAGATTCATAAAATGGACGAATTTTTTTTATGTATTTTTCTCTAATTACCATGATACTGTTAATTTACTGCAAGATTTGTGTATTTTCAAGCAAATCTTGCAGTGTTATGCAAGATTTGTAATGTTTTGAACAAATTTTGCAAAAGCATCATCACTATTGCAAAGGGCATTTCCTGTCATACGGAGGTCACTGAAAAAAGTGTCATTCCCGTGCTCGACACGGGAATCTAAGTTTGTAACTCGTTGTAACACAAAGAGATGGATTATCGGGTCAAGCCCGATAATGACAGTCGTGAGGATAGACCAAAGTGCCGAAAGAAATTTCTCAGCCGTTTTCGTATCGCAAAAGGACGGAATCAACGAAATTTCTAACAAGCGTATATCATCAAACTTGATCATTTATGAACCTCTGAGTTTTCATTAATGAGAATAGTTTTTCCAGGTGCTCGAGCATCGGAAATCAATTTTTTTTATTCGTAATTAAACCATCTATTTGAGGAGACTGAGAATACTAAGCTGGAATGTGAGTTCAATTCAGATTTCCTACACATTTATCATTCGTTGGAAGTATACCAGAAATTGCATAAAGATCTCTTTAGAGAAGAACTTAGACTATTATCCAATTTCATAGTGGATTGCAATAGAAAATAGGTATGACTATTAACAAATCAGAAACCGATTACCTGTCAAAGAATCAAATTTGCAAGTCCAGGTTGTTCAATCTTTTCACTCTGGATCTCTTCAAATTCCCGACTTGAAGGTGATGGCCAATCCGCTTTTACCCCTTGGGGCAGCAAACTTTGGAATATTATTCTCTATGTCATTTTAATATATAATGACATAGAGAATTGAATCTTGGGGTAGAGATTCAATGTATATAATTTTGAATATAATGAAAATGCAAAAAAATTACTGGCTCCGAAAATTGTTCAGTTATCAGGAAATCTCTGGCTACAGGGGTGTTCTACAATTCATTTTCAAAAATCCTTGTAAAATCCAAGGTGCTGTCACCCAGTGAAAGGGTTAGTTCATTTTCGGAAACGGAGATAACTTTCATTTCAAAGCTTTCTGGCTCTTCGTCATAAACCTGGGCATTTGTGACCTTTATGGTTTTATTTTCTAAAGTCCAATTTCCGCCAATCCATTCGCTTTCCTTGCGACCCAAGGCAAAATCTCCATTGCCCTCAAGCTTTAGCATATAGCTTGCTGAATCCCATTCTCCAAGAAGTTCCTCAAATAAATCGCTGGAAGTGCTGGATTCCTCAGGTTCTGAAAGATAGCCTCCAAAGACCCAACCGCCATAAGGTTCAATGTCTGCATAGGAAAGGGCGTAATACCAGTAGTCTGTAATTCCATCGATGGTGCTTGCATCATGGGTACGCTGTGAAACGTAAACCGTGTCTCCGTATGAAAATTTTCCAAGCTTTTCACCGGTGACAGGTTGCGCCCTGTAATTGAGGGAAGATCCGTCATCGGTTTTTACCTTCATCTCTTTTGGTGATTCATAGATATGATATGTTTCCGTAATGCTTCCTGACTCCGTTATTGTTGAGGGATCAAGCCTGCTGAATAATGGGATATGGCGCTTTGTTGCTTCATCCAGGTTTTGATTGACTGTCTTTTTCCCTGATTCCTTTTTGGTGCATGCGGAAAAAATAAAGGCGATGGCTGCCGACAGAAAAACAACTTTTTTAATGTTCATGAATGTCTCCATTTTTTGAAATTCCATGGAAGTTCAATGGCCCATGGATTTTACCATATGATAGCAATAATATCAGAATACAGTCACTTGAAACAATCAACAGGGCGTTCTTGGAATTGCAATTCTCAAATTCTGAGAATGAAAACTTTACCAAATCTTTACAGAAACTTATCAAAAAATTTACAGTCTGCCGTTAGACTTGGCCCATGAAACATAAAGAGAAATTGTGAGAATTTATTTTTCTGCTGGCAGCGGGATTCAGCATTCTGGCAGGCGTGATTCTGGGAGTAGGACGGGCAATTGGCGAGACAATGGCCGTGATCATGGCTGCAAGAAACCAGGCAAGAATTCCGGATTCGATCCTGAAGGGAGTAAGGACATTGACTGCAAACATCGTGATAGAAATGGGTTATGCCGCAGACCTTCACAGGGAGGCGCTGATTGCAACGGGTGTGGTTCTGTTTGTCTTCATCCTTGGGATCAATGGGCTGTTTAACATGGTGAAGAAAAATGCATGATGGGGTTTTAATTATTTTGCATGAGGGAGAAATTTTATGGTGAAAAATGAGTTAGGGATTGGAGAGGCGGCGAAGCCGTTGTTTGCGTCAGCAAACAATGGAGCGAAAGCGGAACCTCGGAAAGCCCGGGGGAATGCAAATAAGGTCAGCTCTCTGAACTTATTTGCATTCCTCAACTTCCAGAAAAGTAAAAAGAGTCTGCCTGTCAGGACCTGCGTTTATCTGTGTGTGGCGGTGACTCTGGGACTTCTGGTTTTCATGCTGGCATACATTCTTGTTAAGGGCGTGATTTTTTTGCGGCCATCGGTTTTTTTGGACAGCCTTTTGCATTTTTGTTTTATTCTATGACTGGAATTCCTTTCTTGCATTTTCAAGTACGGAAATTACCTTGTCGCACCATGCATCGAATTCAGGGTCGTCTTTTTGCAGTTCCCTGTTTGAAAGGACGTTCCTGATTGTGGCGGCTATTCCTTCTTCAAAGTGAACCGTGGGCTTGAATTCCGGGACGGCTTTTTTTAGCTTGGTGTTGTCAAAGACTACGGAGCATGCCTTGTCTCCAATGAGGCTGCCGGTAAGGTCGTAGTCGCTGACGGATGCGAGGAATTCCGAAGACACGTGGACTGCATTGAGCTTTACTCCCAGGGCAGAGGCGATGCATTCGTAAATCTGGTTCCATGTCAGGGTTTCGTCGTTTGTTATCTGGAATGCTTCCCCGATTGCATGGGGGTTTCCGATGAGGCCGCAGAATCCCTTTGCAAAGTCGCTGTTATGGGTCATGGTCCAGAGGGATGTTCCGTCGCCGTGGATGATTACGGGTTTTCCTTCCATCATTCTCTTGATGACCTGCCAGCTTCCGTTTTTTCCGTGGACGCCAAGTGGAACCGATCGTTCATCGTAGGTGTGGCTTGGCCTGATGATTGTCACGGGGAATCCTTCCTCGCGGTAGTACTTCATCAGCAGTTCTTCGCATGCAATCTTGTTGCGGGAATATTCCCAGTATGGGTTTGCAAGGGTTGTTCCTTCGGTGATGATGTAGCCGCGGCATGGCTTGTGGTAGGCAGATGCGGAACTGATGTACATGAACTGCCTTGTCTTTCCGTTGAAAATCCTGAAATCCCTTTCCAGCTGGGATGGAACAAAGCCGATGAAGTCGCATACGCTGTCAAATGTCATGCCCTCAAGTTTTTCCTTTACCAGGGCCTCGTTGTTGATGTCGGCATTGATGGTTTTTACCGAGGGGGGAACTTCGGTTTTTCTTGAGCCGCGGTTAAGCAGGTAAACTTCGTGGCCTTTTTCTGCAAGCAGTTTTGTGATGGCCATGCTGATGGTTCCCGTTCCGCCAATGAATAATACTTTCATTTGATCTCTCCTGTCCATGATGATTTGTACGAAAAAATTTTTGCGGCATGTTTATGTTGATATTGTTCCTTCAATTATAAGGCCTCTTTTAAAATATGGAAAATAATTTCTTGCAGGTCCTTGATTTTACCCAAACTTTACATTCCCTTAATAAAACCATAACAGTGTTTTTCTAAACTTCTTTCCATGGAAAAGATTAAGATAGAAGATATGAATCTGTTCTATGAGGATTTTCGTGCCCTTAAGAACATTAACCTGAACATTGAATCCAATGAGCATTTATGACAACATTGCATTTGGACCAATCCGTCCTCATCATTGACATAAAAGGGCTTATAAAATATACTTCGAACATTGGTTCAGGTGCTATGCAAGTGGCCGCCTCAAAACCCCGCCAGAGTGGGAACACAGCAACGGTATGAGGATGGTCATTGTGCCGTAGATTACCTGGGCCTTTTTTTTTCAGCATATTTTTTACGTTCAGGACAATCATGACAAAAGCAATTGACTTTACCCGCGGACCGGTTTACAGTCCCCTCGTCAGGTTTGCCGTTCCCATTCTTGGAGCACTTTTTCTGCAGGCCCTGTATGGTGGAATCGACCTTCTTATCGTAGGCCAGTTTTCATCCACGGCGGATGTTTCTGGAGTTGCAACCGGCAGCATGATAATGCATACCCTTACCATGGTTATCATCGGCCTTTCCATGGGCATCACCATTCTTACGGCCCAGAAAATCGGTGAGGGTGACCATGACAATGCAGGCCTTACCGTTGGCAACGGCATTTCACTTTTTCTGGTTATCGGTCTTGTGTGGACCATTGTGATGATCCTGTTTTCGGAAGGCATTGCTGCGCTGATGCATTCTCCTGCAGAGGCCTTTGGCCAGACCGTGGACTATGTCAAGATCTGTGGAGGCGGTGCACTTTTTATAACGGCATACAATATCATCGGCAGCATTTTTCGCGGAATGGGCGACAGCAAGATGCCCCTTATTACGGTATGCATTTCTGCGGCCTTTAACGTCATTGGCGACATGATTTTTGTCTGCCTTTTTAAGATGGGAGCAGCTGGTGCTGCATGGGCCACGGTCATAAGCCAGGCATTGAGCGTTCTCGTTTCCATGTTCATCATCAGGCGAAGAAAGCTTCCGTTTACCGTCAGAAGATCGGATTTGAAAATTAGGTTTGGTACGGCCAGGGATATTCTTAAGCTGGGATGTCCCCTTGCCCTTCAGGATCTTCTTGTAGGCCTTTCCTTTCTTGTCATAATGGGAATTGGAAATTCACTTGGCGTGGAAAAATCTGCAGGCATCGGTGTTGCTGAGCGCGTGTGCGGTTTCATCATGCTTTTCCCGGCTGCATTCAGCCAGAGCGTTTCTACTTTTGTTGCCCAGAATTTTGGTGCCGGCAACTTGCGCCGTGCAAACCGCGGGCTTTTTTACGGCATTGCAACATCACTTTGCGTGGGCTTTGTCATTGGCAGCATCGGATTTTTCAAGGGTGATCTGCTCAGCTCGATTTTCAGCCGTGATGCAGCAGTCATCATGCAGAGTCATGATTACCTCAAGGCTTATGCCATCGATACCCTGTTCACTTCATTCATGTTCTGCTTTGCAGGATATTTCAACGGTGTCGGCAAGACATTCTTCACAATGATCCAGGGAATTGTCGGAGCTTTCTGCGTGCGCATTCCGGTTTCCATCCTGGTCGTAAGGCTGGTTGATGACTGCTCCCTTTTCCAGCTGGGACTTGCAACTCCTGCATCAACAATCGTGCAGATCATTCTGTGTGTCGTTGCTTTTGTCCTTTTCTACAGAAAGAATAAAGCGGCTGAGGCAGCATAAAATTCGGCAGGCATCTTTAAAAGGTAATTTTTAAGATGCCTTTTTACATGGAGAAGTCTTTGCCCAGGTAGATTTCGCGGGCTTCCGGAGATTTAAGGATGTCCGTCTTTGTTCCCTGGGTGATGATTGTTCCCGTTGAGATGATGATGGCTCGGTCGGTGATTTCAAGGGTGTCGCGTACATTGTGGTCCGTGATCAGGATTCCGATGCCGCGTTTTGCAAGGAGCTTTATCATGCCCTTGATGTCGGCTACGGCAATGGGGTCGATGCCGGCAAAGGGTTCGTCAAGCAGCAGAAACTTTGGCTCGATGGCCAGGGAACGGGCGATTTCCGTGCGGCGGCGTTCTCCACCGGACAGGGTGTAGGCCTGCTGCTTTCTGATTCTGCCGATGGCAAATTCTTCTATGAGTTCTTCAAGTCTCTGTTTCTTCTGGGGCTTTGTCAGGTCGCGGCGTGTTTCAAGAATGGACCAGATGTTTTCTTCCACCGTAAGCTTTCTGAATACCGACGGTTCTTGGGGAAGGTATGAAATCCCAAGCTGGGCGCGCTTGTACATCGGCAATGTGGTGATGCACTGGTTGTCCAGGAATATGTCGCCCCGTGTCGGCCTGTAAAAACCTACGATCATGTAGAATGTCGTTGTCTTGCCGGAACCGTTTGGCCCAAGCAGTCCAAGAACTTCTCCCGTCTGCATGGAAAACTCAACGCCCTTTACGACGGTCTTGCGGCCGAATGCCTTGTACAGGCTTGAAACCCGGAGTGTGTTTTTGCCAAGGCCCGCAACCACTGGAGAATCGCCTTCTGCCTGATCTGTTGCAGCTTGAATGTCTGCATTCTGGTCAATAATGTCGCTCATTGGTTTTCTCCTGCTGTGGTGGAAATGGTTTCGGCAATTTCTGGAGAGTCAGGAGTTCCGCTTCCATCGGTTTCGTCAGATGTTTCGGATTTTGCCCCTTCTTCGGCAGACCCTTCTTCTCCGGCAGATTCCTCTCCTTCTGCAATTTCTTCGCCTTCGGCATTTTCCTCTTCATCATCATCGCTGCCGTTTTCCGTCACGACGGAACCCTTTACTCGGCCGCTCAGGGTGATTTCCTGGGTGTCCATGTCCAGCGTAATGGTCTGGGCGCGGAATGTATCCCCCTTCTGTACAATCTTCGGGTTTCCGCTCATTTCGAGGATCTGCTCGTTTTTTCTGTATATGGCATAGGAACTGGTGCAGACATTGTCCTTCTGCGTCAGGTTGATCTGAATCTGCATGATGGCAATTTCCGTGTTCTGGTCGTATTCAATGATCTGTGCCTTTGCCTCAACGTCGTTTTCCGTGTCCTTCATTACAACGTTGTTTTCAAGGGTTGCGATTTCCGTTTCCCTGTCGTAAAAAAGATTTTCACAGGTAAAGTCCAGGTTACTCTTGGTGTTGATTCCGTGGATGGAACCCCTTGCCTTGATGTAACGAAAGTCCTTTCCGGAAAGTTCTATGAAGTCCGCGTTTATCTCCATGTTTTTTGTAATGACATTTGCATTTCCCTGGAGAATTGTGGTGCTGTTCTTGTCGCCGGCAGTTCCGCTCATGCGCCTGGCATTGAACTTGATTTTTTCAGCATAAAGGAAGCCGGAAGAAACCAAGGCTGCAACTAATAGGATTGCCTTTTTCATTCTGAAGTTTTTTCCTCCTGCTCACCATCTGCCTGGTTTGAAAGGTTGTCCTCGCCCGTAAGAATCAGGCCGTCCACGTTGCTGTCAAAGGTAAAGCTCCGGTCGACTCCGCTTGCAGAAAATCCCGTTCCGGAAATCTGTATGTCGTCGCGTTCGATGTAGACCGTGTCGTCTTTTGCCGCAACAAGAGTTTCCTTCTTTCCATTCCACTTAAGGCTCGAAGCCCTTATCTTGAACTTCTGGTCTATGTTGTTGATGAAGATGTCGTCAAAGAGGGTGTAGATTTCGGTCTGGTCGTTCATTCCAAGGAGGGAACATGAACCTTCCGTCTTGAGGACCATTTCTTCATCCCAGGTGTAGAAGGATGCCCTGCTTGCAAAGGCTGCACCGTCGCTCTTGTAGCGTTCCAGCTTTTCGGCCTTGATCTGAACCTTCAGCTTTGAATTCTCGTATTTCTTGTAGTCAACGTCCTGGATTTCAAGCTCAGGGATAATGCTGTCCGTACTGACTTCATCATCATATTTAAGGGAACATGACAGTGAAGCTGCTGCAGTGAGAATCATTGCTGCAGTACGGAAACTTTTTTTATTCATGCTGAACCAGCTATTCCATCATTCAGACTGTCCAAAGGCCAGGAGCCTTCGGGATGCAGCCTTATTTTTGTGAATCAATGGCAGCCTTGATGAAGCTGTTGAAAAGAGGATGAGGATTTGCAGGGCGGCTCACGAATTCAGGATGATACTGAACGCCGATTCCCCACGGATGGTTCTTCCATTCAAATGCTTCAGTCTGTCCGTCCGATGCAGATTTTGCAGAGATTGAAAGTCCGTTGCCTGTCATGTCTGCTGCATAGCGGCGGTCGAAGGTGTACTTTGAACGGTGGCGCTCGATGATGGATTCCGATCTGTAAACTTCCCACAGCTTTGTGTCCTTTTCAACAAGAACTTCGGATGCTCCAAGTTTCATTACGCCGTCGCTAGGTCCTGGCTGTTCTTCAGGAAGACAGATTACAGGATGGGTCGTGTTGTGGATGAATTCGGTGGTGTCTGCATCTTCCCAGCCGCAAAGTGAACGTGCAGTGTCGATGGCCATGATCTGCATTCCAAGGTCGATTCCAAGGTATGGAATGTTGTTTTCGCGTGCATATTTTACGGAGGCAAGAAGTCCCATGAATCCGCGCTGGCCGTAGTTTCCAGGAACAACGATTCCGTCTACGCCTGCAAAAAATTCCTTAAGGTCAGAAGTCTTCTCGATTGTTTCTGCGTCGATTTTCTTGATTGTAAGTTCTGCGTTGTTGCCGGTAACTGCTGCATGGAAAAGGGATTCCTGAACCGACTTGTAGCAGTTGTCAAGATAGTCCTTCTTTCCAACCATGCCGATGCAGACTTTTCTTGAAGGAGTGTCCAGTTTCTTGAGGAAGTCAGTCCACTGGCTTATGTCTGTCGATTTGTTTTCAAGTCCCAGCTTTGCAAGAAGCTTTGAGTCCAGTCCCTGGTCGTGGAAGATTACAGGAAGTTCGTAGATGGACTTCTTTATGTCTGGGGAAACGAACACTCCGTCACTCTGAACGTTGCAGAAGCGGGAGATTTTTTTCTTCATGCCTTCTTCAACTTCACCTTCGCAGCGGCAGATGAGGAAGTCAGGCTGAATTCCAACCTGCTGGAGCTGCTTAACGGAATTCTGTGTAGGCTTTGACTTGAGTTCCCCGCCTGTGATTACAGGAATCAATGTAAGGTGAATGCTGATGGCGTTTCCCTTTCCGGTTTCGCGGATGAGCTGGCGCATTGCTTCAAGGTATGGAACGGCTTCAATGTCGCCTACGGTTCCTCCGATTTCAACGATGATAACGTCTGCACCTGTTGAAGTTCCAACATGGCGGATGCAGCGCTTGATTTCGTCCGTGATGTGTGGAATCACCTGAACTGTGCGTCCGTTGTATTTTCCCGCCCTTTCGTTTCTGATTACGGATTCATAAACCTTTCCGATTGTCAGGCAGTCGTCGTCAGTGATCTTTACGTTGGTAAAGCGGCTGAAGTTTCCAAGGTCCAGGTCAGTTTCTGCACCGTCTTCCGTAACGTAAACTTCACCGTGCTGGTAAGGGCTGATGTTTCCTGCATCAACATTGATGTAGGGGTCGCACTTCATCATTGCAACCTTGAGTCCGCTGCATTCAAGAAGGCTTCCGATTGCGCTGGAAGCAACACCCTTTCCGAGACTTGAACAAACACCGCTAGTTACCAAAACATACTTACTCATATTCACACCTTATATAAATTATTTTCAAAAAAAATCGATTAGAGGACTTCCGCAATTTCCGGCTTGCCGGGAACGGGGAATTTTCTTGTCACCACAAATACAATGGCTGACGAGACAAACAGGAACAGCAGGACAAATACTGCCCTGAAGTCATTGGATATGTGTACCCCGAATTTTTCCATGAGGGCAGGGGAAACGGCATATCCGAGAATCGAGCACAGGAAGGGGATGAACAGCGAGCAAAGTCCCTGTATGGCCTGAATCTTTTTTCCTGCCTGTATGATCACAACGGACCCTTTCTTGAGGGGAAAGTCCTTTGGGTTTGAGATTTCAAAGGTCGTCTTTGTCTTTGCACAGCCTGTGGTGCAGGTTGCACATTCTTCCTTTTCAAAATGCATTGCAGTTATCTTTGAGTTTTCAAGTGAAACTATCAGGGCTCTTTCCGTCATATTTCATTCCTCTTGATCTGCCTGAGTTTCTTCTCGCATTCCTCCACGCCGATCCTGTTTCCAAGTTCGTCGTATGTGTCCCTCAGGTTGAACACTGCATCATAGTACATGGGGTTAAGCATTACTGCGCTTTCAAAGAAATATGCAGCTTCCTTGTAGTCTCCAAGATTGAACTGGATGACTCCACCCACGTTCCAAAAGTGTGGGTTTGATTCGTTAAGGTTGATTCCGTGGGCACACCAGCTCATGGCTTCGTCAAAGCGGTTCATCTGGATGCAAAGCGTTGCAAGGGATTCCGTAAGTTCCTCGTGCTGAGGGTTAAGGCGGAATGCGTGTTCCATTGTTTCCAGTGCAAGATGGAATTTTCCGCAGTCACGGTAGGTCAGTGCAAGGTTATACCAGAGAAGATAGTTCTTGTTTTCAACGGTGATGGCCCTCTTGAAGCATGCAATGGCCTCCACATACTGTCCCTTGAATGCAAGCTGAACAGCCTGATTGTTAAGTGTTTCGCTGTTTTCAAGCATTTGTTCTCTCCATGTTAATGGCGGCGTTAGGGGCAGGGTTTTCTGTCCTAAGGTTTTCGGGCACCATGGAAAGGAACAGTTCACGGATGAGCTTGGATTCAGCCTTGTCCTTTCCAAAAAGCAGGTCGAACTTTGAGCATGTGCTGTTTATGAACTGGATTCCCATGGCACATGCCTTTTCGACATCTCCGCTTTCAAGGAGCAGGCATACGGCTTTTTCAACGGCACTGCTTTCGATTCCTTCCTTTTCAGCCTGAACAAAGTATTCCATGAGGAGCCTTGTTTTTTCAGGATCCTGGTTTTGTGCAAAGAGAATCACCGGAAGGGATTTTTTTCCTTCAACAATGTCGTCACCGCGTTTTTTTCCCGGGTTTCCTATCTTTATGTTGATTACGTCGTCAATGACCTGGAATCCGGCACCGATTTCCCGGGCGGCTTCTGCTGCCTTTTCGCAGTCACTGTCGCTTCCGTTTGCTGCAAGGATTCCAAGGGTTGCTGCCAGGGCTGCAAGGGTTCCCGTCTTGTTCTTTACCATGGCAAGATATTCTTCCGCCGTAGGAATGAAAGACTTCTGGCGGTGCCATGCAATGTCCATGGCCTGTCCAAGGTGAAGCTTCCTAAGTTCCATGGTGTATGCCTGGTAAAGCCTAAGCTTAAGGGCGTCGCTGCAGTCAAGCCTGTTTATGGTTACGGGAGCCTGAAAGTAAAGCCAGGAACCGGCGTTGATTGCCGTGTCCATGCCGTAGGTTATGTATGCTGCAGGTTTTCCGCGGCGCATGTCAGAGTTGTCTTCAATGTCATCGTGAATGAGGCTTGCCGTGTGTACGAATTCAACAAGGGGGGCAAGTCCGTAAGCTGTCTTTTCCGATGCTTCAGCCTTTGCCGGATCATCTGTCATTGCCCTTGCACAGAGAACCAGGAAAAGGGGTCTCCATCTTTTGCCTCCAAGATCCACCAGGGACCTTGTTACGTCGAGAAGGGGCTGGATGTGTTCCGGGGTAACGGCCATTGCGGGGCAAGGCATTGAATCCTGCTGCCAGCGAGAATCTGACCTGGAAGGAAGAAAATTCTTTATTGAGTCTTCTATATTACTGAGATGCTTTGAAAATTCAGGATTCATCCCTACATGATATAGGAAATCGGCATAAAGTTCAAATCAGTGCGGCAAAAAATGGGGCAATGGCAACGGTCAAAAGTCCCGTAACGGCAATGGAAAGTCCGCTCATGGCTCCCTCCACATCCCCGATTTCTATGGCTCTTGATGTTCCCAGGGCGTGGCTTGAAGTTCCAATGGCAACGCCTACAGCAACGGGTTCATGAATGTGGAACAGTCTGCAAAGCTGGGGTGCAAACAGGTTGCCTATGTTCCCCGTGATTATGATGAGCATTACGGTTATCGGAACGATGCCGTGGAATTCCTGGGCAAGGGCAAGGCCTATGGCTGTGGTGATGGATTTTGGAAGCATGGAAACGTATTCCACATGGCCGATCTTAAGGAGGAGGCATGCGATGTAAATGAAGGTAAGGTTGCACAGGACTCCGCTCAGGATTCCGCCCAGTATGGGCAGCCAGTTTTCCTTGAGCTTTTCAAACTGCTGGTACAGGGGAACTGCAAGGCAGATGGTTGCAGGGGTGAGCATGCGTCCGATGAAATTTGCGCTCTTCATGTAGTGGTCAAAGGAAATGCCGGAAAAGTACAGGATGCAGATGCAGGATGTGATGGAAACAAGCAGTGGAGTGAACAGGAAGAAGTTGGTTTTCTTATGAATGACGAACCCCAGAAGGTATGTTGCAAGGGTTATGAAAAGTCCGAAATAAACCGAGTTCAAAAAAAATTCTTTCATATTATAAATCCTGAATCCTGAAAATTATGGGTCTTGTCGCTGCGTTAACTGCTGCTTTTTTCTCCGCTTTCACAGTGCTTCTTCCTGTGAACCTTCATCAGGAGCTGGGTGACGAGTCCCGTGGCTGCAAATACAAGGACGGTGGAAGCAACGGCTATGAAGGTAAAGTGGAGCCCGTATTTTTTCATCAGGGGAAGTGCATTGATGAATCCCACGCTGGAAGGAACAAAGAAGAAGGACATGATGGCCAGCAAAAATGCGGAAACTTCCTTTATCCATTCAAGCTTTATTACCTTGAATTCCAGGCAGAGGAACAGGAGTACAAGGCCGTATATGCTTGCAGGAACAGGCAGGGGCAGCAGGTGATTTAAAAGTTCCCCCATGAGGGAAAAAAATATGATTATGGCAAACTGCAGTATGTACTTCATTTTACGGTTCCTCGGAATTGAATGGAGCGACTTGATCGGATGACTTGGACTTGGCTGGGTTGAATGATGCGATTCTTGAAATCAGCTCCATTGGGGTAAGGCTCCAGGAAGATTCAAATTTTCTTGATGACAGGGCATGAACCAATGATGCAGTGACTGCTGCGTTGGTTGCATCATATCCCTGGGCAAGGAGGGCACATGCAAGGCCCGAGAGAACGTCGCCTGAACCGGCTTTTGCCAAAGCGGCAGTTCCCCACGGATTGAACATAACCTGAACGTCATTATCTTTTCTTGACCAGTAGGCAATGAGAACGGTTGCTCCCTTAAGGATGAGGGTGCAGTTCCTGTAGGCAGTGCAGAATTCTTTTGCAAGGCTGAACCTGTCGGCTATGACGCGGCGGGTGTCGTATTCCCCAAAACCGCAGTTGGCAAGCAGTGCGGAAAATTCCTTTGGATGTGGGGTAAGGACGCATGCCCTTGAACCGGACATTGCAGCTTCTTCCGTGCACCGGCCGTCAAGGATCTTTTTGATGGCCTTTGTCTTAAACAGGTCTGCATCCAGCACCAGTGGAATGTCTTTGTTTTCCACCAGGAATCCTGCATATTCATCAAGTCGCGGATTTTCAACACCAAGACCCATGCCCATTGCAACGGCGGAAGTTCCTGCCGGAAAATCCATGGAAGCCATAAGGCTTGGATCCGGACAGTCCTCGATGCCGCATAGAGTAACAAGGCCCGATCCAAAATTAAGGGCAGCTGTTGCCGCAATCCGGGCAGCCCCCAGTTTTTCCCCGGAAACCAAAACTGCATGCCCGTAGGTTCCCTTGTTGGAATTCTGCCTTGTCCGCACCGGAAGCTTGAGTTCTGATTCTTCAAGAAGGAATGCATCCGGCTTTTGTGTGCTGCAGTAACAGCTGGAAGAGACGCCAAGGTTTGCAACGGTGATTTTTCCGGCCCTGTCCTTTGCCATGTCGCTTGTAAGGCTAAGCTTGAGGGAACCCATGGTAACCGTCTCATTGCATTCAAAGACGCAGGGCTTTCCGGTGTAGTCCGTGCCTGCATTTCCCAGAAGGTCCAGCCCCGTGGGAACATCGCAGGAAATCTTGTAGCAGTCAATTGAATCAAGGGCAGCTGCAGAATTTATGGCAGCCTCGCATTCAGGCGGAAGTGGCAGCCTGGTTCCTGTTCCCAGCATGCAGTCAACGCAAACCGTAATGTCGAAGGATTTGCCTTCAATGTATTCGTCAAGGGAATAAAGGTCGATGAATGTTACGCCGCAATTTTTTGCCCGCTCCATCTGGAGAAGTGCCATGGGGGATTTGGGTTCCATTACCTGGCATACCGTAACGCTAAGATCGTGCTGGGATACGCGCCTAGCAAGGGCGTAACCGTCGGCACCGTTGTTTCCGCTTCCTGCAAGAATCAGGATGCATGGGCGGGAAATGTATCTTCCCGAAGGATGGAATGCGTGGGCCATGACTGCCTTCTCAAGGGCGGCCGCTGCGTTTTCCATCATTATGTCTTCAGTCAGCTGATAGGTTTCACGGGCCTTTTTATCCAGGACCCGTGTATCATGGTAAATTTTTTTCATTTTGGAATTCAGTTAGCGCTTGCTGAGCATCCTGTTTGCAATGTAGGTTCCCAGGAACTGGATGACTTCAACAAGAATTATGATGACGATTACAGCTGCCGCCATAACGTCCGTGCGGAACCTCTGGTATCCGTAGCGGATTGCCAGGTCACCAAGTCCGCCTCCACCGATGGTACCTGCCATGGCGGAATATCCGATAAGGTTGATGATGGTAAGGGTAAGTCCCGAAACAAGGGAAGGCATGCTTTCCGGCACAAGGACTTTCCAGATGATCTGGAAGTTTGTGGAACCCATGGCGCGGGCTGCCTGAATCATTCCCGGGTCAACTTCAATGAGTGCAGTTTCCACAATGCGGGCAACAAAGGGGCCTGCTGCAATTGAAAGTGGAATTACCGTAGCTGCCGTACCGATGCTTGTGCCAAGGATAAGGCGCGAAAGGGGGAAGAGAAGGATCATCAGGATCAGGAATGGAAAGGACCTGAGTACGTTGACGATTCTGCCAAGAACCTGGTTTATCACAGGCTTTGGCGTTATTCCCGTGGGCCCGGTTGAAAAAAGAAGTATTCCCAGGGGGAATCCGATCATTGTTGAAAAAAGAGTCGAAAAGAAAACCATGATCAGGGTTTCTACAGTTGAAGTTCCTACCAATGTCATTATCTGGTTCATGCTCAATCCTCTGAAAAAAAAATTAGTCGTCAGTTTAGTTGCCGATTAAGTTGTTGATACAGGCTCCGGTTTAGCCGTCAGTTGCCGGTCTATTCGTCGAGGCGTTCAACCTTAACGCCGTTCTCCCCGAAGAATGCAATTGCCTTTTCTATTTCTTCCGGGGCGCCAATGATGTCGGCAAGCATGATGCCCACGTCATCATCTGCAAGCTTTGAGATTCCACCTGCGCGGATGTTAAAGTCAACGTCAAATTTCTTTGCGGCCTGGCTGATGACCGGTGCTCCCGTGGAATTGCCTCCAAACACCAGCTTGTATTCTCCGCCTTCCTTTGACCATCTGGTAAATTTTTCCGAATCCTGTTCGCTTTGGCCTGTAATGTGTGAAAGAAAGTCCACGGTCACTTCCGATTTTGGGTTGGAGAAAATTTCCTTGACCGGACCCTGCTCCACAACCTGTCCCCTGTCGATTACGGCAACGTTGTCGCATGCATCACGGACAACTTCCATCTGGTGCGTGATCATGACTACCGTAAGGTTCATCTTTTTCTGGATGTCCCTGATGAGTGAAAGGATCGATCTTGTTGTCTGCGGGTCCAGTGCGCTTGTAGCTTCGTCGCAAAAAAGAATGTCCGGTTCCGTGGCAAGGGCGCGGGCAATGGCAATACGCTGCTTCTGTCCGCCGGAAAGGGTGCTTACAGGAGCGTCAGCGCGGTCTTCAAGGCCAACCAGCTTAAGCATTTCCTTAACCTTGTCCCTGATTTTTTTCTGTGGGGTTCCACGGATTTCAAGAGGGTATGCAATGTTCTTTGCGGCGGTTCTCGAAGTGAACAGGTTAAAGTTCTGGAAGATCATGCCTATGGACCTTCTCTTTTCTATGAGGTCCTTCTTGCCAAGGTTGTCTACTCGTTCATCCCCGTAGTAAACTTCACCTTCATCCGGTTCTTCCAGAAGGCTGATAAGGCGCACAAGGGAAGATTTTCCCGCACCGCTTTTTCCGATTATTCCAAAGATCTTGTTTTCCGGTATTTCAAGGGAGATGCCATCAACGGCAGTAATTTCTCCGTCGCTACCACTGTATGTTTTCTTCAGGTTCTCAAGCTTTATGTTCATTCCGTTATAATAGAAGAATTCCGACTTTGACACAAGAAAGAAGATGCCCAAAAAGGTTATGGCCTGTAATAATGAATTCTGATATGATGTCGGCAGATGAAAGACATACCAATGCCTGCCCGCCGCCGTCTGGTTCTGCTGGAACGGCTGCTGTCAAACTATACGGAAAAAAACATAACCTCACAGAAAATCCAGGAACTTGCAGGCTGGTCCAGTGCCATAATCAGGCGCGACATCTCATATCTTGGCGTAAACTGCGGTGCAACCAACGGCTACCGAACCTCAGAGCTTCTTGCGGCTTTGTCCCGTGAGTTCAATTTTGACGGTGAAGTGCGTCACTGCTGCATTGTGGGCCTTGGAAGAATGGGCCAGGCTCTTCTTGATGCCTCGGAACTCTATGATTCAGCATTTAAGATTGTGGCAGGCTTTGATACAAGCGTAAACAAAACGGAAGTCCTGAGTTCGTCCTTTCCCCTTCATCCCACAACCCTCATGAAGAAAACGATTATTGAAGAAAAGATTTCATACGCTATTCTGACAGTGGACAAGGATGAAGCCCAGAGCCTTGCAAACCTGCTTGTGGAATGCGGAATAAAGGGCATCATCAACTATACGCCATGCGTTCTTACCGTCCCGAAGGATGTGCTTGTGGAAAACGTGGGCCTGCTGACTGCACTTGAAACCCTGTCGGTAATGGGTGAGGTCTAGCTTTTTTCCCTTGGGGAACCAACTACGCTGGCTCCAGCTTAACCCGGGGGCTTCCGGCCGAATTACCCGCAGTGGCCCCTGCTAACTGCATTTTCCTGCGGCCAAAATCTGGTTTTACTGTGAATTTTTTCACATAAACGGCAAATTCCCCCTGAATTCACGGAATTTGGCCCCATTTTACCAATTCGGCATGAAATTCCTTTAGCCAAGCCTTAATAAATTCTCTAGAATTGTATTAATCAGTAAGATTTTACTGTGATAAATTTCACAGGTAATAATTAAATGGATCCTCGGGCTGTCTTGTTTCCGGGGATTGTTAATATAGGGGTACAAAATGAGTCGTGTTTACAATTTTAGTGCAGGTCCAAGCTGCCTGCCGGAAGAAGTTCTTAAGGAATGCGCTGCAGAAATGATGGACTGCAACGGAACTGGCCAGAGCGTTATGGAAATGAGCCACCGTTCTTCTGCCTTTGAACCAATCATCGAGCATGCAGAAGCACAGATCCGCAAGCTTATGAACGTTCCTTCAAACTACAAGGTCCTCTTCGTTCAGGGTGGCGGTTCTACACAGTTTGCCATGGTTGCACAGAACCTCGGCATCAACAAGAAGAAGGCTGCCTACATCGAAACTGGTGTCTGGGCAAAGAAGGCTGCAGCAGAAGCAAAGCACCTTGGCGTTGAAGTTGACGTTATCGCTTCCTCTAAGGACAAGAACTACTCTTACATTCCACGCGTTGAAAAGGTAACTGGCGACTACGACTACGTTTACATCTGCTTCAACAACACAATCATGGGAACCCACTACGAATACATCCCTGAAACCGGTGACATTCCTCTCGTAGCTGACCTTTCTTCATGCATCCTTTCAGAAGAAATCGACGTTTCAAAGTTCGGCCTCATCTTTGCAGGTGCACAGAAGAATCTTGCTCCAGCAGGCGTTACCCTCGTAATCGTTCGTGAAGACCTTATCCCTGAGCCGGAAAAGTGCCTCCCTGGTACACCTACAATGAGCATGTACAAGACACACGCAGACAACGGTTCAATGTACAATACACCTCCTTGCTATACAATCTACGTTCTCGACAAGGTTCTCAACTGGATCGAAAGGAACGGCGGTGCTGCAGGAATCAATAAGCTCAACGTAGAAAAGGCAGACTACCTCTACAACTACCTGGACAATTCTGACTTCTACCATGCAACAACAGAAAAGGGAAGCCGCTCACTGATGAACGTTCCATTCCTTACAAAGTATTCTGACAACGATGGCAGCGAAGAAGCACAGGCAAAGGAAAAGGCAATCAACAGCAAGTTCGTTAAGGAAGCAGAAGCAGCTGGCCTTGTAAACCTCAAGGGACACAGGCTTGTAGGCGGAATGCGCGCTTCAATCTACAACGCAATGACACTCGACGGCGTAAAGGCCCTCGTTAAGTTCATGGAAGAATTTGCAAAGGCAAATGCCTAATTTCTCGGAGGAAAAAATGTATAAGATTCAGACACTTGATAGAATTTCTGCTGTTGGACTTGATAACTTCCCTCGCGGAGAATACGAAATCGCTTCGGAAATCATGAAGCCGGATGCAATCCTTGTCCGCTCCCACGACATGCTCACAATGGAACTTGATGAAAACGTTAAGGCCGTTGCCCGTGCAGGTGCAGGCGTAAACAACATTCCATGCAAGGATCTGGCTGCAAAGGGCGTTGTAGTATTCAATACACCGGGTGCAAATGCAAACGCAGTTAAGGAACTGGTAATCCTCGGCCTCCTCATGGCAAGCCGTCCTGTAATCGCTGCAAACAAGTTCTGTAACGGACTTGCAGGCAAGGGTGCAGAAATTGCAACCCTCGCAGAAAAGGGAAAGAAGGACTACATCGGAAACGAGCTCAAGGGAAAGACCCTTGGCGTTATCGGTCTCGGTGCCATCGGTGCACAGGTTGCAAACACGGCAATCGAACTTGGAATGAACGTTGTAGGTTACGACCCATTCCTTTCAATCGATGCAGCATGGAGCCTCAATCACATGGTAAAGCACGCAGAAACTCTCGATACGGTTCTTGCAAAGGCTGACTATCTTACATTCCATGTGCCTGAGACACCGGACACAAAGGGATTCGTAAACGCAAATACAATCAAGAACATGAAGGACGGCGTTCGCCTCATCAACATCGCCCGTGGAGGCCTTGTAAACAACGAAGATGTTCTTGCTGCAATTGCAAGCGGAAAGGTAAGCTGCATGGTAACGGATTTTGCCGCAGAAGAACTTTTGAACAACGACAAGGTTATCTGTATGCCACACCTTGGAGCATCTACCCCGGAAGCAGAAGATAACTGTGCAGTCATGGCTGTAAAGGAACTCCGCGACTTCCTTGAAACAGGTGCAATCAAGAACAGCGTAAACTATCCAAAGTGCAAGATGGACAATCCGATTCCAAAGAACGGAACACGCCTGTGCATTTCCCACAAGAACGTGCCAAACATGATCGCCCAGTTTACATCAGTTCTCGGTGAGGCAAAACTCAACATTGCAGGCATGGTTGACCAGAACCGCGGTGACATCGCTTACTGTATGATCGACGTTGACGGAAAAGTTGAGGATGCAGCATTGGCAAACCTTGCAAAGGCCGAAGGCGTAATCAAGGTAAGACCAATCTACAACTAAAAAAAAGGCAGCCCTAAAAAGGGCCAGGTTTTGGTCCGGCTGCACATAAAATCCATTTGATCAAGGCCCTGGATTTTTCATGCACTCTGCGTGGACTTCCGGGGCTTTTTTTCTGCCTTTCGTATCACTGGCTTTCCGTAACAACCTTGTTCTTGCCCGTTGTCTTTCCGATGTAAAGGCGTTCGTCTGCCTTTGCAATAAGCTCGTGAATCGGAAGGTCTTTTTCAGACATGGCGCATCCTGCCGTAAATGTCAGGTGGATGTCGTTGCTTTTAAGGAATTCCATGGAACTGAATTCCCTTGCGAGGGAAGATATGAATTCTGAAAACTCATTGCGGTCCCAGTGGGTCTGTGCAATTATCAGGAATTCCTCCCCACCCCAACGGGCGGCCCTTATGTTCTTGCTGGTTCTTGCAAGTATCAGGTCTGAAAGTGATTTTAAAACCTTGTCTCCAAAGATGTGGCCGTAGGTGTCGTTAATCATCTTAAAGTCATCAATGTCTATGATGGCGATTGAGTAGGGCACGGAATCCCCGACCCACTGGTTCTGAACGGTGTCAAAGGTTGGCCTGATGCCGCGCCTGTTGTAAAGGCCCGTAAGCTGGTCGCGTGCTGCCTGGTTCTTGTAGTTTCCAAGGGAATTGAGGATGTTGTTCTTAAGGACCATGGTCATGACCGTAAGGCCTGCAAAGACTATGGAAAAATTCATGATCTGGATTTTGTCCAGTGAACCGGCATCGAGCCTGTATATGGGTTCCATGTTTCTGCAGCATGCATAGCCCAGGTAAAAGAAGATGAAGGAATTGGCAATGAGGATCCTTTGCTTGATGGCTGCGTTTTTTGAATTCACGATCATTCCGACGTAAACTGAACTTACAAGGGTGCCAAGATAAAAGACCTGGAATCCGCTGGCCCATCCGACTTGAACAAGTCCAAGAAAAACCTGAACCTGAATGTGGAGGATTACGTAAAACATCCAGTAAACGGGTCGCGGCCTTTTTCTGTTTGAAATGAAGATCACCAGGGTCAGCACAAAGCCGATGATGTTCTGTCCGGTGCAGATGTATGCTTCGTGAATGAATGAATCGACCATCATCTCGAGATGCGCAATGATGTTCAGAATCATGAAGATGTCAAAATTCAGGTTTTGAATGATTCTCCGCTTGTCCATGTTTTATCCCCGACTTTCAATTGTACACTTTATTTGCCTAAAAGACCACAGGGATTTTGCCGCCTTGAATTTTCCAGCTTTCGGCAAGCCAGGGTTCTTGTTGAATTCAATTTGAAAAAGGATTATATTAGGGGAACAAATCTATATCGCTGATTTATTTCCAAATTGCGGGCGTAACGGCTAAAAGGAGTATACCGTGTCTATCAAAAATCATTATCTTTTTACTTCTGAATCTGTAGGTGAAGGACATCCTGACAAAGTATGTGACCAGATTTCAGATGCCGTTCTTGACAGATGTCTTGAACTTGACCCGGATGCACACGTTGCATGTGAATCTTTTGCAACAACAAATTTTGCCCTTGTCGGTGGCGAAATCGGTTTCCAGTCTTCAGACCAGACTCTTCCTGAAAAAATCGCTTCAGAAGTTGAATCCATTGCACGCAAGGTCATCTGCGAAATCGGCTATGACAGCGACGAGCTTAAATTTAATGGAAACAATGTTGAATTCATGAACAGGCTTCATGCCCAGTCAAGCGACATCAACCAGGGTGTCGTAGGCAAGGGCCTCAAGGAATACGAAGGCCAGCAGGGAGCAGGGGACCAGGGCATGATGTTCGGTTTTGCCTGCAACGAAACTCCAGAATTGATGCCGGCACCTGTCATGCTTTCACACAAGCTTCTTCTCAAGGCAACGGAACTCAGGAAGGGCAAGAAGATATCATGGCTCAGGCCTGATGCAAAATCCCAGGTGACAATCGAGTATGAAGGATACAAGCCTGTTCACATCGATGCAGTTGTAATTTCTCACCAGCACAGTCCTGATGTAACCCTTGATGAAATCAGGAAGACTGTTACGGAACAGATCATAAAGCCTGTCCTTGAACCTACAGGTCTTTTTGACGATAAGACAAAGATCTACGTAAATCCAACGGGTAACTTTGTTATCGGTGGACCGGATGGTGACTCAGGCCTTACGGGAAGAAAGATCATCGTGGACACTTATGGTGGTATGGGTCGTCATGGTGGCGGTGCTTTCTCCGGAAAGGATCCTTCAAAGGTGGATAGGTCTGCTGCTTACATGGCACGCTACATTGCAAAGAACATCGTTGCTGCAGAGCTTGCCGACCGTGCAGAAGTTCAGCTTGCCTATGCAATCGGCGTTCCATTCCCCGTATCAATCATGGTGGAAACCTTTGGAACGGAAAAGGTTGCCGTAGAAAAGATCGAGGCTGCCGTAAAGAAGGTGTTTGACTGCACTCCTTCGGGAATTGTACGCACCCTCAATTTAAAGCGCCCAATCTATTCAAAGACTGCAGCATACGGTCATTTTGGCCGCAGCGAATTCCCTTGGGAAAAGACGGATAAAGTTGAAGAACTCAAGAAGAACGTCTGAGATATTCAGCATCCTGCGTTCCCAAAAGGAGAACCCAAAGCCTGAACTGGATTTTACGTCTGCATACACTCTTCTTGTTGCGGTCGTACTTTCAGCCCAGGCTACGGACAGAAGCGTAAACCTTGCAACCCGGGAGCTTTTCCAGGTTGCATCCACTCCCGAAAAAATGCTGGAACTTGGCCAGCAGAAACTTATTACCTACATAAAGCCCATCGGCTTGTATCAGAACAAATCAAGAAATGTCATTGAACTCAGCCGCGTCCTTGTGGAAGAATACGGTTCCCAGGTGCCGGACACCCTTGAAGAGCTTGTAAGGCTTCCGGGGGTCGGCCGAAAGACTGCAAACGTGGTCCTTAACGTATGGTTCAAGAAACCGACCATGCCGGTGGACACCCACGTGTTTCGCGTTGCCCATAGGCTTGAGTTAAGTTCTGGAAAGACACCGGAGCAGGTTGAAAGGGATCTTCTGGAAGTCGTGCCGCAGGAATTTGCACTTCACGCCCACCACTGGCTCCTGCTCCATGGACGGTATACGTGCACGGCCCGGTCGCCTAAATGCGATCAATGCTCCCTGCGAAAGCTGTGTTCCTTTACGGACTCTGAAGCAGCTACCAGGTAAGGCCTACCCCAAAGCTAAGGCTGTGGTAGTTGTGGTTCCTTCTGTCGTCATCAACATAAACGTCCCTTGCGCCTGGAATGACCTTGTTCAGCTTGTAGCTCCATCCGGAGGTAATCATTATGCGTCCAAAAATCACGTCCATTCCTGCCCCGGCTTCCCAGATGCACCTGTCGTCCGTCCTAAGGCCGACTCCCACTTCAAGGTACGGGCGCAGTGTTCCGAGAATCGTGCAGTTCAATCCCCCGGAAAAACCAAAGTTATATATGGCTGTCTTTTCAAAGCTGTTGGTGGCAAAGGCCATTTCGATTCCCCCAAAGACATATTTGCCAAAATCCCATGTAAGGGCGGCAGCAATATTGTCCATCATCAGGGTTCTTGTACTCAGCTCAAAGTCAGCCAGGCTTTCCATTTCCGTATCAATGTAGATGAAAAATGCCCGCCTGCCGGAAAGTTCGTCAAAATCTTCATTGCGCCGGCGCTTGTTGCGTTTTTCCTTCCGTTCAGTTTCTTCCTGCGCCAGAAGTTTTTTTATGTTCTTCCTGTCCCTTCTTATTTCGCCTTCAGTCCTGAACTCGATGGCAGGTTTCATGGAAAACAGCTGCTCCTTTCCGTTGCAGTCCATGCTGAAGATTTCCCTGTTCTTTCGGGCGACCCTGTACACTGAAAGCTTTAAGGGTTTCATCCTGTATTCCGAAGGACCATTCCACCTGTGGACGGAAAATTCAATCTCGATGTAGATAAGCTCTTCCCCGGCCCGGAATCGGTTTTCGTAGTCGTTGACGTAGTATTCGTAATCGTGGCGCTGATATTCGGTCATTTCGCTTTCGGGAACGTATTTTTTTTCCATCATTGCCGAATACAAAAGTTCTATGTCCCAGTCGATGACCAGGGCCTTGTCAAGGAATTCACCGTGAATGTTGATGGGCCACATGGTTTTTGCAAGATTGTAGCTGTCAATGTAAACCTTAAGGTCCGACGACAGGGAAGATACGGTATAGGTGTCCTTTTCCAGTTCGTCATAAATGGACTTTATTATTGAGGAATCTGCATTGATCTGCTTCAGTTCTTCAATGGTCTGAATCCTGTCTTCAAAATCCCTGAGTTCCGCAGAAAAAGCCGGAGCAAGGAAAATCCAAAAAGCCAGCCCAAGACCAGAAAAGAATTTCTTGAAATTCACCCTGTAAGTATAGCACAAATTGAACATTAATAGAATAAACGCTATAATGAGTGCCTATGTGTGGAATAGTAGGATACATTGGTGTAAAGGAAGCCTCGCCGCTTCTTGTAAATGGACTTAAAAAGCTTGAGTACCGCGGTTATGACAGTGCGGGTATTGCCGTTTTTGACGGAAAGGAAATACTTCTCCGCAAGGTAAAGGGTGCTCTTGTTGAACTTGAAAAGCTTCTTGCAAAAGAGGCAGTGCGTGGTACTCTTGGAATTGGCCATACAAGATGGGCAACCCATGGGGAACCAAACGATATCAACGCCCATCCCCATTTAAATCAGGATGGAACCATTGCCGTTGTTCACAATGGAATCATTGAAAACTATTCAAAGCTCAAGGCACAGCTTCAGAGCGAGGGAATCGTTTTCAGGAGCGAGACAGACAGTGAAGTCGTTGCTCACCTTATAAACAAGAATTACAGCGAGACAAAGGACATCGTAAAGGCCGTCCGCGACACGATGAAGAAAATCGAGGGAAGCTATGCCCTTGGTGTTGTATGCAGCGACTATCCTGACAGAATTGTTGCCGCAAGAAAGGAATCTCCCCTTATCGTAGGTCTCGGAAAGGATGAAAACTTCATTGCATCCGATGTTCCTGCAGTTCTCGAACATACACGCGAAGTTTACTTCCTTGACCAGAAGCAGGTTGCAGTCCTTTACAAGGATCATGTGGACCTTTTCGATGAAGACGGAAACAAGGTCATCAAGGAGCCTTATCATGTTGAGTGGGATATTTCCGCAGCAGAGAAGGGCGGTTATGAACACTTCATGCTTAAGGAAATTTTCGAGCAGCCAAAGGCACTTACAGACACATTGAGGCCTCGTCTCGTTATGGAAGGCGACGATCCAGTGGACATCAAGTTTGACGAGGTTGACTTCGATTCAAAATGGAAGAATGCAAAGCGCGTGGTAATCACTGCCTGCGGAACTGCATATCATGCAGGTGTAGTTGCAAAATACGCATTTGAAAAGCTTGCCCGCATTCCGGTTGTTGTTGATGTTGCCTCGGAATTCCGCTACAGGAATCCAATCATCGACAAGGATGACATATTCATCATAATCAGCCAGTCCGGTGAGACTGCGGACACTCTTGCCGCCCTTCGCCTTGCAAAGGAAAAAGGCTGCCACATCATCGGAATTACAAACTGCGTAGGTTCTGCCGTAAGCCGTGAATCCCACAACACGATCTATACATGGGCCGGCCCGGAAATCGCCGTTGCATCAACAAAGGCATATACGACACAGCTTGCATGCCTGTATCTTCTTGCCCTTAAGACTGCAGCCATCCGCGGAACAGTTTCCCAGGATGAATACAAAAAGCTCCTGAAGGAACTTAACGGAATTCCAGAGAAGGTACAGCAGATTCTTGAAGACAAGTCTTCAATCCAGAGGTTTGTTTCCCAGAACTACAACAAGGAAAAGGTGTTCTTCATCGGCCGTCTTTTTGACAGCGCAACAAGCCTTGAATGTGCCCTTAAGCTTAAGGAAGTAAGCTACATGCATTCAGAAAGCTTTGCCGCTGGTGAACTTAAGCACGGACCTATTGCACTCATGGATTCAAGTTCCCTCGTGGTGGGAATCGCAACTGACCCTGAGCTTTATGAAAAAATTGCAAGCAACCTTATTGAAGTAAAGGCCCGCTCTGCAACAACCTTTGTAATTACACAGGATAAGACGGGTGCATTCTCAAAGGCTGCTGACGAAGTCATCAACATTCCGGAAGCAGACAGCGTGTTTGAGTCGATGCTCTCAATCATACCTGCACAGCTCTTTGCCTATTACTGCGCAATTTACAAGGGTAACAATCCGGACAAGCCAAGAAACCTTGCAAAGTCTGTTACCGTTGAATAATTGAATAATTTTATGGGCGCTTTTTAAAGGGAAGAGGGGGCTTGTTTAGCCCCCTCTTCCCTTTAAAACCCGGCTTTCCATACTTCCGCTTTCGCTCCATCCTCCTCGGTCGCATTCCAACCCGGATTCATTACCATGACATACCGAATTCACCAGCATGTCATCCCGAATTCACCACCATGTCATCCCGAATTTAGTTCGGGATCTCTCAAGGTTCCCTTCAAATTTAACCTGAACCATGCTCCCTGCGGTGGACGCCTCCGGCGGTATTCCAATCCGTAGCGCGGGTTCACTATTTCTTCATGTCCTGAACAATGCTGATGGAAGACTTGACCGTGCATTCCGGGTAAATGGTGGAAGACAGGGTAAGGGCCCTGTCAACAACACCCTGGGAATCTGCAACACCCTGGAGCAGGATGTTTTTACCCTCGTCATCAATCTGGACCGTAAGAAAGTTAATGTTCAGCTTGTGGTCAAAGAGCAGCTTGTTTGTAAGGGACTGGGCCTTGAGCATGGTTGCAAGCCTGTTACGTCCGTCAGCTTCCATCTGGGGCGTAATGTAATGGGAAGCCATGTTCTTGATGGCATTGACGCATTCACGTTCAGAAAGAATTCCGGTATTCAGCGTAAGCAGAAAATTGGCAGGGTCCTCATGGTTGATGTTGAAAAAGCTCTTGTGGAATCCTGCACGGTTTGCCCTGCTTTCCTCAATGCGCTGGATTGCCTGCTTTTCAGTCCACCCAAATTCATCCGTAAGGCGCTTTATCTGCACATCCCGCTTTGCAACAAACCTCAGGGGAATCAAATTCTGCAGTCCCTCAAGGATGACAAAAGCTCCGCGTCCAATAAGGATGGCGTTTCCGCTGCTGGCTGCCTCGATTACCGCATACTGCAGGTAGTTAAGGTATTCATCACGCCCCTTTGCAAGGCTTGCAAAAAATCCAGGTTTCTTTTCATCATACTTCTTCAGCTTGCTTTCGGAAAATCCCAGCTCCACAATGCGCTGTTCGATTTTTTTCTTGGTAAAGAAAGTGTATCCAAGTTCTTCTGCGGCAAGTGAAGCAATCTCGTCGCCCAATGCGGCAACCTGTCTTGAAATAGCAATTACGGCCATAAACAACCTCCTTATGAGCAGCAGGAACTTAAGATCAGCTACTTTTTTGATGTGGTTTCCAAAAAATATTTGATGGATTTTTCAGGAAACTTCCATAATAATATTATAAACACAAAATCCAATAATTCAAATTTTCTGGAGTTGATTTTTATGAATGACAATGAACTTATGTGGACTCAGAAAAGCCGCAAGGAACTGCTCAAAACCTGCGTTTTCACGGTAACAAGCCGCCATAACGAAAGTCCGTCCGGTGTATCCGGTGATTATATTGTAAACGAGTGCCCTGACTGGGTCATCGTCATTGCAAGGCACGGGGACAATTTCCTGATGGTAAGGCAGTACCGCCATGGGGAAGAAAGTCTGAGCACGGAATTCCCAGGCGGCGTAATCGATGCGGGCGAAACTCCGGAGCAGGCTGCCCTAAGGGAACTGAAGGAAGAAACAGGTGCCGTAACAAAAAAACTTGTCCACCTTGGAACGATGAATCCAAACCCGGCACTTTTTGCAAACCACGTACATGTCTATTATACGGAAGAACTGGAATTTTCCGGAGTCCAGAATCTTGACCATGATGAACTCCTGGATTACATGGAGATTCCGGTAAAGGAAGTGTTAAAAAAAACAGGCAGCCCCGAATACCCTCATGCACTGATGGCCTCGGCAACTGCCCTGTATCTTGCTAAAGTTTATCTTGCCTTGTAAGGTTCGTATTCCTTGTCGGCACTGTAAACACCGTCACGATATTCCCCTGTAATTGAAGGGATTTCCATCTTCATTCCAGGGCGAATAAGGTTAGGATTATCCGGCTTAGGAATATTGTTCTTGTTGGCCTCGTAAAGGTTTTCCCAAAGGAACGGGTTGTTGTATACGTAGTGGCGGCCCGCAATGTTCCAGAAGCAGTCCTTGTCGGTTGCCCATGGGCGGACAACATAGTACTTAGGAAGAGGCGTAATTTCGTAAACTTCAGAAAGCGTGTCCACAGCCTGTTTTGCATACATGGAAGCGTTGTCCCAGTCTTCAGAGGCAAATGCCGATTCGGCCTGAGCCAAAGCCTTTGTTGCAGCTTCGTAGGCAATAGGGAAGTTTTCCTTGCCGTGGATTGATTCAACGTAGGCAATCCTGTTCTTTGCAAGGGCGATGTCCTTCTCCGCATTTTCCCTGGCAAGCATATGCTTGATGTATGCATCGGAAAGGTCTGCATTTTCCTTGGCCTTTGCGGCATATTCCTCAGCAAGGGCATATTCACCAGCGTCCATGGCTTTTTCAGCCTTGCCGGTATATTCCCTGGCAAGCTTCTGGTATGTATTGTTTGTGTAGCTGGCTGCAAAAAGAACCTGGATTCCTGCAAGCAAAGCTGCTGTAACTGCAATAAACTTTTTCATTACTGTGCCTCCTGTACGGCTTCTTCAGCAGCGGCAGCGGCCTTTTCTGCTTCCTTCTTTTCAAACTCGTCTGCAGCCGATTCAAGTTCGTCCTCGGCTTCCTCAAGTTCTTCAGAAGTTTCCGCCATTTCTGCATCTGCTTCCTGAGCCTCGGAGAAGTCATCTTCCTCAAGGAGAACAGCATCTTCGTCTTCTATTCCTTCAACAGGTTCGTCACCGAGAGGCTTTTCAATGTCAGCCTGAACTGCAGTATTCTGGCTTTCCTCAACACGCTTCTTTGCTTCGTCAACGGCCTTCTGTGCCCTTGCCCTGGCTTCTGAAACTTCGGTAAACATCTTTGCAAATCCTTCCTTTGCAGAAGAATAGTCGTTGAATGCACCTTCAGGATCGCCTGTAACGTACTTCTGGTCTCCGGACTTAAGGGTGTCCTGGCAGCTCTTGTATTCATCCTTGCGCGAAATGTAGCACTTAACGGAATTGCTGTCCTTCTGGGCAAGAATTGCTTCGCTGCGTGCGTCCTTTGCCTTTGCTCTCCATCCTGCAATGAGAACGGCGCTCATCTTGGCGTCTGCGTCAAAAGCCTTTTCCACCCATGAAGCTCTTGGCATGTTAACGCTGTCGTCGGCAGAAAGTTCTTCAATAAGGTCGGAACCTGCGTCATAGTTCTTCTGGTCATAAGAAGAAAAATCCAGCTCGTCAATTCTTGATTTCTTTGACTTTGCGTCGGCAAGGGCCTTCAGGGCCATGTAGAGTTTGTTGAGCTCTGCAAGGGCTGCCTTGTATTCGGCACTGTCCTTGTCATCGCTGTCCTTAAGGCGGTTGTATTCGTTTTCAGCGGCATCAAACATTGCAGGACATGCATTCTTAGCACCGCTGGAAATGGCTTCATTTCTTGAAGCTTCAATCATTTCCCAGAGAGAATCTGCTGTTTCTCCATCGCTGTCTTCATCGGCATCTTCCATGGAATCAGCCTGATCTGTAGCGGATTCATCTTCGGCAGTTACTTCAGTCTCTTCAGCATCAGGCTGAACCGACTCCGTCTCAACGCTCTGAGGCTCTTCCGTTGGTGCCGAACCGCAGGAAACCATAAGAAACGACGGGATTACAAGCAGGGATGCTGCAAGTACGATTTTACTTTTGAACATTATTCCTCCCAGGATTCCTTTTTTGAAATCAGTGAAAAGTGTAGCAAAAAATATTCTTATAGATAAGTAGATTTTCGGTAATTTTGTGGAAAATATTTAAAAATCTGTAACATTTTTGCAGAAAATCCATTATCATTAATGTACATGCAAAAGCAGGAGGCATAGGATGGCAGAAGATTTTACACCACCGGTAATCGAAAAGAATTTCGGAATCATGTCAACTTCAAAGTCTGGATGGAACCTTGAACTCAATTACGTGTCGTGGGGCGGAAGGCCTGCAAAGTACGACATTCGTTCCTGGGATCCGGAACATGTAAAGATGGGCAAGGGCGTAACCTTTTCTGCCGCCGAGCTTGCTGAACTTAAAAAGATACTGAATTCCATGGCGGAAATTTAGAAATATAAAAAAATAAGGAAGATTAAAATGAAAAAAATCGCAGCATTTCTCATTGCAGCCGTAAGCATTTCAGCAGCAGTATGGGCAGGGGCTTCAAAGATTCCTGCAAAAATCATGACCTATGACATGGGAAAATACAAGGAAGCAGAACTCGGCAGCGGAAAGCTTCGCATCAAGAAAATGCTTAAGGGCGACCTTGAAGTAAAGGATTTTCAGGTGATGATGTACCCAAGAAGGGGAATTGTCGGACTTTGCTACAAGCCTGCATTTGGAAAGGAACGAATGCTCATGGATGCCCAGGCAAGAAAAGTAATCCGCGACGCCTATGACCAGTACCTTCAGGACTATTCGGAAAAGAAGCTGGACCGCAAGCGCACTAAATTCGTAAAATGCTATGGCGTTGCAAGGACAATGGTGGAGTGGGGGCCGATGCAGTATTCAGCCTATGCCGATCCAAGGCTTGAGATAGGCTACATGTTTGTCGGAAAATCTCCTTATTTTGTGCTCAAGCTGTGCCACTGTGACTCAGACCAGAAAAAGGGTGATGTTGCAATCAAGTACGCCGGAATGTACCTGTACTTCACAAGGGACCAGATGAAGGATTTCATTGATGCAATTCAGGAAGACGTTGTGGCTCTCTCAGTTGAAAGCCAGAAGGTTTCAGTCTACGAGGCATTGAATGATGATACCTATGCTGAAGATGACGGCGACTATGTTGAATCTCCAGATGAGGCAACTACAATTTCTACTAAGTCAAAGGGCAAGAAAAAGAAGGCAGCTGAAGCAGAACCTGCAGAAGACGAAAATGCCGACTATGCCGAAGAATAAATCAATTCGTCATCCCGGATGCTGAGCTGCGCCCATACGCACCTGTTATGGGCTTATGATCTGGGATCTCAAATCATCCTTGTCATCCCGGACTCAATCTTGTCATCCCGGACCCGATCCGGGATCTCTAACACCCCACATCTCTTCCGTCATCCCGAACTAGTTAGCCTTCGGCAGCTTCGCACGGGATCTCAAAGCGTGAATAACCCTCTCTCTATGACAACAGCCGGAAATTGTGCTAGACTGACAGGTGACAGCGGCATAAGACCAAGGCCAGGAGAGAATCATGAAAAAGGCAACACTGACATTAATATCATTAACGGTGCTAATTACGGCATTCGTATCTTCCTGTTCCCTTCTTTCATCATCAAGTGAATCTTCTGCATCGTCGGTAACAGTACTGCTTCCTGCAAGGGCCTCCCGCGAAAAATACACCCAGGACGATGTGTCGTATTACAGTTTACAGCTTCTTACCCAGGAAGAAGACATTTATGCGGAACTGCCGGAACACGATGATGGTCCTGCAGTCTTTGATCAGGTTATCGAAGGAACCTACATGGTCAAGATGCAGGCCTTCTCTTCAGAAGACAAGGAGATAGCATCCGGTAAAAGCGATCTCTTCCACGTAAATGCCGGCGAAGAATCCCTTGTTGACCTGACGCTTGTTCTTTATAACTATTTCATTCTTACCTTGAACGCCAATATTCCGGGAAGGGCAGCAGAAACTACTCTCAAAACCGGAACAAGGCCAAAGGCACCTGACTGTTCCTTCACAAATTCAGATTCTACCAACAATATCTTCAACGGCTGGGCAACGACACCGACCGCAACGGAAGGGGAATATTATCCCGGCGACTACATGACCCTTTCAGGGAACACGACCCTTTACGCAGTATGGTCTGACCACATGACCGTCAAATCCTTCAGCGTCCTAAAGTATGCCGTTGAAAGGGGTATAAAGAAAATTCATTTAGGCAGCACCATTTATATTACCGAAGACTTCACCATCGAAGGCACGTCGGGTGATGAATATATGATAGACGGAAGAGGAGAGCATAATATTTTCTCATATAAAGACAGTGTCCTTACATTTTCTTATGTAAGCTTTGAAAACGGCTGTGGCGATGCAGGTGGCATGATTTCCAAGTCTGCTGGAAGTCTTATCATTAAGAACTGTATTTTTAATGACTGCAAGACAAGGGTTAGTGCTTTCGGTGAATTGGGTACTGGTGGGGTTATCTACGTAACAAATGCAAGTCTCACAATAGAAGATTCCGCTTTTTCAAATTCGGCTTATACAGATGCTCAGGCATCCCATGGTGGAATATTGTATGTTGGTCCAGGATGCCCGTCAGTAACAATAAAAAACAGCGAATTCCTTGACGGCTATGCAGTTAATGGAGGAGCCATGATGCTTTTTTCCAGCGCAAACATAGATAATTGTGAAATACATGATAACATTAGTGGCGAAGTTGATCCGTTGAATAATAATGCCGCTATTGAAATAGGCGATATTCATCAAGAAGGCATCGTTGTAAACATCACCAATTGTACCGTTTATAATAATATTCATGTTGATTTTGATAACACTAACTTTCATGTTATGGCAAATGGATATCCAGTGGTTCCAACTGTAAATTTGACCGGAAGCAAAGACTTGTCGAACGATCCAATTACCCTGACAAATTATAATTTGTACTAAAAAGCGCATGGGAAGGTTGTGAACGAATTCTGGATGAATTATGGAGCAGTTCAACCAGAGCCCCAAAGCCCGGCCTGCGGCCTCGTCCACCTTGCCTCCCGCTGGATGCATCAGACCCCAAACTGCCGCCTGCTCCCTGGCCCAAAAGATTTCCCTTTAAGCCTCCCGGGCGCCGCGTGCATCTTCCTGTCATCCCGGCTTTACCATTGTCATCCCAAACCTACCATTGTCATCCCGAACTAGTTAGCCTTCGGCGGCTTCGCACGGGATCTCAACCACCACGCCTCTCTTCTGCCGCGGCTCATGCTTCAGCTTCCAGTAAATCATCCCAGCCCCCCCTTCATTCTCTCGTCATAACACGCGCCGCCCGGGCCGTCCCGCCAAACCCAGCGGGTTCTTGTGCAAGTTCCCCGTCTTCCGTGGTTCCGCGTCTGTGCGCTCCATTGGCTGCGGCGGCAAAGTTCCCCCCCAAAAAAAAACTGCACTTAAGCCTTGACACTGTTGGGGCCTGCAGTCCATGCCCTGCCAGGGATTTTTTCCGCAGTCCCATCTCCGGTCTGCTTCCCATTAACCGGTCTTCCAGGCTTTCCGGCCGCATTCCCCGTCCCGCCGCCGCACCCAACGCCTCCGGCGCCACTCCACCCGGGGCTGGGTTCCCCTGAGGCCATTCCGAATCATCTCCAACCTCTCTCTCCACCTTCAGATCCATCCTGCCGCCAGCGGCATCATCCCGGACCTGCCATGACCTGTGGCTTTTCCTCCCGCTGCCATTGAATTCCCCGATAGGATCCCCCGGAAAAGCGTGAGAATCCCCCGGAATTCCCCCATAAGTCCTGTCTAACCCCGGGAAAAACCTGAAAAGGACGGAAAATCCAGGGAATTTTCGGGAAATTCCGGAAAAAAAACAAAAAAAATCAAAAAAAATGAAAATTCTTCACAAAAAGTGCAGAATTCGGTTGACAAGTTTTTAATTCGGGTA
>JAKSLY010000024.1 GCA_024400955.1 Treponema sp.
CCAGTTACTCTCCTCGACATCAACAACTCTGTTCCACAGGATATGTACGACGAAAGCATCAAGGGCAAGTTCTCTTACCCATATGTTCTCAACGACACATTCATGGCATTCCACTGCGGTAACACACCATTCTGCTGCATGAACAAGGCTTGCAACCCTGGCGTTAAGTTCCAGCTCATCCAGAACCGCCTCCTCGAAAACGGTGGTACACCAGACTTCACACGTGGTACTCTCGAAGGAGACATCATGCCAGGTCCAATCACATTCTTCAGATTGCAGACAACTCCAGATACTAAGCTCCAGGCATACATTGCACAGGGTGAAATCCTCCCAGTTGCAACACGCTCATTCGGTGGTATCGGTGTATTCGCAATTCCAGAAATGGGAAGATTCTACCGCCACGTTCTCATCCAGAAGAACTACCCACACCACGGTGCAGTTGCTTTCGGACACTACGGAAAGGCATTGTTCACACTGTTCCAGTACCTCAAGATTGCTGATGTTGCATACAACCAGCCAAAGGGAACATTGTACCCAACAGAAAATCCGTTTAACTAATGGTTCAATTAATCCCAAGAGGGATTAATTGAACTCGAGGAAAGCGCAAGGCGCTTTCCAATCCGCTTGCCTTGTGGCAGGCGGATTTTTTATTTTTAAAGACTTTGTGGTATAATACAACTTATGAAAATCATCACATGGAACGTTAACGGCATTCGCGCCGTGGAAAAAAAGGATTTCTGCAGCTGGCTTGCAGGTTGCGGGGCAGACGTGGTTTGCATTCAGGAAACAAAGGCAAAACCTGAACAGCTTAGCAAAAACCTTACGGCCCCGGAAGGATACAGGGCATATTGGGCAAGTGCAGTCAAGCCTGGCTACAGCGGAACCGCCATCTATTCAAGAACAGAACCGGATAAGGTTGAAACCATGGGAGACAGCCGCTTTGACGATGAAGGCCGCGTCCTCATGGCATACTTTGGAAAACTTGTTGTCATAAGCGCATATTTTCCAAACAGCCAGGACAAGGGAGCCCGCCTTGACTACAAGATTGCATTCTGCGATGCCATGCTGAACAAACTTGACGGCCTTGTTGCAGAAGGTTTCGACATCGTTCTCTGCGGCGACTACAACATTGCCCACAAGGCCATCGACCTTGCTAACCCAAAGACCAACGAAGGCAATGCAGGATACCTTCCGGAAGAACGGGCCTGGATGGATAAATTCACCACAAGCGGCTACGTTGATACATTCCGCCACTTTTGCCAGGAACCAAAAATGTATTCCTGGTGGAGCTACCGCTTTCATGCCCGCGAAAAGAACGTGGGATGGCGCATCGACTATGCCAATGTAAATGAACGCCTGCTGCCAAAGGTTCAATCCTGCACAATCAACAGCGACGTAATGGGAAGCGATCACTGCCCCGTAACCCTCTTATTGACATTATGACAAAAATCACAATAATGTCACACAAAGAGAGGACATTATGAAGAAATTATTTTCAGCTGCACTTGCCTTGGTAATTGCAGCATCAATCGCACCGTCATCTTTTGCAGGTGGCGTAGACAACAAGACAAACCTGAATGCAGGCTATGAAAGAAACCCAAGCCGCAACACTGAATGCAAGCGCCCGGAAGCAGTCTTCTACAACATAGGCGGACTTTCATTCATGGATGACGGCCTCTATGCAGAAGTCGGCGACCAGCTTGTCTTCAAGAAGTATACAAACAAGCTGGACAATCCCCTCATGGAACCCTTTGGTATCAACGGCAGCTATGACGACAACCGCCTTGTATACCTCTACCCAAATGCAGAGCTCGTCTGGAAGAAAGGCAACACTGCCCTCTTCTTTGGCTTCGGTGTTTTTGGCGGCGGCGGAAACCTTGACTACAAGAACGGAACCGCAATGACAGCCCTCGCATTCCTTGACCAGGCAAACACCTACAAGTCAAAGGCTGTGGAAGCACAGGCAGCAGCCCTTAAATACAAGGCAGCAGGCGATGCAACCAATGCGGCAAAATACGCTGCAGCAGCAAAGCAGGCAGGAGATGCAGCCCAGGTATTGAGCACCATCTCCCACGACCACGAGCTGTCCGTATATTCAGTTCAGCTTGGTGAAATCGTTGGAATCTCAACCCAGGTTACAGACTGGATGTCGGTTGCAGTTGCCGGCCGTTTCATGCATGGAACCCAGTCCATTTCCCTGGACTCACCGCTTCTTCCAATGATCGGCAACGATGGAGATGAAATCGGATACAAGGCAGACGGCTTCAGCATCGGAGGCCTCTTTGGATTCCACTTTAAGCCTGTTGACGGCCTCGACCTTGCAGTTCAGTACCAGTCCATCACAAGACTCAACTACAGGTACCATTCCTACACAGGAACCGATTCCGTAATCAGCGGAATCATCACCAACAAGAAGTCAAACTTTGCCAACGACCTTCCTGCAGTAATAAACCTTGGAGCAGGCTATCAGGTTCTGGAACCGCTTTACGTAAGCACAAGCTTCAACTACTACTTCAATAAATTTGCAACCATCGAAAATCCGGTTTCAGGAGCCGAATACGACTACAAGGATTCATGGGAAATCACCCTCGGTGCCGACTGGCAGTTTACTGACTCATTCCTTGCATCCACAGGAATTTCATACGGCCACAACGGAACTTCAAAATCTGAAAACAACATCTTCAGTCCGGTTCTCGACAGCTTCGTCATTGGTGCAGGTGTTGAATACAAGTTCACAAAATATGTAACGGGAACAGGATCACTCATGTACTGCAAGTACTTTGACGAAAAGTTCTCTGACTTTGACATGACCCTTTCAAAGAATGTCACAATGCTGGCATTTGGAGTAACAGTAAAGCCATTCTAATAGGGAACGGCAGCATAAAAATGCAAAAGGGTGCATCGGTCTTAATCCGGCGCACCCTTATTTTTATTTGCAAAAGTAATGGCACTACAGCTTCTGCCTGTAGCGTTCGTAAAGAAGAACACCGGCTGCAACAGAAACATTAAGGCTGTCTATTTTTCCGCATGTAGGAATCGAAACGACGGTATCGCACTGTTCCTCAAGAAGACGGCTTATGCCAGTTCCTTCGCTACCCATGACGATGCATGACTTCTTGTCAAAGGAAAGCTTCTGCAATGTCTCCCCGCCGGCATCGGCACCGTAAACCCAGAAACCGCACTGCTTGAGCATCTGCACGGAGCGCACAAGGTTTGAAACGCGGGCCACGTTGACCCAAGCGGAAGAACCTGCACTCGTACGGGCAATGATTTCATTGTCGCGGATGTCGCTGGCACTCCTGTGATCCGGTATGACCACAAGATCTGCACCAAACTGGTCGCAGGAACGGATGATGGCACCAACGTTATGGGGATCGGTAACGCTATCGAGGACAACCACCGTCGCATTTTCCGGACATACATTAAGCCACTCTTCAAGGCTCACAAGATTGCGGGCATTCTCCTTTTCACCATCGCTAACAAGAATGATGCCACGATGATCGCGGGACTGCTCTGGAAGTTTTGCAGCCATGCGGTCCAGTTCCCTTTCATCGCAGGTGGAAACTTCAATTCCCTTTTCCTTGGCCTGGGCAATGATCTTCTTTATTCTTGGTCCCGGCTTTGAATAATAGACATGCAGCTTTACGGAACCGTCTCCCGAATAGCTGCGCACCTTTTCTTCAACACCATGGAACCCTGTGTATAAATTCTGTGCCATAAGTTTTCCCATATAAAAAAAAGTGCACCGCCAGAAAACTGCTCAAAGCTCCGGGGTACACTTCAAACAAAAGCCGCAATTCTGCAAGTTCAACAAAACTCGAAGACGCAACTAATTTTTCAGTCTCTCACCATTTGCAAACAAAACCGCATGCCACGAGTTTCGCTATGCGAAACTCGAAGGCAGGGCTGCTTTTTTAAGATCCCAATCCACGACTTTTGCAAAGCAAAAGCCGCTGGAAAGAATTAGAATTAATTTTATTAATTCTAATTCTTTCCACAACACTGCTTGTATTTCTTTCCGCTTCCACAAGGACATGGCTCGTTGCGGCCAACCTTCTTGCCTTCACGAACTACAGTTGTAGGACGCATAAGGCCTTCGCTGTAAAGCCATTCACCATTAACCTTCTTGAAACCGCCGATTTCGTGATGAACGTCGCGCATTCCACCTGAAGTGTAAGTTGCCTCAAATTCAACAAGACCTTCTTCGTCAGCTTCAGTACCCTTTTCTGTGCGGATGATCTTAAGGCCATGCCAGGTGCTGTTACGGCTCCAGTCTTCTGTTGCCTTGCGGTCGATTTCTGCAATCTTCTCGCCCTTTTCACAGCTGTCGATGATAAAGTCGATTTCATGCTTTACGTAAGATGTGTAGCGGGCCCTCATCAATGCTTCTGCTGTAGCTGCCTTTGATGTTCCCTTAATGATTGGTTCGCAGCAGTCTGAATAGTTTTTTCCACTGCCGCACGGACATAAATCTTTATTTTCACTCATAATGGTACAAGTATAGCGGTATTGCAAAAAAATGTGAATCTCCCCTTTACGGAACTTTATGGGAATGCAAAAACCCACGACTGCTAGCTGCCAAAAGAAAAAAAATTAGCCAGTTCTAACATTTGTTAGTGACAATTAACTACTTATATGATATAGTTAGACTATCCTAACATTTATTTACGGAGGCTAACCTATGACTAAATGGGGTGCATTTGCAATTGGAGCAGTGGCAGGTATTGCCGCAATCCAGCTTGTAAAAACTCCAGGCTTCAAGAAAGCCTGTGCATCTGTTGTAGGCAAAGGATTGCAGTTGAAAGATGATGCTGCAGCCTTTGCTGAATCAATAAAAGAAGATGCCCAGGACATTATCGCTGAAGCAAAGTTTAACAAGCAAAATGCATGATACATCGAGAAAGATTATGTTCCGCAATATGGAAGTTCCTCGATGTATTTAGGGTTTTTTAATAAACCCTGAAAGGCAGCGGATAAATTTTGTTTTATCTGCTGCCTTTCCATTCTATGAGGTTATTTTATTTATGAACATTCAAATCCACCATTACCTCCCGGGTAGAATCAGGCTCCACTACGACAGGTTCCAATACACATCAAGGCAGGCAATTCTTGCAACTACACTCATTGCAGTCCAGGAAGGAATATTTGACATTGATGTAAATCCAAGTGTAGGATCATTTTTAATTCATTTTGACGAAAGCATCCTCACAAAAGATGAATTGTTAAACCTTTTCCAGGCACTGTCCGGAAAATATCTTGAAGACAGGGCTTTGCTTGAGAAAGTAAAAGATGTTCCTGAGGCCAGCAGCATCTTTGGCCTTATTACGGAAACACTTGCTGTCCATTATCTGAAGAAATGGCTTCTTCCCCTTCCAGTAAAAAACTTTCTATTAATAGCGCATGTCCTGCCAAGAATCCTCAAGGCATTGTATTCATGCCTGTCGGAAGGTTTATTCAACACAGACCTGCTTGATGCAGCAGCCCTTACGGTTTCCATTTTAACAGGAGACCATCAGACTGCATCCAACATAAACATGCTGCTGGGAATGGGAGAGGACATAGAGGAAATTACAAAGAAAAGATCCTATGACAACCTTGCACAACAACTTCTGACTATGGATGACAAGATTCAGAAGGTTGAAGGAAACACGGAAGAAACTGTATCCATTTCATCAGTCGCAAAAAACGATCTGGTTGTATTCAGGGCAGGAAACCAGATTCTGGTAGATGGAATCGTTCATCATGGAGAAGGAATGGTCAACCAGGCAAGCATCACAGGCGAATCACTTCCTGTTGAAAAAAAGGAGGGTGCACCTGTATTTGCCGGAACCATCGTTGAAGAAGGAGAGATATTTGTTACTGTATCATCCACGGGAAACGACACAAAAGTGAATAACATCATCCGAATGATCGATAATTCACAAAACCTTAAGGCCGTAGCCCAAAAACGGTCTGAAAATTTTGCACGGAAAATCGTTCCGTTCAATTTTCTCTTGACCGCAGCCACTTGGTTCATTACGAGAGACATAAAAAAAACAGTCTCTACACTCATGGTTGATTATTCCTGCGCATTAAAACTTTCGGCTCCCATATCCGTACTTTCCGCCATGCAGGAAGCAGCTGTATCAGGAATCAGCGTCAAGGGAGGAAAATACCTTGAGGCAGTTGCAGAAGCTGACACAGTTATTTTTGACAAGACAGGAACCTTGACTTTTGCAACACCAACAGTCAATGCAATATATACCTTTGAAGGGTATTCAGAAGAAAAAATCCTTGCTCTGGCGGCATGTCTTGAAGAACACTATCCGCACCCTCTTGGCCGTGCTGTCGTCAATGCCGCAAAACAAAAATGCCTCAATCACCCGGAACTGCATACAAAAGTCGATTACATCGTGGCCCACGGAATTGCATCAACTCTAAGCGGTAAGAAAACCTGCATAGGAAGTTCCCATTTCATTTTTGATGATGAAGGAATTCCATTTACAGATGAAGCCAAGAAAATACAAAGAAGTGAATCAGAAATAGGAAATTCCCTCCTGTACCTTTCCTATGATGGAAAGCTGATTGGAATCATTGGAATCGGAGACCCGGTAAGAGGTGATGCCAAGGTTGCCGTCGAAAGCCTAAGGCATCTTGGAATTTCACAAACCATAATGATTACCGGTGATACTGAAGGTGCTGCAAAAAAAATTTCAGCACAGGCTGGAATTGACAAATATCATGCCCAGGCTCTGCCGGAAGACAAGGTTCATTTTGTAGAAGATGAAAAAAGAAAAGGACACAAAGTGATAATGATTGGCGATGGAATCAATGATGCTCCTGCACTTTCTGCTGCAGACATCGGCATTTCAATTGACGGGGCATCACCAATTGCAGGAGACAGTGCAGACATCAATCTTACTAGTGACGGACTGCAAAGTCTTGTAACCGTCAGAAAACTTGGGCAAGGTTTATTGAAGAGAATGTATTTCAATGAGCGTGCAATCATTGGAGTGAATTCATTCCTGCTTACAGGTGGCGTCCTGGGATTTGTTTCACCAAATCTTGCAGCCCTTTTGCACAATGCAACAACAATAGGAATCTCTGTTTCCTCAATGAGACCGATATTACCAAAAGGAGACGATAAAAAATGATGGTAACAAGCTTTTTTCCAGGAAGAATAAGACTAAGGGAAGCCATATTCAAGGACGTTGCTGTAGTGCAAAAATGCACAAGGATTCTTGAAACTTCAGATGCAGTAAAGAACATTACAAGCAACTGCACCACTGGAAGCGTTCTTCTGGAATATGATCCGGAAAAAATTCCCATGGACAAGATTGAACCCCTGATACCCTTCTTCATGGAACTGGAAAAACTTGCCCGCAATTATTCCGACAGCAAACGGAATATCGTTATGGATAAGCTTCAGGAATTGGAAGACATGATAAAAAAAAGCTGGTGATGCCTTCGCATTAATGATTCGGCCTGTACCTTGATTCATCACGAACAAGGAAACAGGCCATTTTTTTTACATAATTGATTTTGCCCAGTCACCACATTTTGCTATGTCATCCACTTCCGGTGTAAGATGCACCATAAGAGATTCCATTACATTTGCACCCGCTGTTCTTGCACGTTCTTCCCAGTCTCTGAGCCACTGGCCATCACCCCAGTCATAAGATCCAAAAAGTCCCACTTTTTTCCCTGCAAGAGCTGATTCTATTCCCGTATAGAATTCTTCCATGGTATCTTCCAGAACCTCATCCCCCATTGCCGGACTTCCAAGCAGTACGGCATCACATGCCATGACTGCAGATGAATCTGCAGTATCTGCTGTTCCAAACACTACTTCGGCGCCTGTTGATGCCAGCGCTTCATTCATGGCATTTGCCATTGCTTCCGTGTTGCCTGTTGTACTGGCATAAACTAATGCAATTTTCATAAACACCTCTCTTATGCGGCCTGCTGGGCCATTTCATTATATTTTTTGATTATTTGAGGAACTGAATATCCCTCATCAAACCATTGTATACACATCTGACGGCACTGCTTATATTTTTCGCAGCACTGTCTTGCTTTTTCCGGATTACAATATGACTTCCAATAACCACAAAATTTACAGCACTTTCCCTGCTTCTCTTCAAACTGAAGTACGTCCTCAATGGGATAGCCAAGAAAGACTCCTGACTCATGTGGAAAGCATTCTTCATTCTTAAAACGATGAAAAAGAATGTTCAGTGTCCCGATTGTATCACTGGGATTGGGATATTCTTTTCCCCTCAAGTATGCTTGAACAAAAGAATCCCCAAGAATCTTCCTTATCCAAGCCAAGTCATAAACAAAAACCAGCCTAGAACCTGAAGCCTTTTCTACAACATGAATTGAAAGCCCCTGTTCGTGAATTATAGTCCTCCACTTTTCCAAGACATCCTCGGAAAATTTTTCTGCTGAAGCGGTAAACAATGCAGCAGGCTTTATGCCACAGAAAGTCTGGGAAGAAAACCTAAGGAAAATTTGATCAGCACAATAGTTAGTCATGGCTAACTCCTTGCCAAAGAAGTTATACCAATTCAACAAACAAGTCAATAGAAATTCGGAAAAAAAGTTAGCAATAGCTAATTATTTTTTTCAGGATTTTGCAAAGATCTCGCATTCATGTTATTCTCTATATAATGCAAAAAGATAAAGGGTTAGCGCTTAAAATCGCGGCAGTTTCCACGGCAGTGGTGCTGGTTTTCCTGGTGTTCTTCATCGGCATCCTCTTCTCAAAAACCAGTTCCGCAAGATCAGTATTCGCAGAGGAACCTGTAGACAAAAACTATCATGTTCTCGTAGTGGGCCAGTCGGAACGCGCAGACTTTGTAAACCAGGTTTTTGAAGGCGTAAACAGCCAGAGTTCAAGATACAAGGCCATTGTTGAACTCAAGTCACCGGATTCCCTGGCACAGGACCTTTCCCTCCAAAGCCTCATTGACTACGCACAATATGTAAACGCAGACGGAATCATTGCATTTGTAACACCCCAGTCAAAATCCATCAGCCCCGTTAGCCGCATCGACGGAACGGAAATTCCCCTCATCACCATCGGCCACTACATACCGGACATTTCCCAGGTTTCCTTCATAGGCATCAACTATTCTTCCCTGGGAAGAAAAATCGCCATGGAATCCAAGTCCATCCTGTCTGCGGAAGGAACCAACTACATTGTCATCAGCTCGAACAATTCAAATCCAAATACGGGCAACCTGATAAATTCCATTTCTTCCTTCTATAAGACGGAAGGAATTTCAAACTATGAACTGCTGGACAAGTCTCCTGCAGAAAACGAAGAACGCATCCGCGAAATCTTTACCGGCGAAAATTCAGCAAGGGATTCAATCATTTGCCTTACGGAAGACGATTCCATGATGGTACTGCAGATAGCAGGCGCACTGTCACTCCCCGGCCGGACAAAAATACTTGGCTTTGGCGACAACGAGACAATCAGCATATACCTTGAAAAGGGATTCCTCTCAAAGCTCATCTCACTGGACGCATTCAAGATTGGCGTGCGTGCCATGACGGAACTTTTTGAATACAGGAACACGGGCTATGCCAACAGCTACATCGGGGCAGAATTCCGCACCCGTTCCTCTTCCGGAGGTTCCACAAAATGATGCTGAAAAAAATAGGCCGCAAGATACGGAACAAGAGCATCCGCTGGAAACTCATGGTCATCGTAGTGACCGCATTCCTCATCATGACAACAAGCCTTCTGTTTACCATCAGGATTGACCACTATGCAATTTCAATCATCGGCGGTTCCTTCAAGTCCAACGAGGAACTCAACGCATTTACAAACGAACTTGCCGTTGCAGAAAAGGCCCTCGAAAACTACATGGCCTACAGGTCCTTCGAAAGCATCAACATTTACTTCAATGCATCCAACAAGCTGGAAGAATTCTGTTCAACAAAGCAGGAATTCCCTTCGACGGACGTGGTAAAGCAAAAGGAATACATCGTAAACCAGCTTGCCCTCTCATTCCTGTTCTACAGTTCAAAGGCTGTTTCTTCCCGCCGGGCAAACAGCAACTACAGCGAGTGGTACAGGAAAAGCCTGGACTGCTACAAATTCCTTCTTGAGGAAGTTTCAAACCTGAACGTCCTTTACATGAACAGAAACACCCTCGTCTACAACAAGGACACCAAGAACGTAATGTTCATCCTGAGGATCTACCTTGGCGTCTTTGCAATATTCTTCCTGCTGCTTCTGTACGGCCTCTACTTTTTCATTGGAAGAATCACCCACCCGCTCAAGGAAATTTCCACCGTTGCCTCAAGGGTTGCAGAACGTGACTTTGATGTTCCCCTCTTCAACAAGAAGACAAAGGATGAAATCGGAAACATCTGCCGCGCCTTTGACAGGATGATCATAAGCATCAGGGAATACATCGACACCATCTGGGAAAAGGCCCGCACGGAAAACGAGCTTCGCGAAAGGGAAATGGAAATGCAGGCCCTTTATGCAGACGCACAGCTTAAGGCATTCCAGAGCCAGATCAATCCCCACTTCCTTTTCAACACACTGAACACGGGTGCACAGCTTGCCATGATGGAAGGAGCCGACAAGACCTGCTACTTCATTGAACAGACCTCCGACTTCTTCCGCTATAACATCCAGCAGCAACAACAGGACGTTTCCATCAGCGACGAGCTTGGACTTACGGACAACTTCGTCTACATCATGAAGGTAAGGTTCGGGCAGAGGCTGGAATTTGAAAAGAACGTGGAGGAAGAATTCTACCCGGAAAAGCTTCCCGTCATGACACTTCAGCCGCTGGTGGAAAACTGCATCCAGCACGGACTCCAGAATGCAAGGGGCAAGGTTACCCTTACGGTAAGACGCGGCGGTGGATTTGTGACCATCAGCCTGAGCGACAACGGAACTGGATTCAACAGGGAAACAAGACAGCAGATCCTGGAATGTGCACGACACGGAAATGCAGACAGAAAATCCATCAGGCAGCAGAACGTGCAGGACCGACAGGAAGAAGCAGGACGGGAAGCCCATACAGGCATTGGACTCATAAACGTTTTCTCACGCCTCAGGCTGTACTTTCACAGAGACGATGTTTTTGACATAACAGACAATCCCCAGGGACAGGGAACAACTTTCATAATCAGGATACCGGAAAATGTATAATATTTTGACTTGCGACGACGAACAGATTGTAATCGACTCACTCCAGTTTATCATCAAGAAGAATTTTGAAGGCCAGGTTAATCTTTTTTCCGCCCTGTCCGGAAGCGAAGCAATTCAGATTGTAAGCAAGGAAAACATCGACATCATCTTCATGGACATAAACATGCCGGGAATGACTGGACTTGAAACCATCAACTGCATCCTGAACCTTAAGCCCCAGACCGTCATCATCATGCTCAGTGCCTTTGACAAATTCCAGTATGCCCAGGAAGCCATGAACCTTGGTGCCTACAAGTACATTACAAAACCCGTAAACCGCAACATCGTCATCCAGACCGTTCGCAACGCAATGAACTCCGTAGACGACCGCCGCGGAAAGGACAGCGAGGACACGGAACTTCAGAAAAAGCTGGACATCGTATCCCCAATGGTAGAGAGCGACTTCATCTATTCATGCATCTTCAATTCAGAAAAAAAGGAAGACCTTTCAAGCTACCTGGAATACTTCAACCTCAAGGTGACAAATTTTTTCTTTGCCTGCATCGAGGTTCCCCACGTGGATTCCAAAAACCAGTTTGAAACCCTTGCAAAGATACGAAGCCTCATGACGGAAAAATACAAGTGCATCATCGGTTCCTTCATGGCAAACCGACTGGTGCTTTTCTTCTGCGTGGACAAGGCTGAACAGGATTCGGATCTGCTCCAGACATTCCATTCCATGGCCAAAAACATCTACATGTCCCTCAGCATGAACATAGGCCAGGGAGTGCGCGCAGGCATCAGCCGACTTAGCGACGAACTCAAGAACGTAACCGTCTGCTACAACGACGCCCTCTTTGCCCTCAACAACACTTCACCCAACGGCGAGCTTCTCTTTGCAGAAGACAACGTAAAAAAGACCGGCAGCCAGAACAAGATTCCGGAGATTGCGGAACGCCTTTTCAACCGCCTTAAGATTGGTGACTCGGCAGGAGTCAGGTTCCTGTCGGATCTTTTCTGCAAGGAACAGACCAACGCAAACATTGAAATCAACAGAATCAAGAGCAGTGTCTTTGAACTTCTCGTAAATGCCAGAAACATCACCAGGTCAATAAACGAATCCTTTGAAGGCAGCAACTTTGACACGGCATTCTCTGTCCTCTCGGAAACCAACGACATAAACGTCATCCGGGATTTTCTGTGCGACCGCCTGAGCGAATGTTCTGCAGCAGTCTCTTCAAAGAAGGAACACAAGGAAAACCCGGTCATAAAAAAGGCATGCCTCTTTGTTGCAGAAAACATGAGGAACAATTTTTCACTGGACGATGCAGCCCAAGCAGCAGGCGTAAGTTCCTTCTACCTGAGCAAGCTCTTCAAGGAAGAAACCGGTGAAACATTCATCAACTACGTAACCGACAGGAGGCTCGAAAAAGCCAAGCAGATGCTTCTTGAAACGGATCTTTCCATCAAGGAAATCACGGGCCAGACAGGATACAACGACCAGAACTACTTCAGCCGACTGTTCAAGAACAAGTTTGGAATTTCTCCTTCTGACTTCAGGAATTCGGAGGTTTAAGATGAACCATACCAGAGCTGCAAAACTGATCCCCGCAATTTTCACGGCCGCATTGATGATCATGACTTCAAGCTGCGGAAAAAAGGCAAAGACACCATATTCTTCTCCAAAGCCGCAGGAAACTGAAAAAAGGCTTACGGTAGGTTTTTCCATCGACACCCTTGCAATAGAGCGGTGGCAACGCGACCTGGATGTCTTCATGGCCAGCGTTCGCGACAACGATGCAGATGTAATAGTTCAGAATGCAGGAAACAGCATAGAGGAACAGAAAAGGCAGCTCATGTATCTTGCAAACAGGAACGTGGACATCATCGTGGTTCTTCCAAAAAATGCAGAATCCCTTACGGAAGAAATAGAAAAGATCCGGTCAAAGAACATCCCCGTAATTTCCTACGACCGCCTTGTCCGCAACACAAAGATTGACCTTTACATAACCATCAATTCCACCCTTGTTGGAAAAATGATGGCCCAGGAAATGCAGAAAATCGCCGGAACAAAAAACTGGCTTCTTATGCTCGGACCCCAGGAAGACTACAACATGACCCTCATCCAGAACGGAATCTACAGCGCCCTGATAAACCCAAAGAAAATCATCAGCGAAGTATTCTTTACGGAAGGCTGGGACTATGACCTTTCAAGAAAGAAGATGATAGACATCATGACAAGCGGAAAAATTCCCGATGCCATAATCTGCGGAAACGATGCCGTGGCTGACAGCGTTCTTTCCGTCCTTAAGGTTTACCGTCCGGGAAAGCACATTCCAATCTGCGGTCAGGATGCAGACATTGCAGCATGCCAGAACATCGTGCGCGGCTACCAGGACTTTACCATCTACAAGCCCATTACCCTTCTTGCCCAGACTGCCGCCCAATATGCCGTAAGGATTGCCTCCGGGGAAAAAGTTGAAAACCTTGTGGCCCCTGGCAGCACCATCCACAATGGAGATTCCCCCATACCTGCCATCATGCTCGACACCAGGGTTGTAAAAAAGGAAAACATGAAAGATGTCATCATCGAATCAGGATTCCACACATACAACGAAGTCTACCAGGATGAATAAAAGCCGCCATGTTCACGACGGCTACATTTGAAACACAGTTTCAATATCAATATAATGGAAGGGATGTACCCAATTTAAATAATATAGAAACAAATGACAAAAATCTTAGGGGAATAATATGCTTGTTGTTACAAAGACAGAACTTGAAGAATGCTCAAACTACATAAAGAACTGCCGCACTGAAGTTGCAAAGCGCGTCGTTGGACAGAAGGAAGTCATTGACGGAATCATAATGGCACTTATTGCAGGCGGACACGTGCTTCTGGAAGGCGTTCCGGGACTTGCAAAAACCCTGGCCGTAAAGACCTTTGCAGAAATTTCAGGGCTTGAATACAAGCGCATCCAGTTTACTCCAGACCTTCTTCCTGCAGACGTAAGCGGAACCCTCATCTATGAACAGTCCACGGGAAGGTTCAACGTTCGCAAGGGACCGGTATTCTCAAACCTCGTTCTTGCCGATGAAATCAACCGCGCTCCGGCAAAAGTTCAGTCTGCCCTTCTTGAAGCCATGGCAGAACATCAGGTGACCATCGGGGAGAATACATACAAGCTCAATGAACCTTTCTTTGTTCTCGCAACCCAGAACCCCATCGAGCAGGAAGGAACATACAGTCTGCCGGAAGCAGAGCTTGACCGCTTCCTCCTTAAGCTCATCGTTCCATACCCAACTCCCGAGGAAGAAATTCAGATCGTAAAGTCGGAAGGAAAGGCGGAAGAAATTCCAGTGGCAAAAGTATTCTCAAGCTTTGCCCTGCAGAAGTGCCGCAATGCAGTTGACGCCGTTACAGCCGATGACAAGATGCTTGCATACATTGTTTCAATAATAAACGCAACAAGGGCTCAGAACGGACAGACTTCAAGAAAGAACGACATCCAGCACTACATTTCCTTTGGAGCATCTCCCCGTGCAGGAATCGCCCTCTTAAGATGTGCAAAGGTTCATGCCCTTTTTGAAAACAGGAGCTTCGTCCTTGCAGAAGACATTCAGGCCGTGGCAAAACCCGTACTCAGGCACCGCCTTGTACTCAACTATGAAGCCGCAGCCGACAACGTAACAACCGACGATCTCATCGAAAAGATCATCGACTTTATGCCGCTCCCATAACAATTCCATTCAGGACGCATAATGAAGAAAAATACTTCACGCCGGGCAGCACTGCTCCATCTGTCATCCCTATCCCTCGCCACTGGAATGAAAAGCGGAACATTCAAGTCCCTTTACCGGGGCCAGGGAATTGAATTCAATGGAGTCCGCGAATACCTCCGGGGAGACGACGTAAGATCCATAGACTGGAACGTAACGGCAAGAATGGGAAAGCCCTACGTAAAGGTTTTTGATGAAGAAAGGGACCTGGACGTTTTCATCATCGTGGACAAATCCCTTTCCATGAGGACAGGTTCCGGACGCCATTCCAGAATCGAGACGGCATCAGACTGTGCATCCCTCATCACCATGGCCTCCCTCCACAATGCAAGTCCTGTAGGTGCCGTAATTTTTGACGGACAGATTGAATTTTCATGTTCCCCAAAAGCCGGAAAAAACCAGGCCCTTTTGCTTCTTTCCCACTTCGACAGAATCACGGATTCCGAGGCAACGGGTTCAGCCCTGGACAGCGCCCTGCGTGGTGCAGAAAAACTGCTCAAGAAGCGCACCCTTGTTTTTGTAATATCGGACTTCAGGACATCCCAGTGGCAGTCTCCCTTTGCAAGGCTGTGCCAGAAGAACGACGTCATAGCCCTGAGAATCACTGACCCAATGGACGACAAGCTGCCGGAAGTAGGAGCGGTAACATTCCGTGACCCTGAAACAGGATGGGGATGCGTCCTTCCAACATCGGCACAAAAGCTCCAGAAAGTCTGGCGCGACGACTTTAACAAGAGGACGGAAAACTGGACAAGGGACTGCCTCCGCCACGGTGGAATTCCACTTTCCATAAGCACAAGCCAGGATCCGGTCCAGGCCCTAATAAAATTCTTCAGCAGAAAGGAGCAGTATTCAAGATGAAAAAAAATCTTCTGGCTGTACTTCTTTTTGCACTGTCACTATCTGCATTCTCACAAAGCGAATCCCCGGAAAAGGAAATGTCCATGCAGGTCATGGTTCCCCGCGACGTGTTCATCGGAGACTCCGGCCAGATTCAGTTTTCCTTCAGGAACCCTGTGGACATCTTTGCATTTGCAGACCAAAGCCTCATAAAGGATGAGACGATCCACCTGAACCTGGAACCCCAGGACTTTCTTGAAAACCCCCAGGAATGCTACCTTAAGAGCGCTGTCCTGATCCGTAACGGCGTAAACTACAACCTGTGCATAACCTTCATTCCATGGACCACGGGAACAATAAAATTCAAGGACTTCTATCTTGAAAAAATCCTGGCCCGCGGCGGAAAACCGGAAAAGACGGCGGAAGAAAACCTGTTTCCCATTTCCCTGGAAAGCGTGACGATTCTCTCGTTAACGGAAAAACTTAACACCACAACCTTAAGGCCGCCAAAGGAGCCGCTGATTCTTCCAAAGACGAACTACGTTCTCCTTCTGTTCCTCTTTCTCGCAACAGGACTCATGTCCCTTCTGTTCATCGTGCTCATGAAGCTTCCGGTCATCCTGCGCTGGCTCAGGAACTTCAGGAAGAAAATCAGCTACCACAAGAATTCCATGAAGACAAGGCTTGCATTGAATTCCCTTTTGAAAAAGGAAACGGAAGACAAGATCTTTGCAGAAAAATGGCAGCAGACCATGAGGCAGTACCTTAACTTCAGGTTTGGCACTTCCTTTGCTTCCACAACGGACAGAAAGATCCGCGACAAGATTGAAGACATTACCGGCAACCTTTGCAACGACTCCATTGATGAATGCCTTGGCAAACTTGAATCCCACTTCATCAGGACAAACTACATCCGCTTTGCCTCGGGTTCCATCGACTCCAAGCTTTTACCTGCACAAGACCACGAAGCAAAATTCCTGGACGGTGAAAAAAGCATGCTTGTTGAATCTACAGTTTCCATAGTAAATACGCTGGAAAAAGGAGTTGAATGAATGTTCGAATTTGAAAACCCTTCAGCATTTCTCCTGCTGCTCCTGATTCCCATCCTGTACATCATGCGAAACCTCAGGCTCCTTTCGCGAATATCCTTTGACCTTAACCTGAGCGACTGGAACGGAACCAACTTTATATGGAACACAAAGCCCCGCAAGATCCTGTCGGGAATCACCCGCGTCCTTTGCATTTTCTTCTACATAAATCTTGTAACGGCCCTTGCAAACCCGCTGCACCACACCCAGCAGAAAATCTATTCATCCCGCGGTGCAACGATTTTCTTTGTCCTGGATGTCAGCCCTTCCATGGCAGCAAAGGACATCGGTGACATAAACAGGCTTGAATCCTCAAAAAACGCAATCCGCACCCTTGCCTCCGTAAACGATGGTGCAGACATTGGACTCATAGAAATGGCCCAGACGGCATCGGTCATAATTCCCCCAACCATGGACCGTAAGATTTTCTTCCAGCGCCTTGACTCCATCACGGCCGGGGAACTTGGAGACGGAACAGCCATCGGCAACGGAATCAGCCTTGCAGTCTATCACCTTGAATCCATCTCTGCTGCAAAAAAATCCATAGTCCTCATCACGGATGGAGAGAACAACGCAGGAAGCATCCATCCCTACACCGCAGCCCGCCTTGCAGGCAAAAAGGACATTTCACTTTACGTAGTAGGAATCGGAACAAAGGGTTCAGTCCCCCTGGAATACACTGACCCTAAAACCGGAAAATTCTATTCAGGATATCTTGAATCAAACTTTGATACTTCAAGCCTTTCAAAAACGGCGGCGGAAGGAAACGGACTTTTCTTTGAGGTTGAATCACTCCAGTCCCTTTCACAGGCACTGTCCCAAATAAACAGGAACGAAACCGTAATCCAGAGCTACCATGTAAAAAAGCAGGCCGTATGCTATTACAGGCATTTTATCATAGCAGCCATAATATGCATCATTCTTGCATGGATCATCAGAAGAATCATTCTATTGGAGGTACTGTGATCATCTCAATTGAACACCCGGCAACATTCTACCTGCTGATTCCACTGCTCCTTGCCGTAACCTACGTTTCCATAAAATTCATCCGCACCCACAGGCTCCTGTCCGAAAAGAAATTCGTAATAAAAAGCGGGGCACTTGGCGGCCGTCTCGTAATCTGCTTTTTCTTCAAGACCTTTTTCCGGGTCCTGAGCGGAATGATGGTCATTGCAGCCCTCGCAGGAATTTCCTGGGGAACTGATTCCATCCCGGTTCAAAAAAACGGCCATGCAGTATCCATGGTCTTTGACATTTCATACAGCATGGAAGCAAAGGATGCCCCAGGGGGAATCTCAAGGCTCAAGGCCAGCGCAAGTTACGCAAAGGAACTTCTTGAACACATGGAAGGGACAAAAGTTTCCGTGGTTCTCGCAAAGGGAGACGGAGTGGTTGCAATTCCCCTTACGGAAGACCTGCAGTCAGTCAACAGCCTCATCGACTGCCTTTCACCAAAGCTCATGACCCAAAAGGGTTCAAGCCTTGGCAATGGAATTAAGGCAGCCATTTCTTCATTCCCGGAACAGTCGGCAGAAGCTTCATGCATCCTGCTTTTTACAGACTGCGAGGAAACTGACAACACCCTTCAGTCAGCCCTTGCAGAATCCTCAAAATTCGGCATGCCCGTCATAGTCATCGGATTTGGCTCTGAACGTGAAAGCGAAATTTTCTCCGGCGACGGTTCAGTCGTAAAGACGGCACTCCGTTCATCGGACATGGAAAAAGTCATCGCATCCCTTTCCTCAAAGAACAGCAGGTCCCAGGTGCAGTACATCGATGCATCGGAACTTGGTTCAGCATCAAGAATCCTCAAGGCCATTTCCAGCGAAACGGAAGGAACCGTAATCACATACGAAAACCAGTCGGTAAAAAAATACCCCCTGTTCATCACCCTTGCCATCGTCTTCTACCTTGCTTCAATCGTCTTTGGGGAACTGGACATAAAGGGCGGCAAAAAGCGGATCCTCCATTCCGTTGCCCAGACATCCATGGTTCTGCTCATGTTCACATCATGTTCCCCACGGTTCAACGACGGAACAAAAATCCTCCAGGGCAAGCTTGAATGGAACAAGGAAAAATACCAGCAGGCAACGGCCTACTATCTTGAGGCTGCAGAAAATTCCGCCCTGCGCGGCGATGAATCAACCAGGCAGTATGCCGTATACAACCTTGGAACCACATATCTCCAGCAGGGAGAAACGGATGCCGCCGTAATGCGCTTCATGGAAATATATGAAAACTCCCCGGACAAAATCCGCTTTGCCATCCTCTACAACTGCGGAATCATTGCCCACAGAAACGGAGACTACGAAAATGCCGCGGACTACTTCAGGCGCGCACTTACCATCGACGGTACAAACATAAATGCAAAAATAAACCTTGAACTTTCCCTCAGGGAAGAATCGTCCAAGGCACAGCAGGCTGAACGGGAACTGACTGCACTTTCGGAAAACCCGGAAGAACAGGCCCTTGAAGCAGCCCTTTACTCTCTCATAAAAGAAGGCGAAACCAAACAATGGAAAAGCATGGAACAGGAATCGGAAAAATCTGCAAGGGATTACTGATTCTTTCACTCATATTTTTATCTTCTCCCCTCTACGCAAAGGCCCTGTCCTGGTCCTACATGTACAACCTCAGGTTCAGGCAGACACAGGACACCCTGTTTACGGACAACGACAATTCCTTTTCCGTTGAGATAGAAAACGTAACTCCTGACAGCGTGCAGATTTCCGTAAATTCCCTGCCGCCAAACGTAAGCTTCATCTCCTCAAAAAAGGAAACTGTCCTCATAAAGAAGAACACGGAAGCAGGAGAAGTATACGTCACGGGAACCAGAATCATCCTGTGGATGCGCTTTACCCAGACCGGCTGGTACAAGATCCGTCCCATTGACCTTACAGTCGACGGCGGATTTTACCAGATTCCCTTTGAATCAATAGAAATTTTCGAGAACCCGCGCTTCATCCATCCTGAACTTTCTGTCGTATACTCGACACCAGAATTCAATTCGGGAACCCCGGGCAAAACAGTCCACCAATCCGGCTGCTCGGAAAAAATCATCTTCACCGTAAAGATAAAATACGCACTTCACATAAACGACATTTACTGGAACATTCCGGAAGATTCCCTGTTCAAGCTGGTAAAGAAAATCGAACTGGAAAAGTCCGAGACGGGAACATCCTTTGCATCAAAGCCACAGAGCATTGCAGTCTTTGAATGGCAGCCCCTAAAGACCGGCAGGACAATCCTTCCGGAAATTTTCATCAGCGCAGTTTCCTACGGCGGCGTCCAGGAAGAAATCAAGGTTCCACAAAGCCTTTTCTCCATCGAATCCCGCCCTGTCACAAAGAAGGAAGAGGCAAAGACAAACCCATACGCCTACGCATTCATCGACACGGAACTTCGCAAAAACTCAGCCGACGATGTTTCCACCACTTCCCAGGATGTGCTTAACATCATTCAGCTTAGAACAAGGGAACGCCACAGCCTTCCATTCATTTCAAATGCAGCAAGAGAACGCAAGGCCGCCGAACAGGCCCTGGGTCTTCCCGACAACCAGAACGAGCCAAGCGCAACACTCCTGGTTCTTCTCCTGATAATTATTGCAATCATCCTGGTCCTCCTCATATTCCTTGCAATCATAGGCAGGCGAAACCTCTCCGGCATACTTACGGTCATCTTTGCCGTTGGACTTGTAACTGCCGGGATTTACATGGCACAGATAAACCAGAAGCGTGCCGTCTTCTCTGGCGGAGAAATGAGGGCCATACCGGAACAGACAATTTCATCAGGCGTAACGATCCCTGCAGGAAGCGTTGTCTTCATAATCAAGAGTGCAGGCGACTGGTCATACATAAAATACAATGAAAGCTACGGATGGGTTCTCACCCAGAACGTATACTTGATAAGGTAGGGAATATGGATTTCGGTGACATTTTGAATCAGTGGGACGATTCCCAAAAGAAAAGCAGGAACCAGAAGAAAGGCCCCCAGGTTTCCCATAAGAAGGCCAATGCCCCCACAAGGGAAGAAAAGCTTGCCATGAAGCAGGGTTATACCTACGAGCAGATCATGGAACAGGAAAGAAACCGCCGCATCAATCCCATGGACATGTGGCTCAACAGATACGGAACTGTGGACAAGGATAAGGTTCAGGAAGAAGTGGAAAAGAACGAGCGCATGAACAACCTTGAATACCTTAAGTCCCTTCCTCCCGATGCAACCATAGACCTTCACCAGCTTACCCGCGACGAAGCCTGGACCCGCCTTACGTCCTTTGTCAACGACTGCTGGAGGCGTGGATGCAGGAAAATCCTCATCGTCCACGGAAAAGGCATTCATTCCAACGGAAGCGATCCTGTCCTTGGCCCCATGGTGCGCCTCTTCATCGAGCAGGACAAGCGCCTTGGAACTTCAGGCCATCCGGACAGAAACCACGGAGGCAACGGAGCAACCTGGGTTCTTCTCAAGAACAAATAGCAGGAATCCTCTGGAAACTTCACCGGATGAAACTTGCATTTTTCCCGGTCTTTTATTAAATTTAAGGGCGTAAAACATGGAAGATTTGTACAAAACCCTTGGCGTTGAAAAAACTGCCACAAAAGACGAGATAAAGAAAGCCTACAGGAACCTCGCATTCAAGTATCATCCGGACCGCAACAACGGAGACAAGGCCTGCGAGGAAAAATTCAAGGAAATCAACAACGCCTACCAGATTCTGGGGGATGACGAAAAGCGCCGCCAGTACGACAGCTATGGATTCAACCCCAATTCAAGCCAGCAGTCTTCCTATTACCAGAGTTCAACGGGAACTTATGGCAGCTCCTATGATCCCTTCGAAGAATTCTTCAGGAACGCATACTCAAGCGGCAATTCAAACCAATACACCTACACTTATACGACACGGCAGACGGAAAATCCAAAGGGCCGTGGGGCAGTTCCATACCTCAAGAACAGCATCATACAGATTCTTCTCAGCCTGTTCGGCATGTCCACCATCGGTCAGCTCAGCCTGATCATCTGGATAATCTGCCTTGTCTGCTTCATCAAGGGAATCAAGGGTGCATACCGCAGCCTAAAGTGGATGCTGACAAAATAAAGGGCATCCCTAAGGACTTAAGCTTCCTGAATTTCCCCAAGGCATTTAAAATATCAAAGGGCCGTCCCAAAAGGAACAGCCCTCTCTTTTTTCTAGCGTTCGCGGAAAATGATGCGACCGCGGTTAAGATCATAAGGTGAAAGTTCAACTTTTACACTGTCACCCGGAACGATCCTGATGTAGTGCTTTCTCATTTTGCCGCTGAGGTGGCCCAGAATGATATGGCCATTCTTCAATTCAACACGGAACATTGTATTTGGCAATGCTTCTTTTACGATACCTTCAACTTCGATAGCTTCGTCTTTGTTAGCCACGATTCCTCCAAAAAATGTTTGCCTTTATGTAAAAATATTGTATACTATTATGACTAAAAAAAATATGGCTGTCAACATAAAAAACCAAGGGCAGCCTAAAACAGGATGAAAAATGAAAAAAGACTTTTTAGACAAGCAGAAGAAAAAGCTCACTGCAGAACGCAATGAAATCATTGATTCATTGATGGGTCGCAATGAACAGTATTCAAAACTTGCCGAAACAATGGAATCAGGTGACGACGCCGACATTGCATCAGATACTATAGACAGAACCCTCCTCAATTCCCTTGGAGAAGCAGACCAGCGCCGCCTCGCAATGATCGACCGCGCAATGGACAGGATCAGGCTCAACACCTACGGAATCTGTCTCGGATGCGGAAAGGAAATTCCGGAAGCAAGACTTGAAGCCATTCCTTACGCAGTCCTCTGCATCAACTGCCAGACAGCAGAAGAAAGGAAGAACCGCTAAACCGCAGCATCGCCCGTTCACCTTGTATCATATTTTCTGAAGCTTTAAACGGCCGTCTTCATAGTACATCAGTTCTGTGTAGCCGGCCTTTTTTACGTACTCAAAGGCCCTGTCAAACCAGGCATCCAGACCATCGCAGCTATGAGCATCGGAATTTATGGTCACTGGAACGTTGTTCTCCCTAAAAAGTTCCAGCAGCTGAAGGGACGGATATGGTTCCTTCATGCCATAGCGTATGGTTCCCCCCGTGTTTATTTCTGCACAGACCCCGGAGCGGGCCGCAGCCTTTGCAAGCAAAACCAGTTCATCCCTGTACCAGCTTTCCGATTCATCAAAAAGAACTGAATGAATGTTCTGCTTCCTGACAAGATCCGGATGGCCCAGGAAAGTAAAATCACCTTTCTCAAGCATCTCCCTTTCAAGGCAGAAGTATTCGCAGACTGCACGGCGCACGTCTCCGCCAAAATACGCATCTATGTTTTCGCGGGTAGTCTTTGGGTTTCCGTCAGCCTCAAAAAATCCCCTGTTGCCGTATACAAAGTGCACGGAACCGATCAGGTAGTCCGGCTTGAATTCATCATAGTTGGAAAAGGAAGGGCAGCAGAATCCCGGAATGTAATCCGCCTCAAATCCTGCATAAACCTTGATGCGGTCGGCATTCTCCTGGGCGAGCCACTTTATCTCCTGGACGTACTTAAGGTGCTCCCGGGAAGCAACATGCCAGTCGCTGGAATACGGATACATGCTGTGACTGCTAAAGCCAAGGATGTCGAATTTCTTTTCAACAGCAGATTCTATCATTTCCTGTGCGGTATTCTTTCCGTCACAGAATTCACAGTGAGTATGATAATTGGTCTTGATCATATTGTATTCTTCCAGTTCTCGACAATATTAATGAATGAAATGAAATCGATTTCGTAGTTGATGCGTGCCGACTCCAATGTCGTAAGGTCTCCGGCTTTTGCAGCATCGTTCATCTGGCGCCCAAGTTCTGCAAACCTTACGGCACTTACACTGGCACTGGAACCCTTCATGGTATGGGTGTAAAGCTTAACCTTTTCTATGTCAGGCTGAGGATTCTTAAGTTCTTCCTTCAGGCGCTCCATAAGCGACTTTGACTGCTCCATGTATTCATCCATGAGGGAAATTGCAAATTCCACATTGTTTCCCGTGGTGTCCATAAAGTCGTCAATGTTCCATATTTCGCTGGACTGGTTTTCAATGTACGAAAGGTTGATGATGTTCTTGGCATCAGGCACAATGAGAACGGTTCCCCACTTTTCAAGAACCTCGCGGATCGTGGCCCTCTTGAATGGCTTGACGATAATGTCATTCATGCCCACCTGCTTGTACATGTCAAAATCATCCTGGTCGTTGTTGGCCGTACATGCAATGATGATTCCCTTGTAGCCGTTGTTGCGAAGTTCCACAGTGGCATCAATACCGCTCTTTATCGGCATGAAGATGTCCATGAAAATCAGGTCAATGTCCGGATGTTCCCTAACCTGATCCATAACCATCTGGCCGTTATCTGCAAGGAATACGTTGGCACCGAATTTATCCAGGAATTTTTCAAGAAGAAGCTGGTTGACCTTTGTATCTTCTGCAACAAGAATGTTAAGTCCCTGGGCAATTTTTTCAGTCTCAACAACTTCCAAAGGCTGAAGGTTAACTTCTTCCGTTCCATTTTCAGAATTGAATATTTCACAAAGAACTTCAAGAAGCATCTTCTGCTTAACAGGCTTGTATATGTATCCATCAAACCAGTCAAGCATTTTCATCTTGGCATCCTGACGCAGCTGACCTTCCGGCACAAGCATGTACATCTTTATGTCCTTGCCGCATTCAAGGGAGCGCACTTCGGAAGCAAAACGCCAGCCGTCCATAGGAATCATACCCATGTCCGTAAACACGATGGAAATCGGGGAACCCTCATCCCTTGCCTTCTGAATTGCATCAAGAGCCTTTGCACCGCTATCCACGCAGATGATGTTCCTGATGCCGTAGAATTCAAGCTTTTTCCTGAAGGACTTAAGGGCAAGCACGTTGTCATCAACTATGAGAACCCGGGTATTTCCAGGAACCGTAAATTTTGACGGCTCCATGTTGAATTCATCTTCACTGCCGGATTCAGCTGCCAATGGAATCGTAAACCAGAAATTCGATCCGCCGCTGGGATTTGAAAGAACCCCAATCTTCCCCTTCATCACGTCAACAAGATTCTTGCAGATCGAAAGGCCAAGGCCCGTTCCCCCGGATTTTCGCACGGAAGAGGAATCAACCTGATAGTAATCGGAAAAAATCAGTTCCTTCTTGTCTTCCGGAACTCCAATCCCGCTGTCGATTATTTCAAAGAGAATGGTATTCTGCCTCAGGGAAATGCGGACGTAAATGAATCCCTTCTCCGTAAACTTGACCGCATTCTTCACAAGATTCAGGAGTATCTGCTGAACTCGCTTTGCATCTCCAGAAACAAGGCGTGGAATGTTGTAATCGATGTCCGTAACTATCTCAAGTCCCCGTGTAAAGGACTCCACTGTAACAAGGTCAACAACCCGTTCTGCAAGGTCAATAAGATTGAATGGAGCAATTTCCAGCTTAAAGTGAGAGGAAGAAATTTTCGTAAAATCAAGAACGTCGTTGGCAAGTCCCAGAAGGGCGTTTGCACTAAAGGAAATCTGGTGAATGTATTCCCTCTGTTCCTTCGTAAGGTTTGTATCCTCAAGAAGTTCAAGGGTGCCTATGATTGTCTGGAGAGGTGTCCTTACCTCGTGCATCGTGCTTGCAATAAAACGGCTGCCAACTTCAACTGGAGAAGAACTCACACTCGCACCTCAAAAAACTATCTTGACGAATTGATTATTTCCAGCGCCTTTGCCTTAATGACATCCGGCTTCTGGGGCTTAACAAGATATGCCTTTGCTCCAAGGGTCAGACACTGGACGACAAATTCCTTTGCAGCTGCCTTTGAGTAGACAAGAATCGGAGCATTGTAGTTCTTGTGCTTCAGGGAATTCAAAACCGTAATACCATCCATATCCGGCAGGTACAGGTCAAGAATCAGAAGGTCATATTCCTTTCCGTCATTTACCGCATTGATGAAGTCCGTTGCATTGGCATAAAGGGCTGTTTCAAAGCTGGACTGACTGAAGGTGTTCTCAAGGAGCTTCCTGATAACAACATCGTCATCAATGATTGCTATCTTCTTTGGTGCATTGGATTCCTCTATGCTGGAATTTCTTGGTGCAGAAAATCCCAGTGCCGTGTCATCAGTCGGACGGTCAGCATTGAGAATGTTATCGTAGATAAAATCGTTTGTTGCAAAATCCGCATCCTGATTCATGAGTGAAGAAATAACGTACTGCAGGTTCTGCGAAACGGTCATGCCGTGATATTCAGGATGCCCCTTAACCAGCTGCTTGACGAATTCATCAAAGGAAAGGATCTTGACGAATTTATTTGCAACCTTTCCGCCAGCCGTAATGTTGTTCAGCAAAAGCTCCAGGTTGGAACCGTCAACAAAGGAAAGCTCCAGGTTTGTAAGCATGAGGATGACCTTTGGAACATTGATCCTGTACTTTGTTATGATCTCGGAAAGCCTGTACTTAAGCAGCATGAGCTTTTCCCTGTTAAGGCCCTGTGCAATTTCAACAAAGATGATGCTTCCATTTAAGTGAAGGTCAAGGATGCAGGGAGTAGAATCCATGAAGAATGGAGTTGCAAGAACTTTTCCCAGGGACTCAAAGAACACCTCGAATTTTATAGGCTTGGTAAAGAACTTGACGACGCCGAATTCAACAAATCGCGAGATGATCAGGCGGTCAAGGGATGGTCCTGTCATGAAAACTGGAATCTTCCTTGCATTGGGATCGCGATGCTTTTTCTCAAGCAGGGAATCGATCTCTGAAATCTGGTTGTCCTGAAGTTCGATGATTATCAGGTCCGGCATAACGGAAAGCATTTTCGTATAGGCTTCCCTGTTTGAAGCATATTCCAGGGTCACCTGTTCCGTAGAGAACTTATCATGAAGAAAATCCTTAAAAAGTGAAGAACCGTCAATAAGAAGAACCGATTTCATACTGTAAATAATACGACTTTCCTTGTATAATTTCAATATTGGCTTTCGATTATGGAAGCAATTACCTTTTCTGGAGGAATTATGAAAGACATCCTTGTTTTCCTTGCCAACGGATTTGAAGAAGTGGAAGCCCTTACTCCTGTAGACTACCTTCGCCGCGCCGGAATCAAAGTAACAACAGTGGCAACTGCCACACAGGCCAGGACCGTGGAAGGCGGACACAACATTCCTGTCATTGCCGACATGACCCTCGAAACATACCTTTCCGCCTGCTCGGAACTTCCCGATGCAGTGTTTGTTCCCGGCGGAAGCCTCGGGTCGGAAAACATAAGCAAGTGCACCCAGGCCCTTTCCCTCATCGACAAAATGAATGCTGAAGGAAAACTTGTAGCCGCCATCTGTGCAGCACCTGCCGTAGTCCTTTCAAAGACAAAGGTCCTGGACGGAAAAAGATGGACCTGCTATCCAGGCATGGAAGCCGAATCCAACGGCCATGAATCAACCCACGTAAAGGATGTTCCATTTGTAACCGACGGCAACCTCGTAACTTCCAGGGGCGCCGGCTGTGCAGAACAGTTTGCCATGGAACTCATCAGGATCATGTGCGGCGACGAAATGAGCAAAAAGATTCACGACGCAACAATCCAGCGCTAAAAGATAAAGCCAGGTTCAACCTTGAATCATTCAGATGTTCAAGACAACCTGGCTTTTTTCATGCTGAATCAAAATCCTTCAGCCCATAAATTCTTTTATCTATTCACGCAGCAGAATCAAGAAAACTACTTCTTGATATCACGAGATTCAACAAGAACCTTCGTAATCTCTGCAATGTACATCGTATGGAAGTCATCCTTCTTGTAGTTCTGGTTGCAGACCTTTTCATCTGCAAATCCGTAAGGGTCGATTTCCTGTGCATAAATCTTTCTGCAAAAAAGAACAACGCGAGCCTGCTTAATCCACGGCGTATTGTTCATGTATTCAACATCAAGCTTTGCCTTCTGGAATTTATCCTCATCACGGCCGGAATGGGAACCGCAGTAATCAAGTGCCGTCCTGAATTTTTCAGGAAGAACGCTTAACGAAAATGTTTCCGACTGATCAATGATTTCCTTTGTGTATCTTGAAGGCCTAAGATAGATTGTGGCAACAGGCTTGTTCCACATGATTCCAACACCACCCCAACTGGCGGTCATTGTGTTTGGACGACCTGTGATGATAGAACCGTCTTCGCTTTCCTTTGTTGTGCAGGCAGTTACAAGCATCCAGTCTTTGCCGATCATCTTGAACGGATTGTCTGCAAGTGCTTCCGGTCTTATTGTCTTTAACATATTGGAGATGACGGGACTTGAACCCGTTACCTCTAGCATGCCATGCTAGCGCTCTAGCCAGGTGAGCTACACCCCCGATTACCCCCTTACTCTATCAGAAATCGTCCACTTGGTCAAATGCTCAGACGCTTCTTATGTCTTCCACCAAGCCGCCATGATTTTCCAGGATGGCCTTAAGTTCATCAATAGAAAGCTTTTCAACCTTAAGCGTAATCTTCTTTCGCGAAGAATCCGCAACGTCATTGGTTACAACAGAAACAATGTTTGCATTCTTCTCTGCAATTGCTGCAACGATTCCTGCAAGAACACCCGGCTTTTCATCGCAGACAACAACTGCCCTTATTCCAGCAGACTTGGTGCTGAACATGTCTATGAAGCATGAAAAAAGATCCGACTGGGTAACAAGTCCCACAAGAACATTGTTATTTACGACTGGCAGGCAGGAGATGCCATAATCCTTCATCAAGCGAGCCGTTTCTTCAACAGTCTGGTTTTCCGTCGTCGTCTTAACGTTCTTCACCATGGTCTTTTCAACGGACAGCTTGCTCAAAAGGTATCCAAGCTCAAACATGTCAAGCGTTGTAGCTGCACTGGGGCTTGCCTTTTCCAGGTCACCCTTGCTCAGGATTCCTGTAAGCATTCCACTCTTGTCCACGACAGGAAGAATGTTAACCTTGTTTTTCTTCATCATTTCCTTTGCTTCAAGAACGGAAGCCTCAGGACCCACCACTACGGGATTGGAACTCATAACATCTTTAACAAGCATATCTTACCTCCACAAAACTGCAAATAAAAAAAAGCACGGAAAATCATTCTCGACTTTCCATGCTTCTATTATAACACTGAATTTTCAATTCAACAAATTTCAACCGCCAAGATATGCCTTCTTGACCGTCTCATCATTCATCAGTTCCTTTGCATCCCAGCGCTTCGAAATCGAGCCCGTCTCAAGGACATAGGCATGGTTTGCAATTGCAAGGGCCTTGTATGCATTCTGTTCAACAAGAAGAATTGTCGTACCTGCACTGGAAATCTTTTTGATGATGTTGAAAATTTCATCAACAAGAATCGGTGCAAGACCCATGCTTGGTTCATCAAGCAAAAGAAGCCTTGGCTTTGACATGAGGGCACGTGCCATGGCAAGCATCTGCTGCTCACCGCCAGACAGGGTTCCTGCCAGCTGGCCAAGACGTTCCTTCAGGCGTGGAAAAAGTTCATAGCACCATTCCATGTCCTTCTTTATCTGTTCCTTGTCCTTCCTTAGGAATGCACCCATTTCAATGTTTTCACGCACAGTCATGTTTGCAAAAACACGGCGTCCCTCCGGAACCTGAATAAGCCCGCGGCTGACGATTTTGTCCGCTCCAACAGTCGTAATGTCCTCGCCTTCAAAGGTAATTGATCCGCTAACCTTCTTGATCAGGTTGCTTACGGAATGAAGAGTGGTGGTTTTTCCTGCACCGTTTGAACCGATGAGGGTAACAACTTCCCCCTGTTCAACAGTAAACGAAATACCCTTAAGGGCATTGATAGCACCGTAAGAAACCACAAGATCCTTTACTTCAAGCATTGCCATTTTTCACGCCCCCTAATTATTTCCAAGATAAGCCTTAACGACTTCTTCATTGCTGCGGATTTCTTCAGGCTTACCTTCTGCAATGACGCGGCCATAGTTCAATACGAGAAGACGCTCGCAGATTCCCATTACAAGCTTCATGTCGTGTTCAATAAGAAGAACCGTAAGGTTGAATTCCTTCCTGATGAAGGCGATCATTTCCATAAGCTCGTGGGTTTCCTGCTCGTTCATACCGGCTGCCGGTTCATCAAGCAAAAGAAGCTTTGGCCCGGAAGCAAGGGCGCGGCAGATTTCAAGTTTTCTCTGCTCACCGTAAGGCAGGTTCTTTGCAATCTCGTTAATCTTGCCTTCCATGTGGAACAGCGAAAGCAGGTGCTCAGTCTTGGTCTGCATTGCAACTTCATCAGCCCGGAATTTCTTTGTCCTGAAAAGAACATCAATGGGACTCACTCCCCTCACCTGATGGAGGGCAATCTTTATGTTCTCCGCAACCGTAAGATTGCTGAACAGGCGGATGTTCTGGAAGGTGCGGGCAATACCCATCCTGTTCAATTCAGCCGGAGTCTTTCCGCTGGCCACCTGCTGGGATCCATTGCGGTCAACAAAGGTAATGGTTCCTTCCGTAGGCTTATACACACCTGAAAGCATGTTGAACACGGTTGTTTTACCGGCACCGTTAGGACCGATAAGACCGATGAGTTCACCTTCATAAAGTTCAAGGTTAAAATCGCTGACAGCCCTAAGGCCTCCAAATACAATGGAAATGTCTTTTGCGCGAAGAAGCAGTTCCTTTTTGTTTTCCATTATTCCGCCTCCCCTTTCTTTCCGTTCTTTTTCAAAATCTTCCTGACAAGGCCCGGAATGCCATCGTAAACCTTGATAAAGCTGAGTTCCTTTGTACCCAAAAGACCCTGAGGCCTAAAGAGCATTACAAAGATCAGGATTACAGGATAGATCAAAAGCCTGTAGTCCTGCAGGAACCTCAGGACTTCCTGGAGAATTGTAAGGACAAATGCCGCTACGATACCGCCGGTAACGCTGCCCATTCCACCAAGAACAACAAAGATCAGGTCGTTAATGGAATTGTTAAAGGAAGCAAGATCCGGCTTGATGAATCCGATGAATGGAGCATAAAGGGCACCTGCAATTCCTGCAACAAAGGAAGCAATGACAAAACCCGTCATCTTGTAACGGAACACTCCAACGCCGCTGCTGTTTGCCGCAACCTCATCTTCGCGAACTGCAAGAATTGCACGGCCGTAAGTGGAGCGCAAAAAGTTCTGCATGAGGACAACAATAAGCACCAGGGTACCGATTATGGAAACGTAGGAAATCATCGGGCCATGGTCAAGGGAAGTTGTAAACACTGTCGTAAACTGCATTCCGTTTGGACCACCTGTAATCGACTTCAAGTTGATCAGGACAATCCTGATGATCTCACCAAAAGCCAGGGTAACGATGGCAAGATAGTCGCCTTCAAGCTTCAATGTCGGAAAGCCGATAAGGAACCCAAAGAAAGCTGCAATCAAGCCACCAAGAATGATGCTTACAGGAAGGGGAATATGGCAGCTTGTGGAAAGAAGAATTACGGAATATGCACCAATTGCCTGGAACCCAGCCTGCCCAAGGGAAAGCTGACCCGTAATTCCGCAGATCATGTTAACGCTCAGGGCCATGATGGCATTAACGCCACCAAGGGTAATAACCTGTGCAGTATACGCATCGATGAGGGGAACCTGATAACCGTCGGCGTCCTCAAAAATCATAAGGTCCATCAATAGACCGGGCACAATCACAACAAAAAGTGCGATTGCCAGAAGAATCATGCTGTTTCTTAAAAACTTATCTTTCATGGAACACCTCACACTTTAACCACAGTCTTCTTGCCAAGAAGTCCTGCAGGCTTAACAAGAAGAATCAAGATCAGGATTGAATAGGAAATTGCATCTGCATACTGGGAAGAAATGTATGCCTTGGTCATGGTCTCAACAATGCCGAGGATGACACCACCAACCATGGCGCCAGGCACGCTTCCGATTCCACCAAGAACGGCGGCAACAAAAGCCTTGAGGCCAGGAATGTACCCCATGAAAGGATCAACCTGCGGATAGGCCGTTGCATAAAGAACTCCACCAGCACCTGCAAGAACGGAACCGATAACGAAAGTGATGGCAATGATCCTGTTCACATTAACACCCATGAGACTTGCAGCACCCATGTCATAGCTAACTGCCCTCATGGCACGACCGGTCTTTGTGTAGTTAATGATGTAGTTCAAGATAAGCATCAGCACGGCGGAAGAAATGATGACGATCAGCTGAATGTTGGAAAAAGAAATGATTCCCAGGGAAAGCATCTTTGTTTCCATGGTAGGGAACTGGCGCGGATTAGGCCCAACAAAAGGAATGACGCGCATGGCATTCTGCAGGATCAGTTCCACGGCAATGGCCGTAATCAGGGAATTAAGTCTTGGAGCATTTCTGAGTGGTCTGTATGCAAGTCGTTCAATGGCAAGGCTCAAGAGGGCACACACAACCATGGCACCAATAAAAGCCATGATCAGGCCAAAGGGATTCGCACCAAGCCATGTAAGGATAAAGTATCCCGTAAAAGCACCAACCATCATGACATCGCCATGGGCAAAGTTGATGAGCTTAACAATTCCATAAACCATCGTGTAGCCTAGAGCAATCAGCGCGTAAATGCTACCAAGGGAAAGTCCGTTGACAAACTGCTTCAAGAAAGTATCCACAGTATCCTCCATATTAAGTCAAAAAATGCAGGCCAAAACCTGTCATCTCATTTAAAAGTTTGATGTATAATTATAACGGTAAATCGTTTTTTATTCAATTTTAAAGCCTTAAATACGGGCGGTCCCCCAATCCTTCCCGCACGCGTCATAAAAAAAAGGGTCCACCCCCATAACGGAATGAACCCCATTGTTCAAAAAATTGCTGTCATTCCGGGCACTAACCCGGAATCTCAAATTTCAACTAGCGGATATCAACTGTTGCAGCGTATTCTGTAGAAAGCTTGCCATCTTTCTTAACAAGCTTGATCATAACTGCAGACTTGATTGGGTTGCGCTTTGCATCAAATACAATGTGACCAGTTACATAGTCACCGTTTGTCTTTTCATAAGCATCGCGAATCTTAACAACGTCAGTTGTTGTTCCAGCCTTTTCCATTGCATCCTTGATCATGTAGATTGAGTCATAACCGAGGGCAGCAAATGAGTTAGGAGACTTGCTGTACTTTGCCTTGAAAGACTTAACAAACTTCTGAACTGCTGGACTTGTAGAGTCTTCTGCATAATGGTTTGAATAGTATCCGTTAAGAACTTCGTCACCTGCATTTTCTGTAAGTCCGTCCCAACCGTCAGCACCGATGATTGGTGTGTTGATTCCCTGTGCGCGGAGCTGCTTTGCAATAAGGGCAACTGTTCCGTAGTAATCTGGAAGATAAACTACATCTGGGTTTGCAGCCTTGATCTTTGTAAGCTGTGCATTAAAGTCCTTGTCACCAGTTCCGTAAGACTGCTTTGAAACAATTGTTCCACCCTGAGCCTTGAATTCATTCTCAAAGTTTTCTGCAAGGCCTGCTGAATAGTCGTTTCCAATGTCGTAGAGAATTGCAGCATTCTTGCATCCCAAATTGTCTGCAGCAAACTTACCGCCAACGCGTCCCTGGAATGGGTCAATGAAACAAGTTCTGAAAATATAGTTACCTGCATCAGTGATGTTTACAGCTGTTGCAGCAGGTGCAACCTGAAGAACCTTTCTTGCCTGTGCCTGCTGAGTAATTGCAAGTGTACATCCAGATGTAAGTGAACCAACAACGATGCGAACCCTGTCTCTTGTACAAAGCTTTGTGAATGCATTAACAGACTTTGCAGCATCACCTTCATCATCTTCACAAACAAAAGTAAGTGGCTGGCCAAGAACACCACCAGCAGCATTGATTTCTTCTACAGCAAGATCAATACCCTTCTTACATTCTGCACCATAAACGGCAACAGCGCCAGAAAGAGGTGCTACACCACCAATCTTAACTCCCTTTGGAGCTGCAGCAAAAGAAAGGGCTGCAGCAAGAGCCATAACTCCTGAAGTAAATACTCTTGAAAATTTCATAGTATTCTCCTATTAAATTACTGTTTTGCGACATTTTAATAAAAATTAACACAAGTGTAAAGAAATCAGGTGCCATTTTATGCCCATGAACCTCATCCATTGCTAATAATTACAAATTCGCATATCCATCTTTTTACTGATGAATTTAAAAAAATACAGCCGCCCTTATACAAAGAGCGGCTTGAGCATAGCTAAGATATGATCTTATGCTTCTGCTGGTGCTTCTGCTGCTGGTGCTTCAGCTGCAGCGGCCTTCTTAGCAAGTCTTGCATCTTTCTGTGCCTTGTTCTTAAGAGCAGCTTTACAAACCTTGCAAATCTTTACTTTCTTTCCGTCTACTTCCTGATCGTAAAGTACCTTTACTCCAGACTTATTGCATACTGGACATGTTCCACGTCCATGATTTGCTTCCTTACGGATTCCAGTTCCACGATGTGCTTTTGACATTGCCTACTCCTTTTGCTTAAGCCTTTTTAGATTCAGTTGAATCTTCAGCTTCTGGTAACTTGTAGTCTACCAATTCGAAAATAACAGTTTCTGCTGCATCTCCCTGACGGAATCCCATCTTGAGAATGCGAGTATAACCGCCATTGCGATCCTTCATGCGAGGTCCAATTTCTTCGAAAAGCTTCTTCAGAATCTTGTTATCAGAGATGTACTTAGCAGCAATTCTTCTGTTGTGTACACTGTCAACCTTTGCACGTGTAATCAATTTTTCTGCAGCTTTACGTACTTCTTTAGCCTTTGGTTCTGTTGTAGTAATTCTTTCATATCTGAAGAGAGAAGTTACCATGTTGCGTGACATTGCACGGCGGTGTGCTGTTGTACGTGAAAGCGGATTAAATCCAGTTTTGTGGTTCATTCTTCTGTGTCCTTCTGTTTACCTAAATAAACGTCTTTTAAGTGACTAAAATCAGTCATGCCAAGTGCCAAGCCAAGATCAGCAAGTTTTGTCTTGATTTCTTCAAGGCTCTTTTTACCGAAGTTTCTTGTTTTTGTAAGTTCATCTTCGGTCTTTCTTGTCAATTCACCGATATTCTTAATGTTTGCATTCTTAAGACAGTTAGAACTGCGAACTGTAAGTTCAAGTTCTTCAACTGGACGCTTAAGGAATTCCTTAACTTTTTCGTCGCCTTCATCCGGTCCTACTGTTGTAGGGTAGTCGCTTTCATTGAAGTTAACGAAGATTGCAAAATAATCCTTTGCAATTTTTGCTGCTTCAGCAAGAGCATCTTCCGGAGTGATGGAACCGTCTGTCCAAATCTCAAGAATCAATTTGTCATAATCATTGCGCTGACCTACGCGACAAGGTTCAATAGAATATTTAACCTTTGGTACAGGAGTAAAGATACAGTCCATTGCAATTGTACCAACAATTTCAATGTAGTGTTCATTTACATCTGCAGAAACGTATCCTCTTCCAAGGTCAACCTGGAATTCGATTTCCAGATGAGCACCTTCCATCATTGTAAAGATCTCAAGACCCTTAGTCATGATTTCAAGCTGACCTTCTTTTGCAAGATCGTCACTTTTTACAGTTCCAGGTCCCTTAAATTCGAAAGTGAAACTGTCCTGTTCAACATCCCGCGGCAGACGCAAGCGAATCTGTTTCAAGCTGTTCAAAACTTCCAGAGTATCTTCAGAGATATTCGGGATTGTTTCAAATTCACTGGAAATAACATGTGGAACACCATCAGCATCGTATGAGCTAATACGAACTGAAGAAATGGCATAACCCTGAATCGATGAAAGAAGTACGCGGCGGAGTGTATTACCTACCGTTGTACCAAATCCAGGTTCAAAAGGAAATGCTGTAAACTTTCCGTAATTCGGATTGTTTTCGATGTGTTCAAATGTAATTCCCTTTGGTTGTTTAAAACCTTTAAGCAGATTTTTGCGAGCCAATCTGAACTCCTTAATTGTTACCCGGAAAGATGACATGCAGCTATCCGGGCTTTTCTGTTAATCAAAACCAGCAGAATCTGCCGGTTTTCAAACTACATACGGCGTGTCTTGCGTGGGCGGCATCCGTTGTGTGGGATTGGTGTAACATCAGAAATTGACTTTACCTTCAATCCAAGAGTACCAAGGATACGGATAGCGTTTTCACGTCCCATTCCAGGTCCCTTTACGAATACGTGTACTTCACGAAGACCATAGCTTGCTGCGCGCTGTACTGCAGTTTCTGCTACAGACTGTGCTGCAAATGGAGTAGATTTCTTTGCTCCGCGGAATCCAAGACCACCAGAAGAAGCCCAAGAGATTGCGTTTCCTCTAAGATCAGTGATTGTAACAATAGTGTTGTTGAAAGTTGCCTGAATGTAGACATTTCCTTCAAATACACTCTTTTTTTCTTTTCTCTTCTTACTTGTTGTTACTGCCATCGATTAACCCCCGCTTATGCCTTCTTCTTGTTAGCAACGGTCTTCTTCTTACCCTTGCGTGTGCGAGAATTAGTGCGTGTACGCTGTCCACGGCAAGGAAGTCCCTTGCGGTGGCGAAGACCACGGTAGCTACCGATATCCATAAGGCGCTTAATATTAAGACCGATTTCTGAACGGAGACGTCCTTCTGTCTTAAAGTTTTCATCAATGTACTTGCGGAGCTTGTTAAGATCATCTTCTGAAAGTTCGTTCAAAAGAACATCAGGATTTACCTTTGTAGCTTCACAAATCTTGTTTGCTGATGAGCGGCCAATTCCATATACATATGTCAATGCAATATTGACATGCTTGTTCGGGAGATCAACTCCTGCAATACGTGCCATCAGTTACTCCTCAACCCTGTCTCTGCTTGTGCTTTGGGTTTTCACAGATAATGCGGACAATGCCGTTTCTCTTGATTACCTTACATTTGTCGCAGATGGGCTTTACGCTAGTTCGTACTTTCATAAAAGTCCCCTTGGAAAACATGTTACTGTCAGATCATGGCAATTCGAAGTGAAACTATCACCATGAATTACAATCTGACAACACCGCTGTTAAAAAACAACGGTGCAATACTATAACAAATTCTCAATATTTAATCTAGTCCAAACATGAAATCTCTTTTAGAGACCACGTGTTTTTAATCCCTTCTTTGTAAGACCATCATGATGGTGCATCTTAAGAAGAGCTTCAACCTGAGACATTGTGTCAATGTCAACACCAACCAGAATCAAGAGTGAAGTACCACCCATCAACATTGAAATTGATGCAGGGAACTTGAAAAGAATCTGAATGATTGTAGGCAGCAGAGCAATTGCTGCAAGATACAATGAACCAGGAAGGATCAGACGGTTCAAAACCTTCTGAAGATATTCCTCAGTTTTGTCAGTTCTGATTCCAGGAATGGAACCGCCGTTTTCACGGATATTTTTTGCAATCTCAATGGGGTTCAGGGTTACCTGTGTGTAGAAGTATGCAAAGAAAATAATCAACAAAACTTCAATGAAATTATACCAAAAACCAAGTGGGTTCAAAATGGAAGCAACCTTGCTTAACCATGTTGCCTTGGTTGAAAGGCTGTTTGCAATCTGGAGCGGGAATGTAAGGAATGCTGATGCGAAGATGATAGGAATAACTCCCGACGGATTGATCTTGAACGGAATGTATGTACTCTGTCCGCCATACATCTTGCGTCCTACAACGCGCTTTGCATAGTGTACAGAAATCTTGCGAACACCAGACTGTTCAAAAACAACAAGACCGATGATTACAAGGAACAGGAACAATGCAACAACAACGAATACAACGTTGATGTCTCCGTTCTGAACGCTTTTAACCAATTCATATACTGCACTTGGAAGACGTGCGACGATACCGGCAAAGATGATCATTGAGATACCCTGTCCAATACCGTGAGCAGTAATCTGGTCACCGAGCCAAACAGTAATCATAGAACCTGTTGTTACTGTAAGGATGGCAAGAAGATTAAAATAGACTTTATTTTCAAAGATTATCGCACCCGGAACCTGCTGGTTGATAGAGGAAGCATAAACTGTAAGAGCGATGGACTGGAAGATACAAACAAAAATTGTACCAATCCTTGTCCAACTCTGAATTTTCTGCTGTCCTCCATCTTCCTGAGCAACTCTTTTCAAAGACGGGAAGATAACAAGGGCGAGCTGAAGGATAATCTGTGTTGAAATGTATGGCATTACACCAAGCATGAATACAGAGAATCTTTCAAAAGCTCCACCCGCAAAAAAGTCCATGTAACTGGCAAACGCACTTTCTGCACCACTAGCCAAACTGTCAAAGTACTGCAGAAGTAAAGTGGCATTGATCCCCGGAATTGTGAGAATACTTCCGAAGCGAACTACAGCGAGAATGAGCAATGTAAAAAGAAGCTTTGAACGCAAATCTTTTACCTTGAACATATTTACAACTGGATTGTTTGCCATTTAGTCACTCCAACTTTTACTTTGTTTCTTTAGCTGTTTTTTCAATAATTTTTACTGATCCGCCAGCTTTTTCAATCTTTTCCTTTGCAGAAGCAGAAATCTTTGCTACTTCTACAGAGAGTTTCTTTGTAACGTCTCCGTCACCAAGAATCTTAACACCGTCTACAACCTTTCCAACGAGGCCCTTTGCCTTGAGAGATTCAGCGTTTACTGTTTCTCCGTCTGCAAACTTAGCTTCGAGATCGCAAAGATTTACAACAGCGAAATCCTTCATGAAACGAGCGTTAGAGAATCCGCGGCGAGCGATGCGTCTGAAAAGAGGCATCTGTCCACCTTCGAATCCTACGTATGGTACAGCTGAACCTGAGCGTGACTGCTGACCCTTGTTACCCTTACCGGCTGTTGAACCAAGACCAGAAGAAGAACCACGACCAACACGCTTAGGATTCTTGTTTGCACCACGAGGAGCATGCAATTCAAATTCATTCATTTCTGCCATTTTAGATCTCCTCAACTTTTACAAGGTGTGCAATAGAAGCAACCATACCCTTGATAGAGTCGTTTGCTTCCTTTTCTACAGATGAACTGATTTTGCCAAGACCAAGAGCCTTTACAGTTGCTCTCTTAGCAGGCTTCTGTCCAATAACGCTTTTTACGAGAGTAATACGAATCTTTGCCATAATTAACCCCACAAATCGTTGATTGACTTACCACGAGCCTGAGCAACAGACTTTGCATCCATGAGCTTTGCAGCTGCATCGAATGTTGCGCGTACAACATTAACTGCTGTGCGTGAACCCTGTGACTTAGAGATAACATCTGTAATACCAGCTGCATCCATAACTGCACGAACTGCACCACCAGCGATAATACCAGTACCAGGACATGCAGGCTTAAGAAGAACTTCTGAGCTCTTGTACTTTCCGATCATGTCATGAGGGATAGTACCGTTCTTCATTGGAAGAGTGATAAGGCTAGACTTAGCCTTGTCAAGACTCTTTCTGATTGCTTCAGTAACATCATTAGCCTTTCCAAATCCGAAACCGATGCGACCCTTTCTGTCACCTACAACAGTAAGTGCAGAGAAAGACATTCTGCGTCCACCTTTTACAGTCTTTGCAGTGCGGTTAAGCTTAACAAGCTTTTCTACGAATTCTTCAGCAGGCTTTCTATCAAAATTTTTCTGGTGTTCCATAGCCTCTCCTAGAATACAATCCCGGCAGCGCGGGTAGCGTCAGCAAGGGCCTTAACAACACCATGATAAAGATAACCGTTGCGGTCAAATACTACAGTAGTAATATTCTTTTCCTTAAGGCGTGAACCCAAAGCTTCACCAAGTTTTGTTGCACTTTCAACGTTAGCCTTAAGTGCAATAAAATCTTTTTCCAAAGTCGAGATGGCAGCAAGAGTCTTGCCTTCATCATCGTTGATAACCTGTGCATAAAGGTTGCGTCCTGACTTGAACACTGTCAAGCGAGGGCGTTCTGCAGTTCCGTAAACTGACTTACGAATGTGAATCTTTCTGTGCAGGCGTTTTCTCTGTTTATCAGTAAGTTTTCTAACCATTTCAAATCACCTTATTTTACACCAGTTTTTCCGACTTTACGTCTGATAACTTCGTCGTCATAGCGAATACCCTTACCCTTATATGGTTCTGGGCCTCTCAATTTACGAACCTGTGCGCTGAATTCGCCAACCTTCTGCTTATCGATACCAGAGATTGTAATCTTTCCGTCCTTTGACTTTTCAACTGAAAGTCCTTCAGGAATCATTACAATGAATTCATTAGAATATCCAAGCTTCATAACAATCTTGTTACCGTTTGGTTCAGCACCATAACCAGTACCTGTAAGAACCAAAGTCTTTGAATATCCCTTTGTTACACCGATAACCATGTTGTTGATAAGGTTACGATAAAGACCGTGAGCTGCGCTTGCAGCCTTTGTTTCAGCCTTTGTCTTTGGAGCAGGATTTACAATTACTTCTGCTCCCTTTACTTCAACAGTTACGAGGTCATTGTAATCCTGCTTAAGTTCACCCTTAGGTCCCTTTACAGTTACAACACCGTCAGCAACAGTTACAGTTACTCCTGCAGGAATAGCAACAGGAAGTTTTCCGATCTTAGATGCCATACTTTCCCCCTATTACCATACTGTGCAGATCAACTCGCCGCCAACCATCTTTTCAGATGCCTTCTTGCCAGTTGTTACACCGCTTGATGTTGAAACGATCAATGTACCATATCCGTTATAAACGCGTGGTAATTCCTTGTATCCTGAATATACACGACGACCTGGAGTAGAGATCTTCTTCATTCCGTGGATTACAGAATTGTTGTTATCATCATACTTCAATACGATCTTAATTACACTGTGTGTATTCTTGTCCTGCACTTTCTTGAAATTCTTGATGTATCCTTCATTCTTGAGGATCTTCACGATTTCCATTTTCATCTTAGAAGCAGGAACTTCTACATTTTCATGACCTGCTTTTGCTGCATTCTGAACTTTTGCAAGCATGTCTGCGATTGGGTCTGAAGCTGCCATATCTTTATTCTCCTGTCTCTACCAAGATGATTTTGTGACGCCTGGAAGAAGGCCTTCACTTGCCAATTTGCGGAAGCAGATACGACAAATCTTGAACTTACGCAAATATCCGTGTGGACGACCACAAATCTTACATCTGTTGTAACGGCGTGTGCTGTACTTAGGTGTACGGTTTGCTTTGATAATCATTGATTTCTTAGCCATGAACTATTCCTTACTTTCTAAAAGGCATATTGAACTTTGTAAGAAGTGCGCGTGCTTCATTGTCTGTACGTGCGCTTGTTACAATACTGATGTTCATACCGGCAATCTTAACAATCTTATCAAAGTCGATTTCCGGGAAGATAATCTGTTCAGTAATACCAAGAGAGAAGT
>JAKSLY010000025.1 GCA_024400955.1 Treponema sp.
TGGCAAAAATCTCAAACATCATCCAGTTCTACAAGGGAATGCTTCTGGATTCAAGCTTTGTAAGCTTTGAAAAGGTTGCTTTTTCTCTGCAGGTTGCTGTTAGAACAATTCTTGAAGAAACAGTAAATGGCGTAGAACCGGAAGCAATCAGTTCAAATGCCCAGATGCGCCAGACAATTCTTGCTTCATTGCAGGCAAAGGTTTCGGAAATCTATCCTTACATCACAGTAGAAAATGTTCTCCGTCTTACTGCAACAAATGCTGAACTTGAAGAAATCCGTAAGATGCGTGAGGAACTTTACATCAGCGAGAAGGAACTTGTTGAACTTTCAAAGCGCAACAATTTCCTGAACCGTCTTAATGATGAAAAGAACCAGCAGCTTTTGCACGAAGCTCAGAGTGCCGCAGATTTTACTGCCGCAATGAACAAGATCGACGAGCAGAACCTTCTTACGGAAGACGAAAAGGCAAAATTTGCAGACATGCTCTACTGGCAGAGAAAGCTCCGTGAGGCCCAGAATGCAGATGAAGGAAACGCTGCATTAAACAAGCTTGAACAGAACGGACTTCTTCGTGATGAAGAAATTGCAACACTTAAGGCAGATATTGCCCAGCGTGCAAAGCTTAAGGATCTGACAGACGGACAGGCCCTTGCAATGCTCACATTGCAGAACAACATGGCCTTGGATGCACAGAAGCTTCAGTGGGAAATGGAAATCGGCAACAAGCGTTTCTTAAACCAGATGGACCGCCAGAAAGTTCAGGATGATTATGCAGACAGCCGCCGCCGTGCAGAAATGCAGCTTGAAAAAGAAGAAGATCTGAACGATTTGGAAATTATGCGTCAGATGCAGGCTATCAAGCAGGAAAAGGAAGATGCAGAGCACCGCCGCAAGATGGAAGAAGTAAATGCTGCACGTGCCCACGAAGTTACAATGACTGGAATGAGCCAGCAGCATGAAGAAGAAATGCGCCGAATGTTCCAGAACATGAGTGCCGAACAGATCATGGCTGCAAATCCTGATATAAATCCTGCAGTTGCCGCAGCTTTTGCAGAAAAGTTCAAGAGTCAGAATGCACAGGCTCAGATTGACATGGCAAATCAGCACAGTGCAGACATTCAGCGCATCATGGAACAGAACTCTGCCCAGCAGAATGCAACAATGCAGCAGATGATGGCAATGATGGGTCAGATGTTCGGAGGGCAGCAGGCACAGAAGCAGGCAGAAATTGATGCAGTAAGAAAAGACGCAAATGACCATCAGGATAGAATGACAGATATCATCAAGACTCAGGCAAATGCCGCTTACGGTGCCGCAGGAAAGATATATGGTGGGGCAGGAAAGGAAGAACGTCCTTCTGCACAGCCAGCACGTCCTGGCCGCAAGGACTTGAAGCAGTGTCCAAACTGCGGAGCAGCTCTTGAGGAAGGTGCAAGTTTCTGCGGTGAATGTGGAAATAGCTTGTAATAAGTCAGGTGGTAAAATATGTATAGAGATTATCCTTTTGGCTCGGTAAGATTTGAAACAAAAAACACAGATGAAATGATTAAGATTTGCAATTATATCTACGGAAACCCGGAATGGGTTGATGATGAAGGAAATGATTGTGTTGATTTTACAAGTCTTCTGCTTACAACAGAAGACGATAATCTGAATTTGGATCTTTTTAATAGTGCGAGTAATGCAATAAATGCTGTAAACAAAATATTTGAAGAAAAAGGTATTACTGCAGATTATAAGATTTTTTATGAAGGTAAAAATCCAGAGGATAATTTCTTCATTAAAAATGGCATTAAAATTCATCAGTATGTACTTCCTTCCAGCGATGATGTTGATAAAACATATCAAACAATTATTGACTGTATAGAAGACGGAGATATTTATCTTGGATGGTTTGATGAAGCTGAGTATGTTGAAATCTGTGCTTGCTATAATGGTAAAATCGTTGGTGGACGTACAATCATTGTTGAGACAGATGAAACCAATGATGAATGTTACAACAAAATTGATAATAAGGAATATTATCTTAAGCTTTGCAGTACAGATTTAAAACTTGCTGATTCTGTTTCGGAATTTAATGAATTGTCAAATGAAGAAATCAATGAAAAATGTGCTTCGTATTTTAGAGACAACAGTGGGGAATGGGAAGAATTCTTCTGGGATTGTGCTGAAAAAGCTGGATTAGATGATATGGAAGGATTTGATCCAGGCGATTTTGAATATAGAGTTATCCCTTTGAATTATGATGAAACAGAAGAAACTGGGCAGACTGGATCTGATACACCAGCAGAAGCAACTGTAACGGGAGCAACTGTCGTACCTGTAAAATGCCCAAACTGTGGCACAGAAAATCCAGCGGGAATGTCTTTCTGTGAAACCTGCGGAACAAAGCTTGCAGGTTCAACAGTTGCAGAACGCGCCAGCCTACCTTCCATCGAAGAAAGAATGAACAAAATGCAGGCAGACATGGATGCAAAACTGGATTCATTTTTTGGAAAGAAATAGGTGACAGGAGTTTTTAATGGATTTTGAATTTCTTGAAGACATTTGTACCGATCCGATTTCTGCAAAGGACTTAAACAGCATGGATGATTCTGAACTAAAGAAGCAGAGTTTGCACATCAAGGAATTGTATTCAAAAGTTCTTGGTGAAATCAACAAGTCTGTTCAGGCAAAGAATTATGACTATTGCGCTGCAGGAGTTATTCGGTTGCAAGGTGTTCTGGACTGGAAAAAAACTGTTGCTTGTGGTAATGGAAAACTTTATGCAGGAGTTCAGATTCAGGACAAGTCTTTTAAAATTTTTGTGGAACCATATAGCGATTTTGAAAATCACAAGGAAATCTATAGTTTTGAAGATAAAAACAATTCTTCGGAAATCTATGTAAAGGTTGCACAGTGGGAAAACAAAATTCTTGAAGAACTTTCAGAGCGATTTGATTTTTTCATTTCAGATGGCAAAGAAAAAGTGGAGCCTTACAAATACAATGATTTCAAATTCATGAAATCTGATATAAGAGAAAAAACTCCAATAAGCGAATTGGCAAAGGCCGTGGATGTGGCATTGGAGTTGATTACAAAGAATTCTGATTATTTGAAGGAATTGGAGATTGAGTTTAGTAAGGCATAAAAAGAAATTTATATAGAGGAGGAAAGCAGAATATGTCAGGTAATTGCAACGGAAAACGCAGTGCTTTTTACAGGGAACGAGCTAAAGAAATTGCGGATTTTTTTATTGCAACAAAAAGGATAAAAAAAAATCCCTATGCACAGCGAACAATAAAAGATGTTCATCAGATTGTAGATGTGATTCTTAGTGAGCTTCCTTTGTGCAAATTATATGGTGATAAAAAGGGAATCGGAAAAAAATACAAGCAGGTTGATTATGTTTCTGAAGCTGCCTTGGAATGGATCAATAACAGAAAATCTGGTGAGAAAAACCAGTTAATTTATGAGCATTTGGTTCCAAAGAAAAATTATCTGTTTAAGGATTTGCAGGAACTTGTGGAAAAAATGCCCGATAATCTGGAAGATGAAATTTTCAATCTGCTGGACAAGTATTATTTTGTTGCAGCCATAACAAAAGAAGAAAATGACACAAAACTTGCGGGCCATTTAAGGGATAATATGCCTAAAAATTGGAATAAAAAAGATGCAAAGGCTCGATATAAAGCTGCAGGAATCAAAATCATAAAAACACAGTTATTTGAAAAGGAATAACAAATATGAAATGTCCAAATTGTAATGCAGAAAATGCTGAAGGAATGAAATTCTGTGGAGAATGTGGAACAAAGCTTCCTGAACCAATGAATCACTGTCCAACATGTAACAAGGATTGGCCAATTACCATGAAGTTCTGTGGTGAATGTGGATTTAAGTTTGGTGGGGGAAGTGCAGCCGGTTCAGCTAATTATCAAAGTGGCCTCCAGAAAAATTTTGGCAATATTGATAACTCTGTCACCAATAACACAAGCAATGTTGACAATTCCAGCACCGTAAACAATACGACAAATACAACTATCGTCAACAGTGACGAAACAAAAAAAGTTAAGGGATGCCATTGTTGCGGAAGGAACATTCCAATTACAGAAGGTTTTGATTGTCCTGAATGTGGGGAATTTACATGTTCAAATTGTTATGACACAGAGAAAAAACTTTGCAAAACTTGTGCCGATAAAAAACTGGCTGTAAAAACTGCACAAAATGATCAGTTCATGGAGTTCCTTACAACTACAGAAGAACTGGAACTGAAAAAGGCTGTTGAACTTTTTTATGAAGAAGGAAAATATCTGGAAGCCTATAATCTGGCTTTCCCAGTTTGGGAGAAACACAAAACTGATGAAACTGTTCAGGACACATTCTGGCAGATTGCAGCAAAATTAAATAAAGAATGTGCAACTTTGATTCAAGACTTCGGTGATGATATTCCTTTTTATATCGGAGTTGCCTGCACATTATACTTTATCCGTGCCAATGAATTTGATATGGCTGAACGTCGTATTAAAGCTGCAAAGCAAGTTGAAGATGATGAAGGTAAATTCAGTATGAACATCCGATACAATGAATTTCTTCTTAATCTTGCTTTGTTTAAAAAATATAATGACAAGAGTTTTTTGGAAACTGCAGAAAAAATTATGGCGGATGAATTTACAGAAAGAAGCGATAAGCTGGAAAACAGCTGGAAAATTGTCTTGCTGAATGAATTGAATAAATGCAAAGGTGAAGAGCCAATGACATTCGACAAAGATTTCTGCAAAGAAAACAAACTGTACTACGATTTTGTAAACAGCGACGTTTTTGCATTTGGAATCAACACTTCTATGGACTTTGTAACTGTTGAGGGCGGTACATACATAATGGGGAACGAACAAACTCCTGCTGAATGCAGGTTAAAAGCAACTGTTGGAGACATGTATGTTTGCAAGCACCCCGTAACTCAAAAAGAATACAGTTACATAATGGGAAAAGATTCTTGTATTGTTAATAGTGGCGGAGAGTTTCCTGTAACAGATATCTCTTGGTATGACGCAATTGAATATTGTAATAAAAGAAGTGAAAAAGAAGGTCTTGCCTCTTATTACAATATTGATAAAGAGCATAAAGCTGAAGGTGATAAGTTTGATAAAATTTGTTGGACCATTACCGAAAATAATGATTCTGACGGATACAGACTGCCTAGCCAGGAAGAATGGGAGTATGTTGCCAGAGGAGGAAAACTTTCCAAAGGTTATAAATTTGCAGGTAGTAATGTCCTAGCTGAAGTTGCATTTACAGGATTAGATTTTAATAAATGCCCTGAAATTTGCCAGAAAAAACCAAACGAACTTGGAATATATGATATGGGTGGACTGGTAAGTGAATTTTGTTATCCGAGAAGAATTATACAATTTAAGGATGGAACCACCCAGTTTAGAATTCGTGCCAAAGGGAATTCCTATGTAGAGATTCCTAATGAAGAATTTGCAGGGTTACGAGAGGATCACTGGTATGTGGCTAAAGGAATTGAATCTGACGGAGGAGATTATCCTTACTCAAAATATGAATTTTATGGGTTCCGTGTTGTCCGTTCTAAGTTAAAATAAATAGTCACAGTGAAAAAAACGGACAAGGGGGTGGAGTGGTTGCGGAGCAAGTGCGAAGCACCGAAGGCGCGGTAGACGCCGGAGCCACGCAAGACCCGGTTTTATGACCCGTCGCAAGGCAGGGCATAAAATGGCCCCAAAAATAAATTTTTGATTTTTGCGGAAAATGACAAAATTGCACATACATTCGCAAGTCAAGAAAATACGGCAAAGGCTGTTTTGAAGAATAAAAAAACTCAAAGGAGTAACAAATATGAAATGTCCAAATTGTAATGCAGAAAATGCTGAAGGAATGAAATTCTGTGGAGAATGTGGAACAAAGCTTCCTGAACCAATGAATCACTGTCCAACATGTAACAAGGATTGGCCAATTACCATGAAGTTCTGTGGTGAATGTGGTTTTAAATTCGGTGGGGGAAGTGCAGCTGGTTCAGCTAATTATCAAGGTGGACTCCAGAAAAATTTTGGTAATATTGATAACTCGGTCAGCAACAACACTGTAAATAACACAAGCAATGTTGACAATTCCAATACGACCGTCAACACAACAAACAATACAACGAATACAACTGTAATCAACAGCGATGAAACTGCAAAACTTGTAAAATGTCATATCTGCGGAAGCTGGCAGAAAATTACCACCGGCTATGAATGTCCTGTGTGCCATGAATATACATGTAATTCCTGCTATGTGGTTGCAAGAAACTGCTGTAAATCTTGTGCCGAAGCAAATCAGAAGCAGGCTGCTGAAGCAAAAATAGCAGGCGCAATGAATTTTATTGATAAACTGAGAAATGATTTTGATTCCGTTTCAAGTGATGAAGTTTTTGAATACTTGAAGAATCACAATAATCCGACAACAGAATTATTCATCGAGACCCAGAAAAAACTTGCCAAGCGATATTATGAAAACGAAAACTGGGAAAGAGTAATTTATGTATATAAGCTTGCACCGGATAATATTAAGTTACATGACGGTGACAGTTTGTTTATGTATGGGTATGCTTTGTATGAAGCTAATAGTGAAAGGCTTAATAATCTTGATGCAAAAAAAATATTTGATATTTCTGCGTCCAAAGGAAATAAAGATGCAGCTGTTATGAAAGAAATAGTTTATAGTAATCCGGTATATGTCGGTTCTGACGCTACAATCAAGTACGGTCTTATGAAATATTCGGATAACATGTATGCTCAATATATTATTGGATATATATATGAAGAAATAAGGCAAGATGCTGCATCAGCAAAAGAATGGTATGAAAAAGCTGCTAATCAGGGACATAAAAGTGCAATAAGAAGGCTTGAACCTTTAGTAAGAGAAGATGAGATAAAGACATTAAAAAAAGCTGCGGCTGATAGACAAGCTGAACAGCAGGCAAAATTTACTGTAATTTTTGAATCATTTACTACTGGGTTCAAGATTGGAGTTATCAAGGCTGTATGTACAATTACAGGTCTTGACCTTGGTGAATCAAAAGCACTCGTTGAAAGTGCACCAAAGGTATTAATGGAAGGTGTTTCTAAAGCCGAAGCTGACAGGATTATCGCTGATATTGAAGCTGCAGGTGGGAAAGCATCAAAGAAATAAGCCGTATTATTTTTGTATTGATTATGCCCGGACAAGGGGGTGGAGTGGTTGCACAGCAAGTGCGAAGCACCGAAGGCGCGGTAGACGCCGGAGCCACGCAAGACCCGGTTTTATGCCCCGTCGCAAGGCGGGGCATAAAATGGCCCCATTTTTTTGATGTACATTTTATTTTACATTGTAAATATTGCTTGACATTGTGTTTTTCTGATGCTATTTTGAGGACATGAATGAGATTCTGAAAAAATTACGTACGTTACATAAATATTCGCAATCTTATGTAGCGGAATATTTGAATGTTTCACGGCAGATGTACATAAAATATGAAAACGGAGAGGTTGATCCTTCTGTAAAAGTCATTAAAGATTTATGCCAGCTGTATAAGGTTTCATATTCTACAATTTTTGGAGAACTTAATTTTTCACATGATGAATCTGTCAAGTTTTATGATGCCGGCAACTCGAATAATTTTGGAGAATTTTGTGTTGAATCTCCTAACGTATCATTTGGCAATAAAAAACCATATTCTGCACTTCAGTTTAAAGCAATAAATCAAATTAAAGAACTTTCAGACTTTCAGGTAATTTCAGTTTTGGCTTATATGAAGCTTTTGAATGAGGAAATTGCGGAAAGCACTAAAGAAAAATACAGGAAGGCAACGGTACAATCTGTAGATCCAATAGAAGTTGAACGGATAAATTCGGTTTACGACAAAATTCCAAAGGAAGAACAGTTAAGATTTGCAAAGGCAGGTTCAAAAAAATGATTCAACTGGAACAAGGGATGAGCAATTTGTTAAAAATTTAGTTTTGTTAGAATCTAAAATCCTATTTTTTTTGAACTATGTGAAATTTCCTTTTATATTACTTTTGTCTGTTAGTAATTTGCGGTCATTGAGTAATGACTCGTGTTTATTGCAGCCAGGTTGTTTTGCAACCAAGTGCTGTTTTGATGTCTGCTGCTTAAAATGTGGCAGGCGGGTTTCGGGGGTTGGAAGTGGACCCAAGGAGTGGGAAACTTCCGTTTTTTTTGAAAAGGGCAGTGAGGAACTAAAGAAAGGAAAATGTAATCCATCTGTATTCCCGTTCGGGAAAATTTGCTTTGAATTTCAGTTTGTAATCCTAGATTTTCCCGTTCGGGAATGTTATAATCAATGTATGCGTATAGAAAGCGTAAGTTCAATTTCTGCTGTCATAAAGAATAGAAGGCTGGAATTAGGTTTGACTCAGGCTCAGACTGCAGAAATGTGTAATGTTGGAAAAAGGTTTTTTTCTGAATTGGAAAACGGCAAAGCGACATTGCAGATTGATAAGGTGCTTAATGTTCTTGAAGTTCTGGGTATTAATCTTTATGCGGTCAGTCGTGAAAATGATTCAGGAGAACTCCGATGATTCTTACGGTTTACTTTGGTTCAAAAAAAGTAGGTTCTTTATTTTCTACAGATAACCGTGGTGTTGTTTTTCAATATTCAGCGGATTATGTTGCTTCAAAGGATTCAGTTGCATTATCTCTTTCTTTGCCGTTAAGAATTGAAGAGTTTTCTCAAAGGGAATGCATGCCTTTTTTTGCCGGACTTTTACCAGAAGAAGACAGCAGAAAACGTATTGCTGATTATCTGCACATTTCTGAAACAAGTACATTAAAACTTCTGGAGGCTTTAGGAGGAGAATGTGCAGGGCTTATTACGATAACCAATGAGGAAAATCCTGAGCTTGAAAGAAAAGTCTATGATTTTAATTCTGAGAATTATGAAGAACTATCAGATGATAGAATTGCAGAATACATTAGAAAAATGCCGGAGCGGCCATTAATTAGAGCAGATGAAAAACTGCGTCTTTCTCTGGCAGGTGCACAGGAAAAATTATCTTTGGCACGAATTAACGAAAAATGGTATCTTCCCTTGAACGGTGCTCCTTCTACTCATATTTTAAAGCCAGCAAGAAACGGTTCCCTGGAAACTCTTGCAGATAATGAGTATATATGCATGAAGATAGCCTCTGGATTTGGTATTGGAGTTCCTGATGTAGATATAGTTGATTTTGATGGGAAAAAAGTTTTCATTGTTCAGCGTTATGACAGAGTGATTGATGGTACAAGCATTAAAAGACTGCATCAGGAAGATTTTTGTCAGGCATTGGGATTGATGAGTGAACAAAAATATGAAAGTGACGGCGGTCCTGGAATTGCCGCAATATTTAACTTAATCAAAAAAAACTTTTCTCGACCAATTATTGATCAGCGTGATTTTCTTAAGATGGTTGTCTTTAATTTTCTTGTTGGAAATTGCGATAGTCATGGAAAAAATTATTCTATTCTTTACAAAAATGGATTGGTTCAATTAGCACCAATGTATGACTGTGTTTCTACTTGCGTATATTCTGGATTAACAGACAAGCTTTCAATGAAGATAGGGAACCATTTTGAATTAGGAAAAGTTACAAAGGATGATTTTGTTGTCCTCTGTGAAAAATGTGGCGTGCATTTCTCGGTTATAGAGAATTCTTTTAAGAGTTTCAAAAAAGCAAGTGATTCTGTGGAAAAAACTCTGCTTGCCGATGGAAAAATAAATAAAGAACTATGTGAAAAAATTTTTGAAGGAATTAAATCCAGATTGAATTTTTTTGAACTTTGAGAAATTTCTTTTTATATTACTTTTGTCTGTCATTAAATCACGTTCATTGCATTTAGCAGGCGGGAGGTATTATGAATATTCAAGGATACATTAAAGAAATGGCCCGGGTTTATGAAAGCGGTGATGATTATGAAGCTCAGGGTGAATCAAATGTTCTGGTGGTGCCTTTTTGTTTTGAAGGATGGAAGTTGTTTGCGGCTGATAAAGCTTTATTGGCTGAAAAATACGCCGTCAGAAACCTTGACCAGCTTGGTGGCTCTGATGCTGAACGGATTGCTAACCACGATCCTGCCATTGTGCTTGTGGGACAGCGGGATTATAAAGATCATTCTTACAAAATCTATTTTGATGGGGCCTTTGGCGGAATGAACCGTCATATTCTGACCATTGATGATGTTTGGGTTCAGGTTGAATTGAATTTTTCTTCGCTCATGGCTTTTGCAGATTATGTTGCAGAACGCCATGATGAAGATGTCCAGAAACTGAAGGGCGGGGAAACGCTTCAGGTTTCATGGTTAAATGAAGCCTGCTTAAACTGCAGGCATTGCTGATTTTGATTAATGCAGCCGGGGTGCCTTGCAGTCAAGCAGTTTTTCAAGGGTCTTTCTTGCTGAATCAAAGGCCAGGGGAATTTTTCCCAGTTCTTCCATTGTCCTGCATGGAACCCACACAATGTCCTGCACCTCGCTCTGCTGGCAGCTGAACTTGGCATCTGCGTCTATGGCTGCAGTAAAGAACACGTCGCAGGTCTTGTATACGACGCTTTTGTATTCGTAGGTGTTTGGAAAGCTTGCGGCAAATTCAACATGATTTGGCTTGATGCCAATTTCTTCCATGCATTCCCTGACGGCTGCTTCCTCAAGGGATTCGTCCGGATCAACAAAACCTCCCGGAAAAGCCAGGTATCCCTTGCGCGGTTCCTTGGCCCTTTTTTCAAGGAGAACATTGCCGTCCCCGTCAAAGATTACAACTCCGACGGCAGAGGCAACATTGTTGTAAAGTTCAAATCCGCACTGGGGGCACTTCCACTTTCTGCCCATCATGTGGGTTTCGATTTTGTCTGAGCCGCATTCCGGGCAGAAGTTCATTCTGTTTTCTTTCATTGCCGTTTTGCCTTCTGATTTTTTAAAGGGACTTAAGTTCTGTTGATGTTATGCTCCACTTGCCGTCCTTCTTTTCTGCCGTCATGAGGGCGTACTTTCCTTCAAGGACTGCACCAGGGTTGATTACGGTGGTGTCACAAACCTTGCAGATGGCAGCGCTTTCGTGAATGTGTCCCGTGATTACGGCAAGGGGCTTGTATTTTTCGATAAAGTCCCTGAGGCCCTGGCTTCCAACATGGATTCCTCCGGGAATTGCATCGCAGTCCGTGTTCTTTGGAGGGTTGTGCATTATGGCCACAAGGTTGTCCCATTCAACGTCACCCTGTTCCTCAATGATCTTAAAGTCGGAAAGGATGTCCTCCTCCGTGCGTTCGTTGGCAGTTGTCTTCGTAAAGATTGTTCCGCCACCGGCTCCGGCAAAGGCAAGCCCCTCGTGCATTACAAGCTGTTTCTGCACGCTGATGTCGGCTTTTTCAAGTTCCTCAAGGAATTCAGGCTTGTCGCAGTTACCGATTACAGAAAAAATCGTCTCATGCTTCTTGCAAAGGGATTTGAGGGCTGGCAGCCCAGTTTCTTCCTTTCCGAATTCTGCAAAGTCGCCTGCAAACAAAACTGCGTCTGCATTCTTGAATTCATTTTCAAGCTTTTCGATGTTTTCAATGTTTCCGTGGATGTCGCTTATTACCAAAAATTTCATTTTAAAGTTCCCCCAGTACTTCCTTGAGTGCAGCCATCTGCTGTGGTGTTCCAATTGTTATGCGGACAAAATCTTCAATTCCCTTTGTCTTGAAAAGGCGTATGAGGATTCCGGCTTTCTTTGCTGCCTGGTAGATTTCGTCTCCGGTGCGGCCTTCCTTTTTTGCAAATACGAAATTTGTCTTTGAAGTGATGACAAACCATCCCTTGCTCCTGAGGAACTCCGTGAACGAATCCCTTTCGGCTGCAACTTTCTTTGCGTTATCCACGTTGTATTCAACCGTATTGCATGAAGCGATTCCGGCGGTCTGGGCCACAAAGTCAACAGGAAAGTGGTTGAAGGAATTCTTTACGGTAAAGACGGATGCAGTGAGTTCTGGATTTGCAACGATGAATCCAAGCCTCATGCCGGCAAAGGAAAGGCTCTTGCTGAATGTCCTTACGATCACCAGGTTCTTGTATTTTGCAAGGAGTGGAATGCAGCTTTCATCTCCAAAGTCTGCGTAGGCTTCATCAACGATGAACACCTTGTCCTTTGGGGCAGCCTTTATCATTTCTTCAACTTCCAAAGTGGTGAGGGCGATTCCCGTAGGTGCATTTGGATTTGCAAAAATTGTTGCGCTGTCAGTCTTGTTGGCCTGGGCGAGCATTTCTTCCTTGTCCAGTGTCCAGTCGGTCTTCAGTGGAATTTTCTTCATCGGAATGTTGTAGTAGCCGCAGTAAACGGGATAGAAGCTGTATGTGTGTTCCGGAAGAACCAGTGGCCTGTCGCTGTCAAAGAATGTGTAGAAGACAAAGCTGAGCACTTCATCGGATCCGTTGCCGCAGAAGATCATGTCAGGCGTAACCTTGAACCCGAGGGCAGCTGCTGCATTTTTGTCATTGTTGAAGCAGCCTCCTGTCTTGTTGAGCATATCGGCGATTGCCTGTCGAAGCTGGTTTGAATCAGGATCCGGGTACAGTCCAAGTTTTGCAGGACTTGCATCAAGGGCTTCCTTTACTGCCTTGATGACCTGAGGATTTGGCTCGTAGGGATTTTCGTTGGCGTTGAGTTTTATGTATTCCCTGTCCTTTGGCTGTTCACCCGGAACGTAGGGATTAAGCTGTTCTAGTCTTTTTGCAAGCATTTTGTTTACCTCGTTCAAATATAATAGAAGAAAATTTAAATAAAAAAAAGACCGTCTGCAGTGAAGTGTGCTTCAGTTTGCAGAACGGTCTTCCTCAGTTCGTCAGGTCAGGTCCTAGAACTTAAGGTTCTTGAGACGGTTGCAAGCCTCGATGACGTTTTCCCTGTGGCCGAATGAAGAGAAGCGGATGAAGCTTTCACCGCTTGGTCCAAATCCGGCACCCGGTGTGCATACAACGTGGCACTGGTTGAGGATTGTGTCGAATACGTCCCAGCTCTTCTTTCCAGGGAACTTTGCCCAAACGTATGGAGCATTGCCCGTGAAGTAGATTTCAACACCTGCAGCCTTGAAGTTGTCGCCGGAAAGTGCTTCCTTGATGAGGCGCCCGTTTTCAAGGTAGTAGTTGATTGTTTCTTCCATTTCCTTGAGGCCTGTTTCGTCGAGGGCTGCATAACCGCCAGCCTGGGCGATGTTTGATGCACCGTTGAACTGGGTGTTGATCTCGCGTTCCCATGCAGACTGAACTGTGCTTCCGTCTTCAAACTTGAGCTTTTCTGGAACTACGCACCAGCCGAGACGAACGCCTGTAAATCCTGCAGGCTTTGAGAATGACTGCATTTCAATGGCAACTTCGTCTGCGCCAGGAATTTCGTAGATTGTCTTTGGAATGCTTTCGTCGCGGATGAATGCAGAGTATGCGCCGTCATAGAGAACGAAGCAGTCGTTGGCCTTTGCAAACTTAACCAGGTCTTCCAGGTTCTTTCTTGTTGCACATGCACCAGTCGGATTATTTGGAGAACAGATGTAGATAAGGCTGTTCTTCTTTACAACTGAAAGGTCAGGGAAGAATCCGTTTTCCGGGAGACATGGCATATATGTAATATCCTTGAATCCAGTTTCAGTTACAGGTTCCTTTCCGCCAGCACCTGCCATTACTGTTCCGTCTACATAAACAGGATATGATGGATCCTGAACTGCAACGTTTACTTCTGCACCGAACATTGTCTGGATTCTTCCAAGGTCGCACTTTGCACCGTCAGAAACGTAAACTTCAGATGCCTTGATCTTTCCGTCATACATTACCTGCGAGATGCGTTCGCGGAGCTTTGGCATTCCGGCACTGTCATCCTGGTAGCCTTCGTATCCTTCCTTTGTTCCCATTGCTGTAACAAAGTCCTTCATTGCTTCTACGATATGTGGTGTAAGGGGTTCTGTCGTGTTTCCGATTCCAAGGCTGATGATCTTTGCATCAGGATTTGCTGCCTGAAATTCGCGGCGGCGCTTTGCAATTTCCGGGAAAAGGTATCCCTTTGCAAGGTTTGTATAGTTAGAATTACGCTTGATCATGGTTCAACTCCCAAAAAATAAAGTTAGCTATACCTTACGTCAAAGAAGCGTTTTTTTCAATACCCCGGGAAAAAATCTGCTAACCCCGGCCGGAGAATATTCCGATAATTAAGGCAAACCTACGGGAGGATTTTTTTATGAAGAAATTTTTGATTTGTGCTGCATCCGCCTTGCTTTCATGCGCAGCAATTTTTGCCGGAGATGCCGCTTTTTTTGATGACATCGGATTCTCTGCAGACGGAAGATTCTACATTTTTGGACAGTATGGAAAGACAGACAGAACATACGAACCATGGGCTGAAATATACACTGTTGACGTAAAGGCAAATGAATTCGTCAAGGGTGAAGTCTTCAAGTCAAAGAAGGGTGATGTTGCCCAGGAAGCTTCCGGCCGTGATGCATATGACAAGCTCCGTTCCAATTCAGAATGGAAGATTTCAAAATACAATGCAAAGCCATCTGGAGTTGCAAAGCTCCTTTATCTTCGCGACCTTGAAAGCAAGAGTCCTTCTGAAGAAATCGTCTTCAAGGATTTTGAAGGTTCTGAAAACGGAAATTCGGTTCTCTATCACATCCGCCTTGTGCCAACCTACGAGGGCAGCGGAAAGAACGTAAGGTCAAAGTTCTATATCAATGTTGAACGCCGCAACGAAAACGGTGACCTTATTTCTTCAACTTTTACTGGAACTCCTGACTTTAAGCGCAAGGGAATCACGGCTTATACCATTGAAAAGATTTTTACCGACAATTCCGGAAAGAGCCTTGTCTTCGTGATCCAGAAGAAGCTTGAGGATGACAACGGAACTTCAATCAGGTATATGGTAGAAACTTTGAGATTCTGATATTCTGTCGGAATGACGATAAGGACCAGAAACCATATATATCTTGGGCTGCACATTGTCTGCAGCCTTTTTTTTATCTTCAACCTAATTCTTGTCATTGCAAGGGGAAGCTACCTTTATGCCAGGATGCCCTTTGGCTTTGACAGCGGACTAGCCTTTTACAGCTTTCCGGCAGCAGTAAGCGGAATCCTGTTTTTTCCCCTTTTGGGTGCCCTCGTTTCCTTTGCCATCTTCAGGGGATTTGAAAAGACGCCTTCCATGGAGATCACCTATTTTCTCGGGGTTATTGTTGAATGCGTTGCAGAAAGCCTAAGGCTCATGATTCCGGCCTTTGAACTGGGGCATTCCTTTTCCTTTCTTCTTGTTGCAGTCGGAAGAATCGTAGTTGCCGGCCGCATTGCATGTGTGCTGAGCATTTTCTTTGCCTCCGCCTTTTCTTCCAATGAGGAGATCCAGAACCAGGAAAGAAACCTTACGATAATCATTGCAAGTTCCTGCTTGTGTGCATTTTTCTATCCGGTAAACACCAACGTAATCGAGCCTTTCATCATGGTGCAGATGGGGTACAGGACATTCTTTATTGTCATCAGGTTCATGGTGGTGGCTTTTTCCCTTGTGTCAATGATTCAGGAGGCAATTGCTTCCGGTTCAAGGGCATACCTGCTTAAGATGGCTGGTGTCGTGATTTTTACGGTAGGCTATTCCCTTCTGTGCAACTGCACCAACTGGATCATCTTTGGGCTGTCCATTTCCTTTGTTTCCGCAGGCATACTCATTTACCTTAAGGTGATCCATTACCTGTCCAATATCTGGAACTGATGTTTTAGGAAAGAAGGTATTGTGCCAGGGCTCCAAGCACTACTGGAATCAGAACGTTGTCCCAGTCTTTTAATGGAAGAACTTCTATGAGCATTCCGGCAGTTGCTATCTTCAGGGAGATGAGGACTACATCCCTGTCTCCAAGGATTGAACTGTAGCCAAGGCATGCAAGAAAGCAGGAGATGAATATGGCTGCAAAACATGTAAGGCTGCCGGCTGCGGTTTTTCCCTGGGTCATTGGAACCTGAACCCTGCCAAAAAGTTTTCCTGCAAGGCTTGCAAGTCCGTCTCCAAAGGCGAGGGCATAGATTCCTATGGCTGCAGGAAGGGGATTCCAGAGGAATGAAGAAAGCAGGATTCCGATTACAAGGGTTACAGGGCCCAGGACGAATTTGTTTTCATCGCGCTTTCTGGCGGCAGCTTCCGTAATGGCTGACACGAGAAAAATTTCCTTTCCCTTCAAGCGCATGATTTCTGCAAAGGTGTAGAGCACAAGGGCTGCTGTCATGGCCACCATGAGTGGAATGTAGAACTTGATCATGAAGAAGGGAACAAAGGCGCTGCACAGGTGGATTGACTTTCTGAAAATCTCCTTGAGCAGTCCTATGACCTTCTGTCGGGATGTGATTCCGCTTTTGGCTTTTCCAAACTGAAAATGTACGTTCATCATTCAAGTCCAACTTCGCCGTTGAGTGTACGTGGAATCTCGGTGTAAATTTCACTCTTGTATTCCGACATTGGATTGGTTATGTAGCGGATGTTCTGTTCCGCAAGGTTTGAACCTTCAAGCCTGATCATGGTTGTCTGGTTTCTCGTCAGTGCATCCCATGCCCTCAGGCTTTCCTGAAGGTTTACGATGGCCTTTGCATTGAGGGACGAATCCCCGGTATTTTCGGCAAGCCTTGCAAGGGTTACGCCCAGGTTGTTTGAAGCCTTCATGTATGTGTCCACAATGTCTGCCTGGTCTTCCCTTACCTGTGGAAGAAGGATGTTGTGCTTCTGGCGGTCGATGTCAAGCTGTGCAAGAAGCCTGTCATAGTATCCGCGTGCAACATGATTGTCTCCGCTAAGGCTCAGGGTGTTTGCAAGGGACAGGAGCAGGTGCGTATCGTTGGCATTTGTATCCTGGCTCCTGATGAATGAACCGAGGGCCTGTGGATAGTTCTGCTTCTGGTACTGGATGTATCCGATCCTGTATCTTATTGAAGAATTGTCGTACTTGTTGTTTACAGCATTCTCATAGTTGTACAATGCAGCCTCGTTGTCTCCTGCAATGAAGTAGTCCAGGTCTGCAAGGTCTGCGTAAAGGTGTCCAACGTTTTCGTTGCTTTCAAAGCGGCTTGACTTGTGCTCGCGTTCAAAGACCTCGATGCCACGGTCGTAAAGGTCTTCGGCAGTGAGGTATTCCCTTTCGTTGCGCATCTCTTCCCCAAGGAGCCTGTATGCGTTGATGTACTTGTAGGTGTCGCGCCTGTTTCTCTTTGTCTGCTTTTCAAAGGAATCGATGGAAGCACGCAGGAGTTTTGCTGCGCTCTTGCCGCTGTTGGTTTCGACAAAGTAATGGCCCATGTTGTAGAGGGCGACTGCATTGTCCGGTGAATTCTTGAGGGCACGTTCAAGGAGCTTTCGTACATCTTCTATTGAAGAACGCAGTGCTTCTTCCGACGGGCGGAGCTTTCCGTAGCGCTTGTTGAGCATGTATTCGCTGAGTTCGATTTCGTCGTTCCTGTCAACGCCCTTCTTCATTCCCATGAAGATTTCCTTGTACATGAGAACCTGGCGAAGGTTGTCGGTGCGGATGAAGTACCTCATCTGGCGTGAAAGGCAGATGTTGTTGGATCCGTAAAGTTCTGCAAGAAGGTCGTAGTTGAGCTTTGCATCCGGGAATTTCTCCGGGTCTACTTCCGTAGCCCAGTCAAGGTAAAGGTCACCAAGGGCAAGGATTGCATCAGCGTCGTTGATATGGTAGTCAAGGACTTCGCGCTTGAGGATTCTTTCACCTTCCTCGTAGTTGTAAAGCTCGTCGATTTCCATCTTTGCCCAGTCAAGTCCGGCTTTCTTTTCGTGGTTGTATCTCTTGATGATTGCGCCGTACATCATCCTTGCGCGGTCATACTGCTTGTGGTCCCTGTATCCTTCTGCGTATGTGTAGAACCATTTCTTTACAGGCTTGAATGTAAGGGCCTGGCTGAATTTGTCTTCCGACTGAGGATACTGGTTTTCCTGGAGAAGGGCATATCCCTGCTTGTAAAGTCCCGATGCACGAAGCGGCTTGTAGATCAGGTTGTTTGTAAGGGTGAAGATGCAGAAAATCACGATGGCAGAGAATGCTGTCATGATTGCACCAGGAATGATCTTGTTCTTGAGCTGGTACTCGAGTGAATGCTTGTATGCCTCGTATTCTGAAGCAGAGCGGTGCTCGAAGTCGCGTGGAACGTTGATCTGGATGTCCAGGAGTTTTTCAAGGTCTGCTGCAACCTGACGGGCAGGTGCTTTTCTCAGGACCTTTTCGAGAACTTCAAAGATTGCATCGTCCGTGAATTCGTTCTTAACGACAAAGTCTTCCAGGGCAATGCGCACGTTGAGAGGATATGTTGAAAGGTTCTTGAGGAACCTCTTGTATTCGTTGTCTGTGAAGGTGTTCTTTGGCTTGTCCTTTTCGCTTGGGTCGGCAGCCTTTGAGAAGTCGGGAGTCTGAACGTCCTGCACCTTCTTGATTTCTGCAACAGGAGTGTCCGAAAATCCTGGAATGTTGAATTCGTCGTCGCCTTCAATTCCGTCAATGTCGCCAAGGTCAAAGTCGCTTTCGCCGGAAAAGTCCAGTCCGCTGATGTCTGAAGTGTCGAAGGTTTCTGCAGGGAGTTCTTCTGGAACGGCATCTTCCGGAGAAAGTGGAGAGGCTCCTGTAATGTCATCCATGCCGAATTCGTCGAGGGAAAGATTTTCCATTCCATCACCAGTGGATGCATTCCCGTCGTCTCCAAAGTTTGGCAGGTCAAGATTGTCCAGGTTTCCAAGGTCACCAAGGTCGCCCAAGCCACCCATGTCGCCGCCAGTGGAATCGTCGTCCATTGAAAGGGAAGAAAGGTCGTCCGCTCCTGAATCTGCGGGTGAAGGATCCATGCCTGCACCAAGGTTGTTCAGGTCCGGTATTTCGTTGAATTCGTTTGGAATTCCTTCGTTAAGGTCCAGTGATTCTGAAGTGCCGAATTCGCTGTTTGGATCCGTAAATTCATCCACATCGTTTCCGTCAAGTTCATCACCAGGGTTATCTTGTGCTCCAGAATCTCCCAGGTCATCACCAAGATTGTCCAGGTTTCCAAGATCACCAAGGTCACCCAGTCCCATGTCGTCACTCTGTCCGGCATCATCCATGCCGTCAAGGTTCAGGCTGTCCAGGTTAAGGCCGTCAAGATCAAGGCCTTCAAGGTTCATGTCGCCTTCGTCCGATGGAGCAGTTCCTTCTGTTCCACTGTCATCCATGGTCATATTGTCCAGGTTAAGGTCACCAAGACCATCGCCAAGGTTAAGTACGTCTTCTGAAGACTGTGCTTCGTTACCCAGGTCACCAAGGTTATCCTGGGTTCCAGGATCTCCCAGGTCATCACCAAGATTGTCCAGGTTTCCAAGATCACCAAGGTCACCCAGTCCCATGTCGTCACTCTGTCCGGCATCATCCATGCCGTCAAGGTTCAGGCTGTCCAGGTTAAGTTCACCAATGTCACCCAAGCCGTCAAGACCGGCATCGTCTGCAGGAGATGAATTGCCGCCAAGATCTTCGACGGTTCCCATGGAGTCAACAGAATCCATTGAATCAGCAGGAATTGCCATCTCTGGAGAATCGACAGGATCTAGGGAGCCGATGGATCCGAGGGAATTCATCAGGTTGCCTTCGTCGAATTCAGGCAGGTCCTGGGGTTCACTTTCGTCTGCCGGAGTTTCCATGTCGGTGGAATCAAAGAGTGAAGGGTCAAATGCCGTTCCGTCCGGCTCTGAAAGGCTGTCTGCTGCCGGAATGTCGTTCAGCAGGTCGTCTGTGGAAATATCTTCAAATGCTGTATCCTGTGCCAATTCAACAGGTTCTTCTGCCACTTCCGCTGCATCCTCTTCCGGAAGGGACGAAACTTCCGGTTCCGGGGCGATGGAAAGAAGGGAATCAAGGTCCATGTCTTCAATGGGAGTTGGCTCAGGCTCAGGTTCCGGCTGTGGCTCCGGAGTGTCTTCAAAGTCGCTAAGGTCCAGGTCTGCAAGATCCATGGAATCTGATGAAAGAAGGTCTGACATGTCCGGCATGGCTGGAGCTGCATCCCCTTCTGCAGGTGCTGAAGTTTCTGCCGCAGAAGCGTCGTTTCCGTCTCCGAAGAAGTCAGAAAATCCGTTGTCTTCCTGCTGTTCCCCACCGGCTGCGGCCAGTTCATCTTCCGAAACCTTTGGAAGTCCGTATTGAAAGTCGTTTGAGTCGTCAATGTCCTGTACGGTATTTGGAATCTTTGCAATAACAGGTTTTTCGCCTCTTGCTGCGCGGATTTTTTCTTCATCACCGAGAATCAATAAATCTGAGTTCAACTTCTGCAGTTGCTTAAGTCCTGGCATAGTTTCTGATTATACTCCTCAAATCGACAGTTTATCAATGATAGTATCGGTATCGGACAGGCCCGAGTTTAGAATATGTTTCCTTTTATATAGAAACTTTTTATCTAAAGTTGGCCTCCGGAAATTCCGAAATTCAATGTATGAAAAAGCTTTTTACGTTGGTTCTTTCCGTCCTCATGGCGACAGCCCTTTCCTTTGCTGCAGAAGTTCAGCACATGACGGATGAACAGCTGGATTACGCAGAAATCGTCAATTCCATTTCCAAGGTGCGCCCTCCCTATCTTGCTGGGGATAAGGTGATCTTTACTGCGGAAAGCGGGCCGCGTCACATAGGCATTGCCTTTGATTTTGAAGGCTTCAGGACGATCCATTCATTCAAGCTTAAGAAAATTCTCAACGTGGATTTTGAGGAATCCAGGTCCCTTTACTTTTACGTCCTGGACCTTCCAAAGGATGTCCTTGCATTTGACTACAGGGTTATTGTTGACGGCCTGTGGTCTGTGGATCCCATGAACGAGTCCACCGTCTACAGCAGGGAAGCGGACATTCTCCTTTCCCATTTTGATGCATCAAGGTACATTCCTCCAGTTACGGAAAAAAAGCCGTCGGGCAAGGTTCAGTTTGTTTACCGCGGAAAATCCGGTCAGCAGGTTCGCGTTGGGGGAAGCTTTACCAACTGGGACAGCTGGATTTACCAGATGACGGAAGTTTCCCCGGGGCTTTACAAGTTTGAACTTTCGCTTCCACCGGGAAAATATGAATATGCATTCTACACTGGCATCACTTCCTTTCACGATGCCAGCAACCCGCAGAAGTGCTATACCAACGACGGAAAAATCGCATCTTTGCTCGTTGTAAATTGAAATTTTATTCATCTTCATTTACACTGTAGGCATTCTGTCTCCGTAAAAAGGCGGCGGATGCCTTATATTATTTTAAAGGAAAATTCCCATGCTGGAAAAAATCACAGGAACATTTAGCGGCATTATCCGCACTTTAAGCGGCAAGTCTACAATTACAGAAAAGAACATTGAGGAAACAGTTGAGCAGATCAAGATGGCTCTTCTTGAGGCCGACGTTAACCTTCGCGTTGTAAGGCGCTTTGTAAATTCCACGATAGAAGAAGCCAAGGGCGAAAAGGTTCTAAAGGCCGTTGACCCGGGCCAGCAGTTTGTCAAGATCATCCACGACAAGATCGTTGGCATGCTTGGCGATGAGAAAAAGGATCTTGCCCTCAAGGGACCTGATACGGAATCCGTCGTAATGCTCCTTGGTCTCCAGGGTGCCGGTAAGACCACTGCAGCCCACAAGCTTGCTGCAAAGCTTAAGAAAGACGGCAGGCGCCCGCTTCTTGTTGCATGTGACCTTGTTCGTCCAGCAGCAGTTGAACAGCTTTGCGTTTTGGGCCAGAAGATTGAAGTTCCCGTGTACAAGGATGACGAAGCCCTCAGGATGGCTGACGGAAAGGCAAGTCCAAAGGCAGCACTTAAGGTTGCAAAGGGTGCCCTTGATTATGCAAAGAAGAACGGTCTTGACACCATCATCATAGATACTGCCGGTCGTCTCCAGATTGACGGCGACATGATGGAAGAACTTGTTGAACTCAAGAAGGCCATGAATCCTGTTGAAACGGTTCTCGTTGCAGACAGCATGACTGGTCAGAATGCCGTTGACATTGCCAAGTCATTTGACGAGCAGCTGGGACTTACAGGCGTTATCCTTACAAAGTTTGACTCTGACGCCCGTGGTGGTGCAGCCCTTTCCCTCAAGTCCATTACGCAGAAACCGATACTCTACATCGGTACAGGTGAAAAGACGGAGGACTTTGAGGAATTCCATCCGGACAGAATTGCAAGCCGCGTCCTCGGCATGGGTGATATCGTTTCCCGTGTTGAAAAGGCCGACGAAACCGTTGATGCAGAAGCTGCCCTCAAGATGCAGAAGAAGATGCAGAGGAATGAATTCACCCTGCAGGACATGCTTGAGCAGCTTGAACAGGTTGAAAAGATGGGAAGCGTTTCCAAGATCATGGACATGCTTCCGGGCCTTGCGGGGCAGCTTACGGACGCACAGCTTGGACAGAGCCAGGAAGCCCTCAAGCACCAGAAGGCAATCATCCAGAGCATGACAAAGAAGGAACGCGCAAACCACCTTATCATTGGCCCTGCACGCCGCAAGAGGATTGCAAAGGGAAGCGGAACTTCGGTTCAGGAAGTGAACAAGCTCATCAAGCAGTTTGAAAAGACAAAGCTTACCATGAAGAAGCTTACCCGCAACCGTGGTGCCCAGGCAAAGATGATGAACCAGATGGCAAGCATGATGGGAGGCCAGGGCGGAATGAACGGTCTTGGCGGCATGGACATGAGCCAGCTTAAGAATATGAAGCTTCCAAACGGAATGAAGTTTCCTGGGGGATTTGGATTCTAGGCGGAACTTATGGAAGAACTGGATCCACTTGTGGTGGGGTATGCGTCAGGCACTGGAAGGACGCCTTGGCGTGTCCGTCAGGACCGAACGTAGTGGAGCCTGGAAGCGCCGACCCGCTTTTTGCGGGGGACGCCCCTAACTTGAAAAAAACGTGATATTTTTGTATAATTCGGCACGATTATGAAACCTATTCATTTTTATGCTGAGTATACATTGAAAGACTGAATTCGCTTTTGCTGCGGGTTCAGTTTTTTTTTTAAATATCTAATTTTTAGGGGTTACAAAATGGCAAAACGTACGGACATTTCTAAGGTGCTGATCATCGGTTCAGGGCCAATCGTCATCGGTCAGGCATGTGAATTTGACTATTCGGGAACACAGGCATGCAAGGCCCTTCGTGAGCAGGGATACAAGATTGTCCTTGTAAACTCAAATCCTGCAACCATCATGACGGACCCGGTTATGGCAGATGCAACTTACATCGAGCCGCTTAACCTTGAGCGCCTTACTCAGATCATCGAAAAGGAACGTCCGGATGCACTCCTTCCAAACCTTGGCGGACAGACGGGACTTAACCTTGCACAGGAACTTAACAAGGCTGGTGTCCTGGACAAGTACGGTGTTAAGGTTATCGGCGTAAATCTTGATGCCATTGAACGTGGTGAGGACCGCGAGATCTTTAAGGAGACAATGCAGAAGCTTGGAATCAAGACACCTGCATCCGACATCTGCTACAGCGTTGAAGAGGCAGAAAAGATTGCCAACGAAATCGGGTTCCCTATCGTAGTTCGCCCTGCATACACAATGGGTGGAGCTGGCGGTGGATTCTGCTATAATATGGAAGAACTTCGCACCATCTGCCAGAACGGCCTTGAACTTTCCCTTACGCACCAGTGTCTCATCGAGCAGTCCATCCTCGGCTGGGAAGAACTTGAGGTTGAAGTTGTTCGCGATGCAAAGAACCAGATGATTGCCATCTGTACTATAGAAAACATTGATGCAGTCGGAGTCCACACAGGTGACTCATTCTGTGCAGCCCCATTCATGACAATCGACAAGGAACTTGAGGACCGTCTCGTTAAGGACGCATTCAAGATTGTTGAATCCATCGGCGTTATCGGCGGAACAAACGTTCAGTTTGCACACAACCCTAAGACCGGTGAAGTTGTAATCATCGAAATCAACCCTCGTACATCACGCTCTTCTGCCCTTGCTTCAAAGGCTACAGGTTTCCCAATCGCCCTTGTTTCTGCAAAGCTTGCTTCCGGCATGACCCTTGATGAAATTCCATACTGGCGTGACGGAACACTTGATAAGTACACGGCAGGCGGTGCTCCGGACGGAGATTACGTTGTTCTTAAGTTTGCACGCTGGGCATTTGAAAAATTCCGTGGTGTTGAAGACAGCCTTGGAACACAGATGAAGGCCGTTGGTGAAGTCATGGCCATCGGCAAGACATTCAAGGAAACTTTCCAGAAGGCAATCCGTGGCCTTGAAAACGGTCGCGCAGGCCTTGGCTTTGCAAAGGACTTTAACAGGAAGTCTGCAGAAGAACTTTGCGAAATGCTCAAGGTTGCAAGCTCTGAACGCTGGTTCATCCTTTACGAAGCAATCCGCAAGGGAGTTAGCCTTGATAAGCTTAACGAAATTACTTTCGTAAAGAAGGAATGGCTCCAGGAAATGAAGGAGCTTGTTGAGACTGAAGAAAAGATGCTCCAGACTCCGGGTCAGCTTCCTGCAGACGACCTTCTTGTTCAGGCTAAGAAGGAAGGATTCAGCGACAAGTACATTGCAAAAATCCTTGGCATTCGCGAGAAGGACGTTCGCAAGAAGAGAACTGAACTTGGCGTTAAGGAAGGATGGCTTGCTGTTCCTGTTTCCGGCGTTGAAAATGCAAACTACTACTATTCAACATACAACGATGTGGACAAGGCTCCTGCAACAGACAACAAGAAGAAGATCATGATCCTTGGCGGCGGACCAAACAGAATCGGCCAGGGTATTGAATTTGACTACTGCTGCTGTCATGCCGCAATGCAGCTTAAGGAAATGGGATACGAGACAATCCTCGTAAACTGCAACCCTGAAACTGTTTCCACAGACTATGACACATCGGACAAGCTTTACTTTGAACCGGTTACCCTTGAAGACGTTCTCCAGATTTACGAGAAGGAAAAGCCAATGGGTGTCATCGTTCAGTTTGGCGGCCAGACTCCTCTCAACATTGCACGCGCCCTCAGCGATGAAGGCGTTAACATCCTTGGTACATCAATCGACTCAATCGACATTGCAGAAGACCGTGACTTGTTCCGCAAGATGATGGACAAGCTTGAGATTCCAATGCCAGAAAGCGCCATGGCAATTAATTTTGCAGAAGCCAAGGAAGCTGCAGACCGCATCGGATATCCTATCATGATTCGTCCTTCATTCGTTCTTGGTGGACGCGGAATGGAAGTAATCTACGACGAAAAGATGCTTTCTGAATATGTTGAAAAGGCTGTCGGCGTAACACCGGACCGTCCTCTTTTGATCGACCGCTTCCTGCACAATGCCCTTGAATGCGAATCGGATGCACTTTCTGACGGAAAGGAAGTGTTCATTCCTTCCGTAATGGAACACATTGAGCTTGCAGGAATCCATTCAGGTGACTCTGCCTGTGTAATTCCTCCTGTGGGAATCCCTAAGGAAAATCTTGAGACCATCAAGGAATATACAAGGAAGATTGCACAGAACCTCCACGTATGCGGTCTCATGAACATGCAGTACGCAATCGAAGACGGCAAAGTTTTCGTAATTGAAGCAAACCCACGCGCATCACGTACGGTTCCTCTTGTTTCAAAGGTATGCAACACGCAGATGGCACGCCTTGCAACCCGCCTCATGCTCGGTGAATCCCTTGCAGACCTTAAGCTTACGGAAAAGGTGATTCCGCACCACGGCGTAAAGGAAGCAGTGTTCCCGTTCACAAAGTTCCCTAACGTTGACCCGGTTCTCGGACCTGAAATGCGTTCAACCGGTGAAGTTCTCGGACTCAGCCGCGACTTTGACCTTGCATTCTACAAGAGCCAGGAAGCAGCCGGAAGTGAACTGCCTGCAGCCCCTACGGCCGGGGAAACAAAGAAGGTTCTCGTTTCATTGAGCGACAAGGTTAACCTTAAGGAACAGATCATCGAGGTTGGAAAGAAGCTTTCTGCCCTTGGTTTTGAACTCATTGCCACTGAAGGAACTGCAAGATACTTTGCGGAAAACAATATTCCTTGCACAAAGATCAATAAGATCAATGAAGGACGCCCTAACGTTATCGATGTAATCCTTAACAAGGAAGTCTGCCTGTGCATCAACACACCATCGGTACGCCGCGGTGTTGTTGCAGATGAGGAAGCAATCCGCAAGGCAGCCCTTAAGTACAAGGTTCCATACATTACGACAATTGCCGCCGCCCGTGCCGCCATCGCCGGTATGGAAGCCATCAAGAACGGAAAGGGAAGCGTAAAATCACTTCAGGAATTTCATAGTGCTATTGTTTAACGAATGAATTATGTTAAGAATCGGCTTTGCCGATTCTTAAGGACGCTTGCGTCCCAATTCCACGCAGCTATTGTTTAACAGATAGATTGTGTCAAGAATCGGCTTTGCCGATTCTTGAAGACGCTTGCGTCCCAATTCCATGCAGCTAAACTGCAATCATAAAAAAAGGGAGTAAAAAATGATTCCATACATGAGAAAGGTTAATTACCACGAGACTGACAAGATGGGCATCACCCATCATTCAAATTACATCAAGTACATGGAAGAAGCCCGTGTGGAATTCCTTGAGAAAATAGGGCTCCCCTTTGAAACTGTGGAAGCGGAGGGCATCGGTTCCCCTGTCGTAAGCCTTGGCATTGACTACAAGCATCCGACTGAATTCAGCGATGTAATCAGGATAGAAGTTTCTCTCCTTGAATACAACGGACTCAAGATGAAGGTGGGCTACAAAATGGTCAACGAGAAGACAGGCGACCTTGTGGCAACCGCCCACTCATACCACTGCTTCCTCAAGGACGGCAGGCTTTATTCCTTCAGGAGGGACAACAATCCCATGGGACTGAAGCTTGAAGGTGCCGTTGAAAAAACTGAAGAATAAAGGGAGGCTCTAAAAATATCTTCTAGAGCTCTCAAAAAAATCCCGCCTTTAGGTGGCAGCGTTTAAAGGCCTGCAAGCTTTTTCCACCTGCCGCCTGCAAACCGTGCAACAAAGAAGGAAATCCTGCACACCCAATCGGAAATCATTGCTATCCACACTCCCACGGCTCCCATTCCCAGCAGGTTACCCAGGACGTGGCCAAAGAAAACGCGGAAGAAGAACATGGAGCAGATGGAAACGATCATGGTAAAGACTACGTCGTTTGCCGCCCTGAGAATGTTTGGGAGAACAAATGCCAGCGGCCACATGAAAAATGCACATCCGTTGTGGATGAGTACGAGTTTTTTTGCAAGTGCCGTTGTCTCTGCGTTGAGTCCGTATATAAAAAGAATCCTGTCCAGAAGCACCATCACGACTGCAATGACTGCCCCTTCCGTAATGTATGTAAACCTGAGGAGTTTTTTCGTATAGTATTTTACCTGTTCCTCGTCTCCGGCTCCGACGCACTGGCCGATGACCGTTATGACTGCAAGGTTCATTGCGCAGCCTATCATGGAACCAAGGGCATCCAGGTTGTTTGCAACTCCGTTGGCTGCAATCTGAACGGTTCCAAATCCGGAGATTATGCTTACGACAAGAACTCGTCCAAGCTGGAAAAGTCCGCTTTCAATTCCCCCTGGAATTCCAATCCTGAGGATTTTTTTTATGTGCCCAAGGTCAAGGGTGAATCTTGTGCTTTCAAAGTAAAGCTGGCGGTTTGGGTTCTTGAGCAGGATGTATAGCATCAGGGAACCGAGGATCCATGCGGCAAGGGTTGGAAGTGCAACGCCGGCAACTCCCATGTTCAGCACGAAAATGCAGAAGGCGTTTCCGATAATGTTGAACACGTTTATGACAGCAGAAACCCTGAAGGTGATTTTTGAATTCCCCATGGAACGGAAGACTGCGGCGCATGAATTATATATGGCTATGAACGGGTATGCTGATGCGGAGATGATCAGGTATATGATTGCATTGGCCATGACGTCGTCTTCGATTCTTCCAAAGAGAATCTTAAGGATTCCCCTGCGGAACATGATGAAGATGAAGCAGATGAAAAGCCCCGACATCAAAACCGTAAACAGAAGCTGCCTTGACGACTTGAGCGCCTCCTTGATTTTCCTTGCACCGATGAACTGGGATGTGACTACGGCTCCACCCTGGGCAAGGGCTGCCAGAATGCTGAAGATCAGGTAGTTTATCATGTCCACCAATGATACGCCGGAAACTGCAGCTTCCCCTCTTGTGGCTATCATCATCGTGTCTGCCATGCCAACCATCATTGCAAGCATCTGCTCAAAAATCAGCGGCACTATCAATCTTCTTAGGTCTTTGTCAGAGAACAGTCTGTTCATAATTTTTTCCATGGTGAAGGGTACAAGGCATCCTGGATGAATGGGTCCTTGGGATGCTTTGTTTTTTGACCCTGGGTTTGAGCCCATTCCCTTGAGTATTTGATTCCCCATCATTATAATTAAGCGAAGTCCTTTTTTCAAATTTGAATTGGAGTCTCTGGAAGGTATTTTTAGGGATGTCCGAACATTTGGATGCTGGAACGTTTTTGGGGGGAAAATGTTTAAAATCAAGCGCACATGGACATTCAAGCTTTTTGTTTCGTCCGTAGTCGTTGCTCTGCTGCTGTCTGCATTTCTCGTTGCATTGGCTGCCTATACTGTTCTGCTAAGCACGAAGAAAAGGGTTGCTTCCTATTCCCAGGCATGTTCCCAGCAGATTGAATTATGGATGCAGAAAAACTTCAATGAGATCAGCATCTACAAATCCCAGATTGAATACGACAACCTTAACAAGGATAACCTGGAATTATACCTGCCGGTTACCCATGCCCTCCACGATGCTTTCCCTGCAGGAATTTTTGTCGGTAATGAAAATGGATATTATGTTGACGGCAGCGGATGGAAGCCGGATGAGAACTATAAGGTTACGGAACGCCCCTGGTTTACCGGTGCCATGAAGTCTGATGGTTTTACCATTACTGAACCCTATGTTGATGCATACCTTAAAAAGCCCTGCTTTTCAATTTCTGCAAGGATCAAGGCAGACGGACCGGCTGCTGTCATTGGCGGGGATGTCTATTGCGATTATGTAAGCGACCTTATCAAGTCTTCCATAGATTCGACCTTCATCGACGGAGTTCTCGTTTTAACCCAGGAGAATAACATCATTGTTGCCGATACAAAGTCTCAGATAAGTGCCGAGCCTCTCTTTGACCAGGATGAATCGGATGAAGGCCGCAAATGGCTTTCCCTTGTGTCCGGAAAGGGATTGACCAGCGTAAAGAGGGAAGGCAAAACAGTATTCATTTTCTGTACTCCCATGGATGAATTTGGATGGTACCTTGTCACTTATGTCGGGCTTAAGACCATACTTCTTCCATTCAAGAACCTCATAATCACCGACTGCGTGATCATCTTCCTGTTCGTGATTTCCATCATCATTCTTGCAAGAAAGCTTTTGACATCATTCACTGCAGTCCGCGAACTTTCCACCGACAGAAAGAAAATCAACGAAAGCATTGCCGACAGCTACATTGTCCTTGGTTACTGCGATCTGGCTGAACAGCGTTATAAGAAAATAAAGTCGGATCCCTATGTTCTTCGCGAGACAGGAGAAAACGAACATCTCCAGACCTGCATCTATTCAATCTTAAGGTGTCTTGCCGATGAGGATTACATCAAGAATGCCACTGCCTTTGCCAACTGCGAGACCCTGGGGCATCGTCTTGAATCTAAGCGTTCCATAAGCTATGAATTTTTTGGAAAGTATTACGGATACTGCCGCGCATCTTTCTTCCCTGTTGAATATGATTCCGATGGAAATCTTTCAAAGGCGCTTTTTGGCGTGGAAAAAATCGAAGGTGAGATTCTTTCACTCAGGGACAGGCTTAAGGTTGAGGAAACCCTCATTGACTGCGTGCGCGCCCTCAACATGTCTGATGACTATGACAAGTCAATAAAGGAACTTCTTGAAATAATCGGCAAGTACCATGGAGCTGACGGGGCCCATATCATCGACTTTGATTTTTCAGCAAACACTTTCTGCATGTCCTACGAATGGATAAGGGAAGGTGTCCTGTCTCATAAGGAAGAGTTTCAGAATGTTGACGTTGAATTGTTCCGCCGCTGGTATGACATTTTCCTTTCCCACAAGACATTGAGGATTCATGACGTAAACATACTCAAGGGACTTTATCCTGGTGAATACAAATCCCTTTCCGAAGCTGGCATGAGAAACCTTATTGCCGTTCCTCTTTTTGAAGGCAAGGAATTCATGGGGTTCCTTGGCGTTGCCAATCCGAGCGTAAACACGGAGACAAACATTCTTCTTGAATCCGTAAGTTCTTTCATTGTCGAAGTTCACACAAAGATGAAGTACATGAAGGAACTCTATAACCTGAGCTACTGCGACAACATGACCGGCTGCAGGAACAGGCATGCCTATGTTGAAGAAATCAGCAGGATGGAAAGGGACCGGGAAACCGATGTTGGTGTTGTTTTTGCTGACATTAACGGCCTTAAGAAGACAAACGACAGCAAGGGCCATGAAGCCGGTGACCAGCTCATCACAAACTGTTCGGCACTGCTCAAGACCGTATTCTCCAGGGAAGACGATTCCATCTTTAGGATTGGCGGTGACGAATTCGTTATCTTCAGAAGGTACATTACACGCTCTGAATTTGAAAAGGGGAACTTGATGTTCCAGCAGATCCTTGATGAAAGCCCGATCCTAAGCTGCGGCGAAACCTGGATCGAAGTCTGCGAGAACGTGGAAGAAAAGATCAAGGATGCCGATGCCATGATGTACAGGCGCAAGAGCGAATTCTACATCAAGTCCGGCTACGACAGGCGCGCAAGATAAATTGCTTCTTAAAATCCCAAAAGACTCAATCCAAGAACCGTAAGGCAGCACAGGACTGCAACCTTGAAAAGGCCTGCCTTGAAGTATGCGGCAACAATTCCAAGAATGAATGCAGCAGCTGATGGCAGCGGATTTTTTGTCGACTCAAGGATGGCCGGAAAAGTCATTACTGCAAGGGTTGCATAAGGAACATAGTACAGGAATGATTTTATGAATGTGCTTTTTATCTGCTTCCTGAAGAGGGTGAAGGGTATGACCCTTATAAGGTAGCTGACTCCCGCCATCAGGAAAATGTACAGCCAGATGTTGTGCTTCATTGTGCAGCCTCCTCTTCCACTGCGTCTTCCTTCTTTGGAAAGAACAGGGCAGCAAGGGTTGAGATCAGTATCGTAAGGATTATGGTTTTCATTCCTCCGGAGAGTGAATCAAGAAACTTCATTTTTGATGCAGCAAAGCTCAGTGCAAAGGAACATGCGACTACAACTGCAATTTTTTTGTCTTCCCGGCTTGGCGGGATGATTACTGCAAGGAACATTCCGTAGAGGGAAACGCTTAGGGCGCTTACGGCCATGGCCGGCATCAGGTTGCCTGCAATTATTCCGCATGCGGTTCCCAGGGCCCAGCATAGTGATGCTATGGTGATGGCTCCGTAAGGGTAGAGGGGATTTATGCAGCCTTTCTGGGCAATGGAGATGGCAAACACCTCATCGGTGATGCACCATCCAAGGCCAAGGCGGTGGATGAACTTCATGTCCGGATCAAGACGCTGGCTCATGGAACAGCTCATCAGAAAGTATCTTGCGTTGGCCACAAGAATTACAAGTATCATTTCTATGTAGGCGGCATCTGCGGCAATGACAGTGTATCCTGCAAATTCCCCGGCGGAGGCCTTTGTCGTAAGACTTGCAATGAATCCCTGGAATGGATTAAGTCCTGCCTTCTTTGCATTGATGCCCAGTGAAAATGCCACGGCAAAGTAACCCAGTGCAATGGGGATCCCGTCCTTGATTCCCTTAAAAAAAACTTCTTTGTTTTTCATGGTCAAGGATTATACACTTTTGCACAAAAACGGCAAATACTGTATACTCTTTTCATTATGATAGTTATGAAATTCGGCGGTTCTTCAGTTGCTAACGCTGACCGCATCAGACACGTTGCTGAAATTATTCAGGCTTACAAAGACGAGCTTCCTGCAGTAGTTCTTTCTGCCATGGGAGACACAACAGACCACCTTCTGGAAGCAGCCGACATGGCAGTGGAAGGAAAAGTAGACATCGAAAAGGTGGAAAAGCTTCATTTTGACACTGCCAGGGAACTTGGAATTGAGGTTCCGGCAATCAAGGAACTCCTTGATGAACTTAAGACTCTCCTGACCGGTATCAGCATGCTCAAGGAACTTTCTAAGCGTTCACGCGACTATCTTGTTTCTTTTGGTGAACGAATGAGCGTACGCATGATGGCAGCCTATCTTACAAAGCTCGGTACACCTGCAAAGTTCTACGACGCATGGGACATCGGCATCGTTTCCGACAGCAACTACATGGCAGCAGAACTTCTTGATGAAGTCTGGGAAAACATTCCAAGGCACCTGAACGATTACAAGAACGGCAAGCAGAAGGAAATTCCTATCGTTACCGGATTCATTGCAAAGGATAAGCATGGAACAATCACAACCCTCGGCCGCGGTGGTTCCGACCTCAGTGCAACAATGATCGGTTCTGCAATGGGCGCAAAGGAAATCCAGACATGGAAGGATGTGGACGGAATCATGACTACGGATCCACGTCTTGTAAAGGATGCAAAGCCTGTTCCTGAAGTTACCTATGAAGAGGCACAGGAACTTGCAATCTTTGGTGCACAGGTTCTTCACCCACGCTCAATGATTCCTTGCCGCAAGACTGGAACTCCGGTTCGCGTAAAGAACAGCTACAACATCAAGAGCGAAGGAACCCTCATCGTTGAAAAGCACACGGGTTCCGTTCCTCCAGTGACTGCACTTACAAAGGTTAAGAACGTAACTCTGATCGACATCCAGTCAAGCCGCATGCTTGGGGCTGCAGGATTCCTTGCACACATCTTCAACCAGTTCCTCAAGTGGAACATCAGCATCGATGTGATTGCAACTTCAGAAGTTTCCGTTTCCCTGACGGTAAATACAAAGGGCGACCTTTCTGGCCTTCTTGAAGACCTTGGCCGCGTTGCAGAAGTCAAGGCAACAGGCGAAAAGGCAATCATCACCGTAATTTGTGATGCAAGTCATTCCAGTGCAATTCTTGCAAAGGCATTTGATGCACTTAACAGGGAAGGCATTAACGTTCAGATGATCAGCCAGGGTGCAAGCAAGGTAAACATAAGCTTCCTTGTTGACATGGCAGAGGCAGACAAGACAGTTCAGGTTGTTCATTCAGCCCTGTTCTAATTTGGAGAATTAAATGAAGATCGCATTAGTTGGATACGGAAAAATGGGGCACATGCTTGAACAGACTGCCCTTAATCTTGGCCATAGCGTTGTAACCACAATCGATGTCTTTGCTGATGATGCAAAGGTTAAGGTTGCAGCCGGTGACACGAAGGCAATTGTTGATGCAGTTGTTGCAAGCGGAGCAGAGGGAATCATCGAATTTACCCATCCTGCATCTGTCATGGATAACATCAAGGCTCTGCTGCCTACAAAGCTCCCTCTCGTAGTTGGAACTACAGGCTGGAACGACAGGAAGGAAGAGGTTGCTGCTCTTGCCGCATCTTGTGGCGGAACAATAATGACCAGCGCAAACTTTTCCATCGGTGTAAATGTTTTCTATAAGATCGTTGAGGAAGCATGCCGCCTCGTTGACCACTTTGATGAATATGATGCAGCCCTTTGGGAAATGCACCACAACCAGAAGGCAGACAGTCCGTCGGGAACAGCCCTTGACCTTGCAAAGCACGCCATGGAATTCCTTTCTCGAAAGGATACCATCGTGACAAATGAATTTAAGGCCCGTCCAAAGCCAAACGAGCTTCATGTGTCTTCTACAAGATGCGGCAGCGTTCCTGGCACCCACAAGATCTTCTTTGACAGTGCAGCAGATACCATCGAGCTTACCCACACTGCAAGAAGCCGCCAGGGATTTGCAAGCGGTGCAGTTCATGCCGTAATCAACCTCAAGAACCTTCTTGACGAAGGAAAGCTTGAATCCGGCAAACTTTATGGCATGGATGATGTATTTCCTGGGGTGTTTTAGAGGAGATAGGTAATAATGAAGAGAATTCTTTTGTCAGCTTTGGCTATTGGAGCATTGGTGCTTGCAATGACTGGATGTTCAGACCGTAAGGTAAAGAGTGGCGTTCCGGAAGGAATGAACCTTGTATGGAACGATGAATTTGATGTTGACGGAAAGCCGGATGCATCAAAGTGGACCTATTCCCTCGGCAACCTGAATGGATGGGGAAACGGCGAAATCCAAAAGTACACCGACAAGCCTGAAAATGTAACGGTTCGTGATGGTCTTCTTGAGATCAATGCCCTTCGTGCCCCAAAATCAAACAGCTGGACAAGTGCCAGAATCAAGACGGAACATCTTGCCCATTGGGACCATGGATACATTGAGGTAAGTGCAAAGCTTCCTGCCGGTGTTGGAACATGGCCTGCAATCTGGATGCTTCCAGAAGGAACCAGGTACGGTGGATGGCCTCGCTCTGGAGAAATCGACATCATGGAAATGGTCGGCTTTGACATCGATGAAATCCATACGACAGTTCATACAAAGGCCTTTAACCATAAGATCAACACACAGAAGACATGCCATGCAAAGGTTAAGGGAACTACAAAAAAGTTCCACACCTATGCCATTGACTGGAACCAGGACAGAATCCGCTGGCTTGTTGACGGTGAGGAATTCTATGTCTTTGAAAACCCTCATGTTTCCTGGGAAGAATGGCCCTTTGACACTCCATTCCACCTTATCATGAACATTGCCATTGACGGTTCATGGGGCGGCCAGAAGGGAGTTGATCCTAAGCTGGAAAAGGCAACCATGCTTGTTGATTACGTCAGGGTCTATCAGTAGATTTACAGGCGGGATGTTCAATAAGTGGAGTTCACTCCAACTTTTGGGCATTCCCCTTTTTTTTTGCCATTTTGCAATTCCCATGTAAAATTATGTAAGGAAAATGCCGATATTGATAGAGTATGAAAAGGTCTATTTTTGGTTTAAAAAAAGCAGTGCTTCTTGCTCTTGTTGCATTTTCTTCAGCATGCTTTGCACAGGTTGTGCACACTGTTGACAAAGGCGAAACCTACTATTCAATCAGCAGAAAATACGGGATTACCGTTGATCAGCTTCAGGCAGCCAATGGTCTTACAAAGGATTCAGTCTTAAAGGCCGGCCAGAAGCTTACGATTCCCGGTGGGGAAACCAAGGAATCTCCTGCTGCCCAGTCACCTGCTGCGACATCTTCACCAGCTGCAGCAACTGCACCCTCATCTGCAGATGCTTCCCAGTCAAATGCAAACAGGAAATTCGACACATATACGGTTCAGAAGGGAGACACCTTCTATCACATTGCAAAGGTCAACGAGATAACTGTTGATGAGCTCAAGTCCCTTAATAACCTTGATTCGGATGCAGTCCTTAAGATTGGAATGAAGCTTAAGATTCCAGTTACCATTGTTGATACTGCTAATCCGAGCCTGCCATCCCTTCCTGATGACCCAAGAAAGTATTCGGCAAAAAAGGGAGATTCTTCCCTGACATGGCCTGTTAAGAATCCTTCCGTTACATACATGACCGGAAAGATTAACGGCGTCCAGCTTTCGGCCCAGAAGAACGAGAGCGTGACTGCAATCCGCGCAGGTACAATCATGTACGTAGGCAACTACCGTGGTTACGGACAGGTTGTCTTTGTTCAGTCAAAGACAGGCCACATCTACGTTTATTCAGGGCTTGGTTCAATTAAGGTAAAGAAGGGCGACTATGTTGTCTTTGGAGATGCAATCGGCACTGCCGGTGTTGACAGCATCAAGGGTACAAACCAGATAAGTCTCATGGTTTTCCAGAAGTCTGCACCGATTGATCCGGCAAAGGCTCCCCGCGGATAATTACATGTACTGAAGGACCATTTCCCTCAGGCCTTCAAAGCGCTGGTCACACAGGCCATAGTCCATTCCCTTATAGGTCCAGAGTGCACGTCCGATGTTGTATTTTTCAAAGGCCTCGTGAATCTGCATGAGCCACTGCAGGGTGGATGAATTGTCTGCCCTGTCTATCACACCATATTCAACGCAATAGATGAAGGTGTCCATTTTTTCGGCATACTCAACAGCACGCTTGAAAAGCTTTATGAAATAGTTTGAACCGGTGCTGTCAGGTGACAGATAGTCTGCGCATGTGTTTGCCTCAGTGTATTTTAGCTGAGGATGCTTTGCAAGTACGTCAAAATATTCCTTGGTGGTGACGGGAAAATCCATTTTCTGGTCCTGGGGAAAGTCCAGTCTCCAGTAGGCTCTCTGCTGGCAGAATAGAAGGGGCTCGTAGCAGTGAAAGCTGAATCCGATGTTCTCGTCATGAAAGTCTGCCATGGTGGAAATTGCGTGGATGCTGCTGTGGTTGCCACCTGGGATCAGAAGCTTTGTTTTGGGTGCATAAACCCTGATGAGGGAAACGGCGCTTTTTGCAATGTTTATCCATGCAGCCTGGTCTTCCTTGTTCATGATGGCGTTTATCAGCTCAAAGGCTACACGTTCCGGCTTTGAACCGTAGCGCTTTGCAAATTCAATCCACAGGTTAAGGTAGTGCATGACAAGCTTTTCGTTATGAAAGAATTTATTGTCGGTGGCGCCGTCAATAAAGTAGTAGCCGTGGATCCTGTGAAGGTCCAGGATCAAATTAAGGCCAACTTCCTCGCACATGGATATGCACTGGTCTATGTATTCAAATCCAGTCTGGATTATGTTTCCGTCTTCATCTTGAACGAGAGAATAGTCGATGGGCACGCGTATGTGATCAAGACCCCAGGAAGAAATTTTCTTAAGGTCATCAATTGTGATGAATGTGTCCATGTGGTTTTTCTTCAGGGAACTTTGGGAAAGCCAGCCACCGAGATTAATGCCTTTCTTGAATCCAGTAAAATCCTTCATACAATTAAATTATATGGTATAACTAAATTACATGTCAATTTTTCTGATATTTTTTGAGAAAATTTGGTATGGTTTTATCCCTTCAGTCGCAAAACAGTGCCTGGGTTGCAAGGGATTGTATGTTTCCTGCAGTAAGTTTTTCTTCTGCAAGATGAATGAAAATTTCCATGCATACCCTTGCATCATCATTGGCCCGGTGTGCCGAGATTACATTGATTCCGTATCGTTTTGCAAGACTCTGGAGCTTGTACGGGCCTTCTTCCGTTCCTGTGTAGTCTGGGTGAAAGGCTCTTGCCATGCGCAGTGTGTCTATGACTGGATTCTTGAGGGGATGCTGGCCTGCGCGTTCAAGTTCTGCATTCATGAACTGAACGTCAAAGGGTGCATTGTGGGCAACGAGAACTGTGTCCGGTCCCTCCACAAAATCAAGGAATGACTTTATTGCTTCAGCAGCGCAAGGACTTCTGCTTACCATATAGTCGTCGATTCCCGTAAGGCCTGTAATGAAAAAAGGAATTTCCACTGGCGGTTTTATGAGCATGTCAAAGGGGCTGCCGATTATTCCATGGCGGTTGAATTTTACGGCGCCAATTTCTATCAGGTGGTCGTTGGTACGGCTGAGTCCCGTTGTTTCCGTGTCGAAGGCCACATAGGTGAGTTCATCGTTAAAAAAGTCTCTGACAATTCTTTTGTTGTCTGTAAGGATCTTTACGTTTCCCATAAACAAAAAAAATCCCGCGGACTACAATTCTTTTCGTAATCTGCGGGATCATCCAACATGCCGGATTCAGGCATGCAGGAGAATGTTATTTTGCTGAATCAAGAATCTTGTTGATTTCCTTTGTGATTGCGTCGCAGAGTTTTCCGCATTCAACCTTTGCAGAAGCAAGTTCAGCATCCTTTCCGCCCTTAACAGGCATTGTGCTGTTGATGTAGAACTTGATCTTTGGTTCCGTTCCTGATGGACGTGCAGAAACGATTGTACCGCCTTCGAGGAAGAACTGGAGAACGTTGCTTTTTGGGAACTTGAGCTTCTTCTTCTTGTCTGCCTTTGCAGGGTCGAATTCAACGCTTTCTCCGTAGTCGCGGATCTTGAGAACCTTCTTTCCACCGAGAGTCTTGAGGCCTTCCGTGCGGAGCTTTGTCATGATTCCGCCCATGATTGCAGGACCCTGGATTCCTTCGAAGTACTTGCTGATTGCGCGGTCTTCGAAGTAACCGTACTTCTTGTACATGTCGTTAAGGTGCTGGAGGAGGGAAACGCCCTGGCTTCTCCAGTAGAGTGTCATTTCTGCACACATTGCTGCAGCTGAAACACCGTCCTTGTCCATTACGGATTTTTCAACCTTGTATCCGTAGCTTTCTTCAAGACCGAATACGTAGTTGTTTGTCTTGTTCTTTTCGAATTCAGCTTCTGCAGCGGCAATCCACTTGAATCCTGTGAGAACTTCAATGAGCTTTACCTTGTACTTCTTACAGATTGCGTCAACGAATGGTGATGTAACGATAGAGCGGATACATGCAGGATTTTCCGGCATCTTGTTCTTTTCTGTGCGTGAAAGGAGAACGTATTCGCAAAGAAGGGCACCCATCTGGTTTCCAGAAACAAGTACGTAGTTTCCGTTTTCATCTGGGAATGCCGTACCAAAGCGGTCTGCATCCGGGTCTGTTGCCATTACGACGTCAGCCTTTTCCTTCATTGCAAGTTCAACAGCCATCTTGAGTGCTGGTGCTTCTTCTGGATTTGGCTTTTCAACTGTTGGGAATGCTCCATCAGGCTTCTTCTGCTGTGGAACTGTAATAACCTTAAGGCCCAGGTCTCCGAGAACCTTTTCAACGTGCATTGCACCTGTTCCGTGGAGTGGTGTGTAAACAACCTTAACGTTCTTTGCTTCCTTCTTGATGAGGGCTGGGCGGAAGAGTTCCTTCTTGATCATTGCCCAGTATGGTTC